>JBDSIY010000021.1:0-18769 GCA_039917735.1 Novosphingobium sp. | reverse complement strand
CGTTGACGGCGATGCGGAAGGGAAGGCCGCTGGTACCCTCGACCAGTGCCTTCGCCTTGCCGGCGCCGTCGCGATAATCGACGATGACGCGGGCGGCGTTTATGGTCAGCGCGCCATAGGTGGTGCTCGCCAGCTGCGCGTCGGCCACCACGTAAGGCCGCTCATACAGTACCACTCGTGCATCGACGATCGCGGCGCCGATGGTCAGGCGCGCGGGGCCGGGCAGGGTGGTGTCGGTGGCGCGCAGATTGATCAGCGCTTCCTGGTAGCGCCCCGCCGCCGCCAGCCGGACGACGCCGCCGAGGCCGCTGCCGCGCGCGGTAAGTTGCCCGGCGAAGGGTCCGGCGGCGGTCTGACGTAGCCGTCCGGCAAAGTCGATGCCGCCGAGATTGCCGCTGTTGATCTCAAGCGACAGCGGTCCCTGGGTGCCCAGGGTGACATCGGCGACCAGCCTGCCGTAGTCGGTGTCTCCCTTGGCGTTGAGGCGATAGCCGCCGCGCGCGCCGATGATCTCCGCATCGAGATTGGCGATGCCGATACCGAGCCCGGGGTGCGTTGCGGTGATATGCGCGCGCGGGTCGGCAATGGTGCCGGCGACGCGCAGGCCGATCGGCCCGTACTGGCGCGAAACCGCGCTGGCGTTGAGCGCAAGCTGGCCGCCGGGGGAATAGCTGCCGCTGCCGTTCGTCACCCGCACCGCCGGCGCGGCGAGGCGCAGATTGGTGAATCGGATCACTCCGTCCGGACCATACCGGACATCGCTTGAGGCGACGGCGTTGCCTCCAAGGAAGTTGGCGACGCTCTGGTTGGTGAATCGGGTCGAGCGGGCGCGGACCTTGCCGGTCATGGCGAAGCCGCCCGGCACCGCCTTGAGGTCCGCGTTGGTCTCTATGTTAAAAATGCCGACACTCTCGACCCGATAATTGTCGATGCGGCCGTTGACCGCGCCGGTGTAGAGACCCTTCGAGGTATCGGCGAGCAGGATCAGCCCGGCGTCGATCCGATCGGACCTCAGCCGCATGTTGTCCGACAGGATGCGCGGCCCGTCGATGGCGATGTCGCCGTTCAGGCGGACGTTGGCGAGCGAGCCGCCGGCGACCGTGTCTAGCCCGGTGATCCGAGCGGCGCGTGCCGCTACCGGCACGATGATGTGCTCGGAATCGACCTTGGCGGCGCCACTGGCGGTCAGGCGTTCGAGTCCCATCGCGTTCATCACCAGCCGGTCGGCGGTGAGCGTGTAGTCGACGCCGGGGGTGCGGAACGGGCCGTCGAGGGTGAGCAGCGCCCTGACGCCACTGCCGCTCAGGTTCGGCGCGAGCGCCGACGGCCTGAGCAGCACGAAGGCGAGCTTCAGCCTATCGAAGCTGTTGTCCGCCAGATCGATCCCGCCGTCGCTGGCAAGAGTGAAGGCGTCGCTAGAAATCGTGCCGGTCAGCTTGGCGCGCCGCTCGGCCAACGCGGCGGCAAGGTCGATCGTGGTGACAGGCCCCAGCAGGCTCGCGGTCGGTCCCGTCACCAGCCGGGCCAGCCGTGTTGGACCCTTGATAGTGAAGGTGCCGTTTGTCGCCAACACCGCCAGCCGGGCCAGTTCCTCGCCACCCAGATTCGCGTCGAGCTTACCTTGCCACGCGTTCCAGTCGCCGCGTCCGTCGAGCCGCACCGCCAGCGGCTGCTTCAGCCCGGCCATCGCCACCAGCACGCCGCCTTTCGGCGCAGCCAGGGTCAGCTTCAAGTCGAGCCGATTGCGTGCGGGCAGCGCGTCCAGCACCAGCGCCACCCGGTCCCCGCCTTGGGCGACACCCGCGCCGGCGATGGTTCTGCCGCTGAACCGCAACTGCGCGCGGCCGCTGGCGATATGCGCGGCGCCGTCGAGGGTGGCGACGCGCCGTTCGCCCGATACCGGCGGCTCGGCGATGAAGCGTTCGACCTGCAGCCGGTCGATGTCGATGTCGAGATCCGGGAGCAGCGGCGCATCGCTCGGCGCTGTCAGCTTGAACTCGGGCAACCGGCGCAGGATCATCCGCTGCGCGGTCGCCGAGCGCACGTCGATGTGGTTGCGCGCATAGGCAAACGGCCGCCAGTCCACCCGCACTTCGGGCGAAAACAGGAATTCGCCCTTCGGATCGCGGATCGACAGGTTCCGGAGGACCATCTGGCCGTAGATCGACCCCTCGATGCGGCCGACCGAGATGCGCAAGCCGTTCTCGAAGGTGAGCTTCTCGATCTGGTCGGTAACGAGGCGGTGGCCAGGCCCGGTGTTGAGTCCGAACAGCGCCAGCGCGACGATCGCCAGCAGCCCGAGCAGCGCCGCCGCGCCATATTTGGCGACACGCCACGGCCAAGCGCGGCGGCGCTCGACGACTACTATTTCCGTCGTGGCGTCGTCCGGCGCATCTGGATCGGGCGTGCGCGCGTCCGCCATCAGAACGCCTGCCCGATCGAGACATAAATATTAAACCTGCTCTCGCCCTTGCGACGGGCAATCGGTGTGGCCAGGTCGAGCCGAAGCGGGCCGAAATTGGTATAAAACCGGCCGCCGACGCCGACGCCGTAGCGCAAGTTCGAGAACTTCGGAATCGTGGAGGTATAGGCCTGGCCGGCGTCGATGAAGCCGACCACGCCGTAATTGCCGAAGCGATAGCGGACCTCGGCGGCCGCCTCGTTCAGGCTGCGCCCGCCCATCGGATTGCCGAGCGGATCGAGCGGCCCGAGCCGCTGGTAGGCGAAACCCCGGACGGAGCCGCCGCCGCCCGAGTAGAAGCGCCGCGACGGCGCCAGCGCCAGCAGCGACGCGCCCTGGATCGTTCCGAGTCGGACCCGCCCGGCGAGCACCAACGAATCGCTCACCGGATAATACCCGGACGCATCGATGCGGGCGCGGACATAGGGCGTGAAGCCGCCGGCGACCGAGCCTTCCGGCTCGATCAGCGTGGTAACGCGAAAGCCCTTGGTCGGGTTCAGCAGGCTGTCGCTGAAATCGACGCCGAGCTGGCCGGTCAGCCCGGCGATGTAATAGGTCCGCGAGACGCGTTTGTTTGCGGTGAAATCGTAGTCCTTCTCGATCGTGCCGATCAGCTGCGCGCCGGCCGCCCAGGTGAACCGCTTCTGCCAGATCGGCGTCGAATCGCGGCTCATCCGCGCGGCGAGCCGGCCGGTGAAAGCGCTGTAGGCGTCGAAATTGCTGTGCCGCGCTTCGGCGACGATATCGAAGGTGCGGTCGCGCTTGCCGGCGTTCGACCTGCGGAAGGTGACCCCCGCTGCCTGCTCCCTGGTGCCGGCGATGCCGTGGACGATCAACGCGCCCTCGGGCGGGAACAGATTGCGGTGGGTCCAGCTGGCCTCGGCGCGGATGCCCTCGCCGCTGCCGTAACCAGCGGTAGCGGCGATCGTGCGTGGAGGCCCCGCCTGCTGATCGACGCTCATCGTGACAAATTCTGTATCGTCGGGCGCGGGCTGGCCGGTGTGCAGCGGCTCGACCGCGATCGTCGAGAACAGTCCGGTGGCGACCAGCGCCTGGCGCAGATCGTCGACCTTGCGGCTGTCGTAGAGCTCGCCGCGCTTGAAGCGGGCGAGCACCGCGACGTGTTTGGCATTGAAGGCGAGCTTCCCCTGGGTGGCGAAATCGCCGAACCGCGCGCGGGTCCCGACCTCAACCGGCAGCGTATAAAGCCCGCTGCCCGCTTCCGGATCGAGCAAGAGGTCGCGCTGGCCGACCTTGGCGAACGGGTAGCCGTTCTGCGGCAGCGCCAGCGCGACCTGCGCCTCCGCCCCCAGGACGCGCTGGGCGATGATCGGCTCGCCGGGATTGAGCGCGAGGTTCTTGGCAATGAGGTCGGACGGGACGGTCGGACCGGCGTTGACGACGATCTCGGACAAGACATAGCGCTTGCCCGGCGTGACATCGAGCACGGCGGCCAGCGGCGCGACCGTGTTCTCGCCCTCGGCACGATCGACGCGGGTGCGAACATCGGCGTCGTACCAGCCTTCCGAGGCGAGGATGCGCTTAAGCAGCCGGCTGTCCTCGGTGACCCGGGCTGCAACCATCGCCGCGTTGCTTGCCTTGCCGTGGCCGTCACGCAGCGCCGACAGGCGTCGGAACTCTCCGGAAAGATCGGTGCCGGCGTCCTTGTCGGCGGCCTCAAGCCCGTTCACTCGGAACGCGTAGCGGACTGTGGTGTCCCCCTCGTCCTTCTCGGGCTCGCCGGCCGGGACCGGCTCGACCTGGAAGGCGTTCAGAGGCGGCAGCGGCTGGGCCAGTTCCGCGTCGCGGATCGGCGCGTCGCCGATCGCTTCGCGCGTCGTCTGATCGGACAGCGCGGGCTGGCCGGCGGGCGCGGCTTGGCCTTCCTCGGGCTTGGCCCCGGCCTGCTGCGCCGCGAGACGACGCTCGAACGCATCGATCGATTCGAGCGGGCGCGCGAGTTCGGGATCATCGGCGGCATCGAGCGGCGGGATCGCGGCGTTGAACTCCCGGTCGGAGATGATCGGGTCGACGGCGGGCAATCGCGCTCCCGGCGGTGGCGACGGGACCGGCAACTCCCCGGCCTTGGCCGCTTCCGCGCCCGTGCCCGAAATTGGAGACTTGCCAGGTAACACCGGCGCCATCGCCGGGCGGGATGATGCACCGTCCTGCGCGCAGGCGGGCGCGGAGGCGAAAACCAGCGCCAGCGCCAGCGTGCTCGCCCCTGCAGCGACGACGCGCAAACGGACGGCCGCGCGGGTGGAACCCTGTGGCGAGTTCACGAATTGCCTCGGTTTAACGGTTACTATCGCGCGATTTCCCTTATGGGGCGGACCTTGACCAGCAGCGATGCCATCCCCGAAGCGGACGAGGACGCCACCGGTTCCCCGCCGGCAGCGGCGGACCGGCCTAGCGACGGCGCGCCACCTTCGCGCAGTGCGCAACCCGGGGCAACCGCGAACTCGCCGCTGTCGCTGCCCAAAGCCGCGTGGATCCAGGTTCTCAAGCGGGCCTGGGTGATGAGCGACTTTCACAATATTCCGCTGCTGGCGGGCGGCGTCGCCTTCTACGCCTTCCTTGCGCTGACCCCGCTGATCGGCGCGACGGTGATGATCTACGGGTTGATTGGCGATGTCGCCACCGTTCAAAAACAGATGCAGAGCATCGTCCGGGTGGTGCCGGCCGAGGCGGCGAAGCTGATCCAGGACCAGTTGGTCAACGTCGTCACCACCAACACCAGCGTCACCGGCATCGCCCTGGCGATCGCGCTGCTATTCGCGATCTACGGCGGGATGCGCGCCGCCAGCGGGATGATCGGCGCGCTCAACATCATCAACGAGGAGCGCGAGACGCGCAGCCTGTGGACCCTGACGTGGAAGGCGGCGGCACTGACCATTGCCACTGCGTTCATCGCCGCGATCGGGCTGATCAGCGGAGGCGTTTTCGCCTGGCTGCAGACGCGGACCAGCGTGTTCCTCGGTCCGGGGACCGAGTTGCTGTTCAAGGTACTCACCTGGGTGGCGGCGATCTTGCTGGGCAGCTTGGGCTTCGCATTGATCATGCGCTTCGGGCCGGATCGGCGCCCGGCGAAATGGCGCTGGCTGGCGCCGGGCGCGCTGCTCTCAACCCTGCTGTGGGTGGCGGTTTCGTTCGGCTTCTCGCTCTATGTCGCCTATATCAGCGACTACAGCGCCACCTACGGGTCGCTGTCGGCGGTCGTGGTCTTCCTGATGTGGCTCTATTTATCGGCTTATGGTGTGCTCGCCGGTGCTCTGCTCAACGCCGAGATCGAGCGCCAGACGGAGTGCGACACGACGACCGGCCCGGCGCGCCTGCGGGGCGAGCGCGGCGCGGTGCTCGCGGACCTCGTCGAAAGCGTGGTGCCCAACGCCGACGCGCTCGCCAAACGCCGCCGCCGCCATTCCGAGCGCGCGCGTCGGCGCGCCGATGGGCGGCCGGGCGCGGCCACCATAGCCGAGTAAGACCTACACGATCGACCTTGCCGTTCCGCCAACGCCGATCCTATGCTTCGCGGCTTGGCCAGGCTGGTTAAGGGAGTGCACGATGGCGAGGGTGAAGCCGGTGTTCCGGGCGGCGGACCATCCCGGAGCGGCGGGCGCGGACACCCGCGATGCGCTCACCGAGCTGTTCGCCTTCCTGGCGCCGGGCGCGGCTGAGCCCGAGATCGACAAGACACATTCCGGCATGGCGATCGCCGCGCAGAACCCGCGACTGGCGCTGCATCTGGCCCGGCTCACCAGCTTCATTGCGCTGCAGACCAGCTGGAGCCGGCGCCCCGAGCTGATCGAGCTGACGGTCCAGGCGGTCAATCTGCATTTCCGCAGCGCCTTCTCCTTCGAGGCGCGCCTGCCGCGCGCCGAATCAACGGGGCTTGGGCTCGATAGGCTGGCAGCGATCCCCTATTGGCGGACCAGCAGCCTGTTCGACGCCGAGCAATCGCTGATCCTCGAATATGTCGCGTCCGTGGTGGCGGGCGAAGTGCCGGAGAACCTGTTCGCGGCGATACGCGACACCTACGGCGAGCCGGCGGCGGTCGAGTTGACCACGCTGATCGGCTGCTTCTCGATGTGGGCGATGCTGATCAACGCCACCGCGCCAGATTTGGGTTAAGCCGCCTCGGCCAATCCCCGTTCACAAGGTGAAGGTCGCGGCCTGGCCGATCGGCACGCCGGCCGGATCCGTCACGTTCCACACGATCGCCCGTTCGATCCGGAAGCGGCGGCCGGTGGCCGTCACCCGGATACCGGCATAATCGGCGATGAAGCCCTCGGCAGTGACTCTCGCCAGCAATGCCCGTCGCTCGTCGCGGACCGGCGCCTCGGCGGTCAGCCGCGAGGGCATGCCGATGAAGCGATCAAGCGGGTACTCGAAGGCGTCGAGCGCGGCGCGATTGCCGAAGAAGAAGCGCGGGTCCGGCTCTGTGCCATGGGTGACGATCACCGCGGGCGCGTGCCACAGCGCAGCAATCGGGTCGTCGCCCCGCTCGGTCAGGGCGCGCCCGAGCAGCTGTTCGAAGCTTGCGGCGATGGCGGCGATGGCGCGCGCCGTCGCCGCTTCGCGATAGCGCGCCGGAACGGAAATGTCGGACGTCCGCACCTCAAACAACGGCGAACATTGCCGAATGACCGGGTATCCCGCCAACACCCGCGCCGTTCACCGACAGCAGCAGCCTCGCGTCGGGCCGCAAGCGCGCGGCGGCGAGCGGCTCGGCGCCGAGGTTGAACAGGCAGTGCAGCCGCTCGCCGGGGGCTAGACGCTCGAAGCTGAGCAGCGGGCCATCCACCTCGCATGCCTCGAAGGCGCCCAGCCGCAGCGCGGGATGAGCGTTGCGCAGCGCCAGCATTTCGCGGGTGAAGTGCAACAGCGAGCTGGGGTCCGCCTCCTGCGTGGCGACGGCACGGGCGAGGTTGGCGTTCGAGAGCGGCAGCCACGGCGCGCCGGTGGTAAACCCGCCGAGCGGCTCGTCCCGCCACGGCATCGGCGTGCGGGCGCCGTCGCGCGAGAGGGTGCGCGGCCAGTTGGCGATTGCTTCCGGGTCGCGGAGCAGCTCGAACGGGATTTCGTCCTGCTCCAGCCCAAGCTCTTCGCCCTGGTAGAGGATGACCGAGCCGCGTAGCGCCAGCAGCAGCGCCATCTTGACCCGGACGAAGCGGGCGCGGTGTTCGGGATCGCACCAGCGCGAGATCGCGCGCGGCGCATCGTGGTTTTCGAACGCCCAGCTCGGCCAGCCTTCCGCCTCGCCGCTCGCGGACGGCGCGCCCGGCCAGCGCGCCATGGTTTCGGCGACGAAGTCCGGAGTAAGTGCCGGGGCATAGAGGAAATCGAAGCCATAGGCCGAGTTCAGGCGGTCCTCGCCGCGCGTGAAGCGCTTCATCTCGACATTGTCCTCGTCGCCGCCAACCTCGCCGACGGTGAAGGTCGCGCCGAAGCCATCGGCAAGCGCGCGCAGCCGCGCGATGAAGCCGACGGTGTCGGCGTGGAACTGGTCGTGCACGTGAAGCTGAAAGTCGAACGGGCGGGTGCGGGTGCGCTCGCGGAGCGGCGCAGGCGGATTGTCCCGCAGCAAGGGATCGAACATTGCGAAGTTAAGCGCGTCGATGCGGAAGCCGTCGACGCCCCGCTCCAGCCAGAACCGCGCGACACCCAGCATCGCGTCCTGCACAGCGGGGTTGTGCAGGTTCATCTGCGGCTGGCTGGGCAGGAAGTTGTGCAGGTAATACTGGCCGCGACGCCCGTCCCAGGTCCAGGACGGGCCACCGAACACCGCCTGCCAGTTGTTCGGAGGCGAACCATCGGGCTTGGGGTCGCGCCAGACGTACCAGTCGGCCCTCTGATTGTCGCGGCTCGACCGGCTCTCGGCGAACCAGGCGTGGTCGCTGGAGCAGTGCGAATAGACCTGATCGACGATCACCCGGATGCCCAGCCCGTGCGCGCGGGCGATCATCGCGTCGAAGTCGGCGAGCGTGCCGAACACCGGATCGACGTCGCAATAGTCGGAAACGTCATAGCCGAAGTCGCGCATCGGCGAGCAGTAGAACGGCGACACCCAGATCGCGTCGACCCCAAGCGAGGCGACATGATCGAGCCTTTGCGTGATCCCCGGCAGGTCACCGACCCCGTCGCCGTCGCTGTCCTGGAAGCTGCGCGGATAGATCTGATAGATCGTCGCCCCGCGCCACCAAGGTGGGTCAGCGCTGTCGGGCTCAGGGGGCATGTGGCGGTCCCAATCGGTCGAATAGCTGCTGCCGATCGTCCTATCACGGCCAACCGGCGGCGCGCCGATAATTCTGCGGCGGCGCACAATCATCTTGTCGCGGCGCTCGCGCTGCCATAGCCATTGCCCTCGGGAGAGACGTCTATCGATCGCGTGGGCGCGGGCCAGGGGGGTCGGCGGCGTGATATCCAGGGAGCTCGCCCGTGCTGGATCCTATTTCCCTTCCCTCCGCCGACATGGAGGCGCAGATCATCGACGTGCTTCGGCACCGCGTCGGCAAGGACGAGCGCGCCGCCAAGCCGCACGACTGGTTCACCGCCGCCGCGCTGACTTTGCGTGACGCGGTGATCGACCGTTGGATGGAATCGACGCGCAAGACCTACGCCGACGAGGGCAAGCGGGTCTATTACCTCAGCCTCGAATTCCTGATCGGCCGGCTGATGCGCGACGCGCTCAGCAACATGGGGCTCACTGGGGCCATGCAACAGGCGCTCAAGGACCATGGCCTCGACCTGGCGCTGCTCGAGGAGATGGAGCCCGACGCGGCACTGGGCAACGGTGGTCTGGGCCGGCTCGCGGCCTGCTTCATGGAGAGCCTCGCCAGCCTCGACATCCCGGCCTACGGCTACGGCATCCGCTATGTGAACGGCATGTTCCGCCAGCGCATCCAGGACGGCTGGCAGATCGAGCTGCCGGAAACCTGGCTGGCGCACGGCAACCCCTGGGAGTTCGAGCGCCGGGAAAGCGCCTATCGCATCGGCTTCGGCGGCGAAGTGGTGGCGGAGGACGACGGCGTCGTGTGGAAGCCGGCCGAGGAGGTCGAGGCGACCGCGGTCGATACCCCGATCGCCGGGTGGCGCGGCAAGCGCGTCAACACGCTGCGGCTGTGGACGGCCACGCCGGTCGAAACACTGCAGCTCGACGCCTTCAACGCCGGCGATCACAGCGGCGCGCTGGCCGACCAGGTCCGCGCCGATTCGCTGGTGCGGGTGCTCTATCCGGCGGATTCGACCCCAGCCGGGCAGGAGCTGCGGCTGCGGCAGGAGTATTTCTTCTCCTCTGCCTCGATCCAGGACATCGTCCGCCGCCACATGCAGTTCTTCCACGATATCCGCACCCTGCCCGACAAGGCCGCGATCCAGCTCAATGACACGCACCCGGCGGTCGGCGTCGCCGAGCTGATGCGGCTGATGCTCGATCAATACGGGCTGGAATTCAACGAGGCCTGGGCGCTCACCCAGAGGACGGTCGGCTACACCAACCACACGCTGCTGCCCGAGGCGCTGGAAAGCTGGCCGCTGCCGCTGTTCGAGCGGCTGCTGCCGCGCCACATGCAGATCATCTATGCCATCAACTCCCGGGTGCTGCGCGAAGCGCGCAAGGCCGGGCTGGACGAGGGCGCGGTTTCGGCAATCTCGCTGATCGACGAGGGCGGCCAGCGGCGGGTGCGGATGGCCAACCTCGCCTTCACCGGCGCGCACAGCGTCAACGGCGTCGCGGCGCTGCATTCGGAGTTGATGAAGAAGACGGTCTTCGCCGACCTGCACCGGCTCTATCCGGACCGGATCAACAACAAGACCAACGGCGTCACCCCTCGCCGCTGGCTGCAGCAGTGCAATCCGGGGCTGACGTCGGTGATCCGCGCGGCGATCGGCGACGGCTTCCTCGACGATACCGAGCTGTTGGCGGGGTTGAACGCGCTGGCCGACGACGGCGCGCTTGGCGAGCAGGTGGCGGCGGTGAAGCGCGCCAACAAGGCGGCGCTGGCCGATCACTTGAAGCATCTCACGGGCGTTCGGCTCGACCCTGACGCGATGTTCGATGTCCAGATCAAGCGCATCCATGAATACAAGCGCCAGCTGCTCAATCTGATCGAGACGGTGGCGCTGTATGACCAGATCCGCAGCCACCCGGAGAAGAACTGGGTGGCGCGCGTAAAGATCTTCGGCGGCAAGGCGGCGTCGAGCTATCACAACGCCAAGCTGGTGATAAAGCTCGCCAACGACATCGCGCGGCGGGTCAATGCCGATCCTGCCGTCGGCGGACTGCTCAAGGTCGTGTTCGTGCCCAATTACAACGTGTCGCTGGCGGAAAGGATCATCCCGGCCGCCGACCTTTCCGAGCAGACCTCGACCGCCGGCATGGAGGCGTCAGGCACCGGCAACATGAAGTTCGCGCTCAACGGGGCGCTGACCATCGGCACGCTCGACGGCGCCAATATCGAGATCAAGGACCGGGTCGGCGACGACAATATCTTTATCTTCGGCCTGACCGCCGACGAGGTAGCCGAGCGTCGATCCAATGGCTACAACCCGCGCGAAATCATCGAGGGATCGCGTGAATTGAGCCAGGCGCTCACTGCCATCGCCTCGGGCGTGTTCTCTCCGGACGATCCGCATCGCTACGCCGATCTGATGGCCGGCATCCACGAGCACGACTGGTTCATGGTCGCCGCCGACTTCGAGAGCTACGCAGCGGCGCAGCGGCAGGTCGATGTGCGGTGGGAAGACACCGCCGCCTGGCGTGCCAGCGCGATCCGCAACATCGCCAACGTCGGATGGTTCTCCTCGGACCGCACCATCACCGAATACGCGCGAGATATCTGGAAGGTCATGTGAAGCCGCCGGCGAAGGCTCTTCAAGCACTGCTCGACGGCACCCACGCCGATCCGTTCTCGCTGCTCGGCGTGCATGAGGGCCCGTCGGGCGCCTTCGCCCGCGCAATTCTCCCCGGCGCTGAAATCGCCGAGGCGCATGACCTCGCCGGAAAGTCGCTGGGCATGCTCGAATGCATCGATCCGCGCGGTTTGTTCGAGGGCAAGCTCGCCGGTCCGCGCCAGCCGATACGTTACCGCTGCGCCGCCGCCGGCAGCGAATGGTGGCTGGCCGATCCCTATAGCTTCGGGCCGGTGCTCGGGCCGCTGGACGATCTGCTCATCGCGGAAGGCACGCATTTCCGGCTGTTCGACAAGCTCGGCGCGCATGTGCTCACGCACCAGGGTGCGCAAGGCGTGCATTTCGCGGTGTGGGCGCCCAACGCCTCGCTGGTCAGCCTGGTCGGCGACTTTAACGACTGGGATCCGCGCCGCCATTCGATGCGTGTCCGCCGGGACATCGGCGTGTGGGAGATTTTCATCCCGGACATCGGCCCCGGTCGAACGTACAAGTACCATATCGTCGGTCCGGGCGGCGAGGTGCAGCCGCTCAAGGCCGATCCGTTCGCCTTCGCCTCGGAGATGCGGCCCGCCACCGCCTCGATCGTCGCCGAGCCCGGTAAGCCGGAGTGGGGCGACGCGGCGCACCGCGCGTGGTGGGCGGGTGTCGATCCTCGCCGGCAGCCGATCTCGATCTACGAGGTCCACCCAGGCTCGTGGCAGCGCCACGGCCATGACGCGTTCCTCAGCTGGGACGAACTGGCCGATCGCCTAATCCCCTATGTCGTCGAACTCGGCTTTACCCACATCGAGTTCCTGCCCGTGTCCGAGCACCCCTACGATCCGTCCTGGGGCTACCAGACCACCGGGCTTTACGCTCCGAGCGCCCGCTTCGGCGAGCCCGCCGGCTTCGCGCGCTTCGTCGATGGCGCCCACCGCGCCGGCATCGGCGTGCTGGTGGACTGGGTGCCGGCGCACTTCCCCACCGACGCGCACGGCCTGATCGCTTTCGACGGCACCGCGCTTTACGAGCATGCCGACCCGAAGCTCGGCTTCCACCCCGACTGGCTGACGCTGATCTACAATTTCGGGCGGCGGGAAGTGGCCAGCTTCCTGGTCAACAACGCGTTGTTCTGGGCCGAGCGCTATCACGTCGATGGCTTGCGCGTCGATGCCGTCGCCTCGATGCTCTACCGCGACTATTCGCGGGAGGCGGGCGAGTGGATCCCCAATGACGAGGGCGGGCGCGAGAACTGGGAGGCGGTGGAATTCCTGCGCGCCACCAACCGCGCCGTCTATGGTTCGCATCCCGGCTTCATCACCATCGCCGAGGAATCGACGGCCTGGCCCGGTGTCACCCTGCCGGCGTATGATGAAGGGTCGAGATCCAGCCTGGGGTTCGGCTTTAAGTGGAACATGGGCTTCATGCACGACACGCTGCAGTACATGGCGCGCGATCCCGTGCATCGCCCCTATCACCACGACGATATCACCTTCGGGCTGATGTACGCCTTCAGCGAGAACTTCGTGCTGCCGCTGAGCCACGACGAGGTGGTCCACGGCAAGGGCTCGCTGCTCGCCAAGATGAGCGGTGACGACTGGCAGCAGTTCGCCAGCCTGCGCGCCTATTACGGGCTGATGTGGGGATATCCTGGCAAGAAGCTGCTGTTCATGGGTCAGGAATTTGCGCAGCGGCGCGAGTGGAGCGAGGCGCGCGCGCTCGACTGGGATCTGCGTGGCGCCCCGGCCCATGAAGGCGTGCGCAACCTCGTGCGCGATCTCAACGGTATCTATCGCGCCAAGCCGGCGCTGCACGCGCGCGACTGCGAGCCCGAGGGCTTCGAATGGCTGCAGGCCGACGATGCGGCGAATTCGGTGTTCGCCTGGCTGCGCAAGGCGCCGGGCGAGCCGCCGATCGCCGTGGTCAGCAATATGACGCCGACGCTGCGCGGCGACTACCGGCTGCCGTTGCCGCACGACGGCGTCTGGCGCGAACTGCTCAACAGCGACGCGGCGCATTACGGCGGCGGCGGCAACGGAAATATGGGCGCGGTAAGGGCGGAAGGCGGGGCGGCGCTGGTCACCCTGCCGCCGCTGGCGACGATCATGCTGGAGTTTGCGGGGTGAGGAGCGGATCGATGTACCAATCGGGTACTTTCCTGGTCACCCTGAACGTGTTTGGGGGTCCAGCCTTCCTATCGCACCCGAATGAGCCGTCAGGCACGATGGATGCCGAAACGAGTTCAGCATGACGTTGCAGTGCGTGGGGCTGTTCGTACCCAACGAGCAATCGCGATAACGGGAGAGAACAGGGATGAGGGATAGGATCGGACAGCCGCTGGCACGCGACGCGATGGCCTATGTCCTCGCGGGCGGACGTGGCAGCCGCTTGCGAGAACTGACCGACAACCGCGCCAAGCCCGCGGTCTATTTCGGAGGAAAGGCGCGGATCATCGATTTCGCGCTGTCGAACGCGATCAACTCCGGCATCCGCCGCATCGGCGTGGCGACGCAATACAAGGCGCATTCGCTGATCCGCCACATGCAGCGCGCCTGGAACTTCATGCGCCCCGAACGCAACGAAAGCTTCGACATCCTGCCCGCCTCGCAGCGCGTCTCGGAAACCCAGTGGTATGAGGGGACGGCCGACGCGGTGTTCCAGAATATGGACATCATCGCCAGCCACGCGCCCAAATACATGGTGATCCTCGCAGGCGACCACGTCTACAAAATGGACTACGAGTTGATGCTGCGTCAGCACGTCGACGCCGGGGCGGACGTCACCATCGGCTGCCTTGTCGTCCCGCGGATGGAGGCCACGGGCTTCGGCGTGATGGCCGTGGACGCACATGACACGATCACCCAATTCGTCGAAAAGCCCGCCGATCCTCCGGGCATCCCGGACCAGCCAGAAATGGCGCTCGCGTCGATGGGAATCTATGTGTTCGATACGCAGTTCCTGTTCGAACAGCTGCGTCGCGACGCCGCCGACCCCAGCTCGACCCGCGATTTCGGCGGCGACATCATCCCCTATCTGGTCAAGCACGGGAAGGCGGTCGCGCACCGCTTCACGGCATCCTGCATCCGCGCCGCCGAGGAGATCGACGAATACTGGCGCGACGTCGGCACGCTCGACGCCTATTTCGATGCCAACCTCGACCTCATCGACATCGTCCCCCACCTCGACCTCTACGACCGCGAATGGCCGATCTGGAGCGACGCGATCGTCGCGGCGCCGGCCAAGTTTGTTCATGACGAGGACGGACGGCGCGGCACCGCGATATCCTCGCTGGTCTCCAACGACTGCATTGTTTCCGGCGCCATCGCCTCGCGCAGCCTGCTCTACACCGGCGTCAAGATGGGCAGCTTCTCGAACGTCCACGAGGCGGTGATCCTGCCTTATTGCAACATCGGGCGCGCCGCGCAGTTGCGCCGGGTTATACTAGATTCGGGGGTGCGAATTCCCGAGGGCCTGGTAGTCGGCGAGGACCCGGAGCTCGACGCCGCCCGCTTTAGCCGGAGCGAGAACGGCGTCTGCCTGATCACCAAGTCGATGATCGCGGCGCTGGAGTGAGGGGAAATTTGTATAACGATCCTCCCCGGAACGGGGAGGCGGCAGCCCTCAGGGCTGACCGAGGGGTCGGGACCACAATCCCGGACACAGCGCTTGGGGAAAGTCTTCCGACCCCTCCGTCACGCCTTCGGCGTGCCACCTTCCCGTTCCGGGGAGGATCGCGGGGCGCCGCGCGGGCGAAGAACCCATGACCCTGCGCGTCCTCTCCGTCGCCTCCGAAGCGGTGCCGCTGGTCAAGACCGGGGGCCTCGCCGATGTCGCCGGCGCGTTGCCGGCGGCGCTTGCGCCGCATGGCGTGGCGATGACGCTGCTGCTGCCCGGCTATCCGGCGGTGCTGCACGCGCTGACCAAGCCGAAGCGCGTCCACACGTATGATTGGCTTCTCGGGGAGCCGGCGCGCATCCTTTCCGCCAGGCTCGGCGGCCAGGAGCTGCTGGTGCTCGACGCGCCCGGACTCTACGCGCGTGAGGGCGGGCCCTATGCGGACGCCACCGGCCGCGACTGGCGCGACAATTGGCGCCGCTTCGCAGCGCTCGGCCGCGCCGCGGCTGACCTTGCCGGCGGCGCGGTCAAGGGCCGACGGTTCGACCTGCTCCACGCCCACGATTGGCAGGCGGCGATGGCGCCAGCCTTTCTGCGCTACGCTCCGCACGGGGATTTTCCTCCCGTGCCGTCGGTGATCACGATCCACAACATGGCCTTTCAGGGGTTCTTCGGCGGCGAGGTGTTCCCGCAGCTCGGCCTGCCCGACACCGCCTGGTCGATCGACGGCATCGAGTTTCATCGCGGCGTCAGCTTTCTCAAGGCCGGCCTCGCCTCGGCGAGCGCAATTACCACCGTATCGCCGACCTATGCCGACGAGATCCGTCGCCCGGAATTCGGCATGGGGCTGGAGGGGCTGATCGTCAGCCGGGGCGCGGCGGTGCACGGCATCGTCAACGGCATCGACACCGCCGAGTGGGGACCCGACACCGACACGCAGCTCGCCGCCCGCTACGGCCCGCGCTCGCTCTCCCGCCGCGCCGCGAACAAGCGTGCGCTGGAAGCGGAGTTCGCGCTTGCGAGCGGAGATGGTCCGTTGTTCATCGTCATCACCCGGCTGACCTGGCAGAAGGGCATGGACGTCCTCGCCGAGGTGCTGGATCATCTCGTCGGGATCGGCGCGCGGCTGGCGCTGCTCGGCTCGGGCGATGCCGCGATCGAGAACGCCTATCACGCCGCCGCCGCGCGCCATCCAGGGCGGATCGGGGTGCGAATCGGTTATGACGAGGCACTTGCCCACCGGCTGCAGGGCGGCGGTGACGCGATCCTGATTCCCTCGCGCTTCGAGCCCTGTGGACTGACCCAGCTTTACGGGCTCGCCTATGGCTGCGTGCCGGTGGTGGCGAGGACCGGCGGGCTCGCCGACACGGTGGTCGATGCCAACCTTGCGGCACTGCAGGCTGGCGCCGCCACCGGCGTGCAGTTCGATGGCGTCAGCGCCGCCTCGCTGGCCGCCGCGATCAGCCGCGCGGTTGCGCTCTATCGCCAGCCGGAGCGATGGCGGATGATCCAGCGCAACGGCATGAAAAGCGACTTCTCCTGGCGCAGCAGCGGCCGCGCCTATGCCGATCTTTACGCCCGCCTTGTTCAGGAGACCCGATGATCGCCGTGATCCCCACCAGGCCCTTCGAAGGACAGAAGCCGGGCACCTCCGGCCTGCGCAAGAAGGTCAAGGTTTTCGCCCAGCCGGGCTATGCCGAGAACTTCATCCAATCGACCTTCGACGTGGTGCAGCCCGCCAGCGGCGCCGCTTTGGTTATCGGCGGCGACGGACGCTACCACAACCGCCATGTCATCCAGACCGCGATCCGGATGGCGGCGGCCAATGGTTATGGCCGGGTGCTGGTCGGGCAGGGCGGCATCCTGTCGACGCCAGCGGCAAGCCATGTCATCCGAAAGTACGGCGCCAGCGGCGGGCTGATCCTCTCGGCAAGCCACAACCCGGGCGGGCCGGACGAGGATTTCGGGATCAAGTACAACATCGCCAACGGCGGCCCGGCGCCCGAGGGCGTGACCGAGGCGATTTTCCAGCGCACCAAGGAGATCGCGCAGTATCGCATCGTCGAGGCCGGTCCGGTCGATCTCGACACCCCCGGCGTCACCCATGTCGAAGGGCTGGCGGTCGAGGTGATCGATCCGGTCGCCGATTACGCGGCGTTGATGGAGGAACTGTTCGACTTCGCCGCGATCCGCGCCGCCGTCGCCAGCGGCTTCACCATGAGCTTCGACGCGATGAGCGCGGTGACCGGGCCATACGCGACGGAAATTCTCGAAAACCGCCTGGGCTTTCCCGCCGGCACGGTGCGCAACGGCACCCCGCTCGAGGATTTCGGCGGCCATCACCCCGATCCCAACATGGTCCATGCCCACGCGCTGTTCGAGACCATGTTCGGAGCCGATGCGCCGGATTTCGGCGCCGCCTCGGACGGCGATGGCGACCGCAACATCGTTCTCGGGCGCGGCATCTTCGTCACCCCGTCCGATTCCTTGGCGATGCTGGCCGCGAACGCGCATTGCGCGCCGGGCTACCGCGCCGGATTGAAGGGTATCGCCCGCTCGATGCCGACCAGCGCCGCCGCCGATCGCGTCGCCGAGGCGATGGGCATACCGGCGTTCGAGACGCCGACCGGCTGGAAGTTCTTCGGCACGCTGCTCGATGCGGGCAAGGCGACGATCTGCGGCGAGGAGAGCGCCGGCACCGGCTCCGACCATGTCCGCGAGAAGGATGGGTTGTGGGCGGTGCTGCTGTGGCTCAACATTCTGGCGGTGCGCGGCGTGTCGGTCGCCGAACTTGCGCGCGAGCACTGGGCACGGTTTGGGCGCAACTATTATGCGCGCCACGATTACGAAGCAGTCGAAAGCGCCAAGGCCGACGCGCTGATGGCGCAACTGACCGCTTCGTTGGCCGACCTTCCCGACCGCAGCTTCGGCCCGCTCACCGTCGCCACCGCCGATAGCTTCAGCTACACCGACCCCGTCGATGGATCGGTGAGCGCCAACCAGGGCTTGCGGGTGCTGTTCGAGGGCGGATCGCGCGTCGTCTTCCGCCTGTCGGGCACCGGCACCGAGGGCGCGACTATCCGCGTCTATCTCGAGCGCTACGAACCGCCCGGCGGGACGCTCGACGCGGAGACGCCCGAGATGCTGGCCGATCTAGTGAGCGCAGCAGAGGCGATCGCCGGAATTACCCGCCACACCGGGCGGAGTAAGCCGGATGTGGTGACTTGAGCGGAGGCATTCCTCCCCGTGCCGGGGAGGAATTTGGCGCTCACGTTGCAGACGGCGCAACATACTTCCGTGTGCGATCTCCCGAGGCGCAAGCGCTCACGGTCTGCCTCACCATCGCCGGCGCCGAGCAGCGCATCGTCATGCACCGCGATGCCGAAACGTGGGTCGCCGAAGTCCCCGGCAATCTCGCCGGCGCGCACTACGGCTATCGCGCCGAGGGCGAGTGGAACCCCGAGCGCGGGCTTTGGTTTGACCCCGCCAAACTGCTCGTCGATCCCTACGCGCTCGAACTCGACCAGCGCTACCACTGGCACCCTGACCTCGCCCGGCACGGCGCCGAGACCGGTCCGCTGGTCCCCAAGGCGATCGTCCCGCACCCGCTGCCCAAGGTTGCGCGCGAACCGCTGCGCTTCATCCGGGGAGGGCTGATCTACGAGCTCAACGTGCGGGGCTTCACCATGCTCCACCCCGGGGTGCCGGAGGCGCTGCGCGGCACCGTCGCCGCGCTCGCCCACCCGGCGATGATCGCCCATTTCCGCAAATTTCACGTGAGCGCGATCGAGCTGATGCCGATCA
>JBDSIY010000020.1:0-38783 GCA_039917735.1 Novosphingobium sp. | reverse complement strand
CGCTACGCCGCCGCCGGCGACGGCATCAACGTCTACGCCGACACCAATGGCGACAAACTCGCCGACTTCCAGATCCACCTGACCGGCCTGACCTCCATCGTCGCGAGCGCCTTCATCCTCTAGGGCGGTACGTCCGTCGGCGCCGGGTCGTGACCTCTCCGCCTGCCGCCGCGTTGTCCTCGGTGAAGGAGGTCCGGTCATGACCGACACCATCGAGATGATCCACGAAGATGCGCTGCCCGGTAGTGAGAGCACGATGGAGCCTCGGCCGGAGTGGGAGCCGCGCTATCCGGGCTCGGGCAGGCTGGCGGGCAAGGTGGCGATCATCACTGGCGCGGACAGCGGCATCGGCAGGGCGATCGCGGCGCTGTTCGCGCGCGAGGGTGCCGACATCGCCATCCTCTATCTGCTCGAGGATGACGACGCCGCCGAAACGCAGCGGATCGTCGAGGCGGAGGGACAACGGGCGATAACCATCAAGGCCGACGTCGGATCGCGCAAAATGTGCGACCGCGCCATCGCCCAAACGATCGGCGCCTTCGGCCGGCTCGACATCCTCGTCAACAATGCCGGCGAGCAGCATCCTGACAAGGCCATCACCGACATCAGCGAGGAACAGCTGCGGCGGACCTTCCAGACCAACATCTTCGGCATGTTCTTCATGGTCCAGGCGGCGCGCCCGCACCTGAAATCCGGCGCGGCGATCATCAACTGCACCTCGGTGACGATGTATCAGGGCAGCAAGGAGCTGCTCGACTACAGCTCTACCAAGGGGGCGATCACCGCCTTCACCCGCTCGCTGTCCGAAAATCTGATCGGCGAGGGCATCCGCGTCAACGCGGTGGCGCCGGGGCCGATTATCACACCGCTCAATTTCAGCGGCGGGGCCAGCCCGGAGAAGCTCGCGAGCTTCGGCAAGGCTACGCCGATCGGCCGGCCCGGACAGCCGAACGAGGTGGCGCCATCGTTCCTGTTCCTGGCCTGCGAGGACGCCAGCTACATGTCGGGGCAGGTGCTGCATCCCAACGGCGGCACTATCGTCAACGGGTGAGCTAAGCGCGGCGCGCGGCATCAGGCGCGCGCCGCCACCGATTCCGACAAAGCCGGCGCTTCGAAATAGAGGTAGCCGGGCGAGAAATCCCCCCGCCGGGCAAGCCCCTCGCGGTCGTGAATCTCGACGAGCGACGAACGGACGACGCACAGCCTCGCTTCGCGCAGCTGGCGGATGACCCGGTTGGTGTGAACGGTGGTGAGCCCGCAGATCTCGCCGAGGTCGGACTGCGTAAGTGCCAGCGCGAACTGGCGCCCGTCGGAAAGACCGGCGGCTTCGAGCCGGGTGTTGGTCTCGCTAAGGAAATGCGCGATCCGGCCAACTCCATCGAGACGGCCCAGCCGGAATAGCCAGGCCCGATGCATGGCGCCGTCAAGCAAGGTCGCATACCACAGCTTGCGCGCCAGCTCGGGCCGGGGGTCGAGGATGGGCTGGAGCGCGGCATGCGGCAGAACCGCGACCTTGGCGGCGGTCAGCGCGCCGACGCTGTAGTCGAGCTCGCCCATCGGATAGGCGTGGAGGTCGACGAAGTCGCCGGGGAGATGAACGGCGACGAGTTGGCGCATGCCGTACCGATCGTCGATAAATCGCGACATCATGCCCTCGACCAGCAGCGAGCTGGTGCTGATCGTCCGGCCCTGCTCGACGTAGGTGTTGCGGGACTCGATGCTGCGCACCTCCGAGATGGCGCCTTCGAGCAGCCGGCGCTCCTCGGCAGTGAGGGCGACGCCCCGGCGGTTGGCGAGAAAGCTATCAATATACACGCGGGGTGGCGGCCTTCCTGAGTCCCGGTCGGGCGGGGTGAGCGGCGGTCGTCACGACACCGCTTGGTCGCGCAATTCGAGCGCGACCTGCGCACGGCGATTCGGATGTGCTCGCATGATCTTGTCCTTGTGCGTCCGCACCGTCGCGACCGGCGCGATGTTGAGCCGGTGTTTCGCCGGTGTTTCGCTAAACTAAAGCGGCGCCGAGGCGGTAGGGTTCCCCCGCTCGTTGCTGCGACCGACGAAACCGCGCTGATGGGCGTTGAAGTCGGCGGACGCGGCGCTGGCGGTGAGAAGGATTGTGGGGAGGCGAAGGTGCTGCGAGCAAATAATACTGCAACATCAATCAACTTGGCGCGCTTCTGCCTCGCTTCCTCGCCGCCGGCTTGCAGGTGCAACGAACATGCTGCAGCGCAATGCTGCGGGAACGAAGAGCCACCGGCTCTATCGTAAAAGGGTTGCTAGTCAAAAATCGGGAAGCAGACTTCGCGCGGCGCGTTCGTGCGTGCTGCCGGCTGCCGAAATTCGTTGAGAATTAGGTTCGACCTGCAATGATGGATTGAAAGACTTGTGGCCGCCCTCGGCTACGGGGCTGGACTTTCGTACCCGCTCGACAAAACAATTTGCGAGGTGGGAAGATGGCTATTTACAATGTTGCGAACACGGCGGACCTAGTGAAATTTGCTGGCCTTGCAGCCAGTGGTGACACGATCCGCCTGGCCTCCGGGACATACAGCGGGGTCACCCTGCAGAACATCGTCAAAAGCGGGAATGTCACCATCACCTCGCGGGATCCGTTCAATCCAGCGGTACTGACCGATCTGTTCGTCAAAACCAGCCAAGGCCTTACCTTTTCTAACCTTGAGTTCAAGGTCACCACCGATATGCCATTCCAGGTTCTCGGATCGTCGCGCATCAACTTCGATGGCCTCGATGTCCACGGAACCCTGAACGGATCGTCGAACGACGATCATCGGGCGATGATCGTTCGCGGCAGCGACACGGTGAGCGTGACGAACTCGCATTTCCACGAGCTGACCGATGCGCTGGTCCACGATCAATCGCGGAACCTGAACTTCGCCGGAAATCTGTTCGACCTGATCCGCGACAACGGCATCTCGGGCGGCGGCTCGTCCTACGTCACGATCACGGGTAACGTCTTCAAGGACTTCGACCATGTCGGGGCCGTCCATCCGGATGCGATCCAGTTCTGGACGAGCAACACCTCCGCCTCCGCGACCGACATCACCGTGAGCGGCAATGTGTTCAATCGCGGCAATGGAGCGGTAGTCCAGGGGATATTCATCCAGGACGACGTGGGCACCCTTCCCTACCAGCGGGTGACCGTCAGCGACAACGTCGTCATTGGCGGTGCCTACAACGGCATTCTCGTGAACGGCGCGACCAATGCCACCCTCTCCAACAATGTCGTGCTCGGCGAGACCGACCAGGCAAGCTGGCTCGGCTCGTGGAACGTGGCGTCGGCCAACTGGTCGGGCAACCTGGCCTCCAGCTTCAGCAACCAGAAATCAACGGTCAATGGCAGCGCCGACATCCAGACAACGCCGCTGTCCATGGTGGATGCCGCCGCGCTTTCCGCGCAGCTGAACGCCCTCGCCATCCCCGGCCAACTTGCCGGCGTTGCGGCGAAATTCAGCGCGCTGGCGCTCGCGCAGGTCTATTGGCTCGATTACATCGACATCGCGCCGGCTAATAGCACCGTCGTCTTCGATCTGGTGCCGCTTGACGGCACCTCGGCCGTGAACAGGCTCGTCGCCCCGGCGCTCGGGACCTATTACCTCAGAGGTTTCGCCGGAGACGATACGCTGGTCGGCGGCACTTCCGGCCACGGCTCCAACATCCTTGAAGGCGGCACCGGGAACGACATCTACACCGTCTACAGCGCCGCCGACGTGGTCGTGGAGAACCCCGGCGAGGGCACCGACACCATCTACACCTTCGTCGACTACACGCTGCCGGCAAACGTGGAATCGATCAAGGCCTTCGCCGCCGGGATCACCGTTCACGGCAATGCCGGCAACAACTTCGTCACGGGCGTCGCCGGCGGCAACACGCTCTACGGCGAGGCTGGGGACGACACCGTGCAGGGCAACAGCGGCAACGATCTGCTGTTCGGGAACGACGGGAACGACCGGCTGTTCGGCAATGATGGCAACGACCGGCTCGACGGCGGCAACGGCGACGATACCCTCTATGGCGGCAACGGCAACGACACGCTGATCGGCGGTGCCGGAAACGATTATATAGAGGGTGGCGCAGGCGCGGACGTGCTGACCGGCGGCGTCGGGGCAGATATGTTCAACTACCGCCCTTCCGATTTCGTCGCCGGGCTAAACGCGTCGCGCGACATCATTACCGACTTCAACGCCGCCCAAGGCGACAAGATCAGCCTGGTGGGGCTCGACGCCAAGGCCGGCACCACCGTCAACGATGCCTTTACCTTCATCGGCAACCAGGCGTTCCACGGCGTCGCGGGCGAATTGCGCTTCGCCCTGGCCGGTGACGGCATCGACGTGCTCGGTGACACCAATGGCGACCGAGTAGCAGACATCGCCATTCACCTGACGGCACTGACCTCTATCACGTCGAGCAGCTTCATCCTGTAGCGCGAACGAAGGCCGGGCGGCCCAGCGCCCGAGCCGACGCTACCGCTGGCGCATCCAGACGCGGGTGAAGGCCTGAACTTTGTGGCGCGTGGTTTGGCGCTCGTCGGACACCGCGTCCATCAACGCGGCGAGGCGCTGCGATTTGGCGGCGGTGTAGAAGGTCAGCACCGAGATCGGCAGCAGCACGGCGGTGAAAGCCAGCAGCTTCATCAGCGGCGTAAGATGCGTCCAGTCGAAGATGTTCATGCCAAGGACGCCGGTCGCGGTGGTTCCGATCAGGCCGAAGAAGGTGACGATGGTCAGCCGGACCACGGTATTGGCCTGACGGCGCAATCCGTCGCTATCGAGATAGGCGATCATATCCTGTACCTCCTCGCGCACCTCGGCGAACAGGCGATCGGTGCCGAGATGACCGACCCACATCGCGAACAGGTCACGCGATGGCGCGCGGCTCGACACCTCCTGAAACCAGTAGCGGTGAGTGAAGCGCAGGAAGTTTTCATGCGTCAGCCGGATCGAGCGTTTGAACAGTCTGACCGTTTCGCCCGAATAGTCGCGCAGGTCGCTGATCGCGGAGAACAACCGGTCGCGGAAGATCAACAGCGCCGAGCGGTGGAAATGGGCGATCAGGCCGAGCAGCATATACTGGTGGCGGAACAGCGCGAGGACGCCGGCCTCGCCATCGGTGAAGTGCGGATCGCCGGCTTCGCCGACCATGATAAAGACCTCACCCGAGCACAGGATGCGCGTCGCCGTCTGGTCGTGGCCACCCTCAGGGTCCCAGTACCGGTCGTAGCACAGCTGGCTCTCGAAATTGTCAAGGAAGCCGCGAGCGAATGGCGGTATGCCCGGCGGCCCCGGCGGCGCGGCGTGGCCCAACCGCATCCAGTCCTCGCGCCCGATCGCATGGGGATCGTCCACCGCCAGCCAGGCGAGCAGCGGAATGCGCTGGTGTTCGAGCAGGCGATAGGGCGCCACCTCCTCACGGCTGCCGCGGCTGAGCGCCAGCGGCTGCAGCAGGAACGCCCAATGCGAGGCGATGCAGGGCGCCCGGTGATCGCGGAAGAAATCGAGGTAGCGGTCCTTGTCGTCGTAGTCGGAGGCGGCGAGCAGCGCGCCGCCGCTGTCGAGCAGCTCCACCCGCTCGCAGCAGTGCGCGCCACCCCCTCGCGAATCCCACCCGGTCGGATAGGCGCGACCGAAGCGGAACAGCATGTCCTGCGCCTGGTGCAGGGTGATGTCGCGCCCAGCCACTTCGACGACGAGGATGGCGAGATCGATGTCGTAGAAGAAGAACAGGCCGACATGCGAGACATCGAACGGCAGCACCGGCGCCTGCGCGTCATTCTGGATGCGTGCGGCGGCGACATCGTCGCGGCGGAAGATGCGAAGCGGCGAAGGTTGCAGCCCGCCGCCGAGACGGTTGTCGCCCTCGCCGTAGAGGAACCGCTGCGCGTCGGGCATGAAGGCGGAAAACTCGGTATAGATACGCTGGCGGGTCGGCCCGTGGCGCATCGCCTGGGCAGCCGACACCTCGCGCCAGTGGCCATCGGCGAGCAGCCGTTGGCAGTGATCCACTCCGGAACCATCGCAGGAGGGCAGCAGCTCGATCGGCCAGATCAGCATCTGCCTGAATTCACGGACCATGATGTCCGCGGCGGCGACCCCTGAACCGTCGCCCCGATCAACCATCCGACACCTCCCCCGATGTGCTTACGAGCAATCTTTAGGCGAAATCCGGGACAGGCCCAAGCGCTTTGACGGGCCGTCCGCCTGCCTCGGGCACGGCGAAGTTTTGCCTGCGGCCAGTTCACATCCGCAAGCCGCACCCCTGGGCGATTCATGGCTGGCCTTCCCCGCACCCCTCGCCTATGTGCCCGCGCTTGTTCTCTGCCGGACCACCCGCCGCTGAGGACGGCGCCCGCCGACGCCGGCCGACAGGCTTGGCGGCAGGGGGCTCTCGAGACATCAGGAAGGCACCCGATCATGCAGATCACCGAAACCGCCAATGAAGGCCTGAAGCGGGCCTACACCGTCAGGATCCCGGCGACCGACATCTCCGCCCGGGTCGAGGGCGAGGTCGTAAAGATGGCGCCGCAGGTGCGGATGCCCGGTTTCCGTCCCGGCAAGGTGCCGCCCAATCTGATCCGCAAGATGCACGGCCCGGCGCTGCATCAGGAAGCGCTCAACAGCTCGATCCGCGAGGCGATGGACAAGCTCGTCAGCGAGAACCGGCTGCGGCCGGCGATGCAGCCGCAGGTCGCGCTTGGCGAGGGCTATGAGATCGGCGCCGACGCCGAGCTTTCGGTGAGCCTGGAAGTGCTGCCGCAGATTGCCACGCCGACGCTCGACGGGCTTGCCCTCGAAAAGCTGGTGGTGCCGGTCACCGAGGCCGAGGTCGACAGCGCGCTCGAACGGCTGGCGGGGCAGCAGAAGCGCTTCAAGGATGCCGAGGAAGGCCACGCCGCCGAGAACGGCGACCAGCTCACCGTCGACTTCTCCGGCAAGCTCGATGGCGTCGCCTTCGAGGGCGGCACCGCCGAGAACCAGAGCGTCGAGCTCGGCTCCGGCCGCCTGATCCCGGGTTTCGAAGAGCAGCTGGTCGGCGCCAAGGCGGGCGAGGAGCGGCAGATCACCGTCACCTTCCCAGAGGACTATCCGGCCAAGCAGCTCGCCGGCCAGGAGGCCAGCTTCGACATCACCGTGCATGCGGTGAAGGTGCCCGACGAACTCACGATCGACGAGGATTTCGCCAAGGAGCTCGGCCTCGAAAGCCTGGACCAGTTGAAGGGCCTGCTGCGCGGCCAGCTTGAGCGTGAGACGGCGGGCCAGACCCGCACCCAGATGAAGCGGGCGCTGCTCGACCAGCTCGCAGCCCAGCACGACTTCGAAGTGCCGCCATCGATGGTCGATGCCGAGTTCGCGCAGATTTCCGAGCAGCTGCGCCATGAAGCCAGCCAGGAGCAAGACCCCGAGGCAGCGCTCGCGGAGATCGACAGCGAGCAGGATGAATACCGCGGCATCGCCGAGCGGCGGGTGCGGCTCGGACTGCTGCTTTCCGAGATCGGCCAGGCCAACGGTATCGAAGTCACCGAGCAGGAGATGCAGAGGCTGGTCACCCAGGCCGCGCAGGAATACCGCCCGGCCGACCGCCAGCGCTTCTTCGAATATGTCCAGGCAGAGCCGATGGTTGCCGCCCAGCTGCGCGCGCCGCTGTATGAGGACAAGGTCGTGGACTTCCTCATCGCCAAGGCCGAACTCACCGAGCGCGAGGTCACTCGCGAGGAGCTGCAGGCGGCGATCGAGGCGGATCTCGAGCCCGGCGACGGTCACGTCCACGGCCCGGACTGCGCGCATGGTCACGACCACGGGCACGATGACGCGCACGACGCCAACGACTCCAACGACGCGGCCGATCACCCCCTGGATGAGCTGGCCACGCTGGACGCCGGCGGCGCGCGGGACGACGCCGCTGAGGCCGAAACCAAACCGGTGAAGAAACGGTCCTCGTCGAAGAAGGCGCCGGCGGCGGCGGAGCCCGAGTTCGTTGCCGAGGCAAGCGATGCGGATGCCGCGCCGGAAGCGGCTCCCGCGAAGAAGCCGGCCAAGAAGGCGTCTTCCGAACAGGCTTGAGCCCGCGTGGCGCGCGCCGGCCGATTGTCGGCCGCCGGCGCGTTCCGGCTCGGGAACTGCCAACGCCCTTGAACATCGCGCAAGGGCGCGCGACATAGGCGAGCCAAAGCAACGAGGATTTTCATGATCGACCTGTTCGGCCGCTCCGACTCCCAAGGACAGTTCACCGCCGATCCCGTCACCGGCGCGCTGGTGCCGGTGGTCGTCGAGCAGACCAGCCGGGGGGAGCGCAGCTTCGACATCTTCTCGCGGCTGCTGCGCGAACGCATCGTTTTCGTCACCGGCGAGGTCGAGGACAACATGGCCTCGCTGATCGTGGCGCAGCTGCTGTTCCTGGAATCGGAGAACCCGTCCAAGGACATCTCGATGTACATCAACTCGCCGGGCGGAGTGGTGACGGCGGGCATGGCGGTCCACGACACCATGCAATACATCCGCCCGCGCGTGTCCACCGTCTGCATCGGCCAGGCCGCGTCGATGGGCAGCTTCTTGCTCGCGGCGGGCGAGCCGGGCATGCGGATCGCGCTGCCCAACGCCCGGATCATGGTGCACCAGCCCTCCGGCGGCGCACGGGGCATGGCCTCCGACATCGAGATCCAGGCGCGCGAGATCCTGCGTATTCGCGCGCGGATGAACGACCTCTACGTCAAATATACCGGCCAGAGCCTGACCGACATCGAAAAGACGCTTGATCGCGACACCTTCCTCGAAGCCGAGGAGGCGCGCGCCTTCGGCATCGTCGACAAGGTGTTCGAAAGCCGGCCGGAAGGCGAAAAGACCGCCGATTCCGACACCAAGCCGAAGGTGGTATGATCGCCGCCAGCGGCGTCCTACCCTGCATCGGAACGAGGCACGAGGGCCGGTGAGCGGTGGTAACCTCGCGTCAGCATTGATAATTGTGTTCGCGGGGCTAAACTCGGCGAATCCGTCCCATCGGGACCATGGATTTGAGCATGACCAAATTGAGCGGATCTGACGCCAAGAGCACCCTTTACTGCAGCTTCTGCGGCAAGTCGCAGCACGAAGTCCGCAAGCTGATCGCCGGCCCCACGGTGTTCATCTGCGATGAATGCGTCGAGCTGTGCAACGACATCATCCGCGAGGAGACCAAGGCGGGTCTCTCCGGCAAGAAGGACGGCGGCGTCCCTTCCCCACGCGATATCTGCCAGACGCTGAGCGATTACGTGATCGGCCAGGACCGCGCCAAGCGCGTGCTGTCGGTCGCCGTGCACAACCACTACAAACGGCTCAAGCACAGCGGCAAGGCCGGCGATGTCGAGCTTTCCAAGTCGAACATCCTGCTTGTCGGCCCGACCGGCTCGGGCAAGACGCTGCTCGCGCAGACGCTCGCCAAGACCTTTGACGTGCCTTTCACCATGGCCGACGCGACGACGCTGACCGAGGCCGGCTATGTCGGCGAGGATGTCGAGAACATCATCCTCAAGCTGCTGCAATCCTCCGATTACAACGTGGAGAAGGCGCAGCACGGCATCGTCTATATCGACGAGATCGACAAGATCAGCCGCAAGGCGGAAAACCCCTCGATCACCCGCGACGTCTCGGGTGAGGGCGTGCAGCAGGCGCTGCTCAAGCTGATGGAGGGCACCACCGCCAGCGTCCCGCCGCAGGGCGGCCGCAAGCACCCGCAGCAGGAATTCCTCCAGGTGGATACCACCAACATCCTGTTCATCTGCGGCGGCGCCTTCTCGGGGCTCGAAAAGATCATCTCCGACCGGCTGCAGAAGCGCTCGATCGGCTTCGGCGCGCATGTCGCCGATCCCGACAAGCGGCGGGTCGGCGAACTGCTGCAGAAGGCCGAGCCGGAGGACCTGCTGAAGTTCGGGCTAATTCCCGAATTCGTCGGCCGGCTGCCGGTAATCGCCACGCTTGAGGACCTGGACGTCGTCGCGCTGGTCAAGATCCTGCGCGAGCCGAAGAACGCGTTGGTCAAGCAATACGCCCGGCTGTTCGAGCTCGAAGACGTGCTGCTCACCTTCACCGACGACGCGCTCCAGACCATCGCCCAGAAGGCGATCGAGCGGAAGACCGGCGCGCGCGGCCTGCGCTCGATCGTCGAGAGCATCCTCCTCGACACGATGTTCGACCTGCCGACCGAGGACGGCATCGCCGAGGTGGTCGTCGACAGCGACGTGGTCGAGGGCCGCAAGGACCCGGTGCGCGTGCTGAAGGGTAAGGAAGAGGCGGCTTAATCGGACCAAGTTGCGCTGCGGCGAGCGGTCCCCTCGCCCATGTTGCCACGGTCAGCGCCTAGTTCTCGTCCTGCCATCACAGGCCCCGCTCATGTCGAGCGAAGTCGAGACACGCTCGCGGCGGCGGCGTGCATAGAACGGCACTTCTCGCCAGTTCCCGATGACGGACCCGACTCCCGTGACATCGAGCCTTGGTGCTGAGTGTCGGGACTTGGCTCGACAAACGGGGAGGATCAAGGCCAGGCAAGCGTCGAACTGCGCAACCTCAAGGGAATTGCACATGCCCACCCCTGTCCACGTGCCGCGCATCATCCATACGATCCACGCGACCACCGACATCCGCGGTTGCCGTCTGCTCTACCAGGATGCGCTCGGCGGGCTGGTGTTCGCCGAGAATTATTTCCCCGAGGAGGACCGCGACGCCGCGCTGCTCTATGTGGCCAACCACATGGTCGAGCCGATGGCGCCGCGTACTCCCGGCGATATGTCCAAGCCGTTCGCCCGCCTCGCCAGCAAGATCGGTCCGTCGTTCCACTCCTTCGAGCTGAAGGTCGAGGACGGCAGGGCGGCGAGCCAGGCGTTCCGCGATGCCGGCTGCACGGTCGCCAGCGACTATGGCGTCTTCTTCTTCGTGACGGGCGAATACACCGGCGGGGTGCTGCTCGAAGTCTGCGAGACGGCGATGCCGAACGATCCGTACGATCGTCGGGGATGGAGCCCGGAAGCCGGCGTGGGCCATGCCTGCGGGGTGATCGCGCTGGATCACATCGCCTGCGTCACCACCCGGATCGACCAGGCGCTGCGTTTCTTTACCGAACTGGTCGACGGCGAGCTGCTGGACGACGCCCGCACCCTCCTACCGCAGCCGGGCCGCCGCGTGCTGATCCGGGTGGGCGACACGCGGGTGGCCTTCATCCAGCCTGACGATCCGGCGAGCGGGCCGATTGGCGCCTTCCTCGGCAAGCCGCAGTCCGGCATCTACGCGTTGGTCTGGAAGCTATCCGATGCGGCGCAGGCGAAGGCACATTTCACCGGCGACCGGCTCAAGCTCCGCCTCACAGGCGAAGGCTGCATCTCCGAGGGCTTTGCGATCGATCCCGCCGATTTCTTCGGCGGGCGCCATGAGTTCGTACTCGACGGCCGGTAAAGGCGTCCCGCCCCGGGTGCGGGATGGAGTAAACCGGGGCGGGACGGAGCGCCGCTGCTGGCGCTCAGTTCGGCATCGACACCGTATCGGTGACGTGAATGACTCCGTTCGACTGCATGACGTTGCTCTGGGTGACGTGCGCCATGCCGCCCTTCTCGTCGGTCAGCATGATCCGCTTGCCCATCATGCGGGCAGTTAGCGTACCGCCTTGGACGGTGTTGAGGCGGGCGACGCCGCCGCCGGCCCTGATCTGCGCCATAAGCATGGCCGCGGTCAACCGGCCGGGCACGACGTGATAGGTCAGGACCTTGACCAGCGTGTCGTGGTTCTCGGGACGGAGCAGCGTGTCGACCGTGCCCGCCGGCAGCTTGGCGAAGGCGGCGTTGGTCGGGGCGAAGACCGTGAAGGGGCCGGGTCCAGAAAGCGTATCGACCAGCCCGGCAGCCTTGACGGCGGCGACAAGCGTCGTGTGATCGCGAGAGTTCACCGCGTTCTCGACAATGTTGCGGGTGGGGTACATCGCCGCCCCGCCGACCATAACCGTGTGCGCCCGCATCGGCTTTGCAAACACCGGGCTGGCTCCGAGCGAAAGGCTGGCGATGGCGAGTACGCTGCCGCTGATAACGGCAAGCATTGGGGTCCGGATCGGCATCTTTGTTCTCCTGCTGAGTTTATCTGTAGTTCGGCAGGAGATACGCAGTGCGGTGTCCGGCGGATGCACCGGCTTGATCAGACCGGCGCGACTTTTCCGCTTGCCAGCACCGGCCCGGTCGGCTGGCCGGTGGGTGAGCCGCCCATCGGCTCAAGCGAAATTGCGATCGCGCTGCCATCGCCCAGTTGCGCCGCCAGTGCCGGGGGAATGGCCAGCCTGCGGGTCGCGCCCGGTGCGACCAGACCGAGCGACAGCGGCTTACCGCCCTCCGGCAACAGCCACAGCTCAAGGTCATGCCCCTTGCGGGCCGGCAGCGCCCCGGCGAGCGCCACCAGCCGGCGCTCGCCGGGAAGATAGACAAGGCTCAGCGTGCCGCCGCCCTGGGGCGCCAGCGCCACGGCGAGGGGCGCAGGGGCGGCGGCACGCTGCGTGGCAGCGGGCTGCGGCCCCGGGCCCTGGCCGGGTAGCGTCACGAACAGCGCCAGTACCAGCGCTGCGGCCGCCGCCATCGCCGTCCCGAGCTGCCAGACCCGCACCACCCTTCGCAGCCGCACGACCTCGGCGCTGGCCGGAGCCGCGATCGCCTCGGCGATCCGATGCCACAGCGCGGCATCGGGTTCCACCGGCGCAATCGTGTCGAGCAGCGGTGCGAGCCACTCCTGCCAGCGGGCGACCAGCTCGGCGAAGCCGCGGTCGCTCGCTGCCAGCCCTCGGGCGGCGAGCAATTCCTCACCCTCGAGCAGGCCGAGCGCGAACTCCGCGGCGAGCTGATCGCGCTCGGTCATCGCTCAAGGCACTCCTTGAGCCTGGCGAGGCCGCGCCGGATCCAGCTCTTCATCGTTCCGAGCGGCACTCCGGCACGGGTCGCCAGCTCGGGATAGCTGGTGCCATCAAGGAAAGCGGCACCGATCGCCGAACTCTGCCGCGCTTCGAGGAGGCTGAGGCAGTGGTGGATGCGCAAGCTATCCTCACCGGCCTCGAGCGCGATGTCGGCCAGGGGACTCGGGTCGGCCAACTCGCCGGCGGCCTCGATCGGAGCGTCGGTGCCGGCGCGGCCACGCATCCGCAAGCGGTCGATCGCGCGGTTGCGGGCGAATGTCGCCAGCCAGGCGATCGGGCTCGCGCGGCTCTCGTCGAACCGCGCGGCGTTCCGCCACAAGCCGACGTAAACCTCCTGCAAGGCATCCTCCGCTTCACCACTGTCCTGCAAGATACGCAGGCAGATGCCGAACAGCTTCGCCGAGGTGGCCCGATAGATCTCTGCGAGCGCCGCCTGCTCCCCGGCGCGCAGCCGGTGCATCGCTGCCAGCAGCGCGCTGCGCTCGGCTTCGCTCGCGTTCAAATCACCCCCTCGCTCTCCAGCGCACATTCTACATGTGGGCAGGTTTCCACCTGGATGGTGGGATGGCCGATGCCGAAGCGATCGGCAAGCTCGCCGGCGATGTCTTGCAGGAAGCGGTCGGGGGGATGGCCGCCGAGCATCACCAGATGGGCGGTAATCGCGGTTTCGGTGGTGCTCATCGGCCAGATGTGGAGGTCGTGAACCGCGCTCACTCCCGGCTGCGCGGCGAGCAGCGCCCGCACCGCGTCCTGGTCGATGCCGTCGGGCACCGCCAGCAGGCCCATCTTGACCGAATCGCGCATCAGTCCCCAGCTTCCCCAGGCAATCACCGCCGTGATCATCAGCGAGGTTGCCGGGTCCAGCCACGCCGCGCCGGTGAGTGTCACAAGCAGCCCCGCGATCACCACCCCGGCGGAAACCGCCGCGTCGGCGACCAGATGCTGGAAGGCGGCGCGCAGGTTGAGGTCCGACTTGCGGCCTTTGGCGAACAGCCATGCCGAGGCGGCGTTGACGACGATGCCGAGCGCCGCCACCGCCATCATCACCTGGCCCTCGACCGGCGCGGGATGGAAGAAGCGCCGGATCGTCTCGACCAGGATCGCGCCGAGCGCCACCCACAGCAGCGCCGCGTTGGCGATCGCGGCAAGGATCGACGAGCTTTTGAGTCCGTAGGTAAAGCGGCCGGAGGGCGGCCGCGCTGCCAGCACGCTCGCTCCCCAGGCGAGCAGCAGGGCGAGCACGTCGGAGAAATTGTGGCCGGCGTCGGCGACCAGCGCCATCGATCCGCTTACCAGTCCCGCCGCCACTTCGGCGATGGTAAAGCCAGCATTGAGCGCGATGGCAAAGGCGAAGGCGCGGCCGCGCTGCACGGCGGCGCCATGATTGTCCGCGTGATGGTGATGATGATCGTGGCCGGCGCCCATGCGCGCGGGCTTCGCATAGCTGATCGGCCGCGACAAGGCGGGGTCCGCCCGCCTACTGATAGACGCAGACGTCCAACGCGCCATTCCGGACCACGCGTGCCCGCGCCGTGATCCTGCCGGCATAGCGCCGGGTGTAGCCGCGCGGGGTGACGACGCCCCGGGTCTTCGGGCTCGGCAGCGCGGCGGCGATGGCAGCCGCCTCGCCGGGTGAGAGACGGCTGGCGTCGTGGTGGAAATACCGTTGGGCGCCCGCCTCCGCGCCATAGGTGCCGATGCCGGTCTCGGCGACGTTGAGGTACACCTCCATGATCCGGCGCTTGTCCCAAATGTGCTCGATCAGGAAGGTGAACCACGCTTCCAGTCCCTTGCGCAGATAGCGGGTCCAGCCCTCGCCGCGCCACAGGAACACGTTCTTGGCGGTCTGCTGGCTGATCGTCGAGCCGCCACGCAGGCGTCCGCCCTTGGCGTTGCGCTCCATTGCCGCCGTGATCGCCTGCGTATCGAAGCCGTTGTGGCTGCAGAACTTCGCGTCCTCCGCCGCGACCACCGCCGCCACCATGCTGCGGTCGATCCGCGAGAGCGAGGTCCAGTCCTTGGCGAAGCCGTTGGGGTCGAGCAGCATGGTCGGCGTCACCAGCACCGGCACGAACCTGTAGACGAGTGTCAGCCCGACGCTGATCGCCAGGAACCAGACGATCGCCCGTCCGATCCACCAGCCCAGGCCGAACACACACCCGGAGCGGGGTTCGGGACGCGAAGGTTTGAGCGAGGGTGGCATTCCCGACGCTGGTTAGCGGGGAAGCGTGGCCGGAGGCAATCCGGGTGATTGTCGGCCGGGCTCAAGCGGGTTAGCACCCGCTGCGATGACGATTCGGCTGAGTCTCTGCGCGTTACCGCTGTTGCTGTGCGCAACCCTCCCGGCGCGAGCCGAGGAGCGCGAATTCTGCGCCGACCGGCCCGGACTTACGACACCACCCTGCACGCTCGCACCGGGCACCGCCATGATCGAGGTCGGCGCCGCCGCTTGGGAGCACTCGCGCGACGCCGCGTCGATCGAGGACGATGTCACCGTCGGTGACGCGCTGCTGCGGCTGGGGATCGCTGACAGCGCCGAGCTGCAGATCGGCCTGACCAGCCATGTCACGCAACGCAGCAAGGACCGCGCGAGCGGCGCTGTCACGCGGGTGCGCGGCCCCGGGGATGGCATGATCGCGCTGCGCCGCGGGCTTGCGGGGCCAAACGGGCCGGTTGCGCTGATGGGCTTTATCACGCTGCCGACCGGAAAACCGCCGATCGGCGCTGGCCGGCTGGAGGCGGGGGTGCTGCTGCCCGCCACGATTTCGCTTCCCGCCGATTTCGAGATCGGCCTGACGCCAGAATTCGACCTTGCCGCCAACAGCGGGCGCGGCGGACGCCATCCGCGCTGGGGCGGCGCGGTGGGGCTGTCGCATCCGCTCGGCGAGCATCTTACCCTCACCGGCGAGCTCGCCGCCTTCCGGGATGAGGACCCGGGCGCCCACTCCACCGACGCGCGGGCGGCGGGATCGCTGGCGTGGCAGGTCGGCGAGCGGTTCCAGCTCGACGTCGAGCTGGACCTGGGCCTGGCGAAAGGCGCGCCGGACCGCGCGATCATGCTGGGGTTCGCGCGCCGTTTCGATTGAGCGACGGCGAATGGCTATCACTGCACGTCACCGGAACGGCGGCTCGTTGAAAGCGCGCAGCTTGCGACTGTGCAGCCCGGCGCCCTCGGCGCGGAGCAGGTCGCAGGTTTGCGTCCCGATCATCAGATGAGCGCCGATCGCCTCCTCATAGAAACGGTTGGCCTGCCCCGGCAGCTTGATTTCGCCGTGCAGCGGCTTGTCCGAGACGCAGAGCAGCGTTCCATAGGGCACGCGGAAGCGGAAGCCCTGCGCGGCGATAGTCGCGCTTTCCATGTCGATGGCGATCGCGCGGGACTGGCTGAATCGCTGCGCCGAATGAGCGTAGCGCAGCTCCCAGTTGCGGTCGTCGGTGGTGACGACGGTGCCGGTGCGCATCCGCTTCTTGAGGTCCATGCCGGCCGCGCCCGAGACCAGTTCGGCGGCGCGGGCAAGCGCCTGCTGGACCTCGGCGATGGCGGGCAGCGGGATCTCCGGCGGCAACACCGGATCGAGCACATGGTCGTCGCGCAGATACGCATGCGCGAGCACGTAATCGCCGATCCGCTGCGAATCCCGCAACCCGCCGCAATGCCCGATCATCAGCCACGCTTCCGGGCGAAGCACGGCGAGGTGATCGGTGATCGTCTTGGCGTTTGACGGGCCGACGCCGATATTGACGAGGGTGATACCGTTCCGCTCGGGCGCGATCAGATGGTAGGCGGGCATCTGGTGCCGGCGCCAGGCGGTGTCCGAAAGCCGCGCGCGGGCGTTGTCGGTAGCGGCGTCGAGGAACAGACCGCCGGCGCCGGACAGCGCGGTGTAGCCGTCGGCGCCGATCTGCCGACCCGCCCAATCGACGAACTCGTCCACGTAGCGGTGGTAGTTGGTGAACAGGATGTACCGCTGGCAATGCTCGGGCGGGGTGCCGGTGTAATGCGCCAGCCGGGCCAGGCTGAAATCCGTCCGCAGCGCATCGAACAGCGCCAACGGCAGCGGCTCGCCCGGCGTGGCGAAGCTGACGCCGTCCGCCAGCTCGTCGCCGATCTGCGCGAGTTCGGTCGTGGGGAAATGACAGGCGAGTTCGGCCGAGGTGGTTGCGCCAATTTCCGCCCCGCCGTCGAGCACATAGGGAAACGGGATCTCCTGGCGAGAGGGCGCAACCTCGATCTCGATCTCGTAATCGTCGATCAGCAGCGCCAGTTGCTCGGCGAGATAGTCGGCGAACAGGCGCGGGCGGGTGATCGTGCAGGCGTAGGTGCCGGCGTCGCTCAACCGTCCGAAGGCGCGGGTGATGTCGGCGTTGCGCTCGCGCCCGCCGAAGCGAACGCGCAGTTCCGGGTAGCACCAGCTGCCGTCGCGCCGCCGTTCGGGCGGGGGCTGCGCACGATGCTCGGAAAATGCGACGACATCGGCCTTGAGGCAGGCCGTCGCCGCATCATAGATGCGCACGATCTCGGCGATAATCGATGCGGGCGTGTCCACCGAGGGAGCCTAGCCCCGCCATGGCGGCAAGGCAAAGCCATCACGTGGACCGCTCCATGCCATGTCCGTCCGCCCTGCGCCAGTCGAAGGGCTGCCGTCGTCTTCGATCCCCTGGCGCGCAGTCGAAAGACTAAGAACAGTCCTTCGGCAAGCTCACGACGGACGGTTGTATCGACTGTTGTTTGGCGATCAGGCCTCGGCTTCCGGCTCCGGCACCACGATCTCGCCTGGTTCGGCGTTGGGGTCGTAAGCCTCGGTGAAGCCCGAGACGTCCTGTTCGAACATCGCCGCCATCACATCGACGCCCTTGGCCTGCAGTTCGGCCTCGTCTGGCGAACGGGCGACGTTGACCTGCACGGTCACCGCGACCTCGGGGTGGAGCGAGACGCGCACGTCGAACAGTCCGATCGTCTTGATCGGCCGTTCGAGCACGATCATCTGCTTGGCAACCTTCGCGCCATCGGCGTTCAGCGCATCGACAATGTCGCGCACCGAGACCGAGCCGTAGAGCTGGCCCGAGTTCGACGAGGCACGGATCAGCACGACCTGCTTGCCTTCGACGTTGCCGGCGTGGCTCTGGGCGTCGCCGCGGCGATCGGCGTTGTCGGACTCGATCCGGGCTCGGTTGGCCTCGAAGACCTTGCGGTTGGCCTCGTTGGCGCGCAGCGCCTTGCGGTTGGGCAGCAGGAAGTTGCGCGCGTAGCCGTCCTTGACGGAGACGACATCGCCGATCCCGCCGAGCTTCTCGATGCGTTCGAGGAGGATGATTTGCATGGCCTCGCGCTCCTTACTTTACCAGGTAGGGCAGCAGCCCCAGGTGGCGGGCGCGCTTGATCGCCTGGCTGAGCTCGCGCTGCTTGCGCGCCGAGACCGCGGTGATGCGGCTTGGCACGATCTTGCCGCGCTCGGACATGAAGCCCTGCAGCAGGCGCACATCCTTGTAATCGATGACAGGCGCGTTCTTGCCCGAGAACGGGCAGGACTTGCGGCGGCGGAAAAAGGCACGGGCCATGGCTCAGCTATCCTCGCGTTCGCGGCGCCGGGTGCGCTCGCGGTCGGACTTGCGCATCATCACCGAAGGGCCGGCCTCCAGTTCGTCGACGCGGACGGTCATGAAGCGGATGACGTCCTCGTTGATCGCCGTCTGGCGCTCGAGCTCGGCGACGACGCCGGCGGGCGCGTCGAGGTTGAGCAGCACGAAATGCGCCTTGCGGTTGCGCTTGATCTTGTAGGCGAGGTTCTTGAGTCCCCAGGTCTCGGTCTTGACGACCTTGCCCTGGTTGGTCTCGACGATCTCGGTGGCGGTGGCGGCGAGGGTATCGACCTGCGCCTGGCTCAGATCCTGGCGAGCCAGGAACACGTGCTCGTAAAGCGGCACGGGGATTTCCTTTCATGCGGCCGATCGCTGGCTGATCCGCGACATCGCGGGGCCCCTCCGGCTTTCCTGTTCCCCGGCGAAAGCCCGTCGGCTCCCACCGGGGAACGGGGCGCCTAGCGGATTGTGGGCGGAATGCAAGCGCGGGTTTCGTTCGAACCACCCCCCCTCCCGCTAGCGGGAGGGGACTCCGGCGCTTGGGCACGTATCTTCAACGCAAGGTGACACCCGGTTGACACATCTGACACGGTACAGGGCAAACCGTCACCTTGCGCGCCCCGTGTCACCATGCGACGTGTCACCTTGCCGCCTCACCACTCCAGCGGCCGGGCGGCAGAGCCCGCGCCCGGGCAAAGCCGATCCGCAGCGCCTCGTCCCAAACCGCGCCGAAATCTTCCCCGAGCCGCGCGCGCAAGCGGTAGGCCGACTGCCGGCTCATCCCCACCCCCTGCGCGGCACCCGCGACCGACCTGCCCAACGCCAGGGCACGGAGGAAGGCGACCGTCTTCGTTTGGGTCCAGCGGTAGTCAGTGTTGGAACGGCGGGGCGGGAGAGTGCAGGTCGGCCGGGACATGCGGAGAACGATACCGCGCGGGGGTGACTGTAGGAAAATGGATTTTTTCCGGCGGCGTGGCTTGCCCGCTGGGGAGTATCGCCAGAACGGGGATGGAATGGCCGATCATGCAAGCTGCTGCGCTGCGCCCCAAATGGGCGTCCAGCTTCGACGCCCTTCGAGCGTTAGCGCCTTAATACCAAGCGACACTTCCATTCAGCGAGCGTGCACTGGGCATATGTCATTCAAGCGATGATGGAAACGAAGGGACTTATCATGAAAAAAGCGTTCATTCCTCTCGTCGGCTTGGCTGCCTTCGCGGCCATGGCGCCCGCTGCTGCATTTGCGCATGGGCGCCTTCAGGTGATCATCGGCGGCGGTTCCGGCTACGATGGCTACGATGGCTACGGTCGTTACGGATACGGCAGCCAGCATGGTGCCGAGCACGAAGCCCTGGATGAAGAGCATGCCGATGTTCACGATCAGCTCGACGAAGAACACGCCGAGGCTCACGAGGAAGGCCTGACCCCTTGGGATCACGCGCGCCTTCATGCTCAACTTCGGGGACAGCATTACTACGCGGATCGGCAGGTCGCCCGGCAACATTCCAGGTTTCACCAGCGTCAGTGGCAACCGGGCGGATACTATCAGTATTATGGTTATTGACCCTTGAGGGCGGGGGGATGGATGAGGGATAGCGCTCGGGAACGGACGCGCTTTCGACCATCCTAACGCTCGGGTACATTGGCCCGTGTTTGCAACGGTGCAAGTCACCCGGCCGTCAGTGCCGTCCAGATACTCCCACAATCCCCCCGCTTAAGTCGTGGTTTCTTGCAGAGCACTTGAATTATTTTTTTAATAAAGGACGTATCATGCGCAGTGTTTCCCTTCTTTTTGCGGCGGCGACTATGCTGGTGTTCGCGGGCGCGGCGGAAGCGCACCCCAGGCTGGTTTCAGCAACTCCGAGCGCGGCAATTTCAAGGTCTGGAAGAATCGAGCTTCGTTTCAATGAGACTCTCATGCCAGCATTTTCGAAGGCGGACCTGGTCATGGCTGGGCAGCGCGGCATGCCCGGCATGAAGATGAGAAGTGCCGTTGCCGTTTCGCGAGACGGAAAAACCCTGGTTGTCACGCCCAACACCCGGCTTGGGCACGGACGGTACACAGTTGCTTGGCGCGCCGTGTCGACCGACACGCACCGCGTCGCTGGGACCTACGGCTTTACAGTGAGGTGACGACTTGGACGAAGCGCCACTGATCGGCACTCGTTTCGCATTATACCTGGCGCTGTCCGCCCAATTTGGGCTGTCAGCCTTCAGCCTCTACGCGCTTGAGGGAAGTCAACGTATTGATGCGGTGCGAGTTCGGCCTTGGCTGCTGGGCTGCTGCGGGGTGGCTCTGCTCGCTTCCATTGCGTCGCTTATCCTTCTCGCCTCGGATCTGGCGGGCGCTGCCCCATGGCCAATCGACCAAGCCGCGACGACGAGCCTGCTGACCGATTCGGCCTTCGGCGTCGCTTGGCAAATCCGTGTGGCGGCTCTTGCCCTCATCGCGGCGATCGCCCTGCGGGGCGCGGCCCGAAGCAGCGCAGCCGGGATCATAGCATGCGCATCAGGCGTATCGCTCGGCACGCTCGCTTGGGCCGGGCACGGGGCGATGGACCAAGGCGCAAGCGGGTGGGTCCACCTTGGGGCCGATATCCTCCATCTGCTTGCAGCGGGCGTTTGGATCGGCGCCTTGCTCGCACTAACCCTCCTGGTCGTCCGGCGCGCGGCGACAATCGATGCGGCACATGTCCTTCTGACGCACAATGCATTGCGGCGCTTTGGAACGGTCGGCACTGGCGTTGTGGCCATGATCGTGCTGACTGGCCTGATCAATAGCCGGTTTTTGGTAGGCGTTAGCGGGATTTTCGAGTTGCCATCGACCCATTACGGGCAATTACTTTTGGCAAAGCTAGGCCTGTTTACGGCCATGCTGGGTTTGGCCTCGCTTAACCGCTTTGTGTTCACGCCTTCGTTACAGAAATCAATTTCCCTCGGCAATTCTCGCGCGGCGCTTACCGCGCTGCGCTATAGTCTGGCGATCGAAGCCACCGCCGTTCTCGTCATTCTCGGCCTGGTGGCATGGCTAGGAACGCTGGAGCCGCCTGCGGTGGCAATGTGATTTGCCGTCAGCGCTGGGCATTCAAAATTTGAGATCAAAGCCCTGCCATCGCGGATGCGATTCATGCTGCACCCGGCCGCTTCAACTCATCGCCAGCACCAGATTGTGGACCTGCGGATAGATTTGCCGCTCCCAGCGCGAGCCCGAGAACAGGCCGTAGTGGCCGACGCCGGGCTGGAGATGGTGGCGCTTGAGGTGGGGGCGCAGGCTTGAGCAGAGGCGGTGCGCGGCCGCCGTCTGGCCGACGGCGCAGATGTCGTCGCGCTCGCCTTCGATGGTGAGCAGCGCGGTGTGGCGGATCGCGCCGGGATTGACGCGGCGGCCGCGATGGGTCAGCTCGCCCTTCGCGAGCAGCGCGCGCTGGAACACCTTGTCGATGGTTTCGAGATAGAATTCGGCCGGCAGGTCGAGCACCGCGAGATATTCGTCGTAGAACTCGGCGATCTTCTTCGCCTCCTGCGTTTCCGCGTCGGCGCGATGCCGATAGAGCTTGCGGAACTGATCGATGTGGCGGTCCTTGTTCATCGACATGAACGCCGAAAGCTGGACGAAGCCCGGATAGACCTTTCGCCCCCCGCCGGCATAACGCAACGGCACGCGCTCGATCAATTTCTCCTCAAACCACGAGAGCGGGTGCTCGTTGGCGAGCTGGTTCACCGCCGTGGGCGACTCGCGCGCATCGATCGGCCCGCCGAGCAGCGACATGCTGCGCGGCTGGCAGGGATCGTGCGCCTCGGCCATCACCGCCACTGCCGTCAGCACCGGCACGCAGGGTTGGCACACCGCGAGCACATGCGAGCCGGGCCCAAGCTCGCGCAGGTAGCGGATCACGTAGTCGGTGTAGTCCTCCATCCCAAAGAAGCCGGCGGAGAGCGGCACGTCGCGCGCGTTCTTCCAGTCGGTGATGTAGACGTCGTGATCGGGCAGCAGCGTCTCGACGGTGTCACGCAGCAGCGTCGCGAAATGGCCGGAGAGCGGCGCCACCACCAGCACCGTCGGCTGCGGCGTGGCGGTTTCGGGCTTGGCGAAATGGAGCAGCTCGCCGAAGGGCAGCGCCAGCGCCACCTCCTCGCGCACCGGCACGAGGGCATTGCCGGACAGCACTTTGTCGATCCCGAACGACGGGCGGCGGTGGGTGATCGTTGCAGTGGTAAAGGTCTCCGAGAGCGCGAACAGGCGGCGCGAGAGGGGCAAGTCAGCCGCGCCGTCGAGGTAGTGGTTGCGGAAATCGGTCGCCATCCGGGCGCTCGCTCGGGCCGGGGTCATGACGTCGCAATATGCCTGATAGGCCTGATACAGCATGCAATCGTTCCTCACCGCCCGTTCGCGGGTTTGAGTCGCTCCGCTCCCTTCCGGCTGGCGTTTTATGCTGCGCTGCATCATAAAGGGGTTTGAGTCAAATTGCCGTCACGGCGGCGAGTTGCATTGGGGACGCGAAGATGGACGCCACGATCGACAGGGCCGAGCTGACGATTTCGAGCAAGACCTATTCGGCATGGTCGCTGCGCGGCTGGCTGATGTGCCGGCTCGCCGGGCTGGAGGTCGAGGAAAAATATGTGGAGAACGACGCGGCGAACCGCGCCGAGCTGCTGCTGCTCTCGCCCTCGGTGCTGGTACCGCGCCTGACTCACAACGGCGCGAGTATCTGGGACACGCTGGCGATCGCCGAATATCTGAACGAGCAGTTCCCCGGGGCCGGCATGCTGCCCGGCGACCCGATCGCGCGCGCGCATTGCCGCTCGATCTCGGGCGAGATCCACTCGGGCTTCAGCAATCTGCGCTCGGCCCTCCCGATGAACCTGAAGGTGAAGCACGAACGCTTTCCGGTGTTCTCGGGCGCGCGGCCGGATATCGAGCGGATCGAGACGATCTGGCGCGATTGCCTGACGCGGTACGGCGGCCCCTACCTGTTCGGCGCCGCCCCGACCATCGCCGACGCGATGTACGCCCCGGTGACGCGCCGCTTCATCAGCTACGGGGTGGCGGTCTCTGAACAGAGCCGGGCGTACTGCGAGACGATCGCGGCGTGGGAGCCGCTGGCGAAATGGGTCGCGGCGGCGCTCGCCGAACCCGAGGAGATGGAGGAGCTGGACGTCGAGTTTTGAGAGGGATGTAGCCGGCGGTACCGAGCGGCATTGGCGGGCAGGATACCGACCCGCCGTTTCAGGACCGGCCGGTCGATGCCATCGTGGACGAGCTGAAGCCCGATGGCGGTACGGATTTCTTGCAGCGAGCGTCCGACCCCACCACCCCGAGCCCGCGCTGGGCTAAGCGAAGTTCGCGCATGAGCGTGGGGCTCATCGCGAGTCCCCGCTCGTCGCGGTTACCAACCTCCGCTCATTTCGAGCGAGGTCGAGACACGTGCCAAGCTCAACGAGTGGGATTCCCCAGCTCACTCAACCGGAGCGGCCGCTGCGCGTGCGCCCTTGTCGCCGAGCGACAGATCGATGTTGTCGAACAGGATTTTCAGGTCGGCCGCGTTGTGGCTGTTCGCGTGCGTTCGCACGGCGTTGACGAGGTGGTGTAGGCGCCGGCCGGTCGGTTCATCCAGTTGCCCGATGTCGTCGAGCCGCTTGATCAGCGTGCCGCAGATCATCAAAGCAAGCAGCGCGATGTGATCGGTCTGAGTTTCGGGTTCCACGCGTCGTCTCCTGTCCAGCGGTTCCGTTGCTATGGTCGCGCCGTTCGCTCTTGGAAAGTGCGCAGCGATTCGTCATCGTCAGTAGCTATCTGACGCGCATAGCGGGTGACAAACGCGGGCAATGGCGCAATAAGCCCGATCATTGTGCGTCTGTCGGCCTGCCGGTGGACGTATCAGCGCGATTGCAAAGGGGGTAAGCCATGGCGAAATTTTTCGGAAACCTGCATCTGGTGCTGCTGGTGGGGGTGGTCGCAGCGATCGCGGTGATCATCGCCTTCGCCGATTACACCGGCGCCGACGCCGTCTCCATCACCAACTCGGTGCTCCGCTGGCTGCACCTGTTCTTCGGCATCCTGTGGATCGGCCTGCTGTATTACCTGAACTTCGTCCAGGTGCCGACGATGCCGTCGGTCCCGGCCGAGCTCAAGAAAGGCGTAACCGGCTACATCGCGCCCAAGGTGCTCTTCTTCTTCCGCTATGGCGCGTTGTTCACCGTGCTCACCGGGCTGGCAATCGCGTTCCACGACGGTTGGGGAGCGCAGGCGCTTACGTTCCAGGGTAACGGCGCCGACGGCATCAACCTGATCGGCCTTGGCATGTGGCTGGCGATCATCATGTTCCTCAACGTCTGGCTGATCATCTGGCCGGCGCAGAAAAAGATCCTCGGCATCGTTTCCGCGAGCGACGAGGAGAAGGCCAAGGCGGCGCCGCGCGCGCTGATCGCCAGCCGCACCAACGTGCTGCTGTCGCTGCCGATGGCCTACGCGATGGTCAACGCCAACCTGGGGTAGTCGCCGACAGCGTTGGCCGATCGCGGCGGGCGCTGCCGACGCCGTACAGCACAATCCCCTATAGAATCACTTCGTCATTGCGAGCGCAGCGAAGCAATCCAGGGCCTTCCATACCGCCCTGGATAGCTTCGTCGCTTCGCTCCTCGCAATGACGATGCCAAGTAAACTTAGCGCTCTCTAATAGCGCACTCTAATAGAGCGTGGCGTCGCTCGCCTCGGCCATTCCGTCGAACACCGGCTCAAGTTCGGGCTGAGCGAGGGCGTCGGCATAGATCTTGCCGAAGGAGATGCGCGTCGGCTGGTCCCAGCTCTCGGGTTGCCAGAGCCGGGCGCGGCGGGCCGAGCGGACGCAGTGGAAGGCCGCGCGCTCCACCGCGACGCGGATCACCAGGCTCGCCGGCTTGCCCTCGGCCGACAGCCGCTGGCAGAGGTCCGCATCGTCGAGTAGGATGGCGCGCCCCGAAATGCGCAGAACCTCGTCGGTCGCCGGGCGGATCATCGCCAAGGCGACGCGGGGGTCGCGCAGGATGTTGGAGAGGCCGATGGCAAGGTGGTTGCCGACCCGTTCGGGAATGAGGAGGGTCCGGTTATCAACCAGCTCGATGAAGCCGGGTTCTCCGCCCTTCTGGCTGATCTCCAGCCCGTATTCGCCGAGCGTGCCGAGCATCGCGAACGGGCAGCGGGCGATGAAAGCCTGCCCCTGCTCGCAAATGCGGTCACGGATTTTCGCCGCCCCACGCGGGCCATAGTCGGTGATGATCTCGCGCAGCCGTTCGACCGTCGCGATCCGCGCCATCGCCTCAGATCTCAATCTGGCTGCCGAGTTCAACCACGCGGTTGGTCGGCAGTCGGAAGAATTCCATCGGGCTGACGGCGTTGCGCAGCATCCAAGCGAACAGTTTCTCGCGCCAGATCGCCATGCCGGGCTTCGCCGAGGCCAGCAGAGTCTGGCGCGACAGGAAGAAGCTCGTCTTCATCATCTCGAACGGAGTCCCGCACATCGTCACCCGCTTGAGCGTGGCCGGCACGTCGGTTTCCTGCAGGAAGCCGTAGTGCAGCGTCAGCCGGTAGAAGCCGTTGCCTAGGTCGGTGACCTGGTAGCGATCCGCCTCGCCGACGTGCGGAACGTCCTCGATCAGCACGGTCAGGATGATGACACGTTCGTGCAGCACCTTGTTGTGCTTGATGTTGTGGAGCAGCGCCGACGGCACCCCACGGCCGGTGGACGACATGAACACGGCGGTGCCGGGCACGCGCGCCGCGCTCGAATGCGCGCTCTTGGCGAAGACCTCGATCGGGATCGTGCCCTCGGCCATGTTCTCGCGCATCAGCGATCGGCCCTTGGACCATGTGGTCAACAGCGTGAAGATTGCCAAGCCCATGATCAGCGGCACCCACCCGCCGTCGGGAATCTTGGTCAGGTTGGCACTTAGGTAGGCGGCGTCGAGCGCGAAAAACAGCAACAGGAGAGGGACGGCGTAGATCTTGCGCCAGCGCCACAGGCTGAACAGCACCACGCCCAACAGCACGTTGTCGATCAGCATCGCGCCGGTGACGGCGATACCGTACGCCGCCGTGAGGTTGGAGGAGCGCTGGAACATCAGCACCAGGATGACAACCGAGATCATCAGCGCGAAGTTGATCACCGGGATGTAGATCTGCCCGGCCTGCCGGCTGGTGTGCTTGATGGCCATGCGCGGGATGAAGCCAAGCTGGATCGCCTGCTGGGTAACTGAAAAGGCGCCGGTGATTACCGCCTGCGACGCGATCACCGCCGCCATGCTGGCGATGATCAGCATCGGCCATTGGAACCACGCCGGCGCGAGCAGGTAGAACGGGTTTTGTAGCGCCGCAGGACTGCGCATCAGCAGCGACGCCTGACCAAGATAGTTGAGCACCAGCGCCGGCAGCACGAACATCAGCCATGACACCCGGATGGGATTGCGCCCGAAGTGGCCCATGTCGGCATAAAGCGCCTCCGCCCCCGTGACCGCAAGCACCGCCGAACCCATCGCCAGAAAGCCGCGGAACGGATCGTTGATGAACATTGCTGCGGCATGATGCGGACTTAGCGCGCCGATAACGCTCGGCATCTGCATGATACTGTGCGCGCCCAGCACCGAAATGGTCGCGAAATACAGCAACATGATCGGGCCGAAGAAGGCCGCGACGCGCTCCGTCCCGCGACTCTGGATCAAAAACAGCGAAACCAGGATGCCGACGACCAGCGGCACTACTAACCGCGCCAGCGCCGGCTCGTAGATCGCCAAGCCCTCCATCGCGCCGAGCACCGACACCGCTGGCGTGATCATGCTGTCGCCGTAGAACAGCGAGGTCGCGAACACGCCCAGCAGGATGATACCGCGCGACCAGCGACGGCCGGACACATGCTGATTGATCAGCGCGAGCAGCGCCAGGCTGCCGCCTTCGCCCTTGTTGTCGGCGCGCATGATCACGGCGACATATTTGACCGTGACGATGATCATCATCGACCAGAACATCAGGCTGACGATGCCGTAGATGTGCAGCGCGTCCAGCGGCAAGCGATGATGCCCGGCGAAGGTATCGCGCATCGCGTAAAGCGGGCTGGTGCCGATATCGCCGAAGACGACACCCAGCGCCCCGAAGGCCAATTTGACGACGCCACCATGGTGGCCGTCCTGGTGGTCGGGATGGTAAAGCCCGTCAGTTGGCGGATCCATTTCAGCTTTGCCTACTGCAGCCCCGGGATGGGGACCGGCGCCGCTGGTTCGGACCGCATCATCCATGCCCTACGCCCGTCATTCACCGTACCCGCCGCGTTGCATGCTCCAAGGCAGAGCAGCGGCCCGCGACTTAGCAGCAACCCCTTAGCCCCACAATGAGAGGATTTTTGGCGAACCGTTCGGGGTCCCCCGGCTTATCGGCCGACATCGCTGGCACCCGGTTGAGCGGCGATCAGTGCGTCGAGCCGTTGCAGGCGTGCCGCGATCTCGGTTCGCCAAGGGGCGTCCGGCGGAGCGTGCTCGATCAACCGCGCCCACATTTCATGCGCCTCGCTCAGCCGGCCCGATTGGGCGAGCGCCAGTCCAAGGAAGAACGGCGGTCCCGGCGCGTCGGGCGCGGCGGCGGCCGCCTGGCGGTAGGCGTAAAGCGCCGCCGGGGTCAGCAGCCCCTGGGCATGACCGACCAGCGCGTTGCCGAGGGCCAGCCAGGCCTCGCCATCGCGCGGGTTCCTGTCGACCGCGCCGAGCAGCACGCCAGCGGCGTCGGCATATTGGCCGTGGCGCGCCAGTGCGTCCCCGACCATCAGCCAAGTGTCCGGCGCCCCGCCGCCGGGGGACAGCGCCCGCCGCGCCTGCACCATCGCCGCGGAATCGCCCAGAACGGCCTCGCGGGCTTCGCGGGGCGAGCCGGCAAGCCGCGGGTGCGCCTGGAACCCATAGCCGGCGATGCCGAGCATCAGCGCCGCGCCGATCGCCTCCCAGCCCCGGCGCGGCGCCTTGAGCAACAGCGCCATGAGCGCGAACGCGGCCCCGGCGAGCAGCGCGGCGAGCAGCCATCCCATCATTCGCTGATTCCATCCCTTCGGGCGCCGAAGCGCCGCCGCAGCAGCAGCGCGGCGAGCGCCAGCAGCAGCAGCGGCAGCGCGAACAGCGGCCAGGTGAGCGCGGTGAGCCGAGGCCGGTAGCTGACGTAATCGCCATAGCGCTCGATCAGCCAGGTCCGGATCGCTTCGGGCCGCTCCCCGCGCGCGATCCTTTCGCGCACGAGGCTGCGCATCGCGCCGGCGATCGGCGCGTCGGAATCGGCGATCGACTGCCCTTGGCACTGCAGGCAGCGCAGTGTCTCCATCAGCGCCTGCGCCTCGGCCTCGCGCTGCGGGTCGTCGAGCTGGCGATAGGCATAGGGCGCAGGCGGCAGGCTGTCCTGCGCGGCGAGCGGGGGGGTCGCAACAACCAGCGCCATGGCCCCCAGTGTAACTCTGAACCCCCGCCGTCGCCCCTGCGAAGGCAGGGGCCCATCTGATCTCTCCGAAGAGGCAAACGCCGCGGGGGTTCGCGAAGTGGGCTGGGCCCCTGCCTTCGCAGGGGCGACGGAGAAGAACGAAATCACCGCCCGGCCTCGCGCAACTTCTCGATGATCATCGCGAGATGCTCCGCGCGGATGTCGCCGATGTGCTGGTAGCGGATGACTCCCTTGCCATCGATGACGAAGCTCTCTGGCACCCCCGACGAGCCTATCGCCAGTTGCAGCCCGGCGGTGTCGTCGGCCCCGATCCGCGCATAGGGGTTGCCGTGGCGCGCGAGGAAGCCGGCGAGGTCCTCGGGACGGTCGCGGATCGCCACCCCGTCGATCTCGACGCCTGCCCGCGCCAGCGCGTCGAGCTGCGGCGCCTCGGCGGCGCAGGGCACGCACCAGCTGGCGAAGATGTTGAGCAGGCGCGGCTTGCCGCCCGCCAGATCGGCGTGGGCAAGCCCTGGGCGGTCGGCGGCGGCGGCGCGCAGGCTGAAGGTGGGGAGCGGCTTGCCGATCATCGCGCTCGCCACCTCGCGCGGGGCGGGCCGCAACAGGCCCACCAGCACCAGCGCCGCGAAGCTGGCGAACAGCGCCAGCGGCAGCCACAGTGCCCAGCGTGGCCCGCGCGGAGGCGAGGAATTCATCGCGCCCGCAATTCCTGCCGGCTCGCCTGCCGATCGGCGATCCGCGCCTGCGCGATCCGGCGCCGCCAATCACTCGCGACCCGGCCCGCGAGCGCCAGGGCGCCGCCCAGCGCGATGATCAACCCGCCGAGCCAGATCAGCGGTGCGAAGGGCTTCCACCACAGCCGCAGCTGCCAGCGCCCGTCGTCGGTTTCTTCGCCGAACACCGTGTAGAGCTGGCCGTTCCAGCGGGTCAGCAGCGCCGATTCGCTGGTCGATTGCGGCGGCGTCCAGAAGCTGCGCGCCTGAGGCTGCAAGGTATGCTCAGGCCCTCCCGCATAGCGGGCGATCATCGTGCCCCGCAGCGCTGTCCAGTTCGGCCCGGCAACCGGCTCGACGCCTCGCAGCGTCACCTGCCAGGGCCCGACCGCCGCCGTCTCGCCGACCCGCGCGGCGACCAGCCGTTCCACAGAAAAGGCGCTCTCGCTGGCCATGCCGAACAGCGCGACGGCAACCCCGAAGTGCGCGGCGACCATCCCCCACACCGGCAGCGGCGTGCGCCGCGGGTCGCGCCCGCGCAGCGGTAGCAGGCTGGCGAGCGCCAGCGCCGGCGCCAGCGCGAGGCCGATGAACGGCAGCGCGCCGATCCCCTTCGCCCACAGCGCCAGGCCGATCGCGCCCAGCACCGCCACCAGCGCGGCGATCGCCGCCGGCCCGCGCACCCGGGCGAACCGGTCGCGCCGCCAGCGCAACATGGGCCCGACCATCAGCACGATCAGCATCGGCACGGCGAACAGGGCCGCCATCGGGTTGAAATACGGCGGGCCGACCGAAACCCGAGCTCCCATCGCCTCGGCGAAAAGCGGGTAGAGCGTGCCGAACAACACGATGCCGAGAATTGCAGTCAGCATGACATTGTTGAACACCAGCGCCGCCTCGCGGCTGACCACAGCGAATCGCTTGCCCTCGGCGACGGTGCCGGCGCGGATCGCGAACAGCGTCAGCGCGCCGCCTATATAGATCGTCAGAAGCGCCAGAATGAAGGTGCCACGCGTTGGATCGACGGCGAAGGCATGGACGCTGGTGAGGATGCCCGAACGCACCAGGAACGTGCCGACCATCGACATCGAGAACGCGACTACCCCCAACATCACCGTCCAGGCGCGCAGCGCGTCGCGCGATGCGAGGACGCTGGCCGAATGGAGCAGCGCCGTCGCTGCCAGCCACGGCATCAGGCTGGCGTTCTCGACCGGGTCCCAGAACCACCAGCCGCCCCAGCCAAGCTCGTAATAGGCCCAGTACGACCCGGCGGTGATGCCGGCGGTGAGGAACACCCAGGCCCCCAGCACCCAGGGCCGCATCGCCCGGGCAAAGACGGGATTGACCTGGCGGGTGACCAGCGCGCCGATCGCGAAGCTGAAGGCGATCGAAAGGCCGACGTAGCCGACGTACAGCGTCGGCGGGTGGAAGGCGAGGCCGATGTCCTGCAGCAGCGGGTTCAGCCCCTGGCCCTCGGCCGCGGGCGGATCGAGCCGCGCGAACGGGTTCGAGGCGAGCAGCAGGAAGGCGTAGAAGCCCAGGCTGACGAAGGCCTGGCCGGCGAGCGTCGCCAGCATCGTCGGCTCGGGCAGGCGCCGCTCGACCAGCGCGACGAAGCCGCCCGCCAGCCCCATCACCGTCACCCAGAGCAGCATCGAGCCCTCGTGATTGCCCCAGGCGCCGGCCAATTTGTAGATTAGCGGCTTGGCCGAATGCGAGTTCATCGCCACCAGCTTCACCGACAGGTCGGTCTCGCCGAACGCCCAGATCAGCGCGGCGAAAGCGGCAAGCGCGAGCAGCCCCTGCGCCACCGCCGCCGGCCGGACGACGCCGGCCAGTTCCCCACCCCGCCCGCTCACCGCCAGCGCCCCGGCAATCAGCTGCAGCGCCGCCAGCGCCGCCGCCAGCCACAACGCGGCCAGGCCGAACTCGGCGATCATTTCGTTTGGGCCACCACGGCGCGCGCCTGTTGCGTGGTCATGTCGCGCATCTCGCGCGGCACATAGCGCTCGTCGTGCTTGGCGAGGAGATTGTCGGCGATGAAAGTGCCGTCGCGGCCCAGCTTTCCTTCCGCGACGACGCCCGAACCCTCGACGAACAGCGACGGGACGATACCGGTGAAACGCACCGGTACCCGCGCCTTGCCGTCCCCGACCATGAAGCGGATCGTCACCCCGTCCGGCTCCTGGCGCAGCGAGCCGCGCTCGACCATCCCGCCAAGCCGCACCGCGCGGTCCGGAGCCGGAGGACGCGCGGCGATGTCGCTCGGCACGTAGAAATAGGACGCCTGGTTGCGCAGCGCCCAGGCGGCGAGCAGCGCCGCGCCGATCAGTGCGACGAGCGCGATCACCAGCAGCACCAGCCGCTGGTGCTTGGGTTTGATGGTGTTAACGGCCACGGACGCGTTCCCGCCGCCGCTCGGCGCGGCGCATCGCGATCCAGCTCCAGCCGATCAGCATGGCGGTGCCGCCGACCCCCACCGCATAGGCGGCGGCGACGAACTGCCAGGCATCGAGCGTCTCGCGCATCAGGCCGGGCTCTCGGCCATGGCCCGGCGCCGCAGCCGCGCCTCCGCCTGGATGCCGGCGAGGATCGCGCGCATCCGCGCCAGCACGACGCCGCCGAAGATCAGCGAGAAGCCGACGGTCGACGCGAGCAGCGGCACCAGGAACACGCCGGCGATCGCCGAGCCGCCCATGGTGATGCTCGGCGGCTGATGCTGGCTGTTCCACCACAACACCGAATAATGGATGATCGGCAGGTTGATCGCGCCGACCAGTCCAAAGATCGCCGGAGCGCCGCCGCGCCGGTCCCCGTGCCCGGCCCGCCGCGCCGCGTCGGCCAGCGCGATCCAGGCGCAATAGAGCAGCAGCAGCACGAGCATGCTCGTCAGACGTCCGTCCCACACCCACCACACGCCCCAGGCGGGACGGCCCCACAGCGAGCCGGTGACGAGGCAGATCGCGGTGAATACCGCCCCCGGCACCGCGCAGCCGCGGGCGGCGATGCCGGCAAGGGGATGGCGCCAGACCAGCTCGGCGAAGCTCGATGCCGCGATCCCCATCCACCCCGCCATGCCGAGCCAGGCCGCCGGCACGTGCAGGAAGATGATCCGCACGGTATCGCCCTGAAGCCGCTCGGGCGGCACCACGAACAGCCCCCAGCCGAGGGCGCCGCCGGCAACGACGATCCCGCTCACCAGCAGCAGCGGCGTCAGCCAGCGGGCGATGCGCAGGAAACGGGCAGGATTGGCGAGGCCATGCATCGTGGCGGCGCTTTGGCAGGCGGGCGGGAAGCCGGCAAGGACGAGACTCGGCGGCTGCACTGGCCCCGACCGGCTTAACCGGCGATTACAGCCTAAGGCAGGGGCGGGATGGGGCGACCGATGGGGCTTGAACCCACGACCTCCGGTACCACAAACCGGCGCTCTAACCAGCTGAGCTACGATCGCCATATTCCGCGCGGGAGCGCGCTGTCGCACAGGTGCGGGGCTTTGCAAAGGTATTATGTCCCTGGCAGAATCACATCCGTTCAGCCTGTGCTTGTCGAAGCCCGCGGGAAACGGCAGACCTGCGGGTCACGGCGTGGCGGGCAACATCCCCCCGCGCACCCGGAACTCGCGCCGATGACCGTCTATTATCCCACGCTCAAGCAGCTTCAGTACCTGGTTTCGCTGCATGAGCACGGCCACTTCGGCCGCGCCGCCGATGCCTGCTCGGTCTCGCAATCGACCCTTTCCGCGGGCCTGCGCGACCTCGAAGCGCTGCTCGGCGTGGTGCTGGTCGAGCGCAGCAAGCGCGCGGTGCGCTTTACCCCGCTCGGCAACGCGGTGGTCACCAAGGCGCATCGGGTGCTGCGCGAGGCGGAGGAACTGTCCGAGCTCGTGCAATCGAGCGGCGAGCCGCTGTCCGGCGAGATGCGGATGAGCGTGATCCCGACGATCGCGCCGTTCCTGCTGCCGCGCATGCTGCCAAGGCTGCGGCGCGAGCGGCCGAGCCTGCGGCTGTTCCTCCGCGAGGAGCCGAGCGCGGCGGCGATGGAATCGCTCCACCACGGGCGCGCCGACTGCGTGCTGCTGGCGCTGCCCTACCCCACCGGCGAGGTCGACAAGGAGATCATCGAGCTCGACGCCTTCTTCGTCGCCTTTCCCAAGGACGATCCGCGCGACCCGCCGGACGAGGTTCCGCCATCGCTGATCGACCCGCACCGGCTGCTGCTGCTGGAGGACGGGCACTGCCTGAAGGACCAAGTGCTCGGTGCCTGCAATCGCCCGGACCTGCGTGCCAGCGTGGCGATGATCGGCACCTCGTTGCATACGCTGGTGCAGATGGTCGATAACGGGCTGGGGGTGACGATGCTGCCCGAGATGGCGCTCGACGCCGGCATCCTCAACGGCACCAATGTCGTCGCGCGTCCGCTGAAAGCCCCGAACGCCAACCGCGAGATCACGCTGATCTGGCGCAAGCACAGCCCGCGCGCCGACGAATTCCGGCTGCTCGCCGAGGAGCTGCGGGCGGGCTGAGTGTCGGTTTTATCGAGATGACGGTCCGGCGCGTGGCAGCAGCCGCAGCCGCGCCCGGCGTCCCCAGCGGCTCAGCAGCAGCCCGGCGACAAGTACCAGCCCGACCGCCAGCCCGATCCACACGCCAAGGCCGCCCAGCGGCGTGGCGAGACCGAGTCCTGCGGCAGTTGCGAAGCCGCCGAGCCAATAGCCTGCGATGGCGATGATCATCGGCACCCGTGTGTCCTGAAGTCCGCGCAACGAACCGGCGGCGATCGCCTGCAGTCCGTCGAAAAACTGGAACGCCGCCGCGACAAGCAGGAACCGCACGGCCAGGGCGACGAGCGCAGCGTTCTCCGGCGCGTCGCTATCGACATAGGCGGAGAGGATCAGCCTCGGCACGAACAGCATCGCCGCGGAGGAAACGCCCGAGCAGATCAGGCCGGTGACGAGCGCCGCGCGTCCGGCGCGGCCGATGGCGGGCGCGTCGCCGGCACCGAAGTGATAACCGACGCGGATCGTCGCCGCCTGGCCGATTCCGAAGGGCAACTGGAAGAAGAACGCCGCGACCTGCAGAGCAATGGCATGCGCGGCCAGCTCCTCCTCGCCGATCCGCCCCATCAGGAAAGCGGCGCCCGAGAACAGCCCGCCCTCGGCAACGACGGTGAGCCCGATCGGCGCCCCCAGCCGGACAACCTCGCCAAGTCGCCGCAATTCCGGCCGCCACCAATGGCCGAGCACATGAAAGCGCCGCAGGCGTCGATCGCGCAAGATGGTGACGGCATAAGCAGCCAACATGGCGAAACTCGTGACGATGCTTGCCAGCGCGGAGCCGCGAAGCCCCAGCGCCGGCATGCCGAGATGGCCAAAGATCAGCGCCCAATTGCCGAGCGCGTTCACCACGACGGCCATTGCGGTCACCACCGTCGCGACCCCCGGCCGGCCCATCGCCGCGACGAAGATGCGCAGCACATTGCCGATCACCAGCGGGATCACGGCGATGGCCAGCAGCCGGACGAACCCTCCGGCGGCGGCGGCGAGGGCGGGCGGCTGGCCGCTGAGCAGCATGATCGACTCGCCCGCCAGGCACACGCCGACGCCGCCGGTGCCGCCGAGCACGGCTAGCCACAGCGCCATCCGCACAGAGCGCCTGATCTCGCGCACCGAATGCCGGCGTTGCCCGAGTTCGGCGGCGATCAGCGGCGCGACCGCGCTGGTCAGCCCCTGCAGGCCCCAGACGATGATGCCGAACAGCGCCACCGCCAGGCTCGACGCCGCCAGCGCCTGCTGCCCGAGCCGTGCGACGAAGATCACGTCGGTCGAATAAACCGCCATCTGCAGCATGTTGGCGAGCGCCAGCGGCCCCGCCAGCAGCAGCGTCGCGCCGAGTTCCGCACGGAAGGGAGTGGATCGGCCAAGCCCGGGCATCGCCGGTCGGTAGGCGCTTGCGTTGCGTTGGAGAACCCCGAGGGTTGTGCCTCAGGCCGGCACAAACCGCAGTGCGTCGCCGTTCATGCAATAGCGCTTGCCGGTCGGCGGCGGGCCGTCATCGAAGACATGGCCGAGGTGGCCGCCGCAGCGGGCGCAATGCACCTCGGTCCGGGCATAGCCGAGCTTCCGGTCGGTCGAGGTGCCCACGCCGCCGGGCAATGGGCGGAAGAAGCTGGGCCAGCCGGTGCCGCTCTCGAACTTGGTGGCCGAGGCGAACAGCGGGTTGCCATCGGCCGCGCAGACGAAGCTGCCGCGTCGGTGCTCGCCCAGCAGCGGCGAGCTGAACGGCGGTTCGGTGCCTTCCTGCCGCAGGATGCGGTATTGCGCGGGTGTCAGCAGCCTGCGCCACTCCGCGTCGGTGTGCCGCAGCGGATACGGCGTCGGCGCGGCGGACCTGGCCCGCATCGGCATCAGAGACATGGCGGCGGTCACGCCGATGCCGAGCAGCAGGTGCCTGCGCGAGAGGCTCGAATTACCCATAGGTGTTCTCCCGATCGCACCAGTTACGAAGAAGATGGCCGCGCGGACGCGGAATGCAATGCGGGCGGCGGATTGCGGCCGGGAAGGTGATCCCCTAGCTCTCGAGGATGGACCTGGCCGCGCATCCCCTGCCTCGGGCGGCGCTCGACGCGCTGCGCGAGGAGCTTGCCGCCGAGGCGCGGCGGCTCGGCTTCGTGGCCTGCGGCATCGCCCCGGCGCACGCTGACGACGGCACCGCGACGCGGCTAAGCGACTGGCTCGATGCGGGCATGCACGGGACGATGGGATGGATGGAGGCGCGTGCTGCCCAGCGCGCCTCGCCGCAGGCGCTGTGGCCCGAGGCGCGCAGCGTGATCGTACTGGGGATGAGCTACGCGCCCGCCGCCGATCCCCTGGCGCTGGCGGCGCATCCGGAGCGCGCGCGGATATCGGCCTATGCGCAGGGGTCCGATTATCACGAAGTGGTGAAGAAGGCGCTTAAGGCCCTCGGGCGCTGGCTGATCGCCGAGGCGCGGGCGCGAGGACTTGGCGAGGCGGGGGTCAAGGTGTTCACCGATACCGCGCCGGTGATGGAAAAGCCGCTCGCGGCGCATGCGGGGCTCGGCTGGCAGGGTAAGCATTCCAACCTGGTCAGCCGCGAGCACGGCTCCTGGCTGTTCCTCGGCGAGATCATGACGACGCTGGCGTTCGCGCCCGATGCGCCGGGGCGCGACAGCTGCGGCTCGTGCAACGCCTGCCACACCGCCTGCCCGACCGACGCTTTTCCCGCGCCCTACCGGCTCGATGCGCGACGCTGCATCAGCTACTGGACGATCGAGCACAAGGGGCCGATCCCGCATGCGTTCCGGAGCGCCATCGGCAACCGCATCTACGGCTGCGACGACTGCCTCGCGGTCTGCCCATGGAACAAGTTCGCGAGCGCGGCGCAGGCAAACCGTGCCTTCCTGCCGCGCGCCGAACTCGCCGCGCCGCGCCTCGCCGATCTGTTGGCGCTCGACGATGCCGGTTTCCGCGAGCTGTTCGCGGGATCGCCGATCAAGCGGATCGGGCGGGATCGGTTGGTGCGGAATTGCCTGATCGCGGCAGGAAACAGCGAGGAGTTGGCGCTGCTGCCGCAAGTCGAGGCGCTAAAAGGTGATCCGGATATGGTGGTGGCCGAGGCAGCGGAGTGGGCGACCGAAAAGCTCAACGTCGCCCTCGCGAGGGCAGGGGGCTAGATAAGTGTGCTGTGGCCGCTGCCCCGATGCCTCTCGCACTGACCGGGATTTGCTTGTATAATTGGGATCGGGGCGGACGCCTCATCGGCCGAACTTGCGCTGCGTCTTGCCGTACCGCATTTTCCGCGTGCCAGGCTTGCCCTCGTTGCTGCGCCCCACTCGCGGCGCCTTCTTCTCGCTATCCGGCAGCCCCAGCTCGTCGCCTTCCAGCCGCCTGATTTCGTCGCGCAACCTCCCGGCCTCCTCAAACTCCAGGTCGGCCGCCGCCGCGCGCATACGTTTTTCCAGGTCCTCGATGTAGGCACGCAGATTGTGGCCGACGAGGTTGTTGCGCGAATCATCCTCCAGCTCGACGATCACGCCGTCGCGGCTGGCGGTGTCGGCGATGATGTCGGCGATGCGGCGCTTGATCGTCGTCGGGGTGATGCCGTTGGCTTCGTTGTACTCCTGCTGCTTGCTGCGGCGGCGGTCGGTTTCGGCGATCGCGCGCTCCATGCTGCCGGTGATGCGGTCGGCGTAGAGGATCACCCGGCCGTCGACGTTGCGCGCGGCGCGGCCGATGGTCTGGATCAGCGAGGTTTCGCTCCGCAAAAACCCTTCCTTGTCGGCGTCGAGGATGCAGACCAACCCGCATTCGGGAATATCGAGCCCCTCGCGCAACAAATTGATGCCGACCAGCACGTCATAAACCCCGAGCCGCAAATCCCGGATCAGCTCGATCCGTTCGAGCGTCTCCACGTCGGAGTGCATGTAGCGGACCCTGAGCCCCGCCTCATGCATGAACTCGGTCAAATCCTCCGCCATGCGCTTGGTCAGCGTGGTAACCAGCGTGCGGTAGCCGGCCCGCGCCGTCTCGCGGCATTCGTGGATGCAGTCCTGCACCTGGTCCTCGACCGGGCGGATATTCACCGGCGGATCGATCAGCCCGGTCGGCCGGATCACCTGCTCGGCGAAGACGCCGCCCGATTGCTCCATTTCCCAATTCCCGGGCGTGGCCGAAACCGCGAAGGTCTGCGGCCGCATCGCGTCCCATTCGTTGAAGCGCAGCGGCCGGTTGTCGATGCAGCTCGGCAGCCGAAAGCCGTATTCCGCCAGCGTGATCTTGCGGCGGTGATCGCCCTTGGCCATCGCGCCGACCTGCGGCACCGTCTGGTGGCTCTCATCGACGAACAGCAGCGCGTTGTCGGGCAGGTACTCGAACAGCGTCGGCGGCGGCTCGCCCGGCAAACGCCCGGTGAGGAAGCGCGAGTAGTTCTCGATCCCGGCGCAACTGCCGGTGGCGGCGATCATCTCGAGGTCGAAGTTGGTGCGCTGCTCGAGCCGCTGCGCCTCCAGCAGCCGGCCTTCGCTTTCCAGCTCCTTCAGCCGCTCGGTCAATTCGAAGCGGATCGCCTCGGTGGCCTGCTTCATCGTCGGGCCGGGGGTGACGTAGTGCG
>JBDSIY010000019.1:0-13429 GCA_039917735.1 Novosphingobium sp. | reverse complement strand
GCCTTTTTTAGAGGCAGGGGTGCGCGGCTAGCCAGGCACTGGCCTCGGTTGCCTCGATCGATGCGATTTGGGGGGCAAGGCCGCAACCGCCCGGATCGATCCGGACGCCGTCAACGCGGAGCGGTTCATCGAGCGGAATGACCAGCAGCGGCCCACGATAGCGCGCCGCGAGCTGGGCATCCGGCGCGCCGGACAGGCGCGAGAGCCGGAACTTCGGACCCCTGACGAGCTCGACCGCCCCGGTGGCCGGCAATTCCACGCGACATCGCTCGTCATAAGGTTCACCGCTGGCCACGCGCATCCCATCATCCAAGTGTAGCGCGCGCGGGCGGCCGTAGTCGTAGAGGCGGTACGTGAGGTCGCTGTTCTGCTGCACTTCGATCAGGCCGATGCCGGCGCCGATGGCGTGAACGGTGTTGGCGGGAATGTAGAAGAAATCGCCCGGCGCGACCGGATACCAGCGCATCAGCCGCTCGATGGAGCCGTCGAGCGCGGCGGCGCGAATCTGCTCGGTGCTTACCGGGCGAGTGAAGCCGATACCGAGCCTCGCGCCCGGCTCGGCATGGACGATCGTCCAGCATTCCTCCTTGCCCCGGCGCCCGAGCCCCGCCGCCTCAGTCTGCGCATCGCTGGGGTGGACCTGCACCGAAAGCGCCTCGCTGGTGAAGATGTATTTGACGAGCAGCTGCGGCAACTCGGGCGGCGGTTCGAACCATATTTCGCCGATGCGTTTGCCGTTGGGCGCAGTGAAGGGCGGCGGCAGCGCCACTATCCCCCAGGGCTTCTCGACCGCGCGGGTGCGCAGCAAGGCATTCACTGGTTTACGGCTCCGGACAGCTTGCCGACCTTCTGCACGCCGGCGGCCGACGTCACCAGGATATCGTCGCCATCGACCACGACGATCACGTCCTCAAGCCCGATAACCGACACCCGCGGGCCATCGCTGTCGACGAGGACATTGCGGCAATCGACCAGCTCGGCCGGGCCGCGGACGCTGTTGCCTGCGGGATCGCGCGGCCGGGCGGCGTGGAGCGCCTGCCAGTTACCGATGTCGGACCATTGCATGTCGGCCGGGACCATCGCCGCGCGAGCAGTGTTCTCCATCACCGCATAGTCCACCGACTCGCTCTCGACGCCAGCGAAGGCCTCCGCGTCCGGGTGGAACTCACGCCCCTCGCTCCGGCCCAAATCGACCGCGCGACGCACTGCGGCGGCGATCGCGGGGCGGTGGGTTTCAAGCTCGGCGAGAAAATCGCGGGCGCGGAAGGCGAAGATGCCGCCGTTCCACGCATAGCCGCCTTCGGCAACGAATCCGGCGGCGCGGACGGCGTCCGGCTTTTCGACGAAGCGGGCGACGCGAAACCCTTGCGGGCCGATCGGCTCGCCTCGCTTGAGATAGCCGAACCCGGTTTCCGGCGACTTCGCCTCGATCCCCAGGGCGACCAGCCAGCCCTCCGTCGCGAGCGCCGCGGCGGCGCGGGCGGCAGCGGCGAAGGCGGCCGGATCGCCGATGTGGTGATCGCTCGGGCAGACCAGCATCACCGCCTCGCCCGGCAGTCGCATCGCCGCCAGAGCAATCGCCGCGGCGGTGTTGCGAGCGGCGGGCTCGACGATGATCCGAGCGCCGGGACGCTCGCCGAGTTGCTGCCCGACATGGGCCAGATGCGCCCTGCCGGTGACCACCAGCGGCTCGCCGAAGCCTTCGTGGGCGGGGCAGCGGGCGATCGTCGTCACAAACAGCGATTCCTCTTCGACCAGCGGCAAGAACGGCTTCGGCTTGCCGGCGCGGCTGCGCGGCCAGAGCCGGGTGCCGCCGCCGCCGCAGAGGATCACCGGAATGATGGCTGTCATGCTGCCCCCTGAATGGCCGACGGAGCGCCGGGCACCCGATATTCGCTTGGCGTAGTAAAATCAGCCGTGTGCATTGCCACGCTATGACACGGGCGACGGCCGCGGGGCAATGTTGCCGGGATGTACCAGTGTTGCGGAAAACGCCGTCGCTTCAAATGCGGCTTTGACATCCGTCAAGGTGAGTTACCATCTGGCGCCGACCAGCGGCGAGAACCGCGGGAGAGGGCGTGAAGTTGGCGGAGTTTCAACAGATCGGCTGCGAGCATGAGGGCGTTCCGCTCGCCGGCTTCGCCGCGCGGCCACCCTCGGGCGACAGGCTGCCGACGGTGCTGGCGTTTCCCGGCGCGGCCGGCGGCGCGTTGCGGATGCGGATGACGGTAAGCAAACTCGCCGAACTCGGCTATCTGGCCGCCGCCGTCAGCATGTACGACGCGCGCGAAGACGCCAGCGACGAGAAGGCCGCAGGGCGCCTGTTCATGGAGCTGATCAAGGCGCCCGACCGCCTTCGCTCGCGTGTCCGTACTTGGTTCGATGCGGTGGCGGCGCTGCCCGGTGCCGACCCGGACCGGATGGCGGCGATCGGTTACTGCTTCGGCGGCAAATGCGTGCTGGAACTCGCGCGCGGCGGTGCCGACGTCAAGGTCACCATCGCCTACCACGGCCTGCTGACCACGGATGCGCCCGCCCGGCCTGGCGACATCAAGGGCGAGGTTGCCGCCTATTGCGCCGGACGCGATCCGTTCGTGCCGGTCGCGGATATCGACGCGCTGCGTGGCGAACTGACCGAGGCCGGCGTTCCGCACCAGATCACGCTGTTCTCCGACGCGCGGCACGCCTTCACCGATCCGGAAGCGGATAGTCATGGGCGCGCGGGGATCGCCTTTGACGCGCTGGCGGAGCGCATTTCCTGGGCGGGCACGGTCGAACTGCTCGACATGAAACTGCGCGATCGGAGTTGAAGGCCGGCAGACGCGCCTTCCGGCAAGGCGGTACGCCTCACGCCACGCCCAGCAGCGCGAAACTGTCATGCCGCATCGCTGCTCGGCCCAGGCGATCGGTGAACTGGACGATGATCTCGGGGTCCACCCGGCGGGTGATGCCCCACATGTAGAAGCCGTAGATCACCGCTTCGCGATACTGAAGCCAGGCCTGCTCCTCGCCGGGAAGGTCCAGTCCCAGCCCCCGCCCGAGCGCCAGGTAGTGGCCGAGCAACCGCCGCTCCTCCCGCTCGGCGAGCTCCACCGGCAGTACCGCGCAGAGGTGATAGGCGACATCGATCGCCCAGGTGCCGCGCTGCAACACCTGCCAGTCGATCAGTCCCGAGCCCTGCGCCGTGCGGAAGATGTTGCCGGCGTGGGCGTCGCCATGGACCAGGAACGGGCGGCGCGCCTCGCTCCGGTCGGCCAGCGCCTTCATGCCCTCGATCAGCCGGGCGCCGTTGCGCACGGCTGCTGAGAGGTTGTCGCCGCGCGGGCCATCGAGCAGCTGCTGCAGGAGTTCGGCGGTCATGTGCGGCATTCGCGCCAACTCGGCGGCGCGGGGCCGGATCCAGGGCGCGTCGTCGAGCAAGGCGCTGCCAGCGTGCAGCCGCGCGATCTGGCCCAGGCTGTCCGCCACGTCGTCTGCGGTGAAGGCTTCGAGCGCCGAGCAGAAGCCCCCGCCCCCGGCGATCACGTCGCGCATGATCAGCACGCTCTGCCGCGCATCGCGGTCGGTGATCACCGCCACCGCTTTCGGGACGCGGACATCGACGTGCGACGCCAGCTTCAAATAGAAGTCGCCTTCGAGCACGCAGGTCGATCCGCCGAGCGCGGTCATCTCATCGACGTCGAGCAACCCTTTCAGGCAAAAGGCCTGGGGTGCGGGCTCGCCCTCGAAAGTGACGGCAAACCGCACCTTTGTCGCCACCGTCCTCAGCACCTCGACCGTTTCCACCGTCACGATCCGCCGGCCGTTGGCGACCGACGCCAGCGCTTCACTGAGCCACCGCGGATCGAGCGCCGCTTCGAGGGTCCTGGGGACCGCGAGCACCGGTTGCACCGGCGGGGCATTGCGCGTCATGGCTTCTGGCATCATCATCTCCGCTGCGGCGCGTCGGCAACGTGTTCGCCATTTCGTTTCATTCTTCGCAATAGAGAATTCGCTTGGCGAGTCCATGACAGCGGGCTAGCCGGTGGCTAGTTCAGAAAAGAAGTGGGATGAGGGATGGGAAGGCCGCTGGAAGGCATCAGGGTCGTCGAAGTCGCGATGTGGGCGTTCGTGCCCGCCTGCGCGGGGATGCTCGCGGATCTGGGCGCCGATGTCATCAAGATCGAGCCGCCGAGCGGCGACCCGCTGCGCGGGCTGAAGATCGGCAATCTCCAGTCGACCAGCCGGCAGATCGATTATTCCTGGGAGAGCTACAACCGCGGTAAGCGCTCGGTCACGCTCGACCTCAAGCAGGAGGCGGGGCGCGTGGTGTTGATGAAACTGCTCGAAAGCGCCGACGTGTTCCTCACCAATCTGCTGCCGCCGGCGCGGCGGGCGATGGGCATCGATGCCGCGACGATCCGCGCCCGCTTCCCCTCGATCATCTACGCCAGCGGCAGCGGCAGCGGAACCAACGGCCCCGAGAGCGAGAAGGGCGGCTATGACGCGATTACCTTCTGGGCGCGCGGCGGCATCTCCTCGGCGCTGACCGAGGATGGTGCCGACTATCCGGTCGGCCCGGCAGGCCCGGCGTTCGGCGACACGCTTTCGGGCTCGATGCTGGCCGGCGCGGTGTGCGCCGCGATCGCCCGGCGCGCCCTGAGCGGCGAGGCGTCGGAAGTTGACGTATCGCTGCTCGGAACCGCGATGTGGTCGATGCAGCGCTACATCGCCCAGGCGACCGCCGATGGCGTGGACCGCTTTTCCCGGCCCCCCAACCCCAAGCCGCACAACGTCCTCGTCGGCAATTACCGGACCCGCGACGGACGCTTCCTCGCGCTCTGCATGCTGCAATCCGACAAATACTGGGCGCCGCTTTGCGAAGTTGCCGGGCGGCCGGATCTCGCCGCCGATCCGCGCTATGCCGATGCGGCCGCGCGGCGCGAAAACATCGATGCCTGCCATGCCGAGGTCCAGGCGATGTTCGCCGCCAGGACGCTCGCCGAATGGCGCGAAATCCTCTCGCGGCAGGACGGCCAGTGGGACGTGGTCCAGCACGTCGGCGAACTGAAGGACGACGCGCAGGTGCGGGCGAACGGCTACCTCGAGTATGTCGACTATGGCGACGGCACGACGATCCCGATGGTCAGCGTGCCGATGCTGTTCGAGGGCAAGGCAATGGCATCGCGCCGTTCGCCCGAGCTGGGTGCGGACAGTGACGCGGTGCTGGCGGACCTTGGCTATGACGAGGACGCGATCATCGATCTGAAGGTGCAGGGCGTCGTGTTTTGACCGATCCTGCGGCGGCGATGGTGCCGCGCAAGCTGCCGGGGCTTGAGCCGGTTACCGCGTTCTTCTGGACTTCCGGCGCGGACGGGCGCTTGCGCATCCAGCGCTGCCGCGCCTGCGGCCGCTGGCAGCACCCGCCGCTCCCGCGCTGCCTTGCCTGCCATAGTGATGAGGTATCGCCTCAGCCGGTCTCCGGGCGCGGAAGGGTCAAGACCTTCACCGTGAACACGCAGATATGGACTTCGGCCATCACCGAGCCCTTCGTCTTCGCCGCCATCGAACTGGACGAGCAGGCCGAACTCTACGTTCTCAGCAACGTCGAAGCTCCGCCCGAAGCGGTGCGCGGCGGCCTGCCGGTCGAAGTGTATTTCGAGCGGCGCGAGGACGTCTGGCTGCCGCTGTTCAGGCCCGTGGCGGAGACGGAAACCGCCAATGGCTGAACTGCCCGAAAAGCATGTACGGATTACCGGCATCGGCCAGTCCAAGGTCGGGCGGCCCTCCGATCGCACGCCGATGCAACTGACGATGGACGCGGCGTTGGAGGCGATCGCCGACGCCGGGCTGACGATCGCCGACATCGACGGCATCGCCAACTATCCGATGAAGAGCACCGAGGGCGGCGGCATCTCGCCGGTCGGGGTCGGCGAGGCGATGGTCGCGCTTGGCATCGACGCGGTCTGGGCCGGGTCGGCGACGCACGAAGGCCCCGGACACATGGCCTCGATCTTTCAGGCGGTGATGGCGATCGCCACCGGGCTGTGCCGGCATGTCCTGGTGTTCCGGTCGGTGGCGCAGGCGCAGGCGCGTTTGGCCGCGCGCGAATCGACGCTTCTCGGTGGCAGCCGCAACCGCGCGGAGGGTAACAACGCCTGGACAGTGCCGTTCAACGCGATCTCGCCGGCAAACCTGTGGGCGCTGTTCGCGCAGGCTTATTTCGACAAATATGGCTACGGACCGGAGCAACTCGGCTGGATCGCGGTCAACGGCCGGCGCAACGCCGCGAAGAACCCGAACGCGATTTACCGCACGCCGATCACCATCGAAGATTATCTCGCCTCGCGGATGATCTCGACGCCGCTGCGGCTCTATGATTGCGACAGCCATATCGACGGGTCGACCGCGCTGATTCTGTCGCACCGCGACGCCGCGCGCGACCTGCCCAACCCGCCGCTGCACATCGAGGCGATGGGCATGGCGCTTGGCGGACTTGGCTACGGCATCCACCGCGGCGACTTCACCTTCCTGGAGGCCGAGCGCGCCGGCGCGATGCTGTGGTCGCGCACCGATCTCAAGCCTAAACATGTCGACATCGGCCAGATCTACGACGGCTTCTCGATCATTACGGTGCTATGGATGGAAGCGCTGCAACTGTGCGCCAGGGGCGAGGCGCTGGGCTTCATCGATGGGGGAACACGGATCGCGCTCGAGGGCGAGCTGCCGATCAACACCGGCGGCGGCCAGCTTTCGGCCGGGCGCTTCCACGGCTTCGGCCACACTCACGAGGCCTGCCTGCAGTTGTGGGGCCGCGGCGGCGAGCGTCAGGTCCGCAATCCCCGGACCTGCATCGTCGCCAATGGCGGTTATGGCTACGGCGCGCTGTTGCTGAGGCGCGATTGAGCGGGCCATGACCGAGTCGGGGCATTGACATGTATTCCACATCGCGATAACCAGTTCGTAATAGCGAACGAAAGCGTTCGAGGAGAGAGGCAGTTGAGCGAAGCGGATCCAAGGTTCGGCAGCGCCACCAAGCAGGATTGGACGCTCGGCCCGATCTTCGACGCCGACGCGCACATCGATCCGCCACACGACATGTGGAAAGAATACCTGCCTTCGCATCTGAAGGACCGCGCGCCGTGGATCGAGCACGCCGAGGACTGCGACTACATCAACTTCGAGGGCAATCGCCGCCCGGTGATGATGATCAACAATCAGGCCGGCCGCGATGGCAAAAACTTCAAGATGAAAGGCCGCCTTGCCGACCAGCGCAACACCTATGACCCGACCAGGCGCCTCGCCGACATGGACCTCGACGGCATCGACCACGCGATCTGCTTCGGCGGCGGGCCGCTCGGCAGCTTTGACGACGACCTCTACATCGCCAGCTACGAAGCCTACAGCAATTGGGTGATGGACTGGTGCGCACATGCACCCAACCGGCTGGTTCCGGTGGGTTACGTGCCGATGCGGGACATCGACGAGACCATCCGGCATGTGAAGCGGCTCGCCAAGATGGGCTTCCGCATGATCAACATGCCCGCCTTCCCGCAGAACCCGGAGGCGTGGAAGACCACTTCCGAGATCAAGGCGCTGAAATCGGGCCAGGTTTCGGCGCAGACCGGCGACCCCAAGGGCGCCCTCCAATATTACCAGCCCGAGTTCGACCGGTTATGGGCGACGCTGGTCGATGAGGGCCTGGTCATCACCTTCCACCTGGGCGCGCGCATCCCGCGCTTCGGCGAGAAGCAGTTCTTCCTGCCCGACATGCCGATGAGCAAGGTCAACATGGCCGAGCCGATCGCCATCTTCATCTTCAACTGCATCTTCGACCGCTTCCCCGATCTGCGCATCGGCAGCATGGAATCGGGCGTCGGCTGGTTCGCCTGGTTCACCGAATACATCACCCGCACCTGGGAGAAGCAGCGCTTCTGGACCGAAAGCGAGCTCAAGAACCCGCCGAGCCATTATATGGACAACAACGTCTGGGGATCATTCATCCAGGACCGCACCGGCATCCTCAACCGCGATCTGCCGGGCGCCGGCAACATCATGTGGTCATCCGACTACCCCCACTCGGAAACCACCTTCCCGAACTCGCACGCGATCATCCGCCGCGATTTCGAAGGCATTCCCGAAGCCGATATTCGCGACATCATCTGCAACAACGCCAAGCGGCTGCTGCGTCTCGATTGAGACGGTGCGGCCTGGGAGAGGCTGCCGACCAACGGCATGCGGATGATGCGCGATGGGCGCGAGTGTGGCGCTGGATAAGGCGCCACCCTCCGCTTTCCGGGACGGCTGACCCGAACAGAGGACCGACGATGACCAGCACGGCCGCCGACACGCTCACCTCCGAAGGCGAGCTGTACGACGCACTCTACGACGTTCGTCGCGAGGCGGAGGAGATCGGCAACTACATCGAGGGTGACCCCTATCCGGCGATCAATGCGCTGCGCGAACAGGGCCCGTGCAAAAGGGCTTCTTGCGCGAGTTGCTCGAACTCCCGCCGTTCCACCGCCACAAGGGCGCGCTTGATCGGCAGGGCTATAGCTGCCTCGGCTTCGACATCTGCGAGGCCGCCTTCCGCGACAACGTGAACCTGTCGAACAACGTCTATCACTTGCTTGACGGCCCCGGCGCCGAACCGACCATGAGCATCCTCGAGATGGACAATCCCGAGCACCATGCCTTCCGCCGCGCGGTGCAATCGCTGTTCATCCGGCCGCGCGCGCAGACGTGGTGGCGCGAACACTTCATCGACGATCTGGTCGAGCGGCTGATCCAGAATCTGCACGGCCAGCGCCGCGCCGAGCTCAACATGCAGCTGTGCGCGCGGGTGCCGGTCCACACCATCACCCGCGCCGTCGGGCTTGATGGGGAAGACGCCCTGACATTCCGCAACGCCGTGGTCCGCAGCCAGGGTGGGCTGCTCGGCCCCGCCGCCCAGATCGAGGGCCACGCCACCGTCAATCGCATGCTGATGGAGCAGATCGTCAAGCGCCGCGAAGAGCCGGACGAAGACATCATTTCGTGGCTGCTCGCCGCCGAGATCGATCCGCCGGGCGAAGCGCGGCGCCACCTGACCGACAAGGAGATCGCCGTCCTCGCCCGGTTGATTCTGCTCGCCGGCGGCGGCACCAGCTGGCGGCAGCTCGGCATCGTGCTCCATGCGCTCCTGTCAGACCGCGCGCAGCTCGATGCGGTAATCGCCGATCGCGGCCTGGTGGAACCGGCGATCGAGGAATCGCTGCGCTGGAATCCGACCAACCCGATGTTCAGTCGGCTCGTCGTCAACGATATCGAGTTCGGCAATTTGAGGTTCCCTAGGGGCGCGATTGTGGACATCTGCCTGGGCGGCGCCAATCGTGATCCGGACCGCTGGGACAATCCCGACGTGTTCGACCTCAATCGCCCGTTCCAGCAGCACCTCGGCACCGGCATCGGCGCGCATATGTGCCTGGGCCGCTTCGTCGCGCAGGCCGAGATAGCGGTGGCGATGAACCGCTTGTTCGACCACTTCCCCAGGCTGAGGCTCGATCCCGACCAGCCCGCGCCCTTCGTCACCGGCGGGCTGGAGCAGCGCGGCGTGTCGGCGCTGCCGGTGCTGCTGGATTGAGCGGTGCCGGCCGCCGGTCCCGGCGCCGCGTCCCGCGCTGAAATTATTGCAGTGCAATATCAACTGGAGTTTCGCCGCGATTTTGCGTAATCGGACAGGCACGAGCGAAATTCGGGGGCCCATCGAACGTGCTGGCGACAAACACGCATTATCAATCGCTTTCCACCGCAATCGCCAATCGCGAAGCGCATGTCTGCACGGTTGGGCTCGGCTATGTCGGGCTGCCGCTGGCGCTCAGCATCGCCGAGGCGGGCTTCCCGGTCACCGGATTCGACGTCAATGTCGCCCGGGTCAGTCGGATCAATGCCGGCGAGCGCGTGATCTCCTACTTTGCGGAGAACCGGATCGCCGAGGCGGTGGCTGGCGGAGGATTCGGTGCCACCAGCGATCCCGCCCGGCTGGCCGAGGCCGACGTCATCCTGATCTGCGTGCCGACGCCGCTGACGCCGGAGCGCACGCCCGATCTCGCCTATGTGATCCGCGCCGGCGAGGAGATTGCCCGGCAGCTTCGCCCCGGCCAGTTGATCGTGCTCGAAAGCACTGTGTGGCCCGGCGCGACCCGCGAACTGCTGCGCCCGATCCTCGAGCGCGGCGGGCTGGTCGCCGGCAGCGACTTCTTCCTGGGCTTTTCGCCCGAGCGTGAGGACCCCGGCAACGCCCAGTTCACCACACGCAGCATCCCCAAGCTCGTCGGGGCCGACGATCCGCGATCGCTCGATCTGATCGAAAGCCTCTATTCCTGCGTCGTCACGCGCGCCGTGCGCGTCGAATCGACCGCTGCGGCCGAGGCGGCGAAGCTCGTCGAGAACACCTTCCGCAACGTCAACATCGCCCTCGCCAACGAGCTGAAGGTCGCGCTCGGCGCGATGGGCGTTGACGTTTGGGAAGTGATCGAGGCGGCAGCGACCAAGCCGTTCGGCTTCATGCCGTTCTATCCCGGCCCCGGCATCGGCGGCGACTGCATCCCGGTGTCGCCGGCCTATCTCGCGTGGCGTGCCACCGAGGTGGGTTCGGACATGCCGATCGTGCGGCTGGCGCGGGAAACCAACGAGAGCGAGCCGCTGCGCCTTGCGGCGCGAATCGTCGATGCGTTGGCCGAGCGCGTCGTCGCGCCGGAGCAGGCGCGGCTGCTATTGCTCGGCATCGCCTACAAGAAGGATGTCGAGGACACGCGCGAGAGCCCGGCGCTGGCGCTGCTTGGAGGGCTGGAGGCGCTTGGGGTTACGGTCGATTACCACGATCCGTTCTTCCCCGAGCTGCCGATGACCCGCGATCACGCCGCATTTGCGGGCCGGCGCTCGGTGACGCTCGACGCCGGGATTGGCGAGTATGACGCGGTGGTGATTGCCACCGACCACAGCGGCGTCGATTACGCCGGCATCGCCGCGCAAGCGCGCCTCGTCATCGATACGCGCAACGCGCTCGCGAAGGCGGACATCCTCATCGATGGGGACAAGCTGCTGAAGCTCTGAGCGCAGGATTGCCTAGGGTGATTGAGTGTCGACAGCGCGCCCGCCCTGGTCTTGAGTGTTTGCGCTGAGGCGAATCCGCCGCAGTGCAAATTCCCGTCTCGCACTATGATAAAAGATAAGGCGGTGCAGCGGGCAAGGTGTTAGCGTGCCGCATGCTGCAGACGCACCCTGGTGCGGGCAGGCAAGCGCTTGGTAGCGTCGCCGACCCGCTGGCAAGGACCGCGTCCGAAAATTCGGGCGCGCATCCGCTGCAGCTGTTGCTGCGAAAGCTCGAAACGCACGCGCTCATTCCGAATGTAGACGGCGAGGCGTTGCTGGCTCTTCCCCATCGGATCGCGACGATCGAGCCCCAGGGCTATGTCGTGCGTGAGGGCGATTGCCCGAACATGACGGGCGTTCTTCTCGCGGGCTTTGCGTTCCGGCAGAAACTCACTGGCCAGGGCACGCGGCAGATCGTCGCCCTGCAGATACCGGGCGACCCGCTCGACTTCCAGAACCTGTTCTTCGACCATTCCGACCACAGCGTTCAGGCGCTGACCCGCGCCCGGGTGGCGCTGATCCCGCGTGTGCAGGTGCAACGGCTGATGGCCAGCCGCCCCTCGATCAATCGCGCCATCGTCACCAGCGCGCTCGTCGAAGCCTCGATATCCCGCGAATGGATTGTCAACATCGGTCGCCGCGATGCGCGTTCCCGGCTGGCTCATATGCTGTGCGAGTGGCTGGTCCGGCTCGAGGCGCAAGGCCTGATCGAAGAGTATGGCTGTGAGCTGCCGATGACGCAGGAGCAGATCGCCGACGCGCTGGGCCTCACCTCCGTCCACGTCAACCGCATGCTCAAGATCCTGGAGGGGGAGGGTGTGCTGCTGCGCGACAGGGGCAGGCTGAGCTTCCCCGACCGCGAGAAGCTGCTCGAATTGGCAAAGTTCAACCCGCGCTACCTGCACCTTTGTCCGCAGCAAACCGGGGTTATCTGAGCGCGTCGTCGGCCGGCCGGAACATCTCGCCGTATAGCGCCAGCCGAAACCGGATCCGTCGCGGTCATGAAATCTTCTTGCGCAATTCCGCAACACAGCATATGTGCGGCTTGACCACCGGCTGGCGGGCAGAGACCCGAAGCCGTCCCGTGCAGCGTGAGGCCCCTGTTTCAACGCGGGCTTGCGCGGAAAGCTGGTCAGTCATCACCGGGCGCTTCCTTCTTCACGCAGGGTCGCATCAAACGAACCCCATGCTGCCGCGCGCCGCAATGCCGTCGCGCTGCGTCCCACTGAAAGTATTCCATGTCCTATTTTTCCGATCTCGGCCTGGCCGAGCCTATCCTGCGTGCGCTCGCCGCGAAGGGCTATTCCGACCCGAGCCCAATCCAGCGTCAGGCGATCCCGGTGCTGCTGCAGGGCCGTGACCTGCTGGGCATCGCCCAGACCGGCACCGGCAAGACCGCCGCTTTCGCGCTGCCCTCGCTGCATCGCCTCGCCGCCAACCCGGTCCCGCGCCAGCGCGCGGCGTGCCGGATGCTGGTGCTTTCACCGACGCGCGAACTTGCCGCGCAGATCGCCGATAACATGCGGGTTTACGCGCGCCACCTCGAGCTCGATGTCCAGTGCATCTTCGGCGGCGTTCCTTCCGGCAAGCAGGCGCGTGCGCTGGTGCCGGGCTGCGACGTGCTGGTCGCCACCCCCGGCCGGCTGCTCGATCTCCTCGACCAGCGCGCGCTGACGCTTCGCCACGTCGAGATCTTCGTGCTCGACGAGGCCGACCAGATGATGGACCTTGGCTTCATCGTGCCGCTCAAGCGGATCGCCGCGCTGCTGCCGGAAAAACGCCAGAGCCTGTTCTTCTCTGCGACCATGCCCAAGGCGATCGCCGAGCTTGGCCGTCGCTTCATCCACAATCCGGTGCGCGTCGAGGTGACGCCGCAGGCGACCACCGTCGAGCGGGTCGAACAGCGCGTCACCTTCGTCAACGCCGCCGAGAAGCAGGCGCTGCTGACGCTCCGTCTACGCGAAGGCCTCGCGTCGGGCGCGGTCGACCGCGCGCTGGTGTTTAGCCGCACCAAGCACGGCGCGGACCGCGTTGTGCGCCATCTCGTCACCGCTGGCGTGCCCGCGGCCGCGATCCATGGCAACAAGAGCCAGGGCCAGCGCACCGCCGTGCTCCAGGACTTTCGCACCGGCAAGCTGCGGGTGCTGATCGCCACCGACATCGCCGCGCGCGGGATCGACATCCCCGGGGTCAGCCATGTGTTCAACTTCGAGCTGCCCAACGTGCCCGAGCAATATGTCCACCGCATCGGCCGCACCGCGCGCGCCGGCGCCGAGGGTATCGCAGATGCCTTCGTCGCTCCCGACGAGAAAGCGTT
>JBDSIY010000018.1:0-63269 GCA_039917735.1 Novosphingobium sp. | reverse complement strand
AACATCCGGGTTTGCCTCCAAATAAAAATGCGGATCAAACTGTCCGCTTGGGGATAGCCCTTCCTGTTCACCAGTTTCTATATAATGGAGAGAGATTTCCGATTCCGTATAGCCATTAAGGTGCGGGACTTGACTTATGTAGAATTCTACATCCAATACGCCTTCCCTGATCAGATCAATAGCTAATTGTTTATTTATCATGCTCATGGGTTCCCCCCAAATGTTTAAAGGCGGTGAGGGTTTTATCAGGATTGAGCGCAGAAGTTGCTTGGCCCTAGGGTGAGGATTATGCTAGGTATTGATCCAGATTATCCAGCTCAATGGCAGCGAGGGGGGGCATGTGCAAGCGCTAGCATGAGGTTCGCGCGACCGTACATCGCGAGCTTCGGAAGATCGGTTTTAGACGGCATTGCGGCGTTGCGGCACAGAGCGATGGACTTTTCAATCCTTGCTGCCTTATCAGGCGCAACCCGCTTCTACGTTGTAAGGCTGATTTTCCCCGATGTGCCGATCCCATTCGACCAAGGCGAAACCCGGTGTGACAGTAGTTCCCCTAGAGTGGTGCAAGGCCTTTGACTCCTTGATGATCGACAGCGCGCATGCATGATACCGCCTATCGCATCGGCGGCCTGGTCATCGACACCTACCTGCCGTCCACCCCCGCAAGAATCCTCGAGATCGGCGCGCAGAACGTAAACGGGACCCTGCGCCACCACGCGCCGCGCAATGCCGAATATATCGGGCTCGACTTCGAGGCAGGCGATGGTGTCGACATGGTCGTCACCGGCCTGGCCGATTGGAACGTGCCCGACGGACATTTCGACCTGGTTATGGCATCTTCCGTGTTCGAGCACGACAAGGCGTTTTGGCAGACCTTCCTCGCCATGTGCGCCAAGGCGAAGCCCGGAGGACACATCTACGTCAGCGCCCCCTCTAACGGCACGATCCACCGCTATCCCCAAGATTACTGGCGCTTTTATCCCGATGCCGGGCTCGCCCTCGAGGAATGGGCGCGAGACGCGGGTTTCGAGGTCACGCTGGTGGAGAGCTTCGTCGCCGAACGCGAATCGGAAGTCTACAACGATTTTAGCGCAGTGTTCCGGCGTGGGCCAAGCGACGCCCCGCTCAACCGCGACTTCGTCCATGGCAAGGTCCGGTCCGCCAACGCCTTGACCTGGCGCTCGTCAGCGATCGTCAATCCGATGGCAGACAGCGAGGACACGCGCCTGCTTAAGGCCGCGCACGACAAGACCCAGGAATGGATAGCCCACAGCAATCACTTGAACGCCCTCCATGCCGAGGAATTGGAACGGCGCACGATGCATATCTCGGACCTGACGCAGGAGATCGAGCAACAGACGCGCCGTCTAACGGCCCTCGACCAGGGGGCTGCCGGCAAGGATGAGGAACTGTCGCTCTTGCGCGCGCGCGTCGGCAAGATGGCGGTCGAGCGCGACCGGCTCGATGCCGAAACCCAGCAGCACGCTGAACAAATCCGGCAGTCGACCGAGGCATTCAGCGTATTGCAGAGCCGGCTGGCGCAGCGCGACGAAGAGGCGGCGCAGGCTTGGGCAAGCGCGGATGAGCACAAGCGCGAACGCGACCGGCTTGCCGAGGAGGCGGAAAAAGCAAGGCGCAATCTGGCGGAAGCGAACGGCTGGGTCGAAAGGCTGGCCTTTACGCGCACCCAGCTGGAACGCCGCGTCGCCAGGTTGGAAAACGAATTGGCCAGCCTCGCCCGTGAATTCCAGCGGGTTGAGAAGCGGCAGAGCGCTACCCTTGTGGAGGGCAGCGATGTGCGTTCGGCGCAAAACGATGCGCCACCCCCACTGGCCGAGCAGGCGCAGAGCAATGCCCCGGTCGGTCTCGTCGATCCGGTGGAACCTTCCGTCCGTCCCCAAAACCGCCTCGAAGCAGACCACGAAAGAGCGCAGGCGAATCTTGAAGAGTGTCGGGCGAAGCTAACGGATGTCGCCAGTGAGGCCAGCGAAAGTCGGTTCCGGCTGGACGAATGCCGGAACGAGGTAGCCTCGCTCAGCGACATGGTCGCGGCATCGCAGGACCGCGTCGCGGAACTCGAAGCGCAGAACGAGTGGCTTCGGCAAGCTGGCCGCTTTCTCCTCGAACACGGGAATTGGTGGTGGCGCTTCATGCCCTCCGCCTGGCAGCGGCGGCAGCGTGATCGCATACTCCTGGCCAGGAACCTGTTCGACAGCGAAGCCTATTCGGACCGGTATCCGGATGTCCTTTCTTCAGGCCAGGATCCCTTCCGGCACTTCATCTATCACGGAATTGCCGAAAATCGGCGCTACAATTGAGATAGGTGCGCGCGTCATGAAAACTTCCCCGGCGGAGGTCCAAACTCTCCTCCAATCCGGCCTCTTCGAGGAAGCCTGGTACGTAGAGCGCTACCCGGATGTGCTGCGATGCCGAATGTCACCTGCCGAGCACTACTTGCGGGTCGGCCGGCAGATCGGTCGCATGCCGAACAGGCGTGCAGACCGCCGGGCCCCCTCTAATCTCCTGGCCCCGAGCCGCACCAACGATGCCGTCGATGCCGAGACGAATTCGAGCCGCTTTGGGGTCGGTGCCCGACACGGCCAAGCAGCAGCTTCGCCGCTCGCGGCCTCTTATGAGGAATACCAGAAGAAGATCTTTGCCAAGATCGACTCTCTGTCACACCGCCCGTTGCTACCGGTCGATGTCGAGATCGACACCGACTACACCGGACCGGTGCGCAAAACGCCCTTCCATAGTTTCCATTCCGAACAGCAGCGTGAGGACAGCGCCAGACAAATCGCGAGAATGCTGCAGTTCGGCATCGTGGCCATCAACCCCCGGCCGGGCGTCCATGCCGCCCGGCACGAAAACGGGGACTTCATCCGCTATCGCAGCATACGAACCAAATGCGAGGCCGTGAAGCGCCTTGCACCTTCAATGCTGATCCACATCCACGCATTCTACCCCGAGGTTCTGGAGGAGATGCTCGACTGCTTCGTCGGGGAGGCCCAGCAAGGCCGGTTTTTCGTCACCACGACGACGCCAAAGAACTACGATGCAGCGCGGAGAAGTCTCGACGAGCGGGGTTTCGGCGCAGCCGAGACGGTTTTGATCGAGAATAAGGGGCGGGACATAGGCCCGTTCCTTGATCATGCGGTGGACCACGCGTCCGACGGAGACGTGATCTGCCATGTCCATACCAAGAAAAGCCCGGAGCTGACCGGGGGCTACGGAGAGAAGTGGCGCAAGAGCCTTTTCGGGGCGCTCCTGACCCAAACGGCGGTGGACGCATTCGCCGACGCCCGGCTTGGACTATTGTTCCCCGATTCGTCGCGCAGCGTGGGGTGGGGAAAGAACCGCCCCTTTTGTGAGAAGATCGCGGCGAACCTGAACCAGGGGTTGAACCCCCACCCCGGACCGATCCCGGCCGGCAACATGTTTTTTGCCCGCGTGGAAGTTGCCCGCGCGATGCGTGACGCAACCGGCGGAATGGATTGGCCGAGGGAGCCGGTTCCTTACGATGGCTCTGTGCTCCACGCGATAGAGCGCATGTGGCCGACCGCATGCGAGAAGGCAAATCTGGACTGGGCGGCGATCCACGCCGGCTCCGACTAAAGCAAGGGTGCCGAGGATGCGAGCGGCAGTTCGCACAAGGGGACGTGATCAGGCTCAGGGACCCGGCCCAGCCTGCGGCCGGTCCTATGCACGTATGCATAAAGCGCGCATAGGACGCACCTGGATTTCCGGGCAAGAGTCTAAGCGGATTGATCGTGGGGCCCGCTTCGAAGCGCCCGGCCGGCGCCCTCGGATGGGCACACGGTTGCAGATCTGTCCCAAGCGCGCTGAGCTTCGGCCACGGCCGATTCAGGTGGGATATGCTCGATGATGCGGCTTCCGCGCTTTTGGTTACGGACGCGAAACCAAAGCCATTCGGTCCGTGACTACCGAAAAATGGTGCGCAGGAAACTTCGTAAAATGCCGCAAGATCGATCGCTGGCCCTTGCCCAGGCGATCGGCGCCGAGAACATGGTGACTTTCGCTTCACAGGGGGACGGGCACGTCGCCGTGCTCGGTCACCACGGGCTCATTGACGGCATGAACATCTATGACCTGGGCTGCGGCTGCGGGCGCACCGCCCAGGCGCTAACCCGTTCGGGCTGGAAAGGGTAGCTACACCGGCGCGGACATCGTGCCCGAACTGCTGGGGGAACTGTCGCGCCAGTGCGCGGGCTATGCCACCCGTCTGCATTTCAAGCCCACCATCGTCGCGCCCGATGCCTCGTTGGACATGATATTTCACTGGTCGGTCTCCATCCATTTCTACCCGGGGGAGGCCTACCTCTACACCGCCGATGCTTACCGGGCACTCAAGCCGGGAGGTAAAATGGTGTTTTCGTTCCTGGAGCTGGAGGATTCGGCGCATGACCGCGTTTGGGAGGCGAACATCAAGCGCCTGAGCAAGGGCCATCGGGCCGAGGCGCTTGATGCGTTCCTTCACCGTGACTGGATCGGGCGGTTCGCACGCGACGCCGGTTTTGCCGAGCCGCGCTTCACCAATGGCTCGGGGGACGGCCACCACCCTGCGTTCTGGCAGGCGCTCGCTGTCATGGACAAGCCGGCCTGATCGGAGCTGGTGCGCGCTCGTAGCCGCATTGTTTTGGACAGAGAGGGCGGAACCCGATAGCGGCTTGGGAGAACCCGCGCGCCACCGCATCTCGTTCAACCTGGAGAACACCGGCTAGGGCGGTTTTCCTGAGTACGGCCTCACCATATGTCTGCGATCTTCCCGGGTATTCCCCGCATCGAGTCACCGCTGTTTCGGCCCGATGACCCGACCTATGGGTTCTCCGCGGAGGAGCAGGCCATCGCCGCTGACCTGTCCGCCCGCGGTTTCGCGGTGATCGATTTCCCGGACCCCACGATCGATGCCCGCGTAGAGCGCATCAAGGCCAATCTCGGCCCGCGCCTCGGCATCGACCCAAACCTTCCCGAGGCCGACAGGCCGACCCCTCAAGTTCGCATCCAGGATGCCTGGACCTTCGATGAAGACATTCGCGCGATTGCCGTAAACGCCCAATTGCTGACATTGCTGGAACGGCTGTACGGTCGGCGCCCCTTTCCGTTTCAGACGCTCAACTTCCCGGTCGGCACCCAGCAGGCCGCCCATTCCGATTCCGTGCATTTTTCCAGCCTGCCCGAACGCTTTATGTGCGGAGTCTGGCTGGCCATGGAGGACATTCACCCCGACGCCGGGCCGTTGTTCTACGTTCCGGGGTCGCATCGCTGGCCGATCGTCTCAAATCTGATGGTCGGCAGGCGGGGCCACGGATCGACGCTGTCTTCGGCCCAGGATCCTTACGGACCCGCCTGGCGCGCGTTGCAGGAAGCATATGGCGCCGGGGAAGAACGGTTCGTGGGGCACAAGGGTCAGGCAGTGATCTGGTGCGCGAACCTGCTGCATGGCGGATCCCTGCAGATCGATCCCCGACTCACGCGATGGTCACAGGTCACTCATTATTTCTTCGACGATTGCATCTATTACACGCCCGCCTTTTCAGACGAAGCTGTCGGTCGACTGGACATGCGTCACCCCACCGACATCACCGACGGCACACCGCGCCCCAGCGCCTTCTTAGGGGATCCGGTCTCGATCCACCCCAAAGTCCGATCCCCCGACATTCGCGCGCACGGCCGAGGAATCTGGCGTCGCCTTGTTACCAAAACCTGATCGTTCCACTACGCGCATGGGCGGAAACTTTCACCGCGTCGCGCCTATCCTGACAAAGGACGACCTTGCCGAGGATCGCTTCGCTCGGCATGCCAGTCGTCGAATGGAATGTGCGGCGCGATCGAACGCAAGACGCCCCCCCCGCCGTATTGGTTGCGATCCCCGCAGCAAGGCCCGCAACAGGTCCCGGAAATCGGTCCATACCGTCCCGCGGTCATCCAGTTCGTGGTAAACCTGCCAGAACGTCTCCGCACCCAAGGCCTGCGGCATGTTCCATACCCCGTGATATCCGAAGCTGGCCTGGAGGTCGCCCGCGCGCTCGGCGGCGAAAAGGTCCGCCAGTTCGCGCGGGGCGAACCGCAGCCCCTGCCCTTCCAGCCAGCGCCGATTGATGCGGCCGATGGCGACGTCTTCGGGGTGGCACCCGGAGAAACCTTGCCTGCGGCACGCTTGCATCAACCGGCGGCTGCGCAGCGAGAAGCCGCCGTTACCCACGTCGTGGCCGTCGTCGAACTGGGGCCAGCTCGCGCCGATGTAGTCGTAGTCGAGGAACTCGTCACGCCAACGCACCGCGTCAAGGACATGGCCGTCCCACTGTGCGACGAGAGCATGCGAAGTCTCCACATGCCCGACGAGTTGAGACAGCAGGAAGTGCGAATAGGCCGCCGAGGAACCGACGTGGTCAATCGACACGACCGAAATTTCCGGATGGCGAGGACGCACCAGCGCGTCGGTAAATAACTTGCAATCTGCAAAGGCAATCCGGTCGACGCACGCTTCCAGCGCGCGCAGCGTGGCCGCGACGTTCACCGACGCCACTGCGCACAGGGTCACAGTTGGCAGGGTCAGCCGGTCGTCACCGGGATAAGCGGTCATGGCCAGCATCCTGCAAATTTACCACGAAACGTTCGCTGAAGCGACTCAGCTGCGGATGGTGGAATGGGTCGACCACCTCGCCCGTGCCCCAAAGCCCCTGGAGCGCGGCAAGTTCGCCGGATAGCCGCGCCGCGCCGACCGGATCGCGGTCGGACCCGCGCGAAACGGATTCGTGATGAACCAGCGTCGCGCGCGGCTCGTAAAGCGACTGCCAACCCCGGCGGTTTAGACGCATGCACAAATCGACGTCATTGAAAGCCACCGCGAAGTTCTGCTCGTCGAGCCCATCTACCGCTTCGAAGCGCTCGCGTTGCACCACCAGGCATGCCGCGGTCACCGCTGTTACGAACTGCGGCAGGGCGTGGCGGTAAAAATAGCCCTCCTCGTCCGGCCGGAGCAGGCGGTGGGCGTGCGCCGCCCCTCCCCCCACCCCCAGCACTACGCCAGCGTGTTGGATGCGCCCGTCGGGATACAGCAGTTGCGCACCAACGGCGCCGACGTCCTCGCGCAGGGCCTGCCAGACCATTGCCTTCAGCCAGCCCGGCTCGATCACTTCGATATCATTGTTTAGCAAGCACAGCAGGCGTCCGCGCGCCTCGGCTGCGGCCCGGTTGTTGAGCGCGGAGAAGTTGAAAGGGCCGGGTTGACGCAGCACACGGTGCCGGGGTGCGTCGAGACCGTCCAGGTAAGCCAGGGTAGCTGGATCGTCGCTGCCGTTATCGACCACCAAAACTTCGATCTTGGGATAATCGGTCGCCGCCAATCCATCGAGGGTGGTCCGTAGCAGATCGAGCCGGTTCCGGGTTGGCACGATAACGCTGACGAGCGGCAGCTCGGCGACCTGAATATTGAGAGGCGCCGGAATGCGCGGGCGCGGTCGCGAGCGGCGGTGATGCAGCACGTGGCAGACATGGAACGGGGCCGGCTGATTGGCTGCCGTCGCTGCCGCTCGTGCGACGAGGTGCACCGCCCAGGCGGGGCCGGACAGGCCATCCAGGTCTTGTGCTGAAGCTCGCAGGATGCAGCCGCCGGTCAGATAGTCGAAATGGCGGAAGAGCTCACCGTTCCATGCGGGCTTGAAGTGCGGGGTATGGCGAGCGCCCCGACCCAGCAGGTCATCGTCGGCATAGACAAGGCTCGCCCCCGACCTTGCAGCGGCGTCCCGGTAAGTCCTCGCCGCTCCCGGCGCGAGGACGTCCCCGGCGGCGAGAGGCATCAGCCAAGTTTCCTCGGTCCAATCGATGTGGCAGGCCACGTCGGCCAGGGTCGGAATGGCGGCCGTTCCGACAGCCAGCGCCATGATTTGCTCGCTCTCCAGGCTGCGCAGAGTGTCGTTTAACCCGGCCTCTCCTGAACTGGTGTCAATCAGCGCGACGAGTGGCAGCCTCTCCGCCTCGGTGCCCCAGGGGACAGGTTGCTCGTCCCGCAGCCAGAGTCGATAGGCCAGCGGCGAAACGGCCAGCAGGGGCGCCATCTGCGCACGTGCGCGCAGGCGCTTTCCGCGTAGGCGCCACCATGACGCAGTCAGGTAAGGCCACGGTGAATGGAGGGCCGCGTCAAGGTGCACACGCAGCATTAGCCAAGCTTCAGCCAGCGCCATTATCCCGCCCGGATCGCTGCGGTCGCTCCCATGGCGACTGCCGATAGTCCTTTCCCGGCAGCGGGCCAAGGGTGAAGCCGGCGGTGGAGAGACATCCCAAGTGCTGGACACGACCCCTGCCCCTGCCCTACGCCACAAGTCGAGGACGGATTTTGAACGACGACTATCTCACCCGCCTGCTTGCCGGCGCGCCGGACAAGAACGGAATTCTGGCGCGCGGGCGTGAGGTCGTTCGCATCGAAGCCGAAGCGCTGGCGCTGCTGGAAAAGCGGCTCGATGGCAATTTCATCGAAGCCTGCCAGGCGATCGTGCGGACCAAGCGCCAGCTGGTAGTCACCGGCATGGGCAAGTCCGGCCATATCGCGCGCAAGATCGCGTCCACCTTCGCCGCCACCGGCACACCGGCGATTTATGTTCATCCGGGCGAGGCTTCGCATGGCGATCTTGGCATACTGGTGGAAGGCGACGTGCTGCTGGTGCTGTCCAACTCGGGCAACACGGCGGAACTGCGGCCGATCCTTCGCTATGCCCAGCGCGCGGGCATCCCGATCATCGGCGTTGCCGCGCGCCGGAACTCGCTGGTCATCGAGCTCGCCGACATCGCGCTGCTGCTTCCGGCCGCGAGGGAGGCCTGCCCGGCCAACCTCGCGCCGACCACCTCGACGACGCTGCAGCTGGCGCTGGGCGATGCGCTGGCGATGACGGTGATGGACCTGCGCGGCGTCTCCCGGCAGCAGCTGAGCGCGCTCCATCCGGGCGGAATGATCGGCCTGGCGCTGACCCCGGCGCGTGAGATCATGCATCACCGGGATCTGCCGCTGGTCGGGACCACGGCCGAGATGCCGCACGTGATATCGGCGATGACCTCGGGCTGCTGCGGCCTGGCCGGGGTGGTCGACGAAGCGGGAGCGCTTGTCGGCATCATCACCGATGGCGATCTGCGGCGCCACTTCCATGTGCTCCAGTCCGCCACCGCCGGCGAGGTGATGACGCCCGCGCCCAAGGTGATCGTCGGCGCCATGCCGGCAGGCGACGCGCTGCGCTTCCTCAACGATAATGAGATCACCGCCGCCTTCGTGGTCGAGGACAGCCGCGGCGCCAAGGTTCCGGTCGGCATCATCCACATCCACGACCTGCTGCGCTTCGGCCTCGCCTGACCGGCACGATGGCGAGCGGGTTCGCGATCCTGATCCCGGCGCGATTCGCTTCGTCGCGCTTTCCCGGCAAGCCGCTCGCCGAACTGCGCGGCGCGAGCGGCGAAGGGCGCAGCCTGATCCGGCGCAGTTGGGACGCCGCCGGCGCGATCGAGGGTGCGTTGGGCTGCTGGGTGGCGACCGATGACGAGCGCATCGCCGAGGCGGTGCGCGGCTTCGGCGGCGAGGTGGTGATGACCTCGCCGGAGTGCCGCAACGGCACCGAACGCTGCGCCGAAGCGGTGACCGCACTTGGCTTGGATGCCGACATCGTCGTCAATTTGCAGGGCGACGCGCCGTTGACCCCGGGCTTTGTCGTCGAATCGCTGATCGCGGCGCTGCGCGCGGACCCCGGTGCGGCCATGGCGACGCCGGGGCTGCGCTGCTCGCCCAGCACGTACCGGCATCTGCTGCGCGATGCCGCGGCGGGGCGAGTCGGCGGCACGACCGTGGTCGCCAACGCCAGCGGCCGGGCGCTCTACTTCTCCAAGCGCGTGATTCCCCATGTCCCCGCCGATGCGGAGGATCGCGGCCACGAGCATGTGTCCCTCCACCTTGGCGTCTACGCCTATCGTACGCCCGCGCTGGCCGCCTATGCGGCGATGGAGCCCTCCGCGTTGGAGCTGACCGAGGGGCTCGAACAGTTGCGTTTTCTCGAAAGCGATCACCCGATCCGCGTCGTGCCCTTCGATCCGATCGGCTGGGACTGCATCGAGCTCAACAACCCCGAGGACGTGCCGGCGATAGAGGCGGTTCTGCAACAGCGCGGGATCGAGTAGGGATCCGCGCATGACCGGACCGGCAGTGGCCCTCGACGGCGCGATTACCTTCGCCAACGACCGGCCGTTCGTGCTGATCGGCGGCCTGAACGTGATCGAGGGTCGCGAGCTACTGTTCGAAGTCGCCGGCCATTTCGTCGAGGTAACGCGGCGGCTCGGCATTCCCTATGTTTTCAAGGCGAGCTTCGACAAGGCGAACCGCTCGTCGATCCATGGCTACCGGGGGCCGGGCCTGGAACAGGGGCTGGCGCTGCTCGCCGAGGTGAAAAGCCGGTTCGGGGTGCCGGTGCTGACCGACGTTCACGAAATCGGGCAGGCGGAGCCGGTGGCCCAGGTCGCCGACATCCTCCAGCTTCCCGCTTTCCTGGCACGGCAGACCGATCTCATCGCGGCACTGGCGCGAACCGGCACGGTGATCAACGTCAAGAAGCCGCAGTTCCTCGCGCCCGGTGAGGTGCGGCACATCATCGCCAAGTTCCGTGAGTGCGGCAACGATCGCATCCTGCTGTGCGAGCGCGGCAGCTGTTTCGGCTACAACAATCTGGTGGTCGACATGCTCGGGGTCGATGCGATGAAAGCCGATGCGCCGGTGATCTTCGACGTCACCCATGCGCTGCAGAAGCCGGGGGGACGTGCGGACAGCGCCGACGGACGCGGGGCGCAGACGGCGGCGCTGGCGCGCAGCGGCATCGCCGTTGGCATCGCCGGCCTGTTCGTCGAGGCCCACCCCGATCCCGCCTCGGCCAAATGCGATGGACCCAGCGCGCTTCCCCTCGCCGAGCTGGAAGGCCTGCTGCGGCAGTTGCAATCGGTCGACGCCGCGGTGAAGGGTATCGCGGCCGGCGCGGGCTGGCACCGGGCCGGTTGAGACCATGACGAACCCCAAACCCTTCCTGCGCATCCCTCCCTTCCCCGGAAGTGCCGCCAAGCCACTCGCGGTCGCGCGGGAACAGGCGGCACCGGCGCCACGCGAGGCGCTGTCCGCGCTGGCCAGCGAACTTGTCACGGCGCGCGTCGGCGGCAGCTTCTGGGGTCAACACGCGCGGTTGCCGAAGGGGCGCGACATAATCCTCGCTCCGGGTTCGCCCCGGCAGGCGTCGGCTATGGCAGGCCGGGCGCGCCAGGGGCGTTATGCACACCGCTGCCTGCTGGTGGGAGGGGGCGCGCCGCGACACGGTATCCCTCGCCTGCCCGACGCGATCGACCCCTGGCACCTGCTGGCGCGCGCCGAGCGGGTCGAGGCCGATGCCGGCCACGAAATCGCGCTGATCGCCGCGCTGCTTGATCTGCCGCTGACCGTCCATGGCGAAGGCCCGTTTCGTCCGCTGGATTCAAGCACGCGCGACGAGGAGGCGCTGCTAGGCTGCGTGGAGCAGGCAGTGGTGGCTGGTTGCGAATACCGCGATCCGTTCACCGGCGCCATCATGGCACCGGGCGAAGCAGTTGCCCTGCTCGCGCGGTGGCGGGCGCTGATCGACGAAAACCGCTCGGCCAGTGCCATCTTCGGTGTCGCCCGGTGGAAGCGGGTGACGATGGATGCGCTGCTGTGGGACGGCACCGGCGCGCCGCGCTATTCCGGCGCCGGCGCGGCGATGCGGCTGCGGCGGGGGGACAGCGCGCTCGCCTGGAAGTCACGAACGCCGGCGGCGGTGCTGGCCATGCTCGATCAACGCCGCGTGCCGGTCGGCGAGATCGAGGATGGGATGATCCGCTCGACCGGGCTTGGCGCCAATTGCGTCCCGCCGCTTTCGATCATCGTTGATCGGGACGGCGCGCATTTCGATCCGCGACGGCCAAGCCGCCTCGAAAGAATTCTACAGGACGGCGAAATCGGCGAGGCGGAGGTGGCAAGGGCCGCCGCGCTGCGCCAGCGCCTGATCGATGCCGGCATCAGCAAATACGGGCGCGACGCCGTCCCTGCCGCCCGGCCAGGGGGCGCGCGAAAGCGGGTGCTCGTTACCGGTCAGGTCGAGGACGATCGCGCCGTCGTGCTGGGCGGTGCCGGGCTCACCAACCTCGCGCTCCTCTTCAAAGCGCGCAAGCTCGAACCGGACGCGCATATCATCTACAAGCCGCATCCGGACGTCGAGGCCGGCCACCGCGCCGGCCGGATTAGGCCGTCGGCGGCACTCGCCCTCGCCGACGAAATCGACGCCTCCTCCTCGATCAACGCGCTGCTCGAAAGCGTCGATGCACTGCACGTCATCACCTCGCTGGCGGGATTCGAGGGGCTGATGCGCGGGCTTGCCGTGACCACCCACGGTGTGCCCTTTTACGCCGGATGGGGCTTGACCACGGACCTGGGCCCGGTGCCGGCCCGGCGCAGCCGTCGCCGGAGCCTGGACGAACTCGTCGCGGCGACACTGATTCTCTACCCGCGCTATCTGGATCCGGTGACCCGCCTTCCCTGCCCGGTCGAGGTCTTGGTCGATCGCATCGCCAACAATGAGGCGAGCATACGCTCGCCATTGGTCGCGATAAGGGAACTTCAGGGCCGACTTAAGCTTGCCTTCAGGGGCGCAAATTGACGATTCGGCGGGTTTGACATACAGGGCGTCGGCAATGAGTAACGCCGATCGCCAGGGTCCGCAGTTCCTGTTCCTGCAGGGCCCGCCGGGACCGTTCTTCCGTCAGCTCGCCGAGGAATTGGCCAAACGTTCGCACGGTGTGCACCGCATCAACCTGTGCGGCGGCGATCGCTACGACTGGCCGGAAGGCGGGCTCGACTATCGCGGCCGGGTGAAGAACTGGCCGCTGTTCTTCGATCGTTACGTGCAGGCGCATGGCATCACCGACCTCGTGCTCTATGGCGACTGTCGGCCGATGCACCAGTCGGCGATGCGCCTGGCGCGGCTGCGCGGCGTACGCATCCATGTTTTCGAAGAGGGCTATATCCGCCCCAACTGGATGACGCTGGAGCGCGACGGCGTGAACGGTCATTCCAGCTTCGACCGTGATCCCGACGTGATCCTTGCCGCAGCGCAATGGCTTCCGGCCCTACCCGAACTGCCCGATATTACCGCCGACTTCCGCCGCCGCGCGCGGGACAGCTATTGGCACTATCACCACGTCGTCACCGGCCGCCTGCTATTCAAGTTTCCGTTCTACCGTTCCCATCGGCAGGAGGTAATCACCGCGCAGGGAATCGGCTGGATTCTGCGTTTTGCCCGCGCCCAGCGGCGCGGGCGGCAGGCCGAAGCGACGCTCCGCGCCATCGCCGGTCACAGATATTTCCTGTTCCCGCTCCAGCTCACCGGCGATTACCAAATCCGGGCGCATTCGCCGTTCCAGTCGATGCCGATTGCGGCCGACTATGTACTGGAGAGCTTCGCGAAGCACGCGCCGGCGGATTCGCTGCTGGTCGTCAAGGAGCACCCGCTCGACAGCGGCTTCCGCAACTGGCGGTCACACCTGCGGCGACGCGCCCAGCGGCTCGGGCTGGAGGGCAGGGTATTGCACATCGACGGCGGCGACCTGCAGGCTCTCGCCGGCGGTGCCGAAGGGATGGTGGTGGTCAACAGCACGTCGGGCACGCTGGCGCTCGAGGTCGGCATTCCGGTGATCGTCCTGGGAGACGCGGTCTATGACGTGCCGGGAGTCACGCACCACGGCTTGCTCGACGATTTCTGGTCGCGGCCCGAGCCGCCCAGCCGGCACCTCTATCAGGCGTTCAAGAAGCTGCTCCACGCCCGATGCATGGTGCGCGGCGGGTTGGCGAGCGAATCGGCCAGCCAGACCCTTGTCGCCAACAGCATCGAACGGCTGCTATCCGAGTGGTCGGCGCCACCGCGCCTGGCGAGCATGCCAGCGGTGCGTCAGGCGCTCGGCACCAGACCCGCATCGTCGAGATAGCCGCGAGAGCGCAAGGCGCGGAACAGCGGATTGATCAGTGGGTTCGACCAACCGCAATTGGTTGCGAAGTCCCTTTGCAGGGTGTCGTGATGCAGCTGATGCGCTTCGGGCGCCATCAGCAGGCCAACCTTGCGCATCGCATCGATAAACCACGGGTTCTCCAACCGGTGCAGTGTGCCGTGGAAATATTGCGCGAATGCGCCCCCGGTGATGAAGCTCACGAAGAAAGCCGAGACCCAGGACGGCACTGGGGTGGCGATCGTCAGCAGGTTCATGCCCAGCGACAGCGGCAGCGCGGCGACGATCACCGTCGATCCAATCAACCGCCACACCGGTCGACGGCCGAGCGCCCAGGGCCGCGGATGGTGGTTCTTGAAGTCATAGACCAGCCGCTCCAGCGGGCTTACCGCCGCCATCCGGGTCCGGAACAGTTCGGCGTATTCGGGCGATTCGCGCGACCCTGCATAGAAGAACAGCTCATCCAGCTTGCGCCCCGGAGGGCACGGCCGGTAGTCCATGTAAAGGTGGATCATGCCTGAGGCGAAGTCCGCGACGTACCAGCCGGCAAGCAGCGCCGGAAGGGCAAGCAGCGAGAAATTCGCCATCATGCCGGTCGCGTTGATGGCAAGCGACAGGAGGAAGATTGCTAGGATAATGCGTTGTTTCGGCACTGTGCAGTCATTCTCTCTTAGCGATCGTCCAACGGTTGACTTTATACACATTTGTTAAGGTATTACACCAGCCCCGATTCCACGAAGCTGCCGTTCGAGTATCTATTACCCTGTCCGCGCCGGCAACAGTAGAAAAGTTTCTACGTTCCGGGGCGGTTAATCGCTGACTTTGCACATGCGGCCGCAAATTTCTTCACCGCGCCTCGCCGCCCATCCCGACCCAGCCCACCAGAGCACCCGATGCCAGAGCGCGAATATCTCCTTGATGTCAGCCGACTAATCTGGCGCATCTGGTCGGGCCGGCTGCCCACCGGCATCGATCGTGTCTGCCTCGCCTATCTCGATCACTTCGCCAGTCGCGCTCGCGCGGTGGTGCAAAAGGGTTCGCTGCACCGCATACTCCCCCCCGACACCTCGGACCGGCTGTTCGGGCTGCTGGCGCAGGGCGGACCAGGGTTCCGGCGTTCGCTGATGGCAATGGTGTCGTCGCTGGCGCTGTCGCCGGGTGCGACGAGCGCACACGCGGGACGGATCTATTTGAACATCGGACACACCGGGCTTGACGCCGCGACCCTGCCTCAGTGGATCGCGCGAAGTGGGTTGAAGGCCGTCTATCTGGTCCATGACCTGATCCCCATCACTCATCCCGAATTCTCCCGCGCCGGCGAGAGCGATAAGCACGAGCGCCGCATGACCAACGCCTTGCGCAGCGCCACCGGCATCATCGGCAACTCCCAAGCGACGATCGAGGAGCTGCGCGCATTCGCCATCGCCAGCGGCAGACCGATGCCCGCCAGTGTCGTCGCCTGGCTGGCGGGGCCCGATCATCCGGTGAATGTCGAGCCAGCCAAGCTCGATCGACCCTATTTCGTCGCGGTCGGCACGATTGAAGGCCGCAAGAATCACATCCTGCTCCTGCAGATCTGGCAGCGGCTGGTGGCCCGGCTCGGCGAGGCAACGCCCCAGCTCATCATCATCGGACAACGCGGCTGGGAAGCGGACCACGCGCTGGCGATGCTCAATCGCGGCTTCGGCCTCGCCGGCCACGTCAAGGAACTGGGCCGATGCCCGGACGTCGAGCTTGCGCAGCTGGTCGCCGGGGCGCGGGCACTGCTCATGCCCTCCTTCATCGAAGGCTTCGGCCTGCCGATCATCGAGGCGCTGGACCTCGGGACCCCGGTGATCGCCAGCGACCGGCCGGTGTTCCGGGAGATCGCCGGCGACATCCCGACCTATCTCGATCCGCTGGATGGCCCGGGATGGGAACGCGCTATTCTCGAATTTATCGGAGAGTCCCCAGAGCGGCGGCGGCAAAAACGGCTGATGGCAGGCTATGTGGCTCCCGATTGGGCCGCCCATTTCGCCATCGTCGAGGGCTGGCTAAACACGCTCTGACCGCGCCCGAAGCCCTCGGTCCCCGGTTCGGACCTGTGGCCGCTGCGGCCTCATTTCGTCAAATCCGCGTGGTAGGCGGTATAGGGCGGCTGAAAATAGTCGAGGACTTCACCCGCCGCGCGCCCGAACCGGCTGTCGCTGTCCTTGAAGAACAGCTCGCGCAGATTGAGGCCGACGCCGGCGAAGATGCGCCGCTGCGGCTTGATCCCCGCTGCGCGATCCTCGTTGGTGAAATCCTTGCCGCGATACCCGAGGTGCAGCTCGACGAAGCGCAGCGGGGTGCGCTCGAGGGCGTCGAAGCCGGACAGCTTCAGCGCGAAGAAATAGCGCTGCGCCTCGAAGTGCCGCTTGCCGGAGAGCCTGTAGCCACCGGCTCCTGGCACGATCATCAACCGGTAGTCGAGCTTGCGATCGAGCCCCGGAACGCTGTTGCGCAGGATCGAAAAGGCGGCCCCGGCGGCGTCCATCGAGACGTCCTCCCACGACCAGCCGCCGCTCCTTTCGATGCTGTCCCAGAACTCTGAGTAGAGCCCAATCCCGAGCCCGAGGGCCGCTGCGGTGAATTGAATACCTGGGGCGTTACCGGTCTTGCGCTTGAGCCGCGCGTAAAGGATTTCCGATACGACGTAGCCGCTGTAGACATGCGCCAGTTTGTCGACGCCAAGGTTCCGTGTGGAGCGGCCGAAGTACCCCTCGGTCTGGACGTGCGGCGCGATCGGATGTTCGGTCAGCTTGCTGCCGTTGACCGCGGTATAATAGGCGACAGCGGCGGCCATCTCCCACTTGATCGCGCCGACCTGGCTGCCGAAGCTGCGATATTGGGAGCGGTCCATGCCGCTGATTGGCGCCGGTGATCCCTCGTCGACGGGGCCATAGCTGCCCTGCGCAAGCGCCGGGGACGGCGCGGCAAGCGCTTCGTCGTCGAAACCCGCCTCCAATCGGCTGACGGACAGCTTATTCGCCGCAAGGCGAGCGCCGAGCGTTGGCGGCGTCAATTGCTGGGCCGGCTGTTCTTCCAAGCGATAGCTTATGGGGGTCCATGCCAGTGGCGCAACGGCCAGTTCGCGTGCCTGGACCTCGCCCGACCAACACGCCGCCAGCGCCAGCCCCGCCGATGCGGCGACGATGCCGCCGCGCATTTGGCCGCTCACAGGCAGCGTGCGAGCAAACGCGGGGCGCGCGAAACCCGTGGCGATTGTAGCGGGAACTGCAAGGACTTGCACATCACATCATCGCCCCGAGGTGCGTTGGAATTTCGACAGTAAAAGAGCACGGGCCAAGGTCAAGTCACGGCCGATGGCTCGCACGCCGAAAGATCGCGGGATTGCTGGCAGCTCAGCCCAGCCGCTGCACGCGCCTGGTGTCGCCGCCTTCCGCCTCGATCCGCGCCAGCTCACGCGCGACCTGGCCGCCGTGCATGTCCTCGGCCGGGCGCGCCCGCGACAGATCGACGTCGGGTGCCATCGGCCCCTCGGTGCGGACTCCCTTGCGGCCAACGCTGAACATCTTGAGCGGGTTGCGGATGGAGTCGGCGGCGGCGGTGCCCTCGAAACCGCAATGGGTCATGCAGTTCGAGCATTTTTCGTATTTGCCGACGCCGTACTGGTCCCAGTCCGTGCCTTCCATCAGCTCGGCGAAGCTTTCGACATAGCCCTCGCCGACCAGATAGCACGGCTTCTGCCAGCCGAAGACGGTGCGCAGCGGCATTGACCAGGGCGTGCATTCATAAGTCTGGTTGCCCGCGAGGAAATCGAGGAACAGCGGCGAGTTGGTGAAGGTCCACGCCTTGCCGCCGTCGCCCTTGCGAAACACTTCGCGGAAGAAGTTCTTGGTACGCTCGCGGCTGAGGAAATGCTCTTTGTCGGCGGCGCGCTCATAGGCGTAGCCGGGGGAGATGGTGATCTCGACGCCGCGCCGCTCCATCTCATCGAAGAACGCCGCAAGCCGATCGGGCGAGGCGCCTTCGAACACGGTGCAATTGACCTGGACGCGGAAACCCTTGGCCTTGGCAAGCTCGATCGCCTCGATCGCCAGATCGTAGGTGCCGTCCTGATCCACGGCATGGTCGTGCATGCCCCTGTCGCCATCGAGGTGGATCGACCAGGTGAAGAACGACGACGGCGCGTAATCGTCGATCTTCTTCTTCAGAAGCAATGCGTTGGTGCACAGAATCACGAACTTCTTCCGGGCGATATAACCCGCGACGATCCTGGGCATGTCGCGATGGAGCAGCGGCTCGCCGCCGGCGATCGAGACCGCTGGCGCGCCGCATTCGTCGATCGCCGCCATGCATTGCTCGAAGCTCAGCCGGCGGTTGAGGATCGCGTCGGGATAGTCGATCTTGCCGCAGCCAGGGCAGGCCAGGTTGCACCGCAGCAGGGGCTCCAGCATCAGCACCAGCGGATATTTGCCGCCGCCGATATGCCGGCGCAGCGTATAGGCGCCAATCCGGGCGATCTGTGAAAGCGGCAAGGTCATTGGGATGCTCCGGAATCGGCAAGCGCAGGGCTGCGGCGGCGCGGCCGCAGCGGCGGCGGCAGGCTGAAAGTGATATTTTCCTCAACGCCATCGAGCTGCGAGACACGAACTTCGCGCAGCCGGCCCAGCGCGGCGATCACGCTGTCGACCAGCTCGTCCGGTGCCGAGGCTCCGGCGGTGATGCCCACCACCGCCGCGCCAGCGATCCAGGCCGGATCGACGCCGTCGCCGTCGTCGACCAGATAGCTCGGGACGCCCACCTCGACCCCGATCTCGCGCAGCCGGCGCGAGTTGGAACTGTTGGCGGAGCCGACAACGATCAGCACGTCGCTGACCTGCGCAAGCTCGCGGGCCGCGGTCTGGCGGTTCTGGGTGGCATAGCAGATATCGGCGACCTGCGGCCCGACAACGTCGCTGAAGCGGGCGACAAGCGCGGCGATAACCTCGCGGGTGTCGTCGACGCTCAGCGTCGTCTGGGTCACATAGGCGATCGGCGTATCGAGCGCGAGCGGCAGCGCGGCAACGTCCTCGACGGTCGAGACGAGATGGATCGGAGTATCGACCTGGCCCATCGTCCCCTCGACCTCGGCATGGCCCTCATGGCCGATCAGCACCAGCGTCCGCCCGGCCTTGCCATATCTGCGCCCCTGAACATGGACCTTGGTCACCAGCGGACAAGTCGCGTCGATCACCGGCAGGCCGCGGCGCTTGGCTTCATCTTCGACCGAGCGGGAGACGCCGTGGGCGCTGAAGACCGTCAACGCGCCCGTGGGTATTTCCGACAACTCCTCGACGAAGATAGCACCCTTGCCGCGCAGCGTATCGACGACGTGCTGATTATGAACGATCTCGTGCCGGACATAGACCGGCGCCTGCTGGCGTTCGAGCGCGCGCTCGACGATGTCGATGGCGCGGACAACCCCGGCGCAGAAGCCGCGCGGCTTGGCGAGGATCACCCGCAGCGCTTCGCGGGCTGGTTCGGACGAGTCTTCCTGCAATGCGCGCGCCCCTTGTCGTGTCATGCTGCACCTGCGTCTTATAAGACTTCCAGCGGCAAGTCGAACGCCAATGCCGGCGCGGATCGATCCTAACCGCAGGCAACGTGCCGCCTGTACCCAGGCTGTACCGGTTCGTACACCGCAGGTGCAGGATGGACCATCTAGCGGCCGCCGCCTATGCAAGCCGCCGATTTACGGAGCGAGACGATGAGGTTAGTTTTCCCCCGCGCGATCGCCCTCGCCGTCGCTGTGGCGGTGACCGGTGCAGCGGCCGCGCCGTTGGCCATGGCGCAGGCTGGCGACGCGGCGCAGGCGCCCGTGCGCGCGCTTGACGACGGGTTGCTGGCGATCATGCGGCGCGGCAAGGCGGCGGGCGTGAGGGGAAGGTCAGCCGCCATCGCGCCGGTGATCGACAGGGTGTTCGACCTGCCGCTGATGACCCGGCTGGCGGTCGGACCGTCGTGGACGACGACCGCGCCGGCCGAGCGTGCGGCGCTGGTTGCGGCGCTGCGGCGGATGACCATCGCGCAATATGCCGCCAATTTCGACGAGTTCTCCGGTCAGTCGTTCACCATCGACCCCCGCGTTGAGGTGCGAGGCACCGACCAGCTGATACGCACCACGCTCAACGATCCGAAAGGCGCGCCGGTCGCCATCGCCTACCGGCTGCGCGGCGGCGCGGGCGGATGGAAGATCATCGACGTGTTCTATCGCAATTCGATCAGCCAGCTTGCGACTCGCCGCTCCGATTTCGCCCGGGTTCTCGCCTCGGGCGGCGCGGGGGCGCTGACCGCGCATCTGAATGCGCTCGCGGCGAAGGCCGGCGGTTGATCCTGCCTGCGCTCGCGCCGCTGCTGCTGCTCGGCGCGGCCGGGCAGCCGGCAAGCGCGCCGGTTGGACCCATCGCGATCGATCTGGTCGCACTGGCGTCCACGACCGGCACGCAAACCCCGGCCAAGGTAGAGGTGCCCGCGCCGGTGTCGGAAAGCACCGCTGGCACGCGGGACATGCGGCCGAGCGGGGATGCCCCGGCGCCTCCCATACCCGCGCCCATCCGAACCTTGGACGAAACCCCCAAGGCCGGCGTTGCCCGCCGCCGGCACCATGCTCCGGGCGATCCGCTCGAAGGGTTCAACCGCCGCATGTTCGCCGTGCACCAGGGGCTCGACAAGGCGCTGATCCGCCCGGCGGCGCTGGGCTACCGCCATGTCGTGCCAAGGCCGCTGCGCACCGGGTTGCGCCATGTCTTCCGCAATCTCAACGAGCCGATCGTCTTCCTCAACTATCTGCTGCAGCTGAAGCCCGGCAAGGCGGCGGAGACGCTCGGGCGTTTTCTGGTTAACTCGACGCTCGGCGTCGGCGGGCTGGTCGACGTTGCCAAGCGCGACCCATTCCGGCTGCCGCATCGCCCAAACGGGTTCGGCAACACGCTGGGGCGCTATGGGGTCGGCCCTGGGCCTTACCTGTTTTTGCCGCTGGTCGGGCCGAGCGACCTGCGGGATTTCGTCGCCAACCAGGCTGATTCCCTGGTCCTGCCCGTTGCGGTCGGCACCCCGTTCGACCGCGCCGAGTATCAGGTGCCGCGCTCGGTCCTTGCCGGGCTCGACCAGCGCGCCGAATCCGACGATGAGTTGCGGACGCTGTTCGCCAGCGCGATCGACCCCTACGCGACGCTGCGCTCGGTCTATCTGCAGAACCGCGCCAGCGAGATCGCCGCTCTGCGCGGCAAGCACGGCAAATCGGAACAGCCCCCGGCCGAGCTTGACGATCCGCTGAACGATCCGGAGCCCAATGCCGACATCGCGCCCGAACCCGAAGCCGCGGGCGATTCGGCCAACGCGCCGGCCGACGCCGCCATCCCGATACCGGAAGCCGAACTGCAGGCGTTCACTCCGGCATTGTGAGCAGCAATCGTGCGACGCTGGCGGTCACGACCGCTTCCCTTCGCACCTGCACAAGTTTATGACTGGCGTCACCCTTTGCAGGATTTGGACACCGGATGCAGAAACTTCACCTGGTCATGGGCGGGCGGGTCAGCGACCCCCGGGGCGTCGAGTTCGTCGACCTTCAGAACCTCGACGTCGTTGGGGTGTTTCCCGACTTCGACAGCGCGCAGGACGCATGGCGGGCAAACGCGCAACGCACGGTCGACGATGCCGAAATCAAATATGTTATCGTCCACCTCCACCGCCTGCTCGAGCCGGAACTGCGGAAGGAGTAAGACGCCTCGTGGACCCGTGGACGTACTACTTCGTGGACCCGTGGGCGTACTAGAAAACCGCCAAACGGCAGAAATCCTTGTGTTGCCAACGGTTACGAGCAAGACTTCAGATGAACTCGATCTGGTCGACCACGTAGAACCGATCGCCCGAGGGCACCGTAACTTCGATCTCGTCGGCGACGCGGCGGCCGATCAGGGCGCGGCCGAGCGGGGAATTGTAGCTGATCCGCCCGACCTTGGCGTCCGCCTCATAGGGGCCGACGATCTGGTAGCGCACCGATTTCTGGTCGTCATCGGTCAGGCTGACGGTGGCGCCGAAGACGATTCGCTCGCCAGAGAGCGAAGCCGGGTCGATGATCTGGGCGCGGCTGACCCGGTCCTCGAGGTCGGCGATCGAGGCCTCGACCTGTCCCTGGCGCTCCTTGGCGGCGTGATATTCGGCGTTTTCCGACAGGTCTCCGTGCGCGCGCGCTTCCTCGATCGCCTCGACGATCAGGGGCCGTTCCTCACGCAGCGCCTTCACCTCGGCGATCAGGCGCTCGTAACCCTCTGCGAGCATCGGTAGTTTATCAATAGTGGGCATACTGCCTCATTCCTCCAGACGTCCCCGCGACAATTCGGCCCTTCCCGTCCCTTGATCGAACGGGGCTGGCCTTTCTCGATGTCGGGAAACGAGATTCAGCTATAATAATCTTGTAACGAACGCACTTCAAGCTGGCTGCCGCGCATCGCCGCGATTGCCTCCACCGCCGCCCGGCTGCCCGATGCGGTGGTGAAGTAGGGCACCTTCGCGTTGAGCGCTGAAGCGCGGATCGATTGCGAATCTTTGAGGCTCTGCCAGCCTTCGGTGGTGTTGAAGATCAGCGCGATTCCGCCATCGACGATGCGGTCGACGATATGCGGCCGTCCTTCCGCAACCTTGTTGATCCGTTCGACCGCCAGGCCGGAGTCGGCCAGGTAGCGCTGCGTACCGCTGGTGGCGACGACCCGAAAGCCCAGCGCGAGCAGTTCGCGCACCGCCGGCAGGATCTGATCCTTGTCGCCGTCCTTGACCGAAACGAACACGGTGCCGCCGTCGGGCAGGGTGAGCCCCGCGCCCAGTTGCGCCTTGGCAAAGGCGATGGCGAAACTCGCGTCGATCCCCATGACCTCGCCGGTGGACTTCATCTCGGGGCCGAGCACCGGGTCGACGCCGGGGAAGCGGGCGAAGGGGAACACCGCCTCCTTGATCGCCATATAGGGCAGTTCGCGGCGAAAAGGCGGGAAATTGTCGAGGCTTTCGCCGGCCATCACCCGCGCCGCGATCTTGGCGACCGGCTGGCCGATCGCCTTGGCGACAAAGGGCACGGTGCGGCTGGCGCGCGGGTTGACCTCGATAAGGTAGACCTCGGGGCCGTCCACGCCCCCTGCCCCGGCCACCGAGCCGGGGTGCTTTACGGCAAACTGGATGTTCATCAGCCCGCGCACGCCGAGCGCCTTGGCCAGCACCTCAGTCTGCTGTTCCATCGTCGCGATGACCTCGGCGGGCAGGCTGTGCGGCGGCAGCGAGCAGGCGCTGTCGCCCGAATGGATGCCGGCCTCCTCGATGTGCTGCATGACCCCGGCGATGACGACGCGGGTGCCGTCGCACAGCGCGTCGACATCGCATTCGACCGCGTCGCGCAGATATTTGTCGATCAGCACCGGGCTGGCGCCCGACACCTGCACCGCGGTGGCGATGTAATTCTCCAGCTGCTGCTGGCTATCGACGATCTCCATCGCCCGCCCGCCGAGCACGTAACTCGGCCGGATCAGCACCGGATAGCCGATCGCGGTCGCCACCATCACCGCCTCGTCGCGGCTGCGGGCGATGCCGTTCTCAGGCTGCTTTAGGCCCAGCTTCTCGACCAGCGCGGCGAAGCGCTCGCGGTCCTCGGCAAGGTCGATCGCATCGGGCGAGGTGCCTAGGATCGGGATGCCGGCGTCCTCGAGCGCCTGCGCGAGCTTCAGCGGCGTCTGGCCGCCGAACTGGACGATGACGCCGACCAGTTCGCCGTTCTGTTGCTCGACGCGCAGGATCTCCAGCACGTCCTCGGCGGTCAGCGGCTCGAAGTAGAGCCGGTCGGAGGTGTCGTAATCGGTGCTGACCGTCTCCGGGTTGCAGTTTATCATGATCGTTTCGTAGCCCGCTTCGGCCAGTGCGAAGCAGGCGTGGACGCAGCAATAGTCGAACTCGATGCCCTGGCCGATGCGGTTGGGGCCGCCGCCGAGGATCACGATCTTGCGCCGGTCGGAGGGCGCGGCCTCGTCCTCCGGTTCGCCGAACAGCGGCGCCTCATAGGTCGAATACATATACGGCGTCACCGCCTCGAACTCGGCGGCGCAGCTGTCGATGCGCTTGAACACCGGATGGACCCCAAGCCGGTAACGCAGCTTGCGCACCTCCTCCGCGCTGGTGGCTCCGGCCAGCGCCCGCAGCGTATCGTGCAGCAGCCCCGAGCGCTTGGCCTGGGTCTGCCCCATTCCGCCCGCCACCGGCACCGACCGCACCGCCAGTTCCGCCAGCCGCCGGTCGGAAAAGCCCATCGCCTTCAGCCGCCGCAACTCCTGCGCGTCGGCGGCGAGGCCGTGCTCCATGATTCCCGCTTCCTCGGCGATGATCTCCTCGATCTGGCGCAGGAACCACGGATCGTAATGGGTGATCGCGTGGACCTCCTCGACCGAAAGGCCCTCGCGAAGCGCCTGCGCCGCCACCAGCAGCCGGTCGGGCGTGGCCTTGGCCAGCGCCGCGGTGATCTGATCGCGGCCAGCGCCCTTGAGCGCCACGACATCGTTCAGCCCGTCGAGCCCCGTCTCCAGCCCGCGCAGCGCCTTCTGCAGCGATTCCTTGAAGTTGCGGCCGATCGCCATGACCTCGCCGACCGATTTCATCGCCGTCGACAGGATCGGTTCGGCGCCCTTGAACTTCTCGAAGGCAAACCTGGGGATCTTGGTGACGACGTAATCGAGCGTCGGCTCGAAGCTGGCCGGGGTGGCACCGGTGATCTCGTTGGTGATCTCGTCGAGCGTGTAGCCGACCGCGAGCTTGGCGGCGACGCGGGCAATCGGAAAGCCGGTCGCCTTCGACGCGAGAGCCGAGGAGCGCGATACACGCGGGTTCATCTCAATGACGATCATCCGCCCGTTTTCCGGGTTGACCGCGAACTGCACATTCGAGCCGCCGGTCTCGACGCCGATCTCGCGCAGCACGGCGATGCTCGCCGAACGCATGATCTGGTATTCCTTGTCGGTCAGCGTCAGCGCCGGCGCGACGGTGATCGAATCGCCGGTGTGGACGCCCATCGGATCGACGTTCTCGATCGAGCAGATGATGATGCAGTTGTCGTGCCGATCGCGCACGACCTCCATCTCATACTCCTTCCAGCCGAGCAGCGATTCCTCGATCAGCACCTCGTTGGTCGGCGAGGCATCAATGCCGCCGCGCACGATCGCTTCGAACTCCGCGCGGTTGTAGGCGATGCCGCCGCCGGTGCCGCCCAGCGTGAAGCTCGGGCGGATGATCGACGGCAGGCCGGTGGTTTCGAGCACCGCCAGGGCTTCCTCGACCGAATGGGCGACGCCCGAGCGCGCGCTTTCGAGGCCGATCCGGTCCATCGCCTCGCGAAAGCGCTGGCGATCCTCGGCCTTGTCGATGGCGTCGGCATCGGCGCCGATCATCTGGACGCCGAACTTCTCCAGCGTGCCGTCGTTGAACAACGCCAGCGCGCAGTTGAGCGCGGTCTGCCCGCCCATCGTCGGCAGCAGCGCATCCGGCCGCTCCTTCTCGATGATGCGCGCGACCATGGCGGGGGTGATCGGCTCGATATAGGTGGCGTCGGCCATGTCCGGATCGGTCATGATCGTCGCGGGGTTCGAGTTGACGAGGATAACGCGATAACCCTCCTCGCGCAGCGCCTTGATCGCCTGCGTGCCCGAATAGTCGAACTCGCAGGCCTGGCCGATGATGATCGGCCCGGCGCCGATGACCAGGATCGAGGAGATGTCAGTGCGTCTGGGCATTTGACAGCATTGCTTTCATTGATTACCTTGATTGCAAGGAGACGGATGGTGGCCAGTTTGACCGTGCGAAACATTCCGGAAGACGCCAAGCACCGCTTCCGCCAGGTCGCGGCCGCGCATGGCCGGTCGATGGAGGAACACCTTCGACAACTCGTCATCGAAGCCGAAGGCCCGGTGAGCGACGGTGGAAATCGAACGGGTGAAGCGCGGCAAGAGTTCAGGCCCGCGCCGACGAAGGAGGACTGGGTGCGTGAATTGATCCAGATCGCCGATGGTGCGGGCGAAGGCCTGCCTGACTCCGGCAAATATGCCGAAATCCGCTTTATGACCGCCAAGGACGCGATGGCGGAGCTTCGCCGTCTGGCGAACGGCGCCGGCCTCGACCTGCCGCCCCGCATGAGCAGCAAGCTGGAAGCGCCCGGGTTTTGATCCTGGTCGATACGAATGTCTGGAGCGAACTGACCAAAGCTCGCGGCGATCGGGCGGTCCTCGCGTGGCTGGAGGCCAACGACGCGGACCTTGCCCTGTCGACGTTGGTGATCGCCGAGATCCGATACGGCATCGAACTCGCCGGCGCGGCGGACAAGCGCTCTTTCCTGCAACCCTGGCTGGCCGGTCTGGAGTCACGGTACTGGGGGCAGACGCTGGTGTTCGGTCCGCAGGCCGCGCATCAATACGGCCGTATCGCCGCCCGGCCTGAGGTGAAGGCGCGCAAGCCGCAGATAATCGACATGCAGATCGCCGCGCAGGCGCAGGAACACGGCATCCCCATCGCCACGCGCAACGCCAAGGATTTCGAGTGGATCGGGGTGAAGTTGATCGACCCCTGGGCCGCCCCGCTTCCAGCTTAGTCGGCGCTGATCGGAACCCATCCTGCGGCGTGGTCGAAAATATGGCCACCGCTGGATGAATGCACGTTCTATCGCTCGCTCGATCTGGCCCCGCGTGAATCATGCCCCGGTCAGCGCCGCGAACTTGTCCACCCAGAACTCCGGTCCCTGCCCTTGCGACGCCCGCACGATAGGGTCGCTCGCCTGCAGCTCCCGGAGCGCCGCGCGGTACACGTCGGGCTGGAACTGGTGCATCTCGCCGCCGAACTCGTTCGGCTTGGTCGACCAGGCGCCCTGTTCGAGCATCGTGTCGAGGAAAGCCTTGGACGCCGTCGTCGCCGTAGCCCGCGCCTTCGGACCGAACTTGCGGGTCGCCATCGAGAACTTGTCCTCGAGGATCAGCGCCAGCTCCTTATAGGGGAAGTACCGTCCGGCGATGTTGACGTCGTTCGCCGGCACCGCGACATAATAGGCGAAGGCGGTCTGTTCGATCTCGGAAAGGCTCATTTCATCATCCCCACAAACCGCTCGAACAAATAGAAGCTGTCCTGCGGTCCCGGGCTCGCCTCCGGGTGATACTGCACGCCGAACGCCTGCTTGCCCTTGATCGAAATGCCGCAGTTCGAACCGTCGAACAGCGAGACATGCGTTTCCTCGACGCTGTCGGGCAGCGAGGCGCCGTCCACCGCGAAGCCGTGGTTCATCGACGTAATCTCCACCACGCCGCTATCCAGCCGCTTGACCGGATGGTTGGCGCCGCGGTGGCCCTGGTGCATCTTGGTGGTCTTCGCTCCCGCCGCCAGCGCGAGAAGCTGGTGGCCGAGGCAGATGCCGAACAGCGGCACGTCGCGTTCGAGCAACCCCTGGATCACCGGCACCGCATAGGCGCCCGTCGCCGCCGGATCGCCGGGTCCGTTGGAGAGAAACACGCCCGCCGGGTCGAGCGCCAGCACCGCGTCGAGCGAGGTTTCCGCCGGCACGACAGTCACTTGCGCGCCGGCTTTCACCAGATTGCGGAAGATATTGTCCTTCGCACCATAATCGATGGCGACGACATGCGGACGCCACTCCCCGCGGTTGCGGGCATAGCCATGGCCGAGCGACCAGACGCCGCCGTCCCACTCCTCCTCACCTCCCCGCGAGACGATGCGGGCGAGGTCCATGCCCTCCAGTCCCGGCCAGTCGCCGGCGCGCTTGACCAGCGCGGCGATATCGAACGCGCCGTGCGGATCGTGGGCGATCACCGCGTTGGGCGGGCCCGAGCGGCGGATGCGGTGGGTCAGCGCGCGGGTGTCGATGCCGGAAAGTCCGATCTTGCCGTTCGCCGCCAGCCATTCGCCAAAGCCGCCGCGGGCGCGGAAGTTGGAGGGCGGGGTCACCTCCTCGCGGACGATGCAGCCGACCGCGCCCTGGACGCGCGATTCCAGATCCTCGTCGTTGACGCCGACGTTGCCGATATGCGGGAAGGTGAAGGTGACGATCTGCGCCGCGTAGGAGGGATCGGTCATCACCTCCTGGTAGCCGGTCATCGCCGTGTTGAAGCAGACCTCCCCCACCGCCTCGCCGACATGACCGAAGCCCCGCCCCCAGGCAACATGACCATCGGCGAGCACGAGCACGCCGGTCGCGCCCTCTGGCCGGTCGGCGGCGCTGGGCGCATGCGGGGTGGCGGGGTCGGCCAAGCGGGCGGGCTCCGTTTCGTGGGTTCGGGCTATCGTGCTAAGGCCCGGCCGCTATACCCGCTGCCGCAATGCGTCAACCGGGGATGGCCTAAACCCCGGTGATGCGCTGGGCCGACAATGGCGCTACAATCGATCGCCGCATCAACCCCGAGGAACGCCCGCCGATGCTTCGCGATTCGATCCGATCCGCGCAGGTGGCGGCGATGAAGGCAGGCGACAAGCCGCGCCTCGGCGCGCTGCGCCTGGTCCTCGCCCGGCTCAAGGACCGGGATATCGAGCTTCGCACCGCGAACACCCAGCCCGACGATGACACGATGGTCGTCGAAGTGCTGCGCAAGATGGCCAAGCAGCGACGGGAATCGATTGCGCTCTACCAGCAGGGCGGCCGCCAGGAACTCGCCGACGTCGAAGCCGCCGAGCTGGCGGTGATCGAGGAGTTCCTGCCCCGCACGATGAGCGAGGCGGATGCCACCGCCGCGATCCTCGCGATCAAAGCGGTGCTTGGCGCCTCCTCGCCCAAGGACATGGGACGGGTGATGGCCGAATTGAAAGCGCGCCACGGCGGCCAACTCGACATGAGCACCGCCAGCGGACTGGTGAAGGCGGCGCTGTCCTAAGTGTCGCTCTCCCCACAATGGCTGGACGAGTTGCGCGCGCGGATCACGTTGTCCGGGGTGATCGGGCGCACCACGCGGCTGACCCGCGCGGGCAATGAATTCAAGGCGTGCTGCCCGTTCCACAACGAGAAGACGCCGAGCTTCACCGTCAACGACGAAAAGGGCTTCTATCATTGCTTCGGCTGCGGCGCGCATGGCGACGCGATCCGTTGGCTCACCGACCAGCGCGGGCTGGGCTTCATGGATGCGGTCAAGGAACTCGCAGCCCTGGCGTCGATGGAACTGCCCGAGCCTGATCCGCGCGCGGCGCAGGCGGCCGAGCGGCGCGAGACACTACACGATGTGATGGCGGCGGCGCAGGCGTGGTTCGTCGCCAACCTTGCCGGCCCGGGCGGGGCGGCGGCGCGCGCTTACCTCACCGGGCGCGGGGTGGACGCGCCGACGCAGGCGCGCTTCGGCTTCGGCTATGCGCCCGATGATCGGCAGGCGCTGAAGGCGGCGCTGGCGCGCTTTCCCGAGGCAATGCTGATCGAGGCGGGGCTGCGCGTCGCCGCTGAGGAGCGCGAAACCTACGACCGGTTTCGCGGGCGGCTGATGCTGCCGATCGAAGATTCGCGCGGCCGGGTGATCGCCTTCGGCGGCCGCATCCTCGACAGCGCCAAAAGTGACGCGCCCAAGTATTTGAATTCACCCGATACGCCGCTGTTCGATAAGGGCGCGACGCTCTACAACCTCCACCGCGCCGCGCCACTCGCTCGCAAGTCCGGGCGGCTGATCGTCGTCGAAGGCTATATGGACGTGGTCGCGCTGTCGGCAGCGGGGATCGGCGAATGCGTCGCGCCGATGGGCACGGCGCTGACCGAGCGGCAGATTGAATTGCTGTGGCGACAGGTGGAAACGCCGATCCTGTGCTTCGACGGTGACGCGGCGGGACAACGCGCGGCGCTGCGTGCGGTCACGCGAGCGCTGCCGATGCTGCGGCCGGCCCGAAGCCTTCAAATCGTGCGGCTGCCGGCGGGGCTGGATCCGGACGATCTCATCCGGCGGCAGGGTCCGGGCGCGGTCGAACGAATGCTCGGCGGGGCCCGGGGTCTTGTCGACACGCTGTGGGAGCACGAGCGCGACGCGCAGCCGCTCGTCACCCCGGAGGACAAGGCGGGCCTCAAGGCGCGGCTGCTCGCGCAGGTCGATGCGATGACTGATCCCGACATCCGTTCGCTCTACCGCCGGGAGTTGCTCGACCGCTATTCTGCTCATGCCTTCCCTCGGCGCGAGTTCCCTGCCGCCGGAAAGCGGCCTATTTCGCCGCGCCGGGCCGAGCCGCTTCCCTCCGCTGACATTTCCGCGCGGCTACGCTGGGCGGCATCGGGCGGTGCGCGCGATGGACTTTGCGCGGCGGTGATCTCCGGCCTGATCCGCTGGCCGCAGGAAATTGCCCGCCACGCCGAGCCGCTGGCGCGCGCCGCGGCGCTTGACCCTCGCTTTGCGGCGCTGCTCGATGCGCTGGACGGGCTGGCCCCGGGCGAAATGCTTGAAAGCAATGGGCTGCGCACCATATTGGCGCGTCAAGGCATGGCTGTTCCTGCGCCAAGTGACTATGCGGATCTGCGTTTTGGCTTTCTCGTCGAAAACGCCGAGCCGGACGTGGCAGCGGCGGAGCTGGACCGGGCGGTGGGGATATTGGTGGAGCGGCCGGAACTGGAAGCGGCGCTCGCCGATGCCACCGGGCGTTTCCAGCAAGCGCTGTCGGACGAGGATTACGCCGAGGCCTGGGCGGAGCAGCAACGCTTGTTGAAGAGAAAACTGGAATTCGACACGCGCCTGAGGCAAATGGCCGCCGTGCGCGCGGAGCTTTCCTGAGATATACTCCTGAGAACACCGCCCTGACGGCGGCAAAACGGCGGAATGATGGACGAAGAAACCAGCGGCGGTAGCGATCGGGCAGATAGGGGCGACAGCAGCGACGCCCCGCTCATCGATCTCAACGAAGCCATGATCAAGAAGCTGATCGCGCGCGCCAAGCGTCGCGGCGTGATCACCTATGACGAGCTCAACGCGGCGCTGCCGCAGGACCAGATGTCGTCCGAGCAGATCGAGGACGTCATGGCGGCGATCTCCGAGATGGGGGTCAACATCGTCGAAAGCGACGAGGACGGCGGCGAGGCCGATCCCGCCCCCGACGACGATGCCGCCGACGACGAGGACAGCGGCACCGCCGAACGTCCGGTCGCCGAGAAAAAGAAGGAAGTCATCGAGCGCACCGACGATCCGGTGCGCATGTATCTGCGCGAGATGGGCGCGGTCGAGCTGCTCAGCCGCGAGGGCGAAATCGCCATTGCCAAGCGCATCGAGGCCGGCCGCGACACGATGATCCTGGGGCTGTGTGAAAGCCCGATAACCTTCCACGCCATCATCCAGTGGTCCGAAGCGCTGAACCACGGCGAGATGCAGCTGCGCGAGATCCTCGACCTCGACGCCATGCTCTCCAAGGAGCCGGCGCCCGAGACGCTCGCCGCGGCCGAGGAGGATGGCGGCGACGAAATCACCGAGGCCACCGCCGGCCCCTCTTTCAAGGAAGAGGAGGAGGAGGAGCACGTCGAGGAAGCGCCGCCCGCCGCGGCCGCCGGGGACGAGGAGGACGACGGCATCGAGCGTCGCGCCCGCCCCCCGGTCGAGGACGACGAGGAGGACAATACCCTCAGCCTCGCGCAGATGGAGGCAGCACTCAAGCCCGGGGCTTTGGAAAAATTCGCCAATATCACCGAGCTTTTCCGCACCTTCGAGAAGATCCAGCGCACCCGCCTCGACGCGCTGGCGATCGGCCACGATTTCCCCGGAACCAAGGAACGCCAGTACCAGCAGCTGCGTGAGGAGCTGACCGCGCAGGTCGAAAGCGTGCAGTTCCACGCCACCAAGATCGAATATCTCGTCGACAATCTTTATGCGTTCAACCGCCGGCTGACCACGCTCGGCGGGCAGATGCTGCGGCTGGCCGAGCGGCACAAGGTGCCGCGCAAGGACTTCCTCGACAATTACGTCGGCCATGAACTCGACGAGGCCTGGCTCGGCCAAATGAGTAAGCGCGACAAGCGCTGGGCCGCCTTCGCTGAGAACGAGGCCGCGGCCGTCGAGCGCATTCGCGCCGAGGTGGCCGACATCGCCGCCGCCACCGGCATGGCGCTGATCGAGTTCCGCCGCATCGTCAACATGGTGCAGAAGGGCGAGCGCGAGGCGCGGATCGCCAAGAAGGAGATGGTCGAGGCGAACCTGCGGCTGGTGATCTCGATCGCCAAGAAATACACGAACCGGGGCCTGCAGTTCCTCGACCTGATCCAGGAAGGCAACATCGGCCTGATGAAGGCGGTCGACAAGTTCGAGTACCGCCGGGGGTACAAGTTCAGCACCTATGCCACCTGGTGGATTCGCCAGGCGATCACCCGCAGCATCGCGGATCAGGCGCGCACCATCCGCATCCCGGTCCACATGATCGAAACGATCAACAAGCTGGTCCGCACCAGCCGCCAGTTCCTCCACGAGCAGGGCCGCGAGCCGACGCCCGAGGAAATGGCCGAGCGGCTGTCGATGCCGCTCGAAAAAGTGCGCAAGGTGATGAAGATCGCCAAGGAGCCGATCTCCCTCGAAACGCCGATCGGCGACGAGGAGGATTCGCACCTCGGCGATTTCATCGAGGACAAGAATGCGATCATCCCGGTCGACGCGGCGATCCAGTCGAACCTCAAGGAGACGGTGACGCGGGTGCTGGCGTCGCTCACCCCGCGCGAGGAACGGGTGCTGCGCATGCGCTTCGGCATCGGCATGAACACCGATCACACGCTCGAAGAGGTCGGCCAGCAGTTCTCGGTCACCCGCGAACGCATCCGCCAGATCGAAGCCAAGGCGCTGCGCAAGCTCAAGCATCCGTCGCGGAGCCGGAAGATGCGGAGTTTTCTGGATCAGTAGGAGGAGACAACCGCAGGGATGACAAATTGGCGACCCACCCCTAGCCAGCGGGCAGTACTGGCGATTGCAGGGGTGGTCCTCTTATACTATGCGGCTCAACTATATACCGACGACAGATCAGCGACTCTGCCTCTCTTGGCCGGAGCGTTGCTTCTTACGGCATCACTAGCCGGCTCTTACCGGGTTGAGAGTCTGGCTTCTGGTTCATGGCAGCACATCACCCAGCACTGGAAAGCTCTATTGGGGGTTTTCCTTGTTTTGGGAATAGCTGTCGGCGTGATCGTATACCGAAATGAAGTAATCCGACGCGCGCAAGAAAAGCATCAGGAGGCCGATTTCGCCGTAGCGCAGAAAGCTAGACAGGCACGTGACCGAAAAATTAGCAAAGACTTTGAAGATTGCGTGACCAATAACTCAATGGAAATTGCGAAGAAAGTGCGAGACGGCATCGTAGAACCGGGAATGTCCACGTTCTGGATAGAGTACGGGGAACACCATTGCGCGTACATTCGAAATAAGGCGACGCCGTATTCAAACGATCCGGTCGGGGAAACAATCAGGGCCATGGACGCGCCACGCGCGAGATAGCACCCTTCGCCGCCTGATGCCCGCGGGGCTTTCGCCGGCGCGCGACCGCTGCCATGGGCGGGGCGTGACAGGCGTGGGGGAAACGGCGGCATCGCGGCGGAGCGAACGGGCGTTGCACTGGCTGCGCAACGCGGTCGTGCTCGGCTTCGTCGCCGCCGTGCTGCTCGGCATCTTCCTGCCTGTTTATACCGACGAGGTCGGCTGGCGCTTTCAGGAGCGCGCCGGCATCGATGGCGTCGACAAGATGTTCAGCGATCGCTGCGGGCCGAACGCGATCGTGCGGCCACCGTGGTTCATGATGCCGGTCCGGACTTTCTCGGCCGCGCTCAACCTGACCTTCGCGGCGCCACTCTACGTCCGGCTCGCGGGGATCCTCCATGCCTTGCTGTGGGCGGCGCTGCTGTGGGTGCTGATCCACCGGATCACGCGCGAGCCGGCGCGGCGCGCGGCGCTCGGCGCGATCGGCTTCGGCCTGCTGTGCCTGGCCAACACGCCGCTGCTGATGGTGCTGAGCCGGCCCGAGCAGCCGCTGATCCTGTGCACGATGGCGGGGATCCTGCTGGCGTTTCCCGCCCGGCAGAGCGCTCCCAAGACTCTCAGCGCCACCCCGCACTGGGCGCCATCGCTGGGAATCGTGCTGCTGACGGCGATCGCGCTCAGCTACCATTTGAAGGGGCTGTTCCTAGCCCCGGTATTCCTTGCCGCGCTGGCGCTGTGCACCGGCGGGCGCGCTCCCCGCGCCATCGCCGCGCTCGCCGTGATCGCGATGACCGCCGCGGCTGGCCTGTACTGGCTGCACCGGCTCGAATGCCCGGGAGACGCGATTTTGCGCGCCGAATACGCCCGCAACAGCGCGGGCATGCGGCTCGCCGATCTGGGCGGCCTGGGCGATTTCGCCGGGTTCGCGGCGGGGCTGCTGCGCAACATCAACCCGTTCGATTACATCGCCCTGGCCCGGCCGGAGCGATACCCGCTGTCCGACTGGCTCCCGCCCGGCCAGGTGAGCGCTCTGGCCTCGGCGCTTTGGGAGGCAGCGCTGTTTCTAACCTGGGGGCTGGTCCTCGCGCTGGCGCTGATCGCGGCCGTGGCAGCCGCACGCGAGGCGTGGCGCACCCGCCACCTCCCAGCCGGGCTGGTGCTGGCGGGGTCGCTGGTCGTCGCCGTCAGCGGCGCAAGCGCGACGCGGCTGGTCCGCAACTTTTACGAGGCCAGCTTCGTCCTGCCGTTGCTCGCCCTCGCCGCGCTGCTCGCGCTCGCCTCGCCCCGCGCCCGAACTCGCGATGCACCGCTGCGCTGGATCGCCGGCGTCGTCGGCTGCGCCGGCCTGACCAGCCTGGTCCTCACATGCGCAATCTGGCGACCGGCGCTGTGGGCCGCATGGCATGAGACCGGCTATGTCGATGCGCAGGAGCACTCGTTCTCGATCCGGGGTTTCACCGCCGCCGAACGCGACATCCTCGGCGCCGCGCGCCTCTGCCGACTGCCGCCGCCCGAGCGGGCCAGGGCGGTGCTGCTCGACGACGTGACCTATTTCCCCTATATGGCAGCGCGCCTGCCGCAGCATTGGCTCGGCGTGTTCGGCACCTGGCGCGGATCGATCGACAAGCCGATCGCCTATCTCGAGAGCCGGCGCTCCGACGGCGTGCTGGTCAGCTGCCACCTGCTGCCGCCGGATCTGCGCGCCCGCGCGCACCGCCAGGGTGAGTACTGTTGTCTGACGCCGCCCGGCTGGTAAGAGGCGCAACTTCCGGAGATTTTGTTGACCGACCAGCCCGCCCAGTTCGACGCCTATGCCGAAAGCTACGACGACACGGTCAACCGCTCGATCGCTTTCGTCGGGCTGCGGGTCGATTATTTTACCCGGGTCAAAGCCGACTATCTGCTCGACATCCTGTCCAGGCATCTGGGCGACTCGCGAGCGATCGACCTGCTCGACGTCGGCTGCGGCGTTGCCAACAGCCACCCGCTAATCACCAAGCGGCTGGGCAGTGTTTCGGGGACCGACGTCTCCGCCGAATGCTTGGCCGAAGCGGCGCGACGCAACCCGGCGGGCGACTATCGCGCCTACGCGGGCGCGCGGCTTCCGTATGAGGACGGTCAGTTCGGCGCTGCGGTGGCGACCTGCGTGCTCCATCACGTCCCGCCCGAGCAGTGGCGCGGCTTCCTCGCGGAGATGAAGCGGGTGGTGCGGCCGGGCGGAGTCACCGTCATATTCGAGCACAACCCGCTCAATCCGCTGGCGCGGCGCGCGGTATCGAACTGCGCGTTCGACGCGGATGCGGTGCTGCTGTCCCGCCGCCGGACGCGCGCGCTGATGGACGAGGCGGGCTTCCGGGTCGCCGAAGCGCGCAGCATCCTGTCGATCCCGGTACTCGGCCCGCGCACCCGGCGAATCGACCGCGAACTGGGCAGGCTGCCGCTCGGCGCGCAGTATTACGTGGCGGGCATCGCGTGAGCGCGGTTGACTGGCCGTCCCTGCCCACGCGCCTGCTCAGCGGGGACCTTCTGACCAAGCTCATCCGCTTTGCCTGCGTCGGCGTGGCGAGCGGAGCGATCTATGCCGCCGTTACCGCGCTGCTGGTGCGCGGCATCGCCGTGCCGCCGGTGCCGGCGAGCATCCTGGGCTATTGCGCCTCGGTGCCGCTCAGCTTTCTCGGCCATCGCGGCTTCTCGTTCCGCTCGAACGGCCATTGGACGCATGAGGCCTTGCGGTTCGTCGTCGCGCAGGCGCTCAATATGGCGGTGACGGCCGGCTCGATGCAGGCGGCGGTTGTGGGGCTCGGCCTCTCCTACGTTTGGGGAATGGTCGCGGCGGTCGTCTTCGTTCCCGGCGCGAATTTCCTGCTGATGAACCTCTGGGTGTTCCGCGACCAGGGCGGCCGGCCGAACGCGCGAGCTACCCCATGAAGCATCTGCTCGCCCATCCGTCGATCTATCAGCTCTATCAGGAGCTGGGCGGCTTCTTCGGCGCGCGCGTATCGGCGATCCGCGACTATCTCGAGATTCGGCCCGGCGCGCGGGTGATCGACATCGGCTGCGGGCCGGGACACATCGTGCGACATTTGCCCAAGGGCGTCGATTACGTCGGCCTCGACATCGACAAGGCCAGCATCGCCTTCGCGCGGAAGCGCTTCGGCCATCGCGGCCGCTTCGAACAGCGGCTGTTCGACGCGGCCGCGGCGCGCGAGCTGGGACCGGCCGATGTGGTCATGATGAACGGCGTCATGCATCATATCGGCGATGTGGAACTGGCCAAGACGCTCGGCCACGTTGCCGCCGCGCTGAAGCCTGGCGGCGCGCTTTTCACGCTCGACGGCTGCTACGCGCCCGGCCAGTCGCGGCTCGCCAAGTGGCTGCTCGATAACGATCGCGGCGTGTATGTGCGCGACGCCGACGGCTATCGCCGCCTGCTGCGGCGCAGCTTTCCGCAAGCCGAGCTGCACATCCGCGACGATTATTCGCGCCTGCCCTACACCTTCGCGATCGGCGTGGCGCGCCAGCCCGCCGAGGCCGAATGACAATTCCGGCCGGCCCCTACCGCGCCGACCTCGTCGTTCCGTGCTACAACGAAGAAGACGCGCTGCCGGAGACGGTGCCCGCCATCCTCGCTTTTTTCGCAACCCTCGTCGGGGACCGCGGCAACCGGCTGGAAAGCTTCCGGCTGATTCTGGTGGATGACGGCAGCCGCGACCGGACCTGGCCGATCATCGAGGAGTTTGCCCGGCGCTGCCCCGAGGTCGAGGGCGTGATGCTGTCGCGCAATTTCGGCCACCAGTCGGCGATGCTGGCCGGGTTGTCGATCGCCGACGCCGATGTGGTGCTGACGATGGACGCCGACCTGCAGGACGATATCGCCGCGATCGGCCGGATGATCGCCGCTTATGAAAGCGGCGCGCATCTCGCGCTCGGCGTGCGCGGTGACCGCCGGTCGGACGACGCCCGCAAATCCGCGCCGGCCTTCGCCTATTATCGGCTGCTGTCGCTGATGGGCGTCACCATCATCGAGAACCACGCCGATTTCCGGCTGATGTCCCGCGCCGCGCTCGATGCGCTGCTGCAATACCGCGAGGTCAATCTGTTCCTGCGCGGGCTGATCCCGCAGCTCGGCTTTCCGGTGGTGCTGGTGCCCTACAGCCGGCAGCCGCGGCTTCAGGGTGAGACCAAATACACCCCGCGCAAGATGCTGGCGCTGGCGGCGGACGGCATCACCTCGTTCACGGTGATGCCGCTCCGGATCATCGCCCTGCTCGGCGCGGTGATCTTCGTGGGCACGATGCTGGTCGGGCTGGCGTTCCTTTACGTGGCGCTGGCTCGATCGAGCGAGCTGGTGCCCGGCTGGGCCTCGACGGTGCTGCCGCTGCTGTTCCTGGGCGGCATGCAGTTGCTGTCGATCGGTGTGCTCGGCGAATATGTCGGCAAGATCTACCTCGAGACCAAGCGAAGGCCCCGCTTCATCGTCCAGCAGACCACCAGCGCCGGACTGGGCGCGAACGCGCGGGAGGCGGGGCGGCGGGAGGTGATTGGGTGATCAGGGTGAGGGCGCGGACAGGTTGCCTGTGGTTTGTCTCGCCCCGTCCTTGCAGCAAAACGGCCCTTCGGCTTGCGCCCAAATATTGCCGTTCCGGTGCCACATCGGCGCTCCAGAAAGCCGACCGGCGGTTTACCTGGACGACCACCCCTTGAGCCAGTGAGCCGTCGCCTGGTAATAGATCCATTGTCAGAAGCGAACGGTTGCCGAAACTCGCAGCTGGCGTGGCTCGATGGGACGGATATGTCGATCCTCAACGCCCCCCGCTGGTTCGCCAAGCAGACGAGAGGCATAGAAATACTCGATTTCATTGTCTTTGGCATTGAATGCGTTAAGAAGATCGGCGGCAAGTTCGACGCGCGCCAGCTGATATTCAACCCGCGCGTTGACGACGGTCAGCGGATCGGCGCGAACACTGTCATCCTCGATGAGGCTGTAGCTGCCAAAATGGCGCGCCCGAACGGCGAATGACGCCTTGCCATATTTGGCGACAAAACCGCCCGCGATCACCGTTTCGATTGCGCCTGGAATGTTGTTGGCACCGTGTGCCAAGTCGGTGAGCCGGCCGCGCGACTTGGTAAATTCGGCATCGACCGTCAGCCAGCGCGCAGGCTGATAAAATGCGCTAAGTTCGAACCCACGACGCTTTGACGGCCCTTTCGCTTCGGTCGTGCCGCCATCGCCTAAAAACAGCAGCTCCGATTTCAGATCGAGCCACCAGTAAGTGCCGGTCAGCGTGAGGCCATCGATCGGCCTAATCCGTACGCCGCCTTCGTATCCGGTTGCGGACACGAGCGCATCGACGCGATCGGCAGCGCTACCGGTGTTCGGATCGATGTTGATGCTGGTGCCGCGCGCATCGTTCGAATGGAAGCCGCGCCCGTAATTGGCGTAGAGTTCAAGGCGGTCGACCGGTGCCCAGGCAATCGACGCCTTGGGGCTGACGCGCGTAGCGCTGCTCTTGCCGCTGTTGACCGCGAGGTCGGAGCGGACGTCAAAGCTGTAGTGATCCGCGCGTCCCCCAAGCAGAAGGCGGATGGTCGACGTCGGGCGGATCGTAGCCTCGGCAAACAGCGCGCCCGAACCTTCGGTGACCTTGTCCCGGCGCACCGTCGACACCACACGGCGCGCATCGGTGCGATACAGCACGATCGGATCGATGAAGTCGTATCGGCCTTCGGCGCCGACCAACAATTCAACAGGGACACCGAGTTCAAAATTGAAGCGTTTGTCGACACGGCCGCCGACGACAAAACGGCGGTCCTGCTGCTCGAATTCATCGCCGTTGACTGGGTCGTCGAGGAAATAGGTGAAGTTCGAGGTGAGCCGGAAGTCGTAATAATGCGCGTAGGCAAGCAGGTTCAGCGGCGCCTTAGCGTTGTCGGTCCAATTCAGCACGCCGCCAATGCGCGTCGTCTCCCCGCCCAGGTCACTGTCGAGGAACCCAAGCCGACCGATCAAACCGCTCTCGATTGCGCGCAACGGCACCTGTTCCGGCGAGCGAAACTTGACATGATAGCCGGTCGCGCTCGCCCGCAACGTGCCGCCGGCCAGCGGCCCGGTCCATTTGGCGAAGCCGCTGACCAGCTTCAAATCCTGCGGCAGGTCGAACGGCCCGTCATCGTAGCGCGTTTCAATTCCGAGCAGCAGATTACCCGCGCCCAGCTTGGTCGATCCCGCGGCGACGATCCGGTAGAAGTTGCTGGTGCCGACTTCGGTTTTGACGAATGGTGCTTCGAGCGTGTCGACTGTTTTGAAACGGCCCGACCCTGCGGTCGCAAAGTCGCCGTTTTCGACGCGGTATGGTCCCTTGGCAAAGGTGAGCGTGTCTATCAGTTCGGGAATGATAAAGTTCAGGTCGAGATAGCCCTGGCCGTGTCCGTGAGTACGCATGTTAAGCGGCACGCCATCGTGGAATACCGCAAAATCGGTGCCGTGATCGAGGTTGAAGCCTCGGAGGAAATACTGGTTCGCCTTGCCACCACCCGAATGTTGTGTGGCGATGAAGCCAGGAACTGTCTCGAGCAATTCACCGACGCGCTGGATCGGGCGGTCTTCAAGGTCGATCCGGCCCACGATCCCCTCAGATGCCGCCCCCGCAATGCCGATCAGGTCGGTCGCGCGGCCGGTCACGACGATATCGCGCGACCTCGTATCATCCGCGTGTGGGTTTTCATTCGGCGCAGCGTTTGCAGCCTGGATGAAGAGCGAACATGATCCCGCTACAACAAGCACGTTGACACTCAGCCGGGTGAAAGACCTAGAGTCCACGACAGTTCCCAAAGGTAAGAAATTTCAGCAACATCTGCTTACGTCGATTGTTCCACAGGTACGAAGCGGTTGGCGTTAAAGATGCAATCAGGGCGATAGAAAATCGGGGGAAAATAGGAGCCATCATGCAGCGCGTTACATTCTCGCTCGATGAGGACATCGCTGCCGATTTCGATGACATCGTGAAGGCGCAGGGCTATCAGAGCCGATCCGAGGCGGTGCGCGATCTCATCCGGCGCGAGGTCGATGGCCGCAAGCTGCAGCAGACCGGTCAGCAACTGTGCGTGGCCAACCTATCCTATGTCTACGACCACCATGTGCGAGCACTGGCGGGACGACTCTTGGCTTTGCAGCACCAGCACCACGACATTGTGGTTTCGACAACCCATGTCCATCTCGATCACGATAACTGTCTTGAAAGCACGATCCTCAAGGGTTCGATCGATGCCGTGCGATCATTGGCCGACAGCATTCAGGCAGAGCGTGGGGTGCGTTTCGCCACTACGAACCTCGTGAGTCTGCCGGAGGGATGACGGCAATTAACGGGGTCCGTTTTTGGGATGGTCCGATGCGGTATTTAATTACACCAATGGGGCGCACGGGCGCCTTCGCTTTGGTTGGACCGACGTCCGTTATGGGCAGTCGATGATCCAAAACCTGCCGTTCCGGAATCCACCACTTTCAGTCGTTTGGCTCTCGCAGGCCGTCACCTTATAGCGGCCAATCATTCGCTTTCGGCAGTCGTCAGCCCCCGCACAAAACCGATCAGTCCGGTCTGCCGCGCCCGCCGCAGCCGCTCGGCGGCCAGGATCTGCGCGACCTTGGCGAAGCACGCGTCCGCGTCATCGTTGACCACGACGTAGTCGTACCCGTCCCAGTGGCCAATCTCGGCCTGCGCCCGCGCCATGCGCCGCGCGATCACTTCGGCGCTGTCGGTGCCGCGCGAGGTTAGCCGCCGGCGCAACTCGTCGAGGCTGGGCGGCAGCAGGAACACGCGCACCACATCGCGCTCCGCCTGCTGGTAGAGCTGCTGCGTTCCCTGCCAGTCGATGTCGAACAGGAAGTCCTGGCCCTCGCGCAGCCCGGCGCTGACCTGCGCCCGCGGCGTGCCGTAGTGGTGATCGAAGACATGCGCCCATTCCAGAAACGCATCCGCCTCGACCATACGATCGAACGCGGCGCGGTCGACGAACTGGTAATCGCGCCCCTCGATCTCGCCCGGACGCATCGGCCGGGTGGTGACCGAGACCGACATCCGGATCGATGCGTCATGCGCCAGCAGCCGCCGCGCGATCGTCGTCTTGCCGGCGCCGGAGGGCGAGGAGAGGATGAACATCAGCCCCCGCCGGTGCAGCGTGTCGTCGTGGGTCGGGGTGCGGTCCATAGGTGCTGATGGCGAGCGCCGGGGGCCGAATCAAGCGTTCAGTTGATGTCCCGAACCAGAGCAATCAGCGGCGCTTCACCTGCTTGGCGATCGACGCATTGCCCTCCGCACCGGCCACGCCCTTGCCCTTCTTGCGATCGTAGAGCGACTTGGCCAGCATCCCGCCTCCGACGATCAGCCCGCCGGGAACCGAACTGGTGGCGAACCGCGCCAGCGCGGTGCCGATCAGCGTCTGCTTCATCGAACGCCCTTGGACGATGCCCTTCGCCGTCTCGGGCGAAAACTTCGCGCCCAGCAACGCGCGCTCCGCCAGGTGGCGCAGCAGCCTGCCGCCGGCGCGCATGGCGACATCGGTAATCACCAGATTGGTCATCGGGTTGGGGCTGGGGCCCTCGACCTTGGCGAGCTTGTCCTGCGCGGCCCCCACGGCGCGGTTTCCGGCGCGCTTCCCGGAGATCTTGAGCCCTGCCATATCGGTCCCGCCTCTCGTCAGCCCGCTGGGGCTACTTCTTCTTGCCGAAATCGATCGTCACCACGTTCGAGCCGTCATCAACCGACGCGAGCTCGCCCTCAACATCGCCCTCGGACCCGTCGTTCTCGGCGGTCTTGTGCGGCTCGGGCTCGGCCGGAGCGCCGATCGCCTTGAACTGCAGCCCGAAATCGACCTCAGGATCGACGAAAGCGGTGATCGCGGCAAAGGGAACATGCAGCTTCGCCGGCATCTGGTTGAAGCTCAGCCCGACCGAGAATGCGTCCTCGCCGACGTTCAGCTCCCAGAACTTGTTCTGCAGCACGATCGTCATCTCGTCCGGAAAACGCTGCCGCAGATGCTGCGGGATAGCCACGCCCGGCGCCTCGGTCTTGAAGGTGATGTAGAAATGGTGGTTGCCGGGCAGCACCCCGCCGGCGCCCTGGACCTGGCCGAGCACCCGGCCGACGACGGCGCGCAACGCTTCCTCGACGATCTCGTCATAGGGGATCAGGCTGTCTGGCGGTTTGTCATTCATCTGTGATCTACGTGGCTACGCGCTTATGGCCGGTCAAGCCGTTTATGCGGCGGGCAGCGCGGGTTCCGGCGCTTTTACCGCAAGTTGGCACTTCCGCAGCGCTTAACGCCCGGGCGGCCCGACAGTGCCCCGATTGATTCCGCCGGCCCGCACCCTATAAGCTTGGGGCCATGCGCACCGCCCGGATCGCCCGCAAGACCCACGAAACCGACATCGCCGTCGAGATCAATCTCGACGGCACCGGCGCCTTTGCGATCGCGACCGGCATCGGCTTTCTCGACCACATGATCGAGCAGTTCTCGCGCCACTCGCTGATCGACATCGCCTGCGCGATCAAGGGCGACCTCCACGTCGATCAGCACCACACCACCGAGGACAGCGCCATCGCCATCGGCCAGGCGATCACCCAGGCGCTCGGCGACAAGGCGGGGATCGGCCGATACGGCTCGGCTTATTCACCGATGGACGAGACGCTGGCGCGCGTCGCGCTCGACATCTCGGGCCGTCCGTACCTGGTCTGGAAGGCGGCGTTCAGCCAGCCGCGCCTCGGCGAGATGGACACCGAGCTGTTCGAACACTGGTTCCACTCGATCGCCCACGCCGCCGGCATCACCCTGCACGTCGAGCTGCTCTATGGGCAGAACAACCACCACATCGTCGAGGCGATCTACAAAGGCTTCGCCCGCGCCATGCGCGCCGCGGTCAGCCTCGACGCGCGCAAGGCCGGCGCGATCCCCTCGACCAAGGGCATGCTGGGTGGCTGAGCGCGGCCAGATCCTCCCCGGCTCGCCGGGGAGGGGGACCATGCGAAGCATGGTGGAGGGGTCTCCTCCTCCGCCGCGCCCCCGCTGCACAAGGCGGAAAACCCCTCCCCCACCCTTCGGGTGGTCCCCCTCCCCAGCGCGCGGGGGAGGATGCGCGCGCCTGCCCAATGACTGAAATCATCGCCCTCATTGATTACGGCGCCGGCAACCTCCAGTCGGTCGCCAACGCACTGCGCACCGCCGGCGCCGAGCATGTCGCCGTCACCGCCGACCCCGACGTGGTCCGCGCCGCCGACCGCATCGTCCTCCCCGGCGTCGGCAGCTTCCGGTCCTGCGCCGAGGGACTCATGGCGATCCCGCACCTGGTCGAGAGCATGACCGAGCGGGTGTTCGTCGGGGCCGCGCCGTTCCTCGGCATCTGCGTCGGCATGCAGCTGCTCGCCACCCTCGGCGTCGAGCATGGCGAGACCGAGGGGCTCGACTGGATCCCCGGCGAGGTCCGCCGCATCGAGCCGGCCGATCCCAGCATCAAGGTGCCGCACATGGGCTGGAACGACGTCGCCCTCCCCCCGCACCCGCCCGCCGGCGCGCTGATCGAGCCCGGCGAAGCCTATTTCCTCCACTCCTACCACTTCGTGCCGAGCGACGGCCGCGCCATCGCCGCGATGAGCGACCACGGCGGCGGCATCATCGCGGCGGTGGCGCGCGACAACATCGTCGGGGTGCAGTTTCATCCGGAGAAGAGCCAGGCGTATGGGCTGGCGCTGCTGGCGCGGTTTCTGGAGTGGCGGGTGTGAGGGGGGAGGCGCGCGGCTAAATTCAGACGCAACCTTTTGGACGTCATAAACCCGAAAGCAGCCATTGAACAATCAATGGATTTATTGTCGAGCGGTCGTCTGCCCACAAACAATCTGTCACTCAGTTAAACCGTAGCCCGAACAGCCCGCCAGTCTCCGTTGCATCGGTCAGTTTGGTGTCGAGCACATAGGAATCGACGTCGAAACCCTCGCGAAATCCATCTTTCGGCAAGGCATCTGAGTTCATCGTGACGATATACTGAAACCCCACCGCAGCCGCATGGTCGGCGCCGAGTTGCAACGCCTTGGCCACCTGCCGCTCATCGACACCATCAAACAGGTGGCTGTCATGGATCAAAAAGCCCGGTCCTATGCCCCGGCGGGCGGACAGTTCGGCCAGCATGAGATCGAAGCAGAAAATCTGCATGTTCGTGATGCCCTTGCTGCGCTGGGCATCGATGCGAATATCGACTTGCGGGCCATTAGGTGTCGCACTGACCGTCAGACTTCCAGCCTTCTCGTAGAGCGCGTTGGACAGGTCCTCAAAGACAAGGATCGCTTCCTCGATGATGCTCTCACGCTCGTGATGATCGTCCTGAAGCGTTTTCAGGAGCCGGGCGCGCTCGATATCGAGTTCGGCTTTTGTGCTCTCGATCTGCTCCGCCGTCGCGAGCCGCAGCCTCAGCCCCTCGGCGTCGGCTTCCGCACGACCGGCTTCCTGCTGGAGAGCGGCGTAATGCTCTAGCGCGCCACCGGATTGCAGGATTCCCATCAGCTGCCGGCGGCGGTTATCAAGGCCTTCGCGCGCACGATCGCGGTTGCGAATACGGTCTTCTGCAGCCTGGACCTCGGAGGTCAGGTGCGAGCGGCGGTTTTGCACGATCGCCTGGTGGAACTCTTCCACTTCCAAAAAGCGGCGGCCGACAGAACCCGGCAACACGACGCCTGCCTCACGATAAAGACGGTCCAGGCTTTTTGTGGCCGGTGGCAGCTCGCTGTCGATCGCAGCGCGCAGCTGCAAGATCAGCTCCCGATCGGCAGTGTTGTCATCGCTGAGCGTCGAAATCTCGCGGGTGATCCGCGAGGCTTCCTGCTCCATCTCAGAATATTCAGGGACGACGTTGAACGTGTCGATCTGCTCGCGCATCCGCCGGGCGCGGGCCTCGGCGATTGTCATGCGGGTCCGCAAATTGGCTGCCGTCCCGAAATAGCGCCCAAGGCTGCCATCCTTGGCCGCTTTGCGCAACTCCGTCATCGCGCGCTCACGGCTGCGGACCTCCTGAAACTGTTGCGGCACGCTCGGGTCGAGGCCTAGGAGATAGCTGATCGCTACCTGCTGGTCCCAAGCCTGCTGCATGGAGGATTGCTGCGTCGGGGACACGAATCCGCCGCTGTTCTGGCGGCGCACAAAATAAGAAAACAGGGAACGAAAGGTGGGCCGAAAACGGCCATTCGCGTCGTCATCCACATCCGGATTCAGGCGGAAGAGTAGCGCGCCCAATGCCGCACGCCAGTTTTCATTGCTGATGATCAAGTCGCCAGTCTTCGCTTCGAGCGACGGAGCGATTGGCCAATCAGATGTATCACCCTGCAATCGGATACGGGACGGCTTGGTGCCAGCGCGAGCGACATCGACGATCGTCGATCCGACGTCGACACGAGCCTCAAAGCTGAAGTTCACAAGCGCGTCGGAACGGAAGATGCAGTCTTTGTCGGCCTTGGCACCGAACAGGAAATGGATAAGTTCGACCAGGCTCGTCTTGCCGGCGCCATTGCGTGATTGTCGATCGGTCGCCCCATCGCTCTTGTCGGCCAGTAGGATGTTCAACCCCGGCCGAAAGGCCAAACTTTTGAAACTCGAAAGGTCGCTAGAGAGGCCGTGGATCATGGAGTCGTCTTCTGGATCAGCCCGCGATCGAACTGCACGGCCTTGACGATGAACAGCAGGTCGAGCGCCAGCACGAACCAGTCATAGTTGATCGGCGCCGACACCGCCCGATCGCTGCGGGCAGTGCGAATCTCCTCCCAAAGGCGCGATACGGTCATCGGCTCACGTAGGAAGCCCAGCACGTCGGCGCCAACCGCCAGGAGCGCCCGATCGGGCCGGATATGTTTGGTCGGTAAAATCATATCGTGTCGGTTCGGATCGCGTCCTCAAAGATGTCGCAACGCTCAAAAAAGTAGGAAAGCACAGCGAGCACCGCGCCCTGGCGCGCTGGTTCGCCGGTCATACCGCCTGCGAAAGCCTGAAGCTCGCCGAAGATATCGTCCGGTGAGAGCCCGACCGCCTTCAATGCGTGATAACGCACGCGGAACGCTTGCGCGATCTCCTCGCCCAGGTCGGGATCGGGCCAGCCGGCAAAAAAAGCTTCAACCAGTTGCTCCCGGTGGCGGCCCTGGCGGAGCAGGCCAGCCGCATCCTGTGAGAAGGCGTTGCGTTCGAGCTTTGCCGCCGAGGGAGCCACCAGCGGTGATTCCGCGTCCGGCTCTTGTCGCTGGATCGCGAGCAGTATGGGCCGCAACGCCTCGAAATCAAGTTGCTTGAGCACACGACTTGACGGAACGGCGCCAGAAAGATCTTCGAGCTGGTGAAGCGCGAGCGACATGGCGATGAGCCGCAGTTCGGCTTCGCCGCATACCGCCAAGTCGATGTTGGGATTCGCCGTGTTGAGGTCGGTTAGTTTCTTGACTGCATCGGCAGGAAGGCCGCGACTGTCATTATGCACAAATTCCCATCGCAGCATTTTTGTCGTCCAGTGGACAACCGCACCAGTGAAATCCTCATCGATTTTTGCGAGGAGGGGTTCAAGCTTCATGGCATCGGGCGCGTAGCATTGGAACACGGTGCCATCGCTGGCCCGAAAGCCATCACATTTGAGGTCGCCCTTGGGGCCATAGGGACGGACGGGGTGGAAATCGCCCGGAAAGGCGTGCGCCATAATACGGGCGAACAAGGTCTCGAACGCCTTGCCGCGCGAGCGCAGAAAAGCATTCTCGAACTTGAGCCCATAAGCATAGCGTTGAGTGTCGTCCAACTCATCCCCCATTCGCGATCGCGATAGCCCTTCGCCAAACGCATGCAAATCGAAACGGCGCGATCATCCGGCTAGGACGGCTCTTGGCCCGATTTACGCCCTCCCTGTCCAGCATCGACGCCTTTCCTACATCGCCCCTCTGAGCCACACTCCGCGCCGGGGCTGTCACACCCCCGCTCTTTCGCATGGTGAGTCGGCGAGTGTTCGTCCGGGCGCGAGGCCTCGGGCGGGTGAAGATGCGCGCGAAAATTCTCGTGTGTTTTCAACGCAAACCTACAGGTCACGAGTGTTCCTGCGAGCAAACTTAACAAACTTCCGCCTTTGCCCCAACTGTCGCCGGGACGCGGGGTTTGCAATGGCTGGCCTGGCGAATTAGGCGCCTCGGATGATGATCTGGCTCGCCGTTCCGCTCGCGCTGCTGATGCTCGCTGCCGCGTGGCCGATGGTCCCCGGCAGGATCCGCGCGCCGAAGCTGGTGTTTCCGCTGTTTTCCATCAGCCTGACCGGACAGATCTTCTCGTTTCCGCTGGCAATCCTCGCTGCGGTGTTGGCGTGGATCGCCAGCGGGGTCGCCGCCTGGGTGTTTGCCGGCACTGCGGCAACCGCGCTGTTCGTCCACCTGCGCAACCGCATAGCTGGCCGGGTGATGCTCGACGCCGTGGGTTTGACCGAGACCCGTATCCCGCTGCTCGCCGGATTGACTCCGTTCCTGATCGGCGGCCCCAAGGTCCGGCGCATCAAGGCCCTCGCCTATGGCCCGCACGGAGCGCGCAATACGCTGGACGTGGTCCTGCCGACGCAGCCGCCGGCCACCCCCATGCCGATCCTGATCCACATCCACGGTGGCGGCTGGATCCAGGGGGACAGGGGGCAACAGGGCAGGCCGCTGCTCCATTATCTTGCCGCGCGGGGGTGGATGGGGGTCGATGTCACGTACCGGCTCGGGCCGGCCGAGCGGATGCCGGCGATGATCGTCGACGTGCTGCGCGCGATCGCCTGGGTCAGGCAGCACGCCGCCGAGTACGGCGGCGACCCCGCGCGGATCGCGCTGACCGGCGGCTCGGCCGGTGGCCAGCTCACCGCCCTGGCGGCGCTGGCCCACGACGATCCGGCGCTCAAGCCCGGGTTCGAGGATGCCGACTGCAGCGTCGCGATGGCCGTGCCGGTCTACGGGATCTACGATTTGTTCGACCGCAACCGCCATCTGCGCCGCAACCACGAAGGCATCCTCGACGACTTCCTCGGCGAGCGGGTATTCCCCGGCTGGCGATCGACCCATGCCGCGCTCTGGCGTGCGCTGAGCCCGATCGAGCGGGTGAGGCCCGATGCGCCGCCGATGCTGGTGATCCACGGAACCGGCGACGTGCTCTTGCCGTACGGTCAGTCGCGCGAATTCGTCGAGGCATTGCGCCGGGTCTCGCGGGCGCCGGCCACGCTGATCGAACTGCCCGGGATCGAGCACGCCTACGACATGGCCGCGACCGCCACCGTATGGGCCCATGTCCGGGCGATAGAAGCCTTCCTTGCCCCGCTTGCCGCTGAGGCCGGCGGCGAGCGACCCTGAACTCCCTCAACGATCACGATGCACTGCGCGTCCGACGGCGAGGCTTGGCGACAGCGGGAGGTTCGATGCCATCCGCGGCGGCCAGCAGTTCGTCGTAGGACGCCTGGATGCACGCGGCGTAGACCGCCGGATCGGGCAGCTTGTCGCGGTCGGCGACGATGGTGAGGGTCACTTCCCCGCAATAGCTCAGCGCGGCGTGGAATATGCCGAGGCCCTCCAGCACCGGCCCAAGGCCGAACTGGGTCACAAGCCTGGCGCCGGCGAGATAAAGTGGCGCCCGCGGCCCCGGCACATTGGTCAGCGTGGTATTGGCCGAGCCAGCGCGGCGATCGGCCAGCGCCAGCCGACTATTGAGCCGGGCGCCGAGCCCCATCAGCGCACCGGGCATCAGCTGGCTCGCCTCCGACATCGTGCGCGCGCCGACCGCTTCGGTAAAACCTTTTGCGCTCAGCGATTGCTCGCGGATAAAGCGCAGCCGCTCGGCGGGATCGGCGAGATCGGTGCCCAGCGCGACCAGCATGTTGGCGATCTGGTTGCCGAGCTGGCCGTCGTGCTCCTCGGTGCGGAGCGAGATCGGGCAGGTGCAGATCAGCGTCCCGTCGGGCAGTGCGCGTTTGTCCAACAGATAGCCGCGCATCGCTCCGGCCACGACCGCCAGCAGCACCTCGTTGACCGTCGAGCCCGGCGCCAGCGCCCGGATCCGCCGGATCCCGTCGAGCGGAAAGCGCCGCGCCTCGACCGCCCGGTGCGGGCCGATGCTCCCGGAAAAGAGCGTCCGCGGCACCTTGAGCTTGCCCGGATTGTTGAACTCGCCCGCCGCGAAGCCGGCCCGCGTGCGCTTGATCCCGGGCACGACCTTGGCGACGTGGCCGATCAGCCGGCCGGGGTGGCGCAGCGTCGCCATATAGCCGCGAGCGAGCATCTGAACGACGCTGGGCGCGGCTTCAGGCTCTTGGGCCCGTAGCGCCGACGGCGGCGAAGGTGGCGGCGCGAAGGGCTCGGTGGTGTGGAGATGGGTGGTCACCTCGACCCCCGAGACACCATCGACCGCCGCGTGGTGGATCTTCGCCAGCAGCGCGAAGCTGCCCTTGGGAAAACCCTCGACGCTGTCCAGGCCCTCGATGACGTGGAACTCCCATAGCGGCCGGGAAAAATCGAGCGGGCGGGCGAACAGCCGGGCCGCAAGAATGCACAGCTGCCGCCAGTCGCCGGGCTTGGGCAGGGCAACGTGGTGGACGTGGTTCTCCAGATCGAATGCTTCGTCCTCGACCCAGTAGGGGTGGTCCATATCTCCTGGCACCCGCACCAGCCTCTGGTGAAAGCAGGGAACCGTGTGCAGCCGCTGTGCGACGTGGTCGAGAATAGCCTTGAAACGCACCTTGCCTCCCGGCGCGGTGGCCGGATCGTACACGTTGAGCCAGCCGATCTGGAGGGGCGTGGTCGGCGTCTCCAGATAGACATACATGGCGTCCTGCGGGCCGAGCTGCTGCATCCCCCTCCCCTTTGTCGTGCAAAACAGGTCAATCGCCTGCTTGGTACGGCGGAACCCCGCCGCGTCACCCAACCCTACCGAGCAATTGGCGTCCCGTCGATCACGACCAGGCAATCCGGCTAATTATACCCCGAGCACGATCCTGCCGGCAGTTTTGCCATCGAAGGCGTCGCGCATCGCCGCGACGTACTCGTCGAATGCGTAGACCTTGCCGATCACCGGCTGGAGCAGCCCTTGCGCCGCGAGGTCAGCGACCTTCGCCTGGGTTCGGGCCATGTTCTCTGGCTCTTCCATGCCGAAGACGCGCAGTTGCACGCCGATCAGGCTGGCGGTCTTGACCAGCGGCAAGTTGGTCTTGAGCGTGGAGATGCCGCCGGTGAAGCCAATCACCAGATAGCGCCCGTCGTAGCCCAGTGAGCGGAACGCGGGGTCGGTCATGTCGCCGCCGACCGGATCGAACACCACGTCGATGCCCTTGGCGGTGCCAAGATCCTTGAGCGCCGCCCTGACCTGATCGCGCCAGTCGGCATCGCGCGTACCGACTACGGCGTCAGCGCCCGCTGCCAGGCACGCCGCGCGCTTCGCTTCGCTGGAGGCAGAGGCGATCACTCGCGCGTCCAGCGCCTTGCCGACCTGGATCGCCGCGACGCCGGTGGCGCCCCCGGCACCGAGCACGAGCAGCGTCTCGCCCGCCTGCAACCGCCCGCGATCGATCAGCGCATGGCAGGCGGTCAAGTAGCTCGGCGGGAACACCGCCGCCTGCTCCATGGTGAGCGCGCCCGGCACCTTATTGAAGCTGGCCGCGCGGAAATTGCCGGCCTCGGCGAAAATGCCGCCGAAGCTGCTGCCCATCACCACGTCGCCGACGGCGAGATGAGTCACGCCTGCGCCCACCACCTCGACAATGCCCGAGCATTCGCTGCCAGGGACGAAAGGAAGCGGCGGGGTCACCTGATACTTGCCCATGGCGGTGAGCACGTCGACGTAGGAGATGCCGATCGCCCGAATTGCGACGCGGATTTCGCCTTTCCCGGGCGGGGGCAACTCGCGCTCAACGAGCCGGTAATTGTCGGGCGGGCCGAACTCGTCAGCGATGATCACGCGGGGCATCGGGTTCTCCTTTATGATCATCCCTGAGCATTGCTCGGGGAGGGGACCGTCCACTGGATGGATGAGGGTGGGCGCGGATCACCGGGCCTGACGACAACGCAGGCCTCGGTCGTATGCCTCCAACCTTGCCTTCGGCGGCGCCCCCCTCCCCGAGCGAGCTAGGGAGGATTTTTAATGCTGTCCGCCGTCGCAGCGGACCAGGGACCCCGTCACGTTGACAGACGCGGGGCTCGCCAGGAACAGCGCGGCCGTGACGATGTTCTCGGGCTCGGCGGCATGACCGCGCGGGATGTCGATCGGCCCCTTGCCCTTGTCGGGCCAGGCCTCGACAATGTCGGTGCGAAAGGCGCCGGGCGACAGCGTGTTCACGCGGACCTTGGGCGCATATTCCCACGCGAGGCTGCGCGACATCGCGTTCAGTGCCGCCTTCGACGAGCCATAGGCAACGACCTGCGGCAGCGGCATCATCGACCCCGACGAGGTGACGTTGATGATGCAGCCGCCATCGCCGTCGGCCATCCGCTTCGCCACCTGGCTGGCGAGCCGGAACGGCCCCTTGAAGTTGAGGTTGACAACCGAATCGAACAGTTGCTCGCTGATCTCGTGGCTCGGCACCCGCGGGCTCATGCCGGCGTTGTTCACAAGGATATCCACACGACCGAAGGCGGTGTAGGCCACTTCCACCAGCCGGTCGAGTTCGGGCCACTTCCCGGCGTGGACCGATACGGCTAGCGCCTTGCGTCCAAGCGCGCGGACCTCCTCCGCGACCTTCTCGCAGTTCTCCAGCTTGCGGCTGGCGATGATGCAGTCGGCGCCGCGCTCGGCGAAGGCCTTGACCATCTGGTAACCGAGGCCGCGCGAACCGCCGGTGACCAGCGCGACCTTGCCGGTGAAGTCGAACAGCGGGTCCATCACCCGTCCCGCGCGTTGGGATAGCGGGCAAGCGCCTCGGATGTCCGGCTCGGGATGTGCTCGGTCGGAAACATTCCCGGCGCCGGCTTGGCCTTCTTCAGATAGGCGCGGGCCAGCTGCGTGCGATGGACGTCGGTCGGGCCGTCGGCAAAGGCCAGCGACATATGCCCGCCGTACCAGAGCGCCAGTGGCAGATCGAGCGAGATGCCAAGCGAACCGTGGACCTCAAGACTGCGTCCGACGATGTCGTGATACACCTTGGCCAGCCCCACCTTGCACATGCCGATCCAGTTGCGCGCCGAACCGTGCGGCATCCGTCCCGCCTCAACCTCGTCGATTATCCAGGCGGTCTTGAGCACCAGCAACCGGAACGATTCCAGGTCGATGACCGAATCGGCGATCTTGGCCTGGACCAACTGGAAGTCGCCGAGCAACTTGCCGCGCGTCTGGCGCGAGACGGCGCGTTCGAGCATCATCTCCAATGCCCGGTTGCAGATGCCAACGGTGCGCATCGCATGGTGGATGCGCCCCCCGCCAAGCCGCGCCTGCGCGACCTTGAAGCCGCCGCCCCGCTCGCCCAGCATATGGTCGAGCGGCACCCGTACACTGTTGTAACGGATATGCGCGTGGTGGCCCTCCTCCGGGTCGCCGTCGCCGGCGATGGCGACGTTGCGCAGAATCTCGATCCCGGGCGTGTCGGCGGGCACGATGAACATGCTCATCCGCTCGGTGAGGCCCTTGTCCGGATCGGTGACGGCGATGACCAGCAGGAAGCTGGCCAGCTTGGCGTTGGACGAGAACCATTTCTCGCCCTCGATCACCCACTCATCGCCCTCGAGCGTGGCGCTGCAGGTGAAGACGCCGGGGTCGGCGCCGCCCTGCGGCTCGGTCATCGAGAAGCAGGAGACGATGTCGCCGTCCATCAGCGGCTGGAGGTACTTGGTCTTCTGCTCGTCGGTGCCGAACAGCGCGAGGATTTCGGCGTTGCCGGTATCGGGGGCGGCGGTGCCGAACACCGTGGGCGCCCAGCGCGAGCGGCCGATGATCTCGTTCATCAGCCCCAGCTTGACCTGGCCATAGCCGGGACCGCCGAGATGCGGGCCGAGGTGGCAGGCCCACAGCCCCTGCGCTTTGACCTGCTCCTGCAGCGGCTTGAGGTGGCGGCGGGAGGCCACATTGTGGACGTCGAAATTCGCCCCCGGCTCGGGCCACAGCACGTCCATCACCTCGCATTCCTCGCGGACGAAGGTGTTCATCCAGTCGAGCTTGGCCTGGAATTCAGGCTCCACGCTGAAGTCGATCATGAAATCCTCCGAATTTCCGCCACGGTTTCACGGAACACATTGTCGACGATTTTCGCGAAGAAGCGGCCGGTCTCCTTGGGCAGGATCCCCGCCTCGGCTTGGGCGACCTTGTATTCGAGCAGGCACCCCGACTTGAACCGGGCGAGGATCGAGAACCACCGGAACTCGGCGATGTCTCGCCCGGTGCCGGCGCAGTAATAACGCACCAGTTCCTGTTTGGTCGGAAAGTGTTCGGGGTTGTTGAGCGCGGTGGGGAACTGCTTGTCCGGAAACTCCTCGTCCCGCATCCCGCCGGTGAACCAGCCGAGGTCGATCAGGGGATCGCCTATCGTCGAAAGCTCCCAGTCGATCATCGCCGCCAGCCGCGCTGGCGGGCCGTGCTTGAACATCATGTTGGGGGTGCCGACGTCGCCGTGGATGATCCCCCGTACCTCTTTGGGGAGCGCGCTGTGGCGCAGCCACTCCTCGGTTTCGGCATAGCCTTCGAGCGTTCGTCCCTCGTAGTCGTAGGCCTCCTTGTAACTCGCCAGCTGGCTGGCCCAGCGTTCGACCTGGCGTTCGAGGAACTTGCCCGGCTTGCCGTAATCGCCGAGCCCGATCGCCTCATAATCGACGTGGGCGAGCTTGATCAGCCCATCGACGATGGCGAAGGGGATGCCGTATTCATAGGGCAATTGGTCGAACGGCGGTTCGTTGTGGATCGCGTCGTCGTGCAGGTTCGGCGCCCAGCCGTTGACCTTCTCCATCACATAGAACGGTCGTCCGACCACCTCGGAATTCTCGCAGGCAGCGTAGCAGATCGGCCGTGGCACGTCCGTCTGGTTGAGCGCGGTGAGGATGCGCGCCTCTCGCAGCACGCCATTCTCGGCACCTGGCGGCGGCACCGTGGGCGGACGGCGCATAACCATCGGCGACCCATCGCGCTGCAGGGTCAGCACCACATTGGAGGTGCCGCCGCTGAGGATCGCGGTCTTCAACGGTCCGCCGCCAAGCTCAGGGACGTTTTGGTCCAACCATTCCGTCAGCGGTCCGATCGGGGCCAGTTCGTCAAGATTGTGTATGATCCCCGACATCCGAGTCTTCTCCGTCTCCCTGGCGCAACCGCGCTTCGAATTGTTTTCGCACTATCCGCAGCAAGCCCGCCGCACCCCGGACCGTGTCGAGATCGACGCCTGCGGCCAGCGAATTTGCGATCTGGTCCGCCGCTGTGTCTATCCGGCGCTTGAGCGCCAGTCCCGACTCCGTTCCACGGAGCAACACGGCTCGCTTGTGGTCGGGATTGGACAACGTCCCGACCAGCCCTCGCTCGATCAGCGCGTTGACCGCCCGCTGAATAAGCTGACGCGAATGACCCAACGAGCGGCCGATCTGCGGAACGGTGGGCAGCCGATCGGCTTCGATCACGGCGGTAAGCACCATCGCCTCGGACTCGTTGAGCCCGGCTGAGCGCCACGCCGATGCGTATGCGCTCTTCAGACGGCCGTGGAGGCGCGCGGCCTCATCCACCAGTGAGGTAAGTGGATGCCGGGAATCGAAGGGCCCATGCATCGCTGCATGATGCGGATATGACATCATCGTGTCAATATGGAATAGGGGCCCCTCTCCGAACCTTCTGCATTTCCGGAGGGCCTAATCGGGACCACCCGCCCGTCAGCGAGACGCATAGGTCGATCATTTCACGGAGAAGGTTCGGGAAATTCAATGTCATTCCCACTTTGAGGTCGATCGAGGCGTGTCACCACGGAGACGGCCTCTTGCAGGAATGGGACCCATCTGATCACGCGGATATTGGTATCCCATTGCCGAACCGGCATGATTAGAACAAGCTCCGCAGAGGGGGCGTAGACAGTTCCGCACGCTCGATGCGCTATGATTTCAATGAGAACCCGGGGGCGTTGATTCTTCAGTCGCTGCAGTGTTAACAGCAACGTTGAGAGGATTCCTATGACCATCAAACCCATGCAGGGCGTGCGCGTCCTTGAAGTAGCGCAGTTCACCTTCGTCCCTGCGGCTGGTGCCATTCTCGCCGATTGGGGGGCCGACGTCATCAAGGTCGAACACCCGGTGCGGGGCGACACCCAGCGCGGCTTCCTCAACATGGGCGGAGTCCAGCTCGATCCCCAGCGTCACACGCTGTTCGAGCACCCCAACCGCGGCAAACGCAGTGTCGGGATCGATGTCTCGACGCCGGGAGGTCAGGAAGTGCTCTACGAACTGGCCAAGACCGCCGACGTCTTCCTGACCAACTACCTCCCCCAGCTCCGGCAAAAGAACAAGTTCGACATCGAACATATCCGCGCGGCCAATCCGGACATCATCTACGCCCGCGGCTCGGCCCTCGGCGACAAGGGCGCGGAGCGTCAGGTGGGCGGCTTCGACGGCACCTGCTTCTGGGCGCGCAGCGGCGTCGCCAATGCGATGACCCCGGAGGAACTGCCGGCGCCGTTGAGCCAGGGAATTCCCGCATTTGGAGATTCGATCGGCGGGATGTTCATCGCCGGCGGCATTTCCGCGGCGCTGCTCCACCGCGATCGAACCGGCGAGGCGCTGGAGCTAGACGTCTCGCTGATGAGCACCGCTATCTGGGCCTCGGGCGCGCACATCGCCCAGGTCGCCGAAACCGGCACGCTTTCGCGCAACCCGATGCCCGGCTCGGGCGGGGCGGCGCGCAATCCATTCATGGGCAATTACCAGACATCCGATAACGGAACCATCAACCTCTGCACCATCTCGCCGACTGGCCACATCGGCAGCTTGTTCCAACACCTCGGCGTGGCGGACGCGGCCGAGGATCCCCGCTTCTCCGACCCGCGCGCGCTGTTCGAGAACGCCGGTGCCGCCAGCGACATCCTCGTCAAGGCATTCGCGCAGCAACCGTTCGAGTATTGGCGCCAGCACCTGAAGACCTTTTCCGGTCAGTGGGCGCCGGTCCAAAGCTTCAAGGATTTGCTGACCGACGAGCAGGCTCTGGCTAACGACATGCTCATCGAAGTCGATGGCGGGGATGGCGAGCCATTGAAGCTGGTGCGCGGCCCGGTGCAGTTCAACCACGAGGCGCTGGAGACCACGCGCTCGCCGCAGGCTTCCGAGCATACCGAGCTGGTGTTGATGGAACTCGGGATCGAGTGGGACCGGATCGAGGAGCTCAAGGCGGCCGGCGCGATTGCCTGACTGGAGGCGCGCGCCAGCAAGCGCGCGGCTGTTCGGAAGGGCGCGAGCGGTCAAAGGGCGAGGTATCAAGATCGGGTCATGAAGATTGGAGTGGCCTATCCGACCACCGAGGTCACCGGCGATCCGGATGCCGTGCGCAAATTCGTCAAGGCGGCCGAAGAACTCGGCTTCACCCACATGATGACCTTCGATCACGTGCTGAAGACGCCGCATGAAGGCCGCGATCCCAAGCTCAACGGTCCTTACACCGACAAGGACAGCTTCTACGACCCGTTTACGCTGTTCGCCTTCGCGGCGGCGATCAACGACTCTCTGGAGTTCGTCACCGGCGTGCTGGTGCTGCCGCAGCGGCAGACCGTGCTCACCGCCCAGCAAGCCGCGGACGTTGACCTGCTGTCGCGTGAGCGGCTGCGGTTGGGCGTTGGCATTGGGTGGAACTACGTCGAGTACCAGGCGCTGGGACAGGACTTCAAGAGCCGCGCCAGCCGGCTCGAGGAGCAGGTCAAGCTGCTGCGGCAGCTGTGGACGCAGCCCTTGGTCGATTTCAACGGACGCTTCGACCGGGTCGATCGCGGCTGCATCAACCCCCGTCCGCGCCGCCAGATCCCGCTGTGGATCGGCGGCAACAGCGAGCCGGCCTATGAGCGGGGCGCCCGGATCGCCGACGGCTTCATCTTTGCCGCTGACGGGCGGACCGGCGTCGAAGCCTGGAGCCGGGTCGAACACCATTTGCGCGAGTTGGGGCGCCCGGTCGATGAATACGGGCGAGAGCTGCTCGCCCTCTTCGCCAGCAATCCCCAGGAGGCCGCCGATCATCTGCGGATGTTCCGCGATGCCGGCGGCACCCACGGCAGCGTCTCGTCGATGAACAAGGGCCTGGGCAGCGATATCGACGCACACATCGACTATATCGCCAAGGTCATGCAACTGATCGACGCTGCCTGAAACGCCGGCAGCCACACCCTGATCCACCGAAGCGGCGCGGGTGGCTGGTTGGCGAGCGGCGTTGCTTAACTTCCGCAACAAGCGAGCACCTTTCGAATGTCGAAGATCGTGAACGGTTCGAGCCTGCAGCCGTTGTCCGGAACCGCACGGCAGATCGTGCTTCTGTTGCATGGCTATGGTTCGAGCGGCTCGGATTTGATTTCGCTGGCGCCGCACTGGCGGAAGGCGATGCCGGACGCCTTGTTCCTCGCACCGAACGCGCCGCACCGCTGCGCGATAGGCGCTGGTTACGAGTGGTGGTCGCTTGCGACCTTCACCCCCCAGGCGTTGGCGGCCGGGGCAGCCTTGGCCGCGCCCGCAGTCGACGCGTTCATCGACCGGAAGCTGGAGCAATACGGACTTTCTGATGCGAAGCTGGCGATCGTCGGCTTCAGCCAGGGAACGATGATGGCGCTTCATGTCGGACTTCGGCGCGCAAACGCGGTGGCTTCCATCGTCGGCTATTCGGGCATGCTGACTGGCGCCGCCGAACTCGCGCACCAGCCCATCACCAAGCCGCCTGTGCTGCTCGTCCACGGATCCGCCGACCCGGTGGTGCCCGTCGCGGCGCTGCATGATGCGGAACGGGTGCTCCGCAAGCTCGAGATCGAGGTGTCGACGCACATTTCGGCTGGGATCGGCCACAGCGTCGATCCAATCGGACTACGCCTGGGCGGGGAGTTCATTGTGAAGGCGTTCGACCGATGACGTTCCCTAAACCCCAGGCAAATAACGCCGAAAGGTCAGAAAGCCACCTCGCGCCGGGCTTCGCAGCTTCGCAAGCCCGCTTCGAGCACTTCCATAACCGTGAGTGCTGCTTCGGGCGGAACCGGGTTTGGCGCCTCGCCGCGGATGGCGCGCACCAGAGCTTGCCAGAACAGGCGATAGTCGCCGCTCTCATTCGCACTCGGAACTGGCGCACTTAAGTCCGCGCCCAGGGTCAGCATGCCCAGGGTGGGATCTACGCCCCAGTCGTCTCCGCCCGGCGGCCTGCCCGACACGGTCGCGGCTTCTTGCGGATCCACGCCATGCTTGATCCAACTGCCCCGGGTGCCATGCACGGCAAATCGCAACCCATGGCCGGCGGCAAGCTTACTCGAATGCAGCAGGACGCGACGCCGGGGATAGCGGAGTATCGCGGTGAAGTAATCATACGCCGGGGCTCCGCCGCGAAGGATCGCCATGTCGGCGGTGATGGCATCCGGGCGCCCGAACAGGCAGAGCGCCTGGTCGATGAGGTGTGGGCCGAGGTCGAGCCATGAGCCCCCTTCGCGCGTTTCCTTCCAAACCTCGGCCGGAACAGGGCGCCATCGGTCGAACCGGCTCTCGAATTCGACCACTTCACCGAGCACGCCTTGCTCGATCAGCCGGCGCAGCGTGAGAAAGTCAGCGTCCCAGCGACGATTGTGGAATACAGTCAGCAACCGGCCACGGGCATGCGCTTCCTCGGCAACGGCCCTGGCATCGGCAAGCGAGGTGGCGAAGGGTTTGTCGACGAGCACATGCTTGCCGGCACGAAGCGCCGCCAGCGCGTGCTCGGCGTGAAAGCCGTCGGGGCTCGAAACGATCACGAGGTCGATATCGGACCGCGCCAGCAACGCCGGGACGTTCGGCACCACCTCCATACCCGGAAGATCGGCCCGGACCTTCGACACGTCTCGCGACACGACGGCACGAAGGCTGAGGCCTTGGGTCACCTGCACATAAGGCGCATGGAAGGCGCGGCCGCCAAGCCCGTATCCGATCAGCCCGACGCCGATGTCCCGCATCACCCGATCTCCTCGCCTCACGTGCCTCTATGGCTAGCCGCTGGCTTGACGCCTAACGGTTTTGCAACTCACAAAATGTTGCGGTGCGGGATCAACTGCCAATGCGCTACGTTGCTGAATGATCGGCGATTCTGCCATGCGGGGGAACACACCATCGAGAGTCCATTTCGGTCCCTGTTGAAATTGCTTGGGCCCGCGCCTCGAAAGCGCGCGCGCACGAAGTCTGCGGCGAAGCTTCCCGTGCCGGCGAAACCCCGGATCAAACCTGCAGGGCGCGACCGAAAACCAGCTGTCGCGGCGCCCGCTGCAAAGTATGCGAAAAGCGCCAAACGCTCATCGAAAGCGATCGAACGGGTGCCGAGGCCGGCTGCCGGAGCGATGATCGACGGCCGGTTCTCCTGTCCGACGGGCGCGCTTGCTTACAAGCTCTATACCCCGGTCGGATCGCCTCGGCGGCGCATGCCGCTCGTCGTCATGCTCCATGGCTGCACCCAATCCGCGCGCGATTTCGCGTTGGGCAGCGATATGAACGCGTTGGCCGACGAGTTTGGCTTTCTGGTGCTTTATCCCGAGCAATCTACCTCCGCCAATCTGGTTCGCTGCTGGAATTGGCATCGGCCTGAGAACCAACGCCGAGGCAGCGGTGAGGCGGCGACGATCGCGGAGTTGACGCGCCAGACGATCGCTGTTTGCAAGGCCAATCCGGCGCGCGTCTACATCGCCGGGATATCGGCGGGCGGCGCCGCTGCCGCGATCATTGCCGCCGCCTATCCGGATATCTTCGTCGCCGCGGGCGTACATTCGGGTGTGGCACACGGCAATGTTACCGGCGTGAGGGCGGCGTTGTCCGCAATGAAGAGGGGTGCTTCCAGCGGCCATGACAAGGCTCGCGGCGGGACGCGCCCGGTGCCGACCATCATTTTCCACGGTGATCGCGATAAGACGGTGCATCCCTGCAATGCCGACGTCTTTGTACGCGCATTGCGTCCCTCCAGTTCGCGCTTATTGTTGCAACGAACGGTGCACGTGCCATCGGGACGCGCTCGGGCCTACACCCGCACCGTCTATTCCAAGGGCAAGGGTCAGCCGCTGCTGGAAGAGTGGATCGTGCATGGCGCGGGGCACGCCTGGTCGGGTGGAAGCGCCAAGGGCAGCTATACCGATCCCGCCGGCCCCGATGCATCGCGCGCGATGATGCGCTTCTTCCTTGCCCGCAAGCATATCGGCAAAAGCACGAAAGCTTTGGTGAGCGGTTAGCAAGGTTGATGCCCCCGCCCGCTTCGTTGTTTTCGATCCTCTGACGAGGCAACACGAAGCGACAGGTCCCGTCGCGTTGCCCGTGGTTTCGACAGCAGCGCCGGAGATTCAGCACATTATCGGTTCGCCAAGGCTATCTTTCGCCCGAAAACCGTCCCATAGGGCGGGTGCCGACGTCGCTTGCGACGGATATCGGGCCGTTCAGGATCCCCTTGTCCCTTTCTAGCCTCACGAAGCCGGGATGCGCTGCTGTTGGCTCATGCCCGTCATACATGGGACAAAGGATACCCGTATGATCACCGGAACCGTAAAATTCTTCAACGCCGACAAGGGCTATGGCTTCATCGCGCCCGAAACTGGCGGCAATGATGCCTTCGTGCACATTACCGCGGTCGAGCGCGCTGGCATGCGCACCCTCAACAAGGACCAGCGCGTGTCCTACGAGCTCGAGACCGATAACCGGGGCAAGACCTCGGCGGTCAACCTCCAGCCGGCCTGAACGGATTAACGGGCGGCACGCCTTGATGGGCGTGCCGCTCACCGCCGTACGTAAATCGAAATACAGAGATCGCATCGATGGCAGGCTACAAGGAACCCGGTTTCCAGGACCGGACGGCTGCCGCCGCCAAGGCCCGTGCCAAAGCGCTCGAGCAATTGCAGGCCAAGCCTCCGGCTGATCCGGCTGTGCTGGCCGAGCGTGCGGCCAAGGCGCGTGAACGCGAAGCAGCGCAGACCGAAAAGCGTGCTGCGATGCAGCGTGAACGCGAAGCCAAGATCGCCGCTCGCATCGCCAAAGCCGCGGAGCTGGAGGCGGAAGCGGCCAGGCTGAAAGAGGAAGCGGAATCTCGCTTACCCCCACCCGAACTTACCGAGGCCGAGCGCAAAGAGGCCCGCGATGCGCGCTATGCCGCGCGCAAGGCCCGAAAGAAATAGCCCAGATCCTCAAGGCGCCGGCGTGATCACGCCCGAATTGATCGGCACCGCCCAGGTGCCCGAGGGCGTGGAGCTGCGCCTGATGCGCCGGGGCGACGAGTTCACGATCGTCCTCGAACGCAACGAGCTGATGAGCACGCGGGTCTGGGCTTCCGAAGAGGCTCTGGCCGAGATGACCTGCGAGCGAATCGCCGGGCGCTCCGCACCCGACCTGCTTATCGGGGGTTACGGCATGGGGTTCACCTTGCGGGCCGCGCTCGCGAAGCTCGGCAAAGATGCCAGTGTGACCGTCGCCGAACTCGTGCCGGAAATCATCGAATGGGCGCGAGGCCCGATGCGGGACCTGACCGCCAACGGGTTGGATGACCCGCGGGTGTTGCTCGTCGAGGATGATGTCGCGATGCTGATCGGCGCCGCGAACAACGGTTACGATGCGATCCTGCTCGATGTCGACAATGGACCGGACGGGCTTACCCGGCCCTCTAATGATCAGATTTATTCGGCACAGGGTCTGGGAGCCGCGATGACCGCGCTTAAGCCAGCCGGGATACTGGCGATCTGGTCGGCACAGACCGACCCAGTCTTTACCAAGCGGCTCCGCGAGGCCGGCTTCGACGTTGACGAAGTGACCGTCAGGCAACGCGCCAACGGCAAAGGCGCGCGCCACGTGATCTGGTTTGCTCAGAAGGCCTGACCCCGATCGGGTAATGATCGCGCACGCTGGGGTGGCACCTACGTTCAGCCAAAATTGATCGTGGCGGCGGCTCCTGGCAAGCCCGGCGAACGCGCCTCGATCCGCACCCTTCCCGATCCCTTGGCCCGCAGGATGGCCAGCGCCCTGCCCCGAAACGTCTGCGCTTCGGGCGCCTGGAGCGAGCCGACGGCCAAGGGGTTAGCGCTGCCGAACGCCGCAAGCTCGGCGGGTCCGGTGACCTTCATGGTGACGCTGCGCTGGTCTTCGGGGAGCACTCGGCCTTGCCCATCGAGCACTTCGATCGGCACGAAGGCGAGCGCCTCGCGGCCGCTGCGTGTCGAGGGACGCTCGGGCGTCAGCCGCAGCCGCGCCGCGGCGCCGACCGTTTCCAGCTTGCGCCGACCCACAACGCGCCCGTCCTTGTAGGCCACCGCCTCGATCTTGCCGGGGGCATAGGGCACGGCGAATTCCGCCTTCATCTTGTCCGGCGCCTGATCCCCCAGCTTTCTGCCGTTGAGCAGCAGTTCGACCCGGTCAGCCGAGGTGTAGAGCCGCACCGATAGGGGCTTGCCTTCCTGGCCGGACCAGGTCCAACTCTCCAGCTCGTCGGGCCAGCCCCAGTTCGCGACCCACGGGAAATGGCCATCGGGGGTCGGTCGGCGAACCGCCATCTCGAGCGAGCTGAGACCCCAGGCGACGTCGCGGGCAAGCGACGCCGGCTTCTGCCGGCCGATCAGGTCGATATCGCCGCACCATGCGTTCACCCACGGCCATCCGGCGAAGTACA
>JBDSIY010000017.1:0-34300 GCA_039917735.1 Novosphingobium sp. | reverse complement strand
GTCCCTCGGACGGATACCTACATCGAGAAGGACAGCTCGATTAACGAGCAGATCGACCGCATGCGCCACTCGGCGACGCGGGCGATCCTGGAGCGGGACGACGTCATCGTGGTGGCCTCGGTCAGCTGTATCTACGGCATCGGCTCGGTCGAGACCTATACGGCCATGACCTTCACCCTCAAGGTCGGCGACCAGATCGATGAGGCCAAGCTGCGCGCCGCTCTTGCCGGTCAGCGGATCGAACTCGGCGATGGCCTCGATGTCGTCGCCGAAAAAGCTGACGCGCCAGGCCATGTCCTCGTAATGCGAGGGGAAGATTTCCAGGCTGTCGCCGCGCACCCGGAAGTTGCCGCGGGCGAAGGCGTGGTCGTTGCGCTTGTACTGCAGCGCGACGAGCTTGCGGATAATCTCGCGCTGGTCGACGCTCTCGCCCTTCTTGAGGTCGAAGATCATCGCCGAATAGGTCTCGACCGAGCCGATGCCGTAGAGGCAGGAGACCGAGGCGACGATGATCACGTCGTCGCGTTCGAGCAGCGAGCGGGTGGCCGAATGGCGCATCCGGTCGATCGCCTCGTTCACACTGCTTTCTTTCTCGATATACGTGTCTGAGCGCGGGACGTAGGCTTCGGGCTGGTAATAATCGTAATAGCTGACGAAATATTCGACGGCGTTGTTTGGAAAGAAGCTGCGGAACTCGCCGTAGAGCTGCGCGGCGAGGATCTTGTTGGGCGCGAGCACCAGCGCCGGGCGCTGCAGTTCCTCGATGACCTTGGCCATGGTGAAGGTCTTGCCCGAACCGGTGACGCCGAGCAGCACCTGCGTCCGTTCGCCGTCCCGAGCGGCGGCGACCAGCTCGCCGATCGCGGCGGGCTGATCACCGGCCGGATGGTATTCGGAGACGAGCTCGAAGCGCCGCCCGCCCAGCGCCTTCTCGGGGTGCCGCGGCTTGTGGGGAACGAAGCCGCCGGAGGTATCGGGCTCGGCAAGGCCGCGGCGGATGACGAGTTCGGCCATGGCCGGGATATGGCCGTCGGCGGAGCGTTCCGCAATCGGCCGCAGCATGGACCTTCGGCAGGTTTTGCTCTGGTGGAGCCAGCCTATCGCCCCGCCACCAGAGGATCCTTCCTGGGAGTCGCCCGGCCATCGGCGCCAAAATCCATGATCTTGTCCTCCGCCGGATTGTAGCGTGGCCATGCCGGGAGATTGGCGCCGTTCGGGTTCCCGGTCCTCGCGAAGTTGGCAAGGTAGGCGCTGATGGTGCCGCCCATCGCGGCATCGGCCGGGGCGGTCTTGTCGCCGTATTTCACCTGCTGGGTGTCGAGGAAGAACGGGATGTCGCTGGCGTGGCCCGCGCCGGTGCCGCCGACCGAGGGCGCGACATAGGAAAAACGGTAGGCATAGACCGGAACGCGCTTGCCAGCGATCGCACCCGCCAGGGTGCGGGCTCCGGCGATCATCGGGCCGCCGGGGCCGCCGATGTCGGCGCTGGTCGCTCCGATCACCACCGGCACATGGTTGAACCTGCCCGAACGATAGGCGTCGGCGACATCCACCGCGATCCGTCCGTCGGCGAACGGGCTCGAAAATGTTCGCGGGCCGGGCCGGAACAATTGAGCGAGGCCGAGACCGTCGGTAACCTGCTCGGCGGAGAGCGCGCGCAGTTTCGCCAGCGCCCGCGGATCGTCGCGGGCGATGCCCTTGCTCTCGGCGAATGCGACGCCAGACGCTTCGGCCACCGGGAACGGGTTGGCGACGTCCGGTCGCGAGGCCATCCCGGCGCCATTGCCGCCGGACATCACGACAGCGCGCTGAAAGGTCCCCTGCGTCAGCGGCGACGTCATCAGCATGTGCACCGACATGCCGCCCGCGCTCTCGCCGACGACGGTGATGTTGCGCGGGTCGCCGCCGAACCCGGCGATGTTCCGGCGCACCCAGTTCAGCGCCGCGATCTGATCGAGGTAGCCGTAATTGCCGAGCAGCCCGCCATCCTCGTTCGCCCTGGTCAAAGCCGGATGAACGAATGTGCCGAAGCGTCCCACCCGGTAGTTGAAGCTGACGAACACCAGGCCCTTGCTGGCCATGTTCGCGCCGGCATAGGTCGGCGGGGAGGAGCCGCCGTTGACGAACCCGCCGCCATAGATCCACAACAGCACCGGCAGCTTGCGGGCGCCGCCGGCGGGTCTCCAGACGTTGAGATAGAGGCAGTCTTCCGCAGGCGCGGTCCCGAGCGGCGCGGCGTCGCTTGGGAACGGCTCCTGCATGCAGTCGTGGCTGTAGCTCCCCGCGTCTCTGAGGGTCCGCCACCGCGCCGGGGGCTGCGGCGCCCGCCAGCGAAGCCCGCCGATCGGTGGCGCGGCGAAGGGAATGCCTTTCCAGGCCACGACTCCGCCCTCGATCCGACCACGCACCGGCCCGCTCTCGGTTCGCGAAACCTGCGGCTGTGCCGCCAGCGGCAGCGGCACGGCGGCGCTCGCCACCAACATGGCAAACGTGAACTTCGTTCGAAAGCGCATGATCGTTTTGCCTCTGCTGGCTGGCCGAATCTGCTTCCTGTTCAGGACGTACCGCGCTGCTCGTCAAGGCCGCTGGTGGACCCGTCGAATCTCCGCTGCCGCAAGCGCAACTGGAGCTGCCGACCTTCGGCGCAATGCGATGGGTCCGCGGAGCGCTGGGGGCGTCGCTCGGCTCAGCGTTTCGCCAGCTTGCGGTGGTCCCAGCTCATCACCTTGCGTGGATGGACGACGACCACGACGCGTTTGCGGACCATCGCCGCGACGTGGCTGGCGAGCGGCTGGGGTTCGAGGCCGCCGAGATTGCGGGCGACGATCGCCGTCATCAGTTCGGTCAGACGGGGCTCTGAGTCGACGATCTCCGCAGTCCCCTGGATCGAGACGCCGCGCAGCTCGTCATAATGTTCGCCCGCTTCGCACTGCACGGCGATGCGCGGGTCGCGGCGCAGGTTCACCAGTTTCTGCGAGGCGCCATACGTCTCGAACAACAGCAGGTCGCCGGCACGCGCGAACCACAGCGCGGTGAGATGAGGCGCGCCCTCGCGATCGAGCGTCGCCACCGTCAGCGTCTTCGCTCCGTCGAGGAAGGCTGCAACCTCGTGCTCGCTCATCCGGACCGCGTCGCGCTGCTTGGCCATTCAGCGCAGCTCGGCGGCGGCGCGCTCGACCCGCGCCAGCATCGCCTGGGCCGATGCCTGCAGCGCGGCCATCGCCGGGTCGTCGGCCGGCGCGAGCCCGGCCGCATGCGTCACGTCCTTGGCGAGGAGATCATGGATCGCGTCGAGGTATTCGGCGGTCGTCCCGTCCCGCCAGCCGATCAGCCCCGGCACCGCCTGCAGCGCGAAGCTCTGCGCCGACCCCCGCGCCAGCGCATCGCGCAGCTGCTGGCGATCGAACTGCAACCGGTCGCCCAGATCGAGGATCGCCGCCGACATGCCGTAATTGGCGATCGAGACGAGGTTGTTGAGCAGCTTGCCCTCCTGCCCGCGCCCGGCCGGGCCGAGGTAGGCGACGGTGCCGATCGCTTCGAGGACGGGGCGGACGTGCTCGACGTCCTCGGGCCGGCCGCCGACGAACAGCGACAGCTTGCCCTCGAGCGCAGCCGGGCCGCCTCCGGAAACGCCGACGTCGACGAAGCCGACGCCGTGCTCGCGCGCCTGTTCGGCCAGCGCGCGGGCGAGATCCGGTGAGACGGTCGAGTTGAGAATGAAGCTGCCGCCCTCGCCCAAGGCGGCGAACAGCGCGCCACCGGCGCACAGCTCCTCAAGCTGGGCGTCGGTGCGAACGCAGACGCCGAGCACCTCGGCGCAGCGCGCGGTCTCGATCGGATCGGCCTCGCGGGAAGTTCCGGGCTCGTCGAAGGCGGCGAGCGTCGCCGCGAACACATCGCAGCCGGTCACGTCGAAGCCTTGGCGCGCGAGCCGCCGCGCGATTGGTCCGCCCATGGCGCCCAGCCCGATGAATCCGACCCGCATCCGCATCTTCCTCCTATAAGCTGTCCGCAGCGCCTTGCCCGCTCGTGGCCGGCGCGTTCCCGAGCGGCAAGCCTTTCCGGAACTGGCTCAGCGCCAAAGCTGCCTTTCGGCATCTTCGGAGCCCTTTAGCCGCCCGCGCTTGCCGACCTCGATGTCGCGCCGGATCACCCGGGCCGGATTGCCGGCGACGATGCAGCGTGGCGGGACGTCGTCGAACACCACCGCGCCGGCGGCAACGATCGATTCGGCGCCGACGGTGACTCCCGCGAGCACCACCGCGTTGCCGCCGATAAAGCAGCGGTCGCCGATGCGGATCGGACGGCAGCTGCCGTCGCTGGCGCGTGAGATCAGCAGCGTCCTGAACGCGACCAGCGTGTCGCAGCCGATGGCAATGCTGCCGCGACCGCCCGAGACGATGCGGCCGGAGAGCGAAATCGTCGAGCTGGGATCCATGGCGAGGCCGTAGCGCGAACGCAGCCAGAACCGCCGCGCGGCAAGCAGCGCAAAACGCAGCCGCTGCAACTGGTTAAGCGATCGAATAGCCATCGGCAAACACCTATCGCGGGTTGAGGGGGGTTGCAAAGCCGTCTATCCGCCCCTCTCGCGAGGTTTCCACGGGGAAAGATGCGGCGTGCTTCGACGCAAGTGGCAGAGGTTCGTCCAGACGCGCGTCTGGAAAATGGATATTCATCCCTCGGCGAGGATCGCGGCGACCGCTCTGATCGACCGGACCTGGCCCAAGGGCGTCCATATCGGCGCCGGGGCGGTGATCGACGAGGAGGCGGTGGTGCTGACGCACGACGTGGTGCGCGGACTGTTCCTCGATACAAGAATCGGCGAGGGTGCGACGCTCGGCCCGCGCGCGATCGTGCTGCCCGGGGTGACGGTCGGCAAGGGCGCGCACCTGTTGGCCGGCGCCGTCGTCATCCGGGACGTCCCGGACCATGCCACCGTCGCCGGCAACCCGGCGCGTATCGTTGAGGATGCGCCGGCGCGCTGAGGGCACTGCCCGGCGCGCCACCGGGAGCGCGGCATCCCGTTGGTATCAAAGCCCTTCGGCGGTCATCGCCGAGGGCGCACGATCGGACGCGGTGGTGCGCATGCGTGGCTCGCCGAAGTATCTGCCGGTGATGATGTTGATCTTCTGAAGCCGCCAGACCGCGACGACGTTGGCGATACTGCCGCACACCGGCACGCATGCGGTCAGCACGGCAAGGCCGAACAGGCCGTAGTAATGCGCCGCCAACGGCGCGAGCACCAGCAGCCCGGCGGTCACCGAAGCCGAGATCGCCAGGTTCAGCCGTTCATGCCCGCTCATCGCCAGGATCAGCCCCGCCGGGGCGGCCGCCATGAAGACCAGCTGGCCGACCAGGAAGATTTCGAGCAGCGGCGCGGCAGCGCGAAATTCGGGGCCGATGAAGCCGAGCAGGGTCTCCGCGCCGACGAACAGCAGCACGACGATGGGCAACAGCAGCCCCATCGTGAGCCCCGTTACCGACCGCGCCAGCCTGGCGACACGGTCGACGTCATGCACAGCCATCGCCGCGCTGATCTGCGCGGTGAAGACGTTGAGGATGCCCATCGCGCTGAACGACATCGCCGTGCCGATCTGGAAGGCAACGCGGAACAGGCCCGCGTCGTAGACACCGAGCGTCGCGGCGGCGGTCGCCAGGCTGTACCAATCGGCGAGGTTGAGGGCGATGGCGGTAAGCCACAGCGGCAGCGACGTCCGGAACAGCGCGCTGAGGGGAACATCGAGCGCGTTCTTCGAGGAGCTGGTGAACAGGAACGAATGCAGCACGGCGAAAGCGGCGGTCAGCACGCCGATCGCCGCGGTTGCATAAAGCACCTCCTCCAGGCTCTCGATCACGCCGAGCAGCAGCAGCAGGGTGACGAAGCCGGGGATCGAAAACACCTCCACCGTCTGCGCGACGAGATGCCGGCCCTGCGAGCGCAGCACCGCGGCGGTGAGCCGCGTCGTCGTTCTCACCCCGAGCAGCGTCGCCAGGATCATCACCCCGTGCGGCGGCATGTAGGTGCTGAACAGCAATTGCAGGATGTATGAATGGGTGAAGCCGAGGAAGGCGACGATCAGCGCCGCGGCCGCAAGCGAATAGCCGAGGGCACGCCGCAGCGAGCTCCGGCTGAGCGGAACCTTGAAGGCCAGCGTCGCCGAGAAGTGGCGGACCACCGCCATGTCCATCCCGCCGACCGCGAGGATCGAGAGGAACATCGCGGTCTGGGTGAGCAGCGCGTACTGGCCATTGGCCAACGGGCCGAAGTTGTGGCCGATGTAATAGGTGATCAGAAAACCGGCGAGGACCGAGGCCGCCCTGATCGCGATGGACACCAATGACTGAATATGGAGCCTGACGTAGGCGAGCACCGACCGCAAAATCGCAACCTCCTGCGGCCTCCGCCGGGGACCCTCCCGCGCGAGCCATATCTAGCAATCGGGCACGTGCCGCATCGCGCTTAAGTCATTTGCAACCCGATCGTTCCTACGACCGCGACCCGCCGCCCATAGCCTATGGTGCAATGCAAAACGAGTCGGTAATACGCCATCGGACTTAGCGCGAGGAATATGCGATGAACTGGTTCCGCAATGTTTTCAGGCGTGACCGTGCTGAGGACCCGTTCGAATCGCTGCCCGCATTCCAGCCCCTGCCGATGTTTCAGGCGCTGGCGCCGCTGTCCCCGGTGGTGCCGCACTCGTCGCTCCAGGCCATGCCGCAGCGCAAACCCGCCAGCACAAATACACTGCCCAGGTTCCTCAACCCCGGCAACGAGCTGGGCGGGTTCGAGACCGAGGGCGCGGGCGGCGCACGCAACCGGGTGCGCAACGCCTTCTCGCCGTCGCTGCCGATCACCAACCCCCGCCTGCTGGCCGGGCGCGGCGAGGCGCTGCAGACGCTGATCCGCGCGATCGAGGACCTGCGCCTGCACGTCATCATCTATGGCGAGCGCGGGATCGGCAAGACTTCGCTGCTGCAGATCCTGCGGCAGCTCGCCGAAGAGGCCAAGTATCAGGTCGTCTATCATTCCTGCGGCGAGGACGCGCGCTTCCCCGAGATGTTCCGGGCGATCGCCAGCGAGATCCCGCTGCTCTACTATCACGGCTTCAACGCGGCGAGCGAGGACATGCGCAAGGGCGGCTCGCTCGGCTCGCTGCTGCCCGCCGGCGACTTCAACGTCAGCCAGCTTAGCGATACCTTCGCCCAGCTTTCGAACACCCGCGTGCTGATCATGCTCGACGAGTTCGACCGCAGCCCGCCCGGCCTGTTCCGCCGCAACATCGCCCAGCTGATCAAAAACCTGTCCGACCGTTCGGTGCGGGTCCAGCTGGTGATATCGGGCGTCGCCGGAAATCTCGCCGATCTCATCGAACACATCCCGTCGATCCGCCGCAACATCCTCGGCTACCGCGTTCCCGAGCTGGCGCCGGGCGAGGTCCGCCAGATGGTGACGATCGGCGAGGAAATCAGCGGGTTGATCTTCGATCCGGACGCGTCCGAGCGGATCATCGCCATGGCCAACGGCTCGCCCTATCTGGCGAGCCTGCTCAGCCAGTATTCGTCGTTCGGCGCGCTCAACCGCGAAGGCCAGATCGTCACCCCGATCGACGTCCAGCACGCCGTCGAGCAGGTCAGCGGCGAATTGCGCTCGCGCATTTCCGAGCCGGCGTTGGAGGGGGCCGATCACGCCATCGACGACGGCTGGGGAGAGACGCTGCACGCGCTCGCCAACCGCTCGATGCACGCCATGGGCGCGCTCGATGCCGAGAAGATCGACGAGAGCTTCTCAGGCCAAAGCTTTCCCGAGGTCGCCGAGGAATTCGTCACCCGCTACAAGCTGCTGGTCCCCGCCCCCGAAGAGCGCGCCGATCGTTACCGCTTCCGCGAGGAAGGCATCGGCAGCTACCTGTGGCTGCGGCTGAGCCCGCCGCTTGTTGCGGCCGCGGAGGTGGACTGAAGGGTTTAGGCGAGTTTTGGTGCGCACCTCGCCCGGAATGGGGTTGAGATCAGTTTTGCCCTACGCCGGCTTCAGCCACCCACTCAGCAGGCCCCGTATATGCGCCAGCATCTCGCCCGGATCGCGGGTAGCCAGCACCGGGCGCTTGTCGCGCCACTCGGCTAGCGCGCGGTCGAAGTCGTCCTGCGTCTCGGCGGTAAGGATCAGCCCCCGCGCCTTGAAGGCCGAGGTGATTTCGAGCTGGTGATCGTCGTAGTGCTCGCCGCGCTCGAAGCGGCGCGGAACCGCAATGGTTTTGCAACCGGCCTGCAGCGCCGTCACCAGCGAGCCGGTGCCGCCATGACAGACGACGATGTCGGCATCGTGCAGGATCGTCTTGACCGCGTCGAAGGCAAGCGTCTCGTGGGTCTCGAAGCCCTCGACCACCCGGCCGTGTTCGCCGACCTGGGCGATCACCCTGCCCTCGATCAGCCCGCGCCGCCACGCCGATTCGACCAGCTCGATCAAGCGGTCGAAAGGGAGCGTCGCGCCGACGGTGACGAACAGCAACGGCTGCTTGGGCGGCCGCCGGTCGGAAAGCACCCGGAGCGAATCGAAGGGAACCGACCCTGGCCATTTCGCCGAAGCCGCCGGCGACTGCGATATCCGCGCATGCGCCAGCGGCCCGGCGAGCCGCGCGAACACCGAGGGTGCCTCGATCCGCGCCATCGAATCGATGACGATGATCTTCGCGCCGAGCAGCCGCGCCATGAGCACGGCAAAGAAGGTCGCGCCCGCGCCGGTCGAGATCATCACGTCGGGCCGGCGGCGGAGCAGGATGCGCAAGGACTGGAGCGCGTTGCGCAACGCACCCCACAGCATCACGAATGGCGCGCCCAGCCGCGCCTGGCCGATCGCGTAATGCTCGACGAACTCGACGTCGAATTCGTCGGCCAGCGAGCGGCCGAGCACCGTGTCCTCGGTGATGATGAAGGAATCCTCGCCCTGCCACAGCGGTTCGAGGTCGAGGATCTGGCGGATATGGCCGCCTCCCGAACCGGCGAGGGCGATGCGTCCCTTGAAGCGGCGGTCAGCCAAGCGCGGCGCTCATAACCGAGTCCCCCTCCCGCAAGCGGGAAAGGATTTTGACCATCGACAGCATCACCCGGCTACTCGGCACTCGCGCCGCGCCCGATGCCGAGATAGGTGAAGCCGGCGGCGCGCATTTCGGCCGGGTTGTAGACGTTGCGCAGGTCGACGAGGACCGGCGCCTTGACCAGTTCCTTGACGCGATTGAGGTCGAGCGCGCGGAACGCGTCCCATTCGGTGACGATCACCACCGCGTCCGCCCCCTCGATCGCGGCGTAGGCGTCATCCTTCATCTCCACCCCGGGCATCAGCGCGCGGGCCAGCTCCATGCCCTCGGGATCATAGGCGGCGACGACGACGCCGGCGTCCTGCAGCGCCTGGGAAATGGCGATCGAAGGTGCGTCGCGCATATCGTCGGTGTTGGGCTTGAAGGTCAGTCCGAGCAACGCGACGCGCTTGCCGCGCACGCCTTCGCCCGATCCGCCGGTGGTGCCCAGCGCATCGATCACCTTGCGGCCCATCGCCCGCTTGCGGCTCTCGTTGACCTTGGCGACCGCCTCGACGATCCGCAGCGGCGTGGTGAAGTCCTCGGCGGTCTTGAGCAGGGCCAGCGTGTCCTTGGGGAAGCAACTGCCGCCATAGCCGGGGCCGGCGTGGAGGAACTTGCCGCCGATCCTGTTGTCGAGGCCGATGCCGCGCGACACGTCCTGCACATCGCCGCCGACCTTCTCGCACAGGTCGGCGATCTCGTTGATGAAGGTGATCTTGGTGGCGAGGAACGCGTTCGCCGCATATTTGATAAGCTCGGCGCTGCGCCGGCTGGTGAACAGGATCGGCGAGCGGTTGAGGAACAGCGGCCGGTAGACCTCGGTGAGCACACCGCGCGCCCATTCGTCGTCGGTGCCGATGACGATCCGGTCCGGGCGCTTGAAATCGTCGATCGCCGCGCCCTCGCGCAGGAACTCGGGGTTGGAGGCGACGGCGAAGCGCACGCTCGGGCCGGCCGCGCGCAGAATCCGCTCGACCTCGTCGCCGGTGCCGACGGGGACGGTCGACTTGGTGACGATCACTGCGGGATGATCGAGATTGCGCCCCAGCTCCTCTGCGACCGCATAGACGAACGACAGGTCGGCATGCCCGTCACCGCGCCGCGACGGGGTGCCGACGGCGATGAAGATCGCCGCCGCGCCGGAAATGGCGGTGGGCAGGTCGGTGGTGAACGACAGGCGCCCGGAGGCGGTGTTGCGGCGCACCAGTTCTTCGAGGCCGGGCTCGTAGATCGGCATCTCGCCGGCGCGGAGCCGTTCGATCTTGCCGGGATCCTTATCGATGCAGACCACCTCGTGGCCGAAATCGGCGAAGCAGACGCCCGACACCAGGCCGACATAGCCCGAACCTACCATCACAATCTTCATCCGGTACTTCCCCGCTCTGGATTGGAGTTAAAACCGCCCCGATTCAGGGCTTGCCGTCGGCACTGCGCCCCTGCAGCATGGCCGGTGACGCGGCAAGCCGCGCCACAGATCCCTACATCTCGCGTCGCAAACGCAACCTTTCAACGATTTGGCTCTTGAGTCCGATGCATGCCCTATGGCACCAACAGCCCGCCCCCGCCAGACGAATGTTGCAACGCAACATAATGTGAGTGTCCCGTTGAACGCCAGCCGAGCCGGTCCCGACGTGACCGTGATAGTCCCGCACTATAACGATCTCGTCCGCTTGCGAACCTGCCTCGAGGCGATCGAGCTGCAGACCCTGTCGCGTGAGCGGTTCGAGATCGTTGTCGCCGATAATTCCTCGCCGGTGGGGCTCGCGGCGGTCGAGGCGGCGGTTGCTGGCCGCGCGCGCGTGACCGTCGCGGGTGAGCGGGGCGCGGGAATGGCGCGCAACGCCGGTGTGGCCGAGGCGCGCGGAAGCGTGCTGGCCTTCACCGACAGCGATTGCATTCCCGAGCCGAACTGGCTTGCCGCCGGCCTTGCCCGGCTCGCCAACGCTGACCTGGTCGGCGGGCGGATGACGGTCTCGGTCGGCGACGAGGCGCGGATGACCGGTGCGGAGGCGTTCGAGCGGGTGTTCGCCTTCCACAACCGCCATTACATCGAAAAGAAGCGCTTCAGCGTCACCGCCAATCTGTTCTGCCGGCGGTCTCTGTTCGATGCGGTCGGGCCGTTCCGGAACGCCGAGATCTCGGAAGATTTCGAGTGGTGCCGCCGCGCCGTGGCGCAGGGCTTCTCGCTGGTCTACGAGCCAAGCGCCGTCGTCTCGCATCCCGCGCGGGCCGATTGGCTCCAGCTCAAGCGCAAATGGACCCGAATGAACGCGGAGACCTATGCCATGACCGGGAAAGGAAAGGCCGGCCAACTCCGCTGGGTGGCGCGCAATTTATCGATGCCGTTCTCGATCCTCGCGCATGTGCCGAAGGTGGTCGCAAGCCCGGAACTCCCTGACGCGCGCGCGCGGGTGCGAGCGCTGGGCACCCTGGCGCGGCTTCGGCTGTGGCGGATGGTCGACGGGCTGCGGCTCGTCGGCAGGAACCTGTGAGCGATGACGTGAGCGATCAGGTTGCGGTGAATAAGCCGGTGGACGTCGCCATCGTGGTGGTCGGCTATCGCAATGCCGACGACATTGGCCGCTGCGTGGCGGCACTGGCTGCCACCGACTATCCGCACCGCACGATCATCGTCGAGAACGGCGGGCCCGAGGCTTTCGCGGCGCTGCGGGCGGCGGTCGGCGGCATGACCACCGGCGGCACCCCGGTCCTGCTGATCGAGGCGACCGGCAACCTCGGCTTCGCCGGCGGCGTCAACCACGGGATCAGGCAGGCGCCGCACGCGGGCGCCTATTGGGTGCTCAATCCCGACGCTGTCCCCGCGCCGGACGCGCTGGGCGAACTGGTGGCGCGGCTGGAGCACGGCGATTGCGAGGCGGTCGGCGGCGTGCTCCACTTCGCCGACGGGCGCGTGCAGTCGCTGGGCGGGGAATGGCAATCCTGGCTGGCACGCGCGGTTTCCATCGGAGCCGGCGAACAGATCGACGCGCCGATCGACGCGGAGGCGGTCGAAAGCCGGCTCGATTATCTGGTTGGCGCCTCGATGCTGATCCACCGCCGCTTCATCGAAACCGTCGGGCTGATGCGCGAGGATTATTTCCTCTACGTCGAGGAGATCGAGTGGTTCCTGCGCGGCGCCAGGCACGGCATGCGGCTTGGCATCGCCCCCCGGGCGCGGGTGCTGCACCATCAGGGCACCACCACCGGCTGGAACGGGTCGGTCAAAGGCCGGCCGAAGATGCCGATCTACCTCGACGAGCGCAATCGGGTGCTGCTCACGCGGGATCGCTTCCCCAGGCGCATGCCGCTGGTCGCGGTGACCTCGTTGCTGTTCATGCTGGCACGCTATGGCCGCAAGCGCGCCTGGCGGCAGATCGGCTTCGGCGTGCAGGGCTGGGCCGCCGGCTTGACCGGCAAGCGCGGCGTTCCGGCCTGGGTCAAGAGCTGAACGCCGACGTCCGCCAGTCCGATGCCGACCACGGAGTAGGGCTTAAGCTCGCTTTAACGATTTGGTCTTGAGTACGATGCATGCCCTATGGCACGGACAGACGGCCCCCGCCCGATGAATGTTGCCGCGCAACATAATGTGAGTGCCCGCTTGAACGCCAGTCGACCCGGGCGCGACGTGTCCGTGATAGTTCCGCATTACAACGATCTCGAGCGGCTGCAGAGCTGTCTCGCAGCATTGTGCGCGCAGACTCTACCGCACGACAGCTTCGAAATCGTCGTCGCCGACAACTCCTCTCCCGTCGGACTCAGCGTGGTCGAGGCTGCCGTCGCCGGCCGAGCGCGCATCGTCGTGGCGAACGAGCGCGGGGCAGGCCCCGCGCGAAACGCCGGAGTAGCTGCCTCTCGCGGCGCTATCCTTGCCTTCACCGATTGCGACTGCATGCCCGAACCCGGCTGGCTGGAGGCTGGGATCGGCCGGCTCGCCTCGGCCGATGTGGTCGGAGGGAGGATGGTCGTCTCGGTCGGCGACGAGACCAGCATGAGCGGCGCGGAAGCGTTCGAGCGCGTGTTCGCGTTCCACAACCATCGCTACATCGAGGAGAAGCGGTTCACCGTCACCGCCAATCTGTTCTGCTCGCGCGCCAGCTTCGACACCATCGGCCCGTTCCTCAACGGCGTGTCCGAGGACGTCGAGTGGTGTCACCGCGCGATCGCGAAGGGCTGCTCGCTCGTCTACGAGCCCGCCGCCGTTGTTGCTCATCCGGCGCGCGTCGACTGGCCCCAACTCAAGCGCAAATGGCGGCGGGTAAACGCCGAAACCTATGCGATGGAGGCGAATGGCAAGGCCGGTCGGCTGCGCTGGGTGGCGCGCAACCTGGCGATGCCATTTTCGATCGTCGCGCATGCGCCCAAGGTGGTGGCTAGCCCCGATCTTCCCAACGCGCGCGCGCGACTGCGCGCGCTGGGCATGCTCGCCCGGCTTCGGTTGTGGCGGATGGTCGATGCGATGCGCCTGATCCGCAGGGACCGCTGAGCAGACAAAGTGAATTCCATGCGGTGCCATCCGGCGCCTAGAACAGCAGCGCAACGGCGCCGAGGATCGGTGCCCACAGCGCCAGGCTGAGCCCGGCGATGATCGCCACCCTGGCGCGAAGCGAGTATTTCGGCTCATCTTCAGATGCCCCCGCGCGCGGCTCGGTCGATTCGGGCAAGCGGGCGACGTTATCGGTAATTCCGGGCATCGCCGCACCCAGCGGCAGCCGCTGTTCGAAGGCGCAACCATACAGGTCACCGCTACGCCAGATGAGACGGGCCGGCGTATGGCCGATCCCGGCAAGGCCGATACTGACGGCGGCGAACGGCTCCAGCTCGGTCGCCGCGCGTATCCGGCAGCCGTCGCTCGCCAGATCCTCGACATCGACTTCCTCGGCCTTGCCATCGAAGCGCAGCACCGCCCGCCGACTGACGTTGACCCGGTCGCCATACCGGCGGTCCGTCGGCGCGAGGACTGGAGAAGCGGACATCGGCACTGGCCCCATGATGAAATGTTCGTGGGGCCAGTGCTAGGCGCGCGCGCTTGCCAAGTGGTTCGGCGGTATGGCTAACGGAACCCGCAATTGCGTTAACCATATGCCCTGGCTGGCAGTGAAAGTTGCCAGAAGGCTATCACGTGCGGGTGCCGCGCGTTACATCGCCTTGAACATTGCGGCATGGTGCTCGACCACCGGCGCGCTCCCCGCCGCCGCCACCGTCAGCGTCCGGGGAATGCACGCGAATCAGATAATTAGCCCGGTCTAGTTGCGGCTCTTATCGACCAGTTTGTTGGCGCCGATCCACGGCATCATCGCCCGCAGCTGGGCGCCGGTCTCCTCGATCGGGTGGGTCGCCTGCAGCTTGCGATGGGCCTTGAGCTCGGGGTTGCCGGCGCGGTTGTCGAGCACGAAGCGCTGGACGAAGCGGCCCGCCTGGATATCGGCGAGCACCCGCTTCATTTCGGCCTTGGTCTCGTCGGTGATAATGCGAGGGCCGGTGTGATAATCGCCGTATTCGGCGGTGTTCGAGATCGAATAGCGCATGTTGGCGATGCCGCCCTCATACATCAGATCGACGATCAGCTTCACCTCGTGCAGGCACTCGAAATAGGCCATCTCGGGCGCGTACCCGGCCTCGGTGAGCGTCTCGAAGCCGGCCATGATCAGATGGCTGAGGCCTCCGCACAGCACCGCCTGCTCGCCGAACAGGTCGGTTTCGCACTCTTCCTTGAAGTTGGTTTCGATGATCCCCGAGCGGCCGCCGCCGACGCCGCTGGCATAGGCCAGCGCGATGTCATGCGCGTTGCCGGTGGCATCCTGCGCCACCGCCACCAGGCAGGGAACGCCGCCGCCGCGCTGATACTCGCTGCGCACGGTGTGGCCGGGGCCCTTGGGAGCTACCATGATCACGTCGAGATCGGGGCGAGGCTCGATCAGCCCGAAGTGGATGTTGAGGCCGTGGGCGAAGGCGATCGCCGCGCCCTGCTTCATGTTGTCCTTGAGGTCGGCTTCCCAGATGCCGGCCTGCAATTCGTCGGGCGCGACGATCATCAATATGTCGGCCCATTTCGCCGCCTCGGCGTTGGCCAGCACCGTGAAGCCGGCACCTTCGGCCTTCGCCGCCGTGGCCGATCCGGCGCGCAGCGCGATCGCCACGTCCTTGACGCCGCTGTCGCGCAGGTTCTGGGCATGGGCATGGCCCTGGCTGCCATAGCCGAGGATCGCGATCTTCTTGTCGGTGATCAGGTTGATATCGCAATCGGCGTCGTAATAGACTTTCATATTTTATCCCTGCGAGTAAAGTTTCCAGAAACCACGCCGACTGTTGTCAAGCAGGCCTCGATCGACAAGTTCTTTGCGTGCCCACTGAACGCGATTCTGCCAATGATTGCGGCCATCGCTCATCGTGAGCGCCAGAGCGCTTTTGTCTAAGCCCAAGTGCTCGGCTAACTTAGCGTAAGCTTCAGCTGGCTCGATCCATTCGTTTCGACGATAAAGAAGCGCAAGCAGGGCATCAGTGACGTCGGTTTGGCCGGGCAAACCAATATGATCCAGCGCCTGACCGCGCGTGCGTCCCCTTAGATGCGATAGCTCGCCAGTTTGCTCGATGTTGCTGATCGGGGAGGCAATGGGTTTGAGAGTCGGGCACTCCGCAAGATCGGAACTAGCCTCCCATCCATTCTTTACTTCGGGTAAAGCGTTCGGCGCCTTCACCCCGCGAGCCATGCCGACGATGCCGGTGCGGCCGACCTCGACCAGGCCCAGCCCGCGCATCAGCGCGACGAAGCTGTCGATCTTGTCCGGCACGCCAGTCAGCTCGAACACGAAGCTCGCGGTGGTGGTGTCGACCGGACGGGCGCGAAAGATTTCGGCGACGCGCAGCGCTTCGACCCGCTTCTCGCCGGTGCCGGACACCTTGATCAGCGCCAGCTCGCGCTCGACATAGGGGCCGACCTCGGTGAGGTCGGTCACCTTATGAACCGGCACCAACCGCTCGAGCTGGGCGCGGATCTGGTCGATCACCGCCGGCGGGCCGTGGGTGACGATGGTGATCCGGCTGAGCGTGTGGTTCTCGGTGATGTCGGCGACGGTCAGGCTGTCGATGTTGTAACCGCGCGCGGTGAACAGCCCCGCGATCTTGGCGAGGATGCCCGCCTCGTTGTCGACGGTGATGATGAGGACGTGGCGCTCGGCGGCGCGGGTCTGGATCTTCATCACACCAGCGCCTTTGCTTCGTCGTCCATCGTGCCGACGACCTCGTCACCGTGGAGCAGCATCTCGGTATGCGCCGCGCCGCTCGGGATCATCGGGAAGCAGTTCGCGGACTTCGAGACCATGCAATCGACGATCACCGGACCGTCGTGGGCGATCATCGCGCGGATGCCGTCGTCGAGTTCGCTCTCATGCTCGATGCGGATGCCCTTCCAGCCATAGGCCTCGCCGAGCCTGACAAAATCGGGCAGGCTGTCCGAATAGGAGTTCGAATAGCGGCTCTCATAGGTCAGCTCCTGCCACTGGCGGACCATGCCCATATATTCGTTGTTGAGGATGAACACCTTGACCGGCAGCCGGTACTGGCTGGCCGTGCCGAGCTCCTGGATGTTCATCTGGATCGAGGCCTCGCCGGCGATGTCGATGACCAGATCGTCCGGATTGCCCAGCTGCGCGCCGATCGCCGCCGGCAGGCCATAGCCCATCGTGCCGAGCCCGCCCGAGGTCAGCCAGCGGTTGGGCTGGTAGAAATGGTAATGCTGCGCCGCCCACATCTGGTGCTGGCCGACCTCGGTGGTGATGATCGGATTGCGCGCGCGCGTCAGTTCGAACAGCCGCTGGACGGCGAGCTGCGGCATGATCTCGGTCTTCGAGCGCGGGAAGGAGAGGCTGTTCTTCGCCCGCCACTCGGTGACCCGCGCCTTCCACGGCTTCAGATCCTGAGGCTTGCGGCTGCCCCACACGTCGATCAGCTGCGCCAGCACCCGCGCGCAATCGCCGATGATCGGCAGGTCGACCGCCACCGTCTTGTTGATCGAGGCGCGGTCGATATCGATGTGGATCTTGATCGAGTTCGGCGAGAAGGCGTCGAGCCGGCCGGTGACGCGATCGTCGAAGCGCGCGCCGACGCAGATCACGAGATCGGCTTGGTTCATCACCATATTGGCTTCGTAAGTGCCATGCATGCCGAGCATGCCGAGCCAATCGGGATGGTCGGCCGGGAAGGCGCCAAGCCCCATTAGCGTCGAGGTAACCGGCGCGCCGGTCAGCGCCTGCAGCTCGCGCAGCAGCGCGGAGCCCCGCGGGCCGGAGTTGATCACGCCGCCGCCGGTATAGAGCACCGGCGCCCTGGCAGCGGCCATCAGCTCGACCGCCCGCGCGATTTCATCGGCGGCGCCCTCGGTTTGGGGCGTGTAGCGGTTGCGCCGCTGCGGGCCGGCCTCGTGCCACACCGCCTGCGCGATCTGGACGTCCTTGGGGATGTCGATCAGCACCGGGCCGGGGCGGCCCTGGGTGGCGATCTGAAACGCCTCGTCGATCGTCGCGGCGAGTTCGGAAGGGTCTTTCACCAGGTAATTGTGCTTGGTGCAGTGCCGGGTGATGCCGATGGTGTCCGCCTCTTGAAAGGCGTCGGAGCCGATCAGCGCGGTCGGAACCTGGCCGGTGATGATCACCAGCGGGATCGAATCCATGAAGGCGTCGGCGATGCCGGTGACCGCGTTGGTCGCGCCCGGTCCGGAGGTGACGAGGACGACGCCGGGCTTGCCAGTCGACCGCGCATAGCCCTCGGCGGCATGCGCGGCGCCGGCTTCGTGGCGGACGAGGATGTGGCGGATGCGGGGTTCGTCGAACAGCGAGTCGTAGATCGGCAGCACCGCGCCGCCGGGGTAGCCGAACACGAATTCGACGCCCTGACGGACCAGACTTTCGACCAGAATGCTTGCGCCGCTGCGCTCTTCGCTCACGTAACCAAATCCCTGGTGACCCAAATCCTGGGCGGACAAGCCCGAAGGCCGCGTTCCTAAGAAAGCGACCCGGCGCAGTTTCCCGCGCCGGGCCTCCTCTCCAACTCGCTATGGTTCCCTGGAGAACCAATGGGTGCGCATTAGGCGACGGAAAATGTCATGTCAACGCCTAATTACGTAATAAAGTTGCGAAGGCGGCGAGTGGATTCGATCCTTCCGGATTAATGCGCGGCCAACCGGCAGGCGTCTGGTGTCGCAGCCAGGTGAGCTGGCGCTTGGCATAGTTGCGCGTCGCCTGCGCGCCCCGCGCCTGCGCCTGATCGAGCGGCCACGCCCCACGCAGATATCCGGCGATCTCGGCCACGCCGATCGCGCGCATCACCGGCAGCGCGGGATCGAGCGCGCGGGCGAGCAACGCCTCGACCTCGGCAATCGCGCCATGGCCAAGCATCTGCGTGAACCGGGCGTCGCACCGGGTGTAAAGCCAATCCCGCTCGGGCAACAGCACCAGAGGATGGAGCGCTATCTGTCCGCCGATCCCTCCCGACCGCTCGGCCTGCCATGCGGCAAGCGGCCGTCCGGTGGCACGGACCACTTCGAGCGCGCGGGCGATGCGGGCGCTGTCGGCGGGGGCAAGCGTGGCGGCGCGTTCGGGGTCCTCGCGCAGCAGCGCGGCATGGGCTTCGGCGACGGGGAGCGCGCGCACGGCCGCACGCACGTCAGGATCGATCGGCTGCACTGGCGCGATGCCGTCGAGCAGCGTGCGGATGTAGAGGCCGGTGCCCCCTACCAGGATAGGCACTGCGCCTTGCCCGTGCGCCCGCGTGATCTCGGCCCGCGCCGCCGCCGCCCAGTCCGTTGCGGAGCAGGGCTGCGCGCCATCCCAGGTGCCGAACAGCAGATGCTGCACGCCGCGCATCTCCTCGGGTGAAGGGCGGGCACTTATGACCCGCAGGTCGGCGTAGAGCTGCGCGCTATCGGCGTTGATCACCATTGCGGGGCGCGCCCGCTCCGCCAGCGCCAGCGCGAGGCGAACCGCGCAATCGCTCTTGCCGCTCGCGGTCGGCCCTGCGATGAGCGCCACCGGCGGCAGCGCCGACGCTCCGTCGCTTGCCTTTTCGCCCGTGCCATCAAGGGATTTCTCGGTGCTCATCGCCCGGCTGATAGCAGACACCGCCACGCTCGGCGCCAAAGTCGACGCCGCGCGCGAGGAGCTGGCCGCGCGGGACTGGCCGGTGGCGATGGCGGCGACGGTTCGCAGCGGCATGGACGCAATCGAACTGCAGCTGCCGCGCGGCGAGGCGGCGGGGGTGCGGGAAATTCTCGACCGGCACTGCGGCCCCTGCGACCTGCTGGTAACCGACCACGAGCCGGTGATTCCGAGGGTGTTCGTCTCGGACATGGATTCGACGATGATCGCCGCCGAATGCATCGACGAACTCGCCGATTTTGCCGGGATCAAGCCGCAGATCGCCGCGATCACCGAGCGGGCGATGCAAGGGGAGCTCGATTTCGAAACTGCGCTGCGTGAACGCGTGCGGCTGCTCGCGGGCCTGCCGGAGGATGCGATCGCCCGCTGCCTCGCCGAGCGCATCACCGCGATGCCGGGCGCGAAAGCGCTGGTGGCGACGCTGAAGGCGAAGGGCTGCCTGACGGTGCTGGTGACCGGCGGATTTCACCAGTTCGCCGACCCGGTGGCCGAGGAGTTGGGGTTCGAACGGGTCGTCGCGAATCGGCTTGCCGTCGCCGACGGCAAGCTGACCGGCGGCCTGGACGGCCCGATCACCGACAGCGCGGTCAAACGCGCGACGCTGCTCGAAACGCTGGCGGAAGTCGGCGAGGGCGCCACCAGCCTGGCGATAGGCGACGGCGCCAACGACATCCCGATGCTGGAGGCGGCGACCTACGGCATCGCCTACCGCGCCAAACCCAAGGCCCGCGCCGCCGCCGACGGCTGGATCGACCGTGGCGACCTGACCAGCGTGCTGCAGCTGCTCGGCATCGGGCGCGATGAGTGGGCGTGGGACTAGAGGGTCACCCAGGCGACAAGAGTTCTGCGGCGCTTAGGCTTCGAATGCCAGGCCAAGCCTGGTGGCTTGAGCATGCAAGTGCTTGTCACCGGTCAATATTCGACCGTCGGGGAGCAGTTTGGCCGAAATCAAGAGATTAGCATCCACAAATCCAATGCCTGTTCCGGCCAGCTCTGCCCAGGTGATAAAGGCGGCGGCCTCACTGGCCGAAGCAACCGGTGGCCGCGCAAGGATATCGAGCTGTTTGGCTATATCGCTCCGCGCCGGAACGCCGCCCAGCAGGAGTTCGCCTAAAACATAAGGATGCAGGCAGATATCGCCTTCGGCTATCCGTTCCGCGAGTGCTCGATCGGGTCGGCGAAAGTGATCGATCCACACCGATGTGTCGACGACGATCACTCTGGATTGCGAAAATCAGGAGGCCGCCGACGTGGTACGGCTTTAAGGTCCGGCATGGTTCCGCCCAATGCGGCAAGCCTCCGCGCAGCCATACGCTGCCGCATCTCGACCAGCGCCTGCCTGACTAGCGCGCTGGTTTCCCGGATTCCGGTGGCTTCGCGAAGATCCTCAATAATCTCGTCATCGAGAGTGACAGTGGTTCGCATGTGCCTTGATTAGCACCAGTTGATGCTGTTGTCGATGCCGCCGTGGCCCTCCATCCTCCCAGCTCTCTCCTGCGGGCCAATGCAGAACGCCGCCGCCGGATGATTGACCGGTTTTGCTTCGCCAATTACGCACCGGTCAAAATCGCTTCTCCGCCGCATGCGTCAGCCGGCGCGATTCGGTCCCTCCCCAGCCGACACGACAAGGACATCCCCATGAAGCTCGACAGTAGCGTCGCCGCCGTGATCACCGGAGGCGCCTCGGGGCTCGGCGCCGCCACCGCTCGCGCGCTCGCCGCGAAGGGCGTCAAGGTAGCGATCTTCGATCTCAACGCCGGCAAGGGCGAGGCGCTGGCGGCGGAGCTTGGCGGTACTTTCTGCGCGGTGAACGTCACCGAGGACGCCAGCGTCGATGCCGGCTTCGCCAAGGCGCGCGCCGCGCATGGACAGGAGCGCATCCTGGTCAACTGCGCGGGCATCGCCGTCGCCAAGAAGCTGATCGGACGCGATCGGGAAACCGGCGCGCAGATCGTCCACAGCGCGGCGGAGTTCGAGAAGGTCATCCAGATCAACCTGATCGGCACCTTCCGCTGTATCGCCAAATCGGCGGCGGGAATGGTCGCGCTCGATCCGCTCGAGGATGGCGAGCGCGGCGCGATTCTCAACACCGCCTCCGCCGCCGCCGAGGACGGTCAGGTCGGCCAGGTCGCCTATGCCGCCTCGAAGGCGGGAGTGGTCGGGCTGACGCTGCCGGTGGCGCGCGACCTGATGAACGACGGAGTCCGTATCAACACGATCCTGCCCGGGGTGTTCGAAACGCCGCTGATGCTGGCGCTGCCGCAGAAGGCGCAGGACGTGCTCAACGCGTCGGTTCCCTTCCCCAAGCGCATGGGGCGGCCGGAGGAATATGCGCAGCTGGCGCTGGCGATCTTCGAGAACCCCTATTTCAACGGCGAGGATGTTCGGCTCGACGGCGCGATCCGCATGCCCGCCAAGTAGGCGAGGCCGCCGCAAGCAACTTACCTGATCCCCTGCCGCCAGCGCGAGGCGATCAGCCCGGCGACGCCGCGATCGGTCCGCCAGCGGCGAAGGTGTCGCTGATCGAGCACGCCGCCGGGCCGAGGATGACGATGAACAGCACCGGCAGGATAAACAGGATCAGCGGCACCGTCATGATCGCCGGGAGCCGCGCCGCCTTTTCCTCGGCGCGCATCATCCGGGCGTGGCGGAACTCGGCGGAGAGCACGCGCAGCGACGCGGCAAGCGGCGTGCCGTAGCGCTCGGTCTGCAGCATCGTCGTGGCGACTCCCTTGATGGCGTCGAGATCGACCCGGTTGGCGAGATTGTCGAAGGCCTGGCGGCGATCGTGGAGAAAGGCGAGCTCGATCGCGGTCAGCGCGAATTCGTCACCGAGCTCGGGATAGCCCCGGCCAAGTTCACGCGCGACCCGGTTGAAGGCGGCATCGATGGTCAGGCCGGCCTCGGCGCAGATCACCAGCAGGTCGAGCGCGTCGGGAAGGCCCTTGCGGATGCGGTCGGTGCGGCGGGTGATCAGATTGCGGACGAAGAAGTCGGGGCCTTTGTAGCCGATGCCGATGGCGAGTGCGAAGGCGAGGAACTTCTTCAAGCCTCCCCAATCGGGGAAGACGTCGAAGCCATAGAGCGACAGCGCCACCGCGAGGCCAAGGCCCACCGGCAGCACCGCGCGGGCGAAGATCACCAGCACCGCCAGTTCCTTCTTGCGGATGCCCGCCTGCGCCAACCGGCGCCGCACAACCGCGAGCTGACTGTCCTGCAACAGCTTGAGCGTCGAGAGCATCTCCCGCATCCGGTCCGCGGTCTCGCTGCTTCGCACCAGCTGCGCCCGTTTGCGGGTGGTCTTGACGATGCCGGCGCGCAGTTCGTCGCGTCGCGCGGTGAGGGCCTTGATCCGCCGCTGCATCGGATCGCGCACGGTGACCGCCGCATAAATCGCCAGCATCGCCGCGAGCGCCGCGATCACGGCGAGGATCGTGCCCGCCCAGATCGTGTCGATGCCGAGGATGGAGGGTGTAGCGAGGTGGTTCGGCATGGACCTATTGTCCCCGATCAGATTTCGAAGTTGACCATCTGGGCCATCACGAACGCTCCGATCGCCATCCAGGTCAGCCCGCCGATGCCCGCCGTCATCAGCCGCTGATCGCGGAAGAAGGCGCCGAGGTAATCGGGGTTGACCCACCAGACGAGGCCGAAGACGATGAAGGGCAGCGCGCCCACGATGATGGCGGAGGCCTTTGATTCCGAAGCCATTGCCCCGACCTTGAGCCGAACCTGCGCGCGCCTGCGCAGCACTTCGGCGAGATTGGTCAGTGTCTCGGCGAGATTGCCGCCGGTCTCGCGCTGGACCGCGAGCGCGATGCAGAAGAAGCTCAGCTCGGGCAGCGCGAGCCGGTCGGCGGTTTCCTGCAGGGCATCGTCCATCGGCTTGCCGATCCGGATCCGTTCGGTGATCAGCTTGAACTCATCGCCGATCGGACCCGCCACTTCGGCGGCGATCAGGCCGAGCGTCTCGCTGACCGGCAGCCCCGAGCGGAGTCCGCGCACCAGCAGGTCGATCGCCTCGGGAAAACGCGCCGAGAACGCCCGCGTCCGCCGGTCGATCAATTTGCCGACGGCGAGATGCGGCAGTCCGGCGCCCATCGCCAGGCCGATCGCCAGCGCCAGCGCCGCTCGGCCGGTCCACAGATAGATCGGCAAGGCCACGGCCATGCCGATGCCGAGCGATGCCAGCAGATAGCGCTTCATCCGCCAGTTGCGCCCGGTGCGATGGAGGCGCAGCGCCAGCGCGTCGCTGCGCGAGGCCGAGCCGGGAACCGCATGCAGCGCCGGCCGGCGCGCCGCCACCGCCTTGCGAAGCTGCGCCTCGACCTTGTCGCCGGTGCTCTCGGAATGGCGGAAGCGAATGGCCTGCAGCCGCCGCTCGGCATGCTTGCGCGGCGAAGGCAGAGTGTAGGCGGCGTGCAGGATCAGCGTGAGGGCGAACAGCCCGGCGACGACCAGCAGCAGCGGCACGATGGTCATCGGCGGGGTCCCGCCGCCGCGCCGTTCATTCGACAGGCGCCAGCGCGGGCAGCGCCGTTCTGCTCCGCCCGATCCTTGCGCGGATCGCCTGCGGCGTGAGCCTGCCGAGCAATGATCGGGGCGCGGCGGGGAGCGCGCGGTCGGTGTCGGTGCCCGGACCGATCACGTGAATCCGCTGGGCAATCTCCCGGATCGCCATGGCCGCCTTGGTCGTACGATTGGCTTCGGCGAAGGTCTGGCCAAGGCGCGCCGCGTTTGCCGCCGCCTTCGCGTCATAGGGGATGATGAATCCGATCGGGCTCTCGATCGAAGCCTCGAAATCCGCCTTGCCGATCTCCGATATCCCCGGCTGGACCTTGTTCACGGCGATGATGACCTGCGCCTGGGGCGCCTGCGGCTTTAGCCAGGCGAGCAGCCGAATCGCATCGCGGGTCGAGGCGAGGGTCAGTTCGGTGACCAGCACGATGACATTGGCGTCGCTCACCAGCTGCGGGAAATTGACCACCATGCTGCGCGGCAGATCGATCACCGTCATCGCGAAGCCCTGGCGGAAGCCTTCGAGCAGCTGGTTGAAGGCCGAGCCATCGGTCATCAGCTGGCGGCTAATCGGCGCCTCGGCGGAGAGAATGGCGAGGTTCTCGTTGGCGCGGATCGTCGCCCGTTCGATGAACAGCCCGTCGATCCGGCTGGGGTTCTCGATCGCATCGATCAACCCGCGCCCGGGCTCGAGATCGAGCGTCAGCGCGCCGGTGCCGAAATGGATGTCGAGATCGAGCAGCGCGGTCCGCTGCCGCTCGTCGGCGCTCAGGATCCACGCGAGCGAGGTGGCGATGGTCGAGGCGCCCACCCCGCCGCGGGTGCCGATCACCGCCGTTGTCAGGTGCTTGTGAACGGACGCGGCATCGAGCTGGCGCGGCGCGGCGAACAGCGCGCGCGCCTGGGTCAGTGCCTCGCGCAGCTGCGGCGCCGCCAGCGGCTTGAGCAGATAATCGTGAATGCCGCTGCCGATCAGGTCGCGGTACAGCCGCACGTCGTTGACCTGCCCGACGGCGATCACGATCGTCCCCGGCTCACAGACTTCGGCGAGCGCGTTGATGTCGTTGAGCGGGTCGCCGCTTTCGGAAATGTCCACCAGCAGCACCTGCGGGCTCGCCGATACGGACAGCGACTGGATCGCGGTGCGCAGGCCCCCCTTGCGGCATTTCTCCGGCTGCCAGCCAAGCTCGATCGCGACCGGCCGCAAGACGTCGAGCGTCATATCGTCACAGAGATAGCCGGCGAACGGATCGCGGCCGCCCGCATGCGCTTTCCACGGTGCGTTCATCGCTCAGTTCCCCCCGCCGGCGGAGACGGAGGAGGTCGAGGTGTGGCGCAGCCCGGCAAGGCCGCTCGGCGGCGCATCGCGCCAGGCCGCGATTGCCTTGCCGCCGCTATAGACACGGCCACCCCCCCCGGCATCGGCGCCTTTCAGCAGATGCTCGGGATCGGCGACCATCGCCGCGAGATTGCCGTTGACGGCGCAGCCGAAGTTGCTGCTCGTCGCATTGTTCGGGTTGGAGTCGTTTTTCGCCGACCAGTCCGGGCAGCCGGGCACGCTCGCCCGCGCGCGGGTGACGACGACGCGCAGCACGCCGGGCGGCACGTCCGATGGCGACGGCGCGCCGTTCTCCAAGGCCAGCCCGTGCGCCGACAGCAGCGTGGCGACATCCTGCCGCGCACCCTCCGCGCCGCCGCCGTCGTCCAGCGTGACATGATCGCCATAGCCCGGATGCATCGCCGCCAGCCATTCGGCGAGCCGCCCCCGCTCGGCATCCGACAGGCCCGAGGGCCCGGCTTCGAGATCGAGCGACGCGCGGGTGCGCTCGACCACCGGCTCGTGGACGCTGTAGAGGCTGCGGTTGGTGGCTACCCCGCCGCAGCCGGCGAGCGCGAGGGGAAGCGCGAGCATCCGCCCCGCCCGGAACTTCGAGAGGATCATCGTCGGTCCCTTCCCTCTATCGTTTCGCGGCAGCGGCCGGGGCCGCCTCGGGCGCCGCGCTCGGCTTCGGACGGTCGCGGCCCGAGACACCGTCGTTGCTCATCCCGCCGAGCAACTGCTGCAGCTCGTTGGGCACCCGGAAGCCGTCGGTCGGCAGCTTGATGTCGCCGGCGTTGACCGGCTTCACCAGAAATGGCGTGACGACGATCACCAGCTCGGTTTCGCCCTTGCGGTAGGCGGTCGAGCGGAACAGTGCCCCCAGGATCGGCAGGTCGCCCGCGCCGGGCGTCCGCTCGACCGAGTTCTGGGAATTGTTGCGCATCAGCCCGGCGATCATGAAGCTCTGCCCGGAGCCCAGCTCGACCGTGGTCTCGGCGCGGCGGATGGTGAGGGCCGGGATCTGGAAGCCGCCCAGCGTCACCGCGCCGTCGCTCGACAATTCGGACACCTCGGGCCGGACGCGCAGCACGATCCGGCCATTGGCGAGCACCGTCGGCGTGTAGGACAGGCTGACTCCGAACTTGCGATATTCGACGGAGGTCGCGCCAAGCCCCTGGTTGATCGGCACCGGAAATTCCCCGCCGGCGAGGAAATCGGCGGTTTCCCCCGATAGCGCGGTGAGGTTGGGCTGCGACAATATCGTCACCAGCCCGGCCTGCTCGCCGAGGTCGAGCGCGCTGGCGATGTCGAGCCCGGCGAGCTTGCCGGCGAAGTTCAGCGCGGTGCTCGCGGCATCCTTGGCCTTGAAGCCAAATGACGGGCCGGTGACGAAGCGGCCGGTGCGCGGGTCGAACGGCAGCTTCAGCGATCCGGCGGGGAGGCCATAGGCGGAAGAGGCGTCGACTTGCGGCAGCGTCGTGTCCAGCGGGTTGATCGAGCCGAACCCCCGCCCGCGCGACAGGCCGAACACCATGCCGCTGCCGGCATCGCGGGTCATGAAGTTGGTGCCGATCTCGCGCACCAGCGTGCGGCTGACCTCGGCGATCCGCACCTGCAGATTGACCTGCAGCGGCGTCGCGGTGCGCAGCCGGCTGATGACGTTCGCCTCCTTGCCGACGAAGGCGGAGACCAGCCGCTCGGCCTCGGCAACGTCGTCGGGCGAGGCCACGGTGCCGGTCAGCAGGAAGGTGCTGGTGCCCATCGTCGAGACGCCGATGCTCGCCTCGGGCATCGCCGTGCGCAGCATCTGGCCGACGCTGTCGATGTTCGATCCGACGCGGACGTTGGCCGACCAGATCACCGCGCCGGCGGCGTTACTGGCATAGACGGCGGTCTCGCCGCCGGACTTGCCGAACAGATAGAGCTGGTGCGCGGACTTGACCTGCACGTCGGCGACCGTTTCGTTGGACACGAAGATGTCGGCCATCGCCCCCGGCACCGTCACCAGCTCACCCCGGCCGATTGACAGCGCCACGTCGCCGGCCGGGCGCACCACCGTGGAGCGGGCCAGCGCCAGGGGTGGCACGGATTGCGCGTCAGCACCCAGCACCGGAGAGGGGATGCCGCAGGCAAAAGCGCATAGCGACGGGATCAGGCGGCGGATCATCGGCATTGTCCTCGGAATCGCGAATCGGGTTCGGTCGTTCACGCCGGTCAACTTCCATCCACCGCAACGGCCACGGACTGCTTGCCTCGGGTGACGTTGACGATCGGGCCGCGTGAGCGGGCGCTGAAGCCGGCACCGCCGGCAGGGGGTGGCGCCACGTAGACCGGCGCCACGGGAATGCTCGTCGGCGGCATGCCGCGCCGCTGGAAGCGCGAGACGTCGGCGCCGGTGACAAAGCTGCCGCCACGCTCAACCGGCATCGCCATCGCCCGCGCCAGCAGCCTCGCCTCCTCTTCGCGACTGGCGTTCTCGGGCAGCTTGACAGCGCCGCTCGCCACCGCGCGGTCGAGATCCTCGGCATTGTCGGCGATCGAGCGCAGCGCGAGGCTGAGCGTGCCCATCGATCCGGCGACCTCGATCTTCTCGGCCATGCGGGACGTCACTTCGAGCGTGACGGTGTTGACGGCCCGGGCGACGGTCTTGCCTCCCGCGCTCTCGGTCTCGGTCGACTGGTCGGTGGCGAGCACGCGCAGGTTGGCAAGGAAGGTCTCGGTCGCGCTCAGCGACCGCGACTCCGGGCCGCCGCCGCCGATGGTCTGGGTCAGCATCAGGTCGACATGATCGCCGGGAAAGACGAAGCCGCCGACGCCGGTCCGCGCCGAAACCGCGATCGTCACCGCTCGCATGCCCGGGCCGAGCGCCGCCGCCAGGAAGCCGCGATCGCCGGGCTGGACAAGCGCGCCGCGCGTCACCGGCTGGCCGGCCGGAACCGGCAGTCGCACGACGGTGCCGAGCAGCTTGGCCATGTCCGAACCGCTATCGAGCAGATAGGCGTCGCGCAGCATCTCCTTGGGCCAGGGTTGGAACGACACCGCATCGGCGGTGAGGATGGTGCCGACCGGCAGCTCGCGCCCGGCGACGAGCACCTTTGGACCCTGCGCAAGCTGCGGCGCCGCTTCCGCCTGCGCCATCGTGCTTCCCGAGAACAGGCTGCGCGCGGCCAGCGCCGTCACGATCGCGACCATCAGCGCGGCCGTCATCAGCAGCAGTTTCTTCCTGTCCATGCGCGCGAATGTCCCTCGAAGCCGTGTGGCCTGGCGAAGTGGTGAGCGAAAATGGTTACCATCCGGTTGACCATGCCGCCGGGGCGTCGCGCAGCGCGGGAAGATGGTGCGAGGCCAGCGTCCACAGCCCGGCCGCGGCGATGGCGACGCCATAGGGCACCGCCGGAGCGCCTGACCGGTGCTGGAGCCGGTGGGCGAGCATGCAGCCGAGCGTCAGCACTCCGCCAGCCAGCGACATCAGCACAACAAGCCGCGCGAACCCCGCCGGCTGCACCCACAACGCCAACGCGGTCAGCAGCTTGGCGTCGCCGCCGCCCATCGCCCCAGCCTGGAACAACGCGGCGAATAGCCCCAGCACCGCAACGGCGAGCGCCAGCTGAAGCAGAACCTGCGTTGGACCATATCCGCTCGCGAGCCAGTAGAGCGGCGCCCCGAGCGCGACGGCGGTGTTGAGCCAATTGTCGATCTCGCGGCGCTTGAGGTCGGTGGCGGCGGCGATCACCAGCGCCAGCGCCAGGCCGGCGAGCAATGCGTAGGCACAAGTTTCGGACTGCATCGCCAAGCCTCGCCGCGTTTCGCCCGAGGACCTAGCGCCCGCCGCTTACCAAACGGTAACCACGCCGCCACCGCTCATCGGCGACGAATCCCTTGATCGCACCGCGCCGCGCGCCGATGGGGCCGGGCGTGGCCGAGCACTATGACATCGCGATCGTCGGCGGCGGCATGGCCGGGGCTTCGCTCGCCGCCGAACTGGCACCGGCGACGCGGGTGCTGCTGCTCGAGGGCGAGGCGATGCCGGGCTATCACGCGACCGGACGCTCGGCCGCTTTCTGGACCGAAAGCTATGGCGGCCCGCGGATCCAGCCGCTGACCAGCGCCTCGGGGCCGTTCCTGCGCGCGCACGGTATGCTGACCCCGCGCGGCGCGCTGACCATCGCGCGGACCGGGCAGGAGGCGGCGCTCGATGGTTTCGCCGGGACCTTCGCGGCGCTCGGCGTCACGGTCGAACGTCTCGACCGCTCCCGCCTGACCGAACGCATCCCCGGCCTCCTGCCCGGCTGGACCGCCGGCGCGCTCGAACCCGACTGCAGCGACATCGACGTCGCGGCGCTGCACCGCCACTACCTCAACGAGGCGCGGCGCGGTGGCGCGGTGCTGCGTTGCGCGGCGCGGCTGGCATCGGCCCGGGACGAGGGCGGCCACTGGCGGCTGCTGCTGGACGACGGGCGCGCGTTCGCCTGCGACGTGCTCGTCAATGCGGCCGGCGCCTGGGCCGATTGCATTGCCGAATCGGCCGGGGTGAAACCACTCGGCATCATCCCCCTGCGGCGCACGGTCGCGCAGCTGCGCCTCGCCCCGCCCGCTCCGGACACGCTGCCGCTGGTGCTCGATCTGGGGGAGAAATTCTACTTCAAGCCCGAGGCGGGATCGCTGTGGCTGAGCCCCCACGATGAGACGCCGAGCCCGCCCTGCGACGCCGCACCCGAGGAGATCGATGTCGCCACCGCGATCGACCGGCTCGCCGGCGTCACCGACTGGCTGGTCGAGCGCGTCGAGCATCGCTGGGCGGGGCTGCGCAGCTTCGCGCCCGATCGACTGCCGGTCTATGGTTTCGACCGCGCCAATCCGCGCTTCTTCTGGTTCGCCGGCCAGGGCGGCTTCGGCATCCAGACCGCACCCGCCGCCGCGCGGCTTGCCGCCGGCCTGATCCTCGGCCGGCCGGACGGCGCGATCGACCCGGCCCCCTACGCGCCGCTGCGCTTCGCTTAGGTCGACTTGGCGACGGACGGCAAGGGAGCTACAACGCCGGCGGGATCACACCAGCGAAGGGAACTTCCATGGCGCATCGTTTCGAAATCCGGAAGAACAAGGCCGGCGAGTTCGTCGCCTATTTCTGCTTCAACAGCGAGACGATCTTCTGGACCGAAGGCTATAAGAGCAAGGCCAGCGCCCGCAACGCGATCGAGTCTGTCCTGAAGAACGGGCCGGGCGCGGAAGTGATCGATACCACCACCGCCTGACCTGGCGCGGCACCGTTGCCTTAGAGCCCGACGACCACCCATCGACATGAGCGGTTTCGTGTAAAGTCATAGCGATCTACCGCATCGGCCCGGTGAACAGGATCGGGTCGAGCCGGGCGTCGCGCCAGCGCAGGCTCCAGTGGAGATGCGGTCCAGTGGCGCGGCCGGTCATGCCGATGCGGGCGATCGGCTGGCCGCGCCGTACCGCCTGACCCTCCTTCACCAGGATTTCGGAACAATGGAGGAAGGCGCTGTTGAGACCCTGACCGTGGTCGATCATCAGCAGATTGCCTTCGAGCGAGAACGGCGTGCGTGCCGCCAGCGTCACCACCCCGTCGGCCGGCGCGACGAACACGGTCCCGGCCGCTCCGGTGCTGATATCGATGCCCGAGTGGTAGGCGCCCGGCTCGCCGCGATAGACGCGCTGGGAGCCGAACATTCCCGATACCCGGCCGGTGACGGGCCAGATGAAGTCCTGCCGCCACCCTTGCGCGCCGGTGTCGGCAGCACGTGCCGCCTCGATCCGCGCGAGTTCGGGGCGGCGCAAAGCGAGGAACGCCTCGGTCCGCCCCGCCGGGGCTGCGAGCGAGGTTCAGCCGCTCGATCCGCCAGGCTCGCGGCGTCAACGCGATCGTGCGGATGATCTGGCGGCCGTCGGCGAGCCGTGCCGACAGGATCGCTGTCGTTCCCGCGTCCCGATCGAAGCCGACCAGGAACGCGCCATCCGCCGCTAGGCGCACCGGAACTCCGCCAAGCGTGAGTTCCACCGTTCCTGCCGGAGCCCTGCCCCTCGCCCAGCCGCCCTGGGTAAGCGCGCCACTCATGGTGAAGTCGGTGCCCGTCGCCGGAGCCGCGACGGCGCCAAACGCGCGATCCGTCGCGCCGCAAGCCACTGCGAACGACAATCCCAGCGCCGCGGCGCGGCTGAAGACGCCCGGCCCTGTCCAGCGAATCACGCGCCGAGCAACCGTCGCGTGGCGATTTCGGGCGTTGCATAGGCCTCCTGCCGCGTAACGCTCCAGTAGCGCAGCGACTCCAGCGAGATGCGCTCGCCGCTGACGGCGCAGAGCACATGATTGCCGGGGACCAGCACGCGAAAGCCGTTAGGGCCGTAGCGCAGCGTGGCCGGGCGATCCTGCGAAGACATCAGCATGGCCAAGACCTAGCAGAGCGCCCGGCTCAGAACAAATCGCCTTGGCGCGCGCCGGTGCCCCCCTTCCGCGGCTTTGGCGGAGACGGACGCGGCGCGGTTCCGGCATGCACCACCGGCAGATCACCATCGTGAAACTTGAGGACAAGGTTCCGCATCCCCTGCGCCTCGGCGTATGATCCGATCGTGTGGTTGGCCGCATCGACCACTCGGGCGAACCCGCGCGCCAGCGGCTCATTGGGGTAAAGCTGAGTGAGCAGTCGCGCCGCCGCCGCCAGTCGTTCGGCCGCCTGGGCAACGCGCCGCATCAGCAGCGCCGGCGATGGCGCGGCGCGCTCCAGCCGCCGCCGCTCGCCGGCCACCCGCGCCAGCAGCGGCTGGAGCCTGAGCCCCGCCGCCGAACGCTCGAGCCGAGTCTGGCCGAGATGCGCGCGCTGACGCAGCGCCGACGTAAGCCGCAAATGCAGCCCGTCGAGCCGCTGCGCCGGGCCTGCGAGCAGCGCCTCGGGCCGGGGCAGCCGCCGCGCCCGCGCTTCCAGCCGCTCGCGTCCCAGCGACACCGGCCGCAGCACGCAGCGGCGCTTGCGCAGCGCCAGCTCGCCGAGCTGGGCCAATAGCTCCTCGCGCACCGGAACGGCGAGCTCGGCCGCAGCGGTCGGCGTCGGCGCGCGCAGGTCGGCGGCGAAATCGGCCAGCGTGGTGTCGGTCTCATGGCCGACGGCGGAGATCACCGGGATCGTGCAGGCGGCGATGGCGCGGACGACAATCTCCTCGTTGAACGCCCACAGATCCTCGACAGAACCGCCGCCCCGCGCGACGATCACGATGTCCGGGCGCGGCACCGCTCCTCCCTCAACGAGCGCCGAGAACCCGGCCAGCGCCGCCGCCACCTGCTCGCCCGCGCCCTGCCCTTGCACCGCCACCGGCCAGACAATCACCCGGCTGGGAAAGCGGTCTGCCAGCCGGTGGAGTATGTCGCGAATCACCGCGCCGGTGGGCGAGGTGACGACGCCGATCACGCCGGGAAGAAAGGGCAGCGCGCGTTTGCGCGCTGGATCGAACAGCCCCTCCGCCTCCAGCCGGGCGCGGGTCTTCGCCAGCAGCGCCAGCAGCGCGCCCTCGCCGGCGATCTCCATCCGCTCGATGACGATCTGGTATTTCGAGCGGCCCGGGAAGGTCGTGATCCGTCCGGTGGCGATCACCTCGACGCCGTCCTCGGGAGCGAACGAGAGCCGCTGCGCGCTGGCTCGCCACATCACCCCGTCGATCGCCGCGCCATCGTCCTTCAGGCAGCAGTAAAAATGGCCCGAGGCGGCGCGCTTGACCCCCGAGAGCTCGCCGCGCAGCCGGACGAAGCCGAACCGTTCCTCGACCGTGCGCTTGAGCAGCGCCGAGATCTCGGTGATCGAGAACGGCGCGGCGTTGTCGCCGGGAGCGGGGTTCGCTACCAGCGCCGAGGGATCGGCGGAAAAGGTCAGCGGCTCGGGCATGAACATCCTGCTTTTGGGATCGGGCGGGCGCGAGCATGCGCTGGCGTGGAAGCTGGCGCAATCGAGCCGTTGCACCCGGCTCTACGCCGCGCCGGGCAATCCGGGAATCGCCGAATACGCCGAGCTGGTCGCGTTCGACGCGGCGGATCACGGCGCGGTGGTGGCGTTTTGCGACACCGCGCGGATCGGCCTCGTCGTCATCGGCCCCGAAGCGCCGCTGGTCGACGGCCTCGCCGATTCGCTGCGCGAGGCGGGTGTTGCCGTGTTCGGGCCAAGCGCGGCGGCGGCGCGGCTCGAAGGCAGCAAGGCGTTCACCAAGGAGCTGTGCGCGCGGGCCGGTATTCCGACGGCCGCCTGGGCACACGTCACCAGCGAGGCGGAGGGCCTCGCCGCGCTCGACCGCTTCGGCGTGCCCGTGGTGGTCAAGGCCGACGGGCTCGCCGCCGGCAAGGGGGTGACTGTCGCGGAGAGCCGCGCCGAGGCGGAAGAAGCGCTCGCCGACATCTTCTCGGGCCGCTTCGGGTCTGGCGCCGAGGCGGTGGTGGAAGAATTCCTCGAAGGCGAGGAGGCCAGCCTGTTCGCGCTGACCGATGGCATCACCATCGTACCGTTCGGATCGGCGCAGGACCACAAGCGCGTCGGCCAGGGAGACACCGGCCCCAACACCGGCGGCATGGGCGCCTACAGCCCGGCGCCGGTGCTGACTCCACTGCTCGAAGGCGCGGCGATCGCGACGATCGTCGCGCCCACGGTGCGGGCGATGGCCGACGCAGGTACTCCCTATTCGGGCGTGCTCTACGCCGGGCTGATGCTGACCGCGCAAGGCCCCAAGCTGATCGAATACAACTGCCGCTTCGGCGATCCCGAGTGCCAGGTGCTGATGATGCGGCTGGAGGGTGACCTCGGCGAGCTGCTGCTGGCCTGCGCGGAAAACCGGCTCGTTACGTGCGAGCCGCCGCGCTTTCGGCCCGAGACCGCGCTGACCGTGGTGATGGCAGCGAAGGGTTATCCCGATTCGCCAGCACGCGGCGGGAGCATCGCCGGGATCGACGCCGCCGAGGCGCGCGGCGCGAAGGTGTTCCACGCCGGCACCGCGCTTGTGCGCGACGGCGGTCTGATCGCCAGCGGCGGACGCGTGCTCAACGTCACCGCGCTCGGCCACTCGGTGCGCGAGGCGCAGGCCAACGCCTATGCCGGCGTCGATGCGATCGACTTTCCCACCGGCTTCTGCCGCCGCGACATCGGCTGGCGTGAGGTCGCGCGGGAGGCACTTGGCGGCACTTCGAGGCCCACACGCTCAGCCAGCTAGACCATGATGGCTTTTGCCTGAACCGCTCATGTCGAGCG
>JBDSIY010000016.1:0-38773 GCA_039917735.1 Novosphingobium sp. | reverse complement strand
CGCTCGATGATCCGCTCGGGGCGGCGGCGCGGCTGCGCGGGCGCGGCGTGCTCGTCAACGTCCCCGACCGGCCCGAACTGTGCGACTTCACCGTGCCGTCGCTGCTCGATCGCTCGCCGGTGCTGGTGGCGATCGGCACCGGCGGGGCCTCGGCGGGGCTGGCGAAAGCGCTGCGGCTGCGGCTGGAGGCGCTGCTGCCGGGCTCGCTCGGCGCGCTGGCGGACGCGCTACATGCCGCGCGCGCAGCGCTGCGGGCGCGCTGGCCCGACGCCGGCGACCGCCGCCGCGCGTTGGACGCCGCGCTGGGCGAGGGCGGCGCGCTCGATCCGCTGCGCGAGGGAAGCGGCGGAGGCGTCGCCGGATGGCTTGCGGGCGAACCAGCGGCTGGCTCGTCCGGCACGGTTGAGATCGTCCTGCGAAGCGCCGATCCCGAGGACCTCACGCTGCGCGAGGCGCGCCTGCTCGGCACGGCCGATGTGATCGCGCATGAGTCCGGGGTGCCCGCTGCGATCCTCGACCGCGCGAGAGCGGACGCGATGCGGATGGGAATCGCAGAGGCCGCGGATTTTGCCGATGGCGGTTCGCTTTTGGTCATTATCCGACCGGGATGGTGACGTTAGGTTTCGCCCGACTTGCGGCTATTCTCATCCAGACTAGCGAGACCCGTAAGCGGCCATTGTGCCGGCCTCACCGATAGCCGCTCAAGGCCTTAGCCTCGACGCGCTTGATCAGCGCGTTTTTGCAATCGGAGTAGGCGTGGCTATCCTCAGGATGCAGGCTGGCGCATCGGCACTTTTCTAGCTCGTAATGTCGAGCCGTTTCCGGCGAGCTGCGCAGCAAATCACGGAATGCGAGATGGCGGCGGAGTGCAGGGTCGCCTTCTACGAAGCAGTGAAGCTGGATCGACCGTTGGCCCGTGGTCGGATCATTCAAGGTGCAATACCGCCGCCCTTCCATGCCATACGCGCCGTGCCAGTGGTATCCGAGTGCTTCGATTGTCGCCCGCTGCAAATCCAAAGCATCGAGGGAAACGACGACCGGCATAAGGTCGAGCACGGGCTTAGCTACTATCCCGGGGATCGATGTTGATCCTATGTGGTGGACCTTGCCGATCGCTGAGACATGCCGTTGGAGCCGCGTCGCCTCACTATGCGCGCGTGCCGCCCAGGTTGAATCATGGGGGACGAGCCTCACTGCGATCGGCCGGGGCATCTCCACTCCAATTAGCGGTGCGGTTCAAGGGCTGCTTCAGCGGCATTTGGCGCAAAGCGGACCATCTGCAAGCGACCAATCCAGCCGTGTGTCCATCTCCGCCGTTCACACCACGCCACCCGTCAGCGCATCGATCGCGCCCTGGAGGATCACCGCCGCCGCCGCCGCGTCGATCCGGGTGGCGCGTTTGGCGCGGCTCATGTCCTGGTCGATCAGCCCGCGCTCCGCGCCGACGGTCGACCAGCGCTCGTCCCACAGCAGGATCGGCAGGCCGAGCACCGCGAGGTTGCGGGCATAGGCGCGGCTGGCCTGGCTGCGCGGCCCCTGCGATCCGTCCATGTTGAGCGGCAGGCCGATCACCACGCCCTTGACCGATCGCGCCTCCGCCAGCGCCTGCAATGCGAGCAGATCGACGGAGAACTTCCCGCGAGGCAGTGTGCTGGCCGGGCTCGCGAAGCGCCAGCCGGCGTCGCAAAAGGCGGTGCCGATCGTGCGCGTGCCGAGGTCGAGCCCGATCAGCGCGCCGCCGCCGGGGAGTGCGGCGCGGTACTCCGCTGCTTCGGTCGTAATCAGCGTGGCGCTCGCTCGGCTTGGGCCCGCCACGCCGCGATCCGCCGGTCCGCGTCGGCGCGCAGATTGGCCCAGAACAGCGGGATATCGTAGACATGGTAATTGTTGCCGGGCAGCACGAAGGGACCCATGTCCGGGGGCCCCCTCTCCGGCCCGCCTTCAATCAACAGCAGCCCGCGCGCGTCGCAGCGCGCCGCAACTGCTTTCGGAACCAGCTTGCCGCTGGTGAAGGTCAGGTTCGGTATCAGTGTGCCGAGATCCGCCGAAGCGGGCGCATTGGCGCCGGCGCCGCCGGTCAGCGGGTTGGTGCAGAGCGGCGGCGCGTCAAGCCTGCGCTTGCCGTCGAGCGCCCGCGCCGCCGGAAAGCCGGCGCGGACTTCGGGCGGGCTCGCCGGCTCGGCGAAGCTCTGCCAGCTCATCACGCAGCCGGCCTGGTCTGGGGCGTTGCAGGCGGGAAGCCCCATCGCCGGCAGGTCGTGCTGGGGAGACACCGCCCAGCCGATCGCATAGGCGGCGGCGATGCGATCGGCGAGCGGCTTGCCGGCGACACGGTCACGCAGCAGCCGGATCAGGTGCAACGCGCCCTGGCTGTGCCCGGCGAGCACGATGGGGCGGTCCTTTGGCTCATGCGCGATGAAAGTGTCGAAGGCTTCCAGCACGTCGCCATAGGCGAGATCGACCGCCTGGTTCGCCTCGGGGCGATCGGTGAGGAAGGCGCCGATCGCGGCCTGGCGGTAGCGCGGCGCCCAGACCTCGGCGGCGTCGCCGAACGGGCTGGCCATGCCGCGAACGAAGAGCTCGGCGCGCCAGCGCGAAACGGCATCGTCGAGCGGCGCGTTCCAGCGATCGCGGGACAGGTAGCTGGTCGGGTGGATGAAGAACACCGCCGCGCCGTTCGGCCCTCCGCGCCGTGCTCCTTCGGGGAGCCAGCGAACGGGATCGTTGCGAAGGCCAGGCCGCGCGAACCACATCCCCGGATCGTCGTAGATCGACGCGGCGAGCGGCGTCGGCCGGGTGAAAGCCGCCCTCGGCACGAAAGCGATGCTGGTCAGCGCATCGGCGAAGAACCGCAGCGCCAGCAGCCCGGCAAGGACGAGGACGATGAGTCCTGCCACCAAATACAGGAACGTGCGCGCCATCGCCTCAGCCTGTGCCCAGAACCTCGTTGCGCTCGGCGCGGCGCTGCAGCCAGACCTTGATCATCACCACCAGCGGATCGGCGAGGACCAGGCCGAGGATGCCGAACAGCACCCCCATGATCAGCTGCGCGCCGAGCACCAGCGCGGGGGGCAGGTCAACGGTGCGGCGCGCGATCATCGGCACGATGACATAGCCGTCGACAGTCTGGACGACGAAATAGACCATCATCGTGTAGAGGCCCATGTTGCCCCCTCCCGAAAAGCCCACCAGCACCATGATCGCGCCCGAGATCGGCGCGCCGATGTTGGGGAGGAAGGCGAGCAGGCCGGTGATCAGGCCGAGCAGCGCCGCCATCGGCACGCCGTAGATCTGGAGCAGCAACCAGGTGGCGATCCCCTCGGCCAGCATGCCGAGCAGCCTGCCCGCTAGCAGCCGGCGCAGCGCGCTGCCCATCTGCTGGGCGGTATCGTCGAACCATGGGCGCTGGTCGCGCGGCAGCATCCAGGCGACGCCGCGCTGGTAAAGCTTCGGCTCGATCGCGAAGTAAATGCCGAGCACGACGATCAGCAGCATCGTGCCTAGGCCGCCGAGGATGCCGCCCACGGCGCGCGTGACCTGGCCGATGCCGCCGATAGCCTGTTGCAGCATGCCCTCCACGCTCCCCACGCCGATGCCCAGGCCGCGCGCGTGCAGCCAGTCGAGCGCGCGCCCGGATTGCGCCTTGATCGTCGCGGGCAGCTCCGCCGCCTGAGCGGCGATCTGGCTCCCGGCGAAGTAAGCGAGCCAGACCAGGAAGACGGTCGTCAGGATCAGCACGATCGTGACCCGCCAACCGCGCCCGATCGCCAGCATTCGCCCGAGCAGCCTCGCCCCGCCGTCCACCAGCGCTGCCATCACCATGCCGCCGAAGATCACCAGCAGCGATTGCGACAGGAACACCGCCAGCGCGACGAGCGAGATCAGCCCGATCCAGACGAACGCGCGCTTCGCCTCGTGCCGCAGCAGCGGATCGCGGATGTCGGTCGGCCCGGCGGCCGCCGGGCCGGGTGGTTCGCGACTTGCTCCGCCGTCGGCCATCAATGCGTTCCCGTCTTTCGTCGGCCCGCGGCATCGACCCTTGGCCGCAGGCTGCGCCAGGCCCGGTCCATGCGCAGTGCCGCTGGCCAGCTCAGCGGATTCCAGCTCTGGTTGCCGCTCCACGACCAGGTGATAAACTCGGCACGGCCGCTTATGTTCGCGAGCGGCACCGGCCCGCCGAGCCCGTTCTCCCACAGCGCCGCGCGGCTGTCGGCGGAATGGTCGCGGTTGTCGCCCATCAGGAAGACGTGGCCGGCCGGAACCTGGATCTCGGGCATGTGGTCGAGCATCTGGTCGAGGTGGTCGATCACCAAATAGGTCGCGCCATTGGGCAGCGTCTCGCGCAGCGCCGGCAGCTCGCAGACCTGCCGGCCGGACGGCTTGCGGGCGAGGGCATTCGGGAAGGTGGCGGCATCGCAGGGCTGGTCGGGATCGACCGGCAGTTCGATCATCGGCTCGACTTGCTGCGGCACTGGCCGTCCATTCAGCACGATCTGGCCATTGATCACGGCGATGCGGTCGCCTGGTAGCGCGACGACGCGCTTGATCAGATCCTGCCGGCGGTTTCCCGGTACGACCACGACGATGTCGCCATATTCGGGCGTGCTGCCCATTATCCGCCAGGTTCCGCGCGGCAGCAGGTGGAAGACTACCGAGGTCCAGTTCCAGCCGTACGGATATTTGCTCACCACCAGCCGGTCGCCGACCAGGAGGTTTGGCATCATCGAGATGGACGGGATGTAGAACTGCTTGGCGATACCGCACTGGAAGGCGAGGACGGCGAGCAGCGCCAGCCCGAGCCCGCGCAGCTCACCCCGCCAGTCGAAGGTGTCCCGAGCGGCCGGCAGGCGCCTGCGCAATGTCCTGCCGGTCAAAGGGGGCGCGCCTCGATAATCACGAAGGCCTGCGCCCAGGGGTGATCGTCGGTCAGAGTCAGATGCACGATCGCCTCATGTCCGGGGGGAGTGATCGCGGCGAGGCGCGCCGCCGCGCCGCCGGTCAGCGCCAGAGTGGGCGCGCCGCCGGGAAGGTTGACGACGCCGATGTCCTTCATGAACACGCCGGCCTTGAAGCCGGTTCCGACCGCTTTGGAAAAGGCCTCCTTGGCGGCGAATCGCTTTGCGTAGGTGCCGGCCTTGGTGAACGGGCGCCGCGCCGCCTTGGCGCGCTCGACGTCGGTGAAGACGCGGGTTTCGAAGCGCTCGCCGAAGCGGGTGAGCGAGTTTTGAATGCGCTCGATGTTGCAAAGGTCGGAGCCGATCGCGAGGATCACCGCGCCGCGTCCATCAACGCCCGCATCCGCGTCACGCTCGCCTCCAGCCCGACGAAGATCGCCTCGCCGATCAGATAATGGCCGATGTTCAGCTCCGCCAGCTGCGGGATCGCCGCGATCGGCTGGACGTTCTCGTAAGTCAGGCCGTGGCCGGCGTGCGGCTCGATCCCGTTCTTGACGGCGAGGGCCGCCATCTCCTCGATCCGGCGCAATTCGACCGCCAGCGCCTCGCCCTCGGCATGGGCGTATTCGCCGGTGTGGAACTCGACCACCGGCGCGCCGAGCCGCATTGCCGCATCGAGCTGGCGCGGCTCGGGGGCGATGAACAGGCTGACCCGAATTCCGGCGTCGCCGAGCCTGGCGACGATCGGTGCGAGCCGATTGTGCTGGCCGGCGGCGTCGAGCCCGCCCTCGGTGGTGCGCTCCTCGCGCCGTTCGGGGACGATGCAGGCGGCGTGCGGACGGTGGTGCAGCGCGATCGCGCACATCTCGTCGGTTGCCGCCATTTCCAGGTTGAGCGGCAGGCTGGTCACCGCCTGGATCCGAGCGAGGTCGTCATCGATGATGTGCCGCCGGTCCTCGCGCAGATGCGCGGTGATGCCGTCGCCACCGCAGGCCGCGACTATCTGAGCCGCGCGCACCGGATCGGGATGGACGCCGCCCCGCGCGTTGCGGATCGTCGCGACGTGATCGATGTTGACGCCGAGGCGCAAGCGGGGTCGCTCGCGCGCCGGCTCTGACGTGGCGTTCATCTCCGGCTCACGCCTCTGCCCGGCTGCCCGGCTTCATGGCGGGAGTCGCGGCCAGCTCCGGCGGGAGTTCGTCGGCGGCATAGGTCGGGAAGTTGAGCGCGATCAGCGGGTGGAATGGTACGCCCAGATCGACGCTGCCGCCCGAGCGATCGACAAGCGCAGCGGCGGCGACGACGCTCCCGCCCGCTTCAGTGATCGCGGCGATCGCCTCGCGCGACGAGCGGCCGGTAGTAACGACGTCCTCAACCAGCAGCACCCGGTCGCCTTTGGTGAGCGAGAAGCCCCGGCGCAGCTTGAAACTGCCGGTCGGACGCTCGACGAACATCGCCTCGACGCCGAGCGCGCGGCCCATTTCGTGACCGATGATCACCCCGCCCAGCGCCGGCGATACCACCTTGGCGATCTCCTTGCGCAGCTCACGCGGGAGGCGGTGCGCCAGAGCGGCGGCCAGCCGCGCGGCGCGGTCCGGATTCATCAGCACGCGCGCGCATTGCAGGTAATGGGCGCTGTGCCGGCCCGACGAGAGCAGGAAATGCCCTTCGAGCAGGGCTTTGCTGGCCCGGAATTCGGCGAGGACCTCGTCTTCTTGCATCACGCGCGGGGCTGTCCTGGATCGGCGGCGGCGCCCGGCCACCGGGTTGCGCTGCGTCGAAAATATCCCCTAGTGGCGCTTGAGACGGCCCGCAAGCGCGCGTATAGCCCCGCCGATCGGGGGATTTCTCCGTTGTTTCATCTGCGCGTAGAGCGGCTTTGGGGCGGCTCTCGCCGAGCATGGAAGCGAGAGCACGAGGGTGATGACAGTCGGAACAGACGCGCACGGCGGGAGCGCTCCGGCCCGGGATTTTGCGTTCGGCAGGGCGCTCAAGGCGATCGGCCTTGCGCTGGCGCTGCTCGCTGCCCCGCAGGCGGCGTTCGCCGCCGGCCACGCGCCGGAAACCTCAGCTGCCTCGGTGACACTGCCCGCTCCGGCGACAGGTGCGCCGGCCACGAGCGCGATCGCGGCGCGCGCGCCCGACGTCGCCGGCAATCCCGCCTCGGCGACTCCCGGCGACAAGCTCGCCCCGGCGCCCGCCGGCAGCTACACGCGGATGAAGCCGACCCCCGGGATCGGCATGCCGGTCGACGGGGGCACCGGCCTGCAGTCGCAGCATTCGCCGCTCGGCGAGTATGGCCGCTGGTTTCACGACGGCATTCTCCTGCCGCTCATCGTCATCATCACCCTGTTCGTGCTGTTCCTGCTGATCTGGGTGATCGCGCGCTACAATCGCCGCGCCAATCCGGTGCCTTCGCGCACCAGCCACAATACGCTGATCGAGGTGGTCTGGACGCTGCTGCCGGTGCTGCTCCTGGTCGGCATCGCCGTTCCTTCGATCGATCTGCTCGCCAAGCAGTACAAGCCGGCTCCGGCCAAGGCGCTGACCATCAAGGCCACCGGTAATCAGTGGTTCTGGACCTATACCTACCCGGACAACGGGGGCTTCGAGGTCACGTCCTACATGCTCAACCTCCCCGGTCAGCCGGCGATCAACACCGGGGTGCGCGAGGTCGGCTCCGATCCGAGCGACGGCCCGGCGCATCTCGAGGTCGACAACCGCATTGTGGTGCCGGTGGGCGAGCCGATTCGCATGCAGATCACCGGCTCCGACGTGATCCATTCCTGGGCGGTGCCCTCGCTGTGGTTTAAGCTTGACGGGGTTCCCGGGCGGATCAACGAGAAGGTGCTCTTCATCGATCGGCCCGGCGTCTATTACGGCCAGTGCTCCGAACTCTGCGGCGCCCGGCACGGTTACATGCCGATCGCGGTCGAGGCGCTGCCCCGCGCCCAGTTCAACGCCTGGGTGCTGAGCCAGCAGGGCGGGGTGATCGACGGCAAGCCGAAGCCCGCCCCGACCGGCGCCGAGGCCGCTGTAGCCGCCGCCGTTGCCGCCAGCGGCACGCCGGCGGCGGCAGACGCGGCGACTGCCCAGCCTGCTGCGGCGATCAGCCCCCCTGCTCCGGCCGCTTCCGCCTCGGCGAAACCGGCCGCCTGACGAATTCCTGACAAGGTACGCACGACCATGGCAACCCTCGCCCCCGAATCCTTCCAGGCTCACGAAGAGCATGGCCATGCCGATCACGCGCATGATCATCCGGCTTTTTTCGCGCGCTGGTTCATGTCGACGAACCACAAGGACATCGGCACACTTTACCTGATCTTCGCGATCTGCGCGGGGCTGATCGGCGGCGCCATCTCCGGATTGATGCGGATGGAACTGGCGGCGCCGGGGATCCAGTATCTCGGCACCTTCGCGCGCTGGTTCGGCGAGGCTAACCCGAGCTTCGATCAGTCGCTGCATCTGTGGAACGTGCTGATCACCGCGCACGGCATGATCATGGTGTTCTTCGTGGTGATGCCGGCGATGATCGGCGGTTTCGGCAACTGGTTCGTGCCGCTGATGATCGGCGCGCCGGACATGGCCTTTCCGCGGATGAACAACATCTCGTTCTGGCTGACCGTCGCCGGCTTCTGCTCGCTGATGACCTCGACCTTCGTGCCCGGCGGCACGGGCAACGGCGCGGGCACCGGCTGGACCGTCTATGCGCCGCTCTCCACCAGCGGCTCGCCGGGGCCGGCGGTCGATTTCGCGATCTTCTCGCTCCACCTCGCGGGCGCCGGTTCGATCATGGGCGCGATCAACTTCATCACCACCATCTTCAACATGCGCGCGCCGGGGATGACGCTGCACAAGATGCCGCTGTTCGTCTGGTCGATGCTGGTCACCGCCTTCCTGCTGCTGCTGGCGCTGCCGGTGCTGGCGGCGGCGATCACCATGCTGATCACCGACCGCAACTTCGGCACCACCTTTTTCGACGCAACCGGGGGTGGCGATCCGGTGCTGTACCAGCATCTGTTCTGGTTCTTCGGCCACCCGGAGGTCTACATCATGATCCTGCCGGGCTTCGGCATGATCAGCCAGATCATCTCGACCTTCTCGAAGAAGCCGGTGTTCGGCTATCTTGGCATGGCCTATGCGATGGTCGCGATCGGCGTGGTCGGCTTCATTGTCTGGGCCCACCACATGTACACGACCGGCCTGTCGGTGAACACCAAGATGTATTTCACCGCCGCGACGATGGTCATCGCCGTGCCCACCGGCATCAAGATCTTCTCGTGGATCGCGACGATGTGGGGCGGCGCGCTGGAGTTCGCCAGCCCGATGATCTGGGCGATCGGCTTCATCTTCCTGTTCACAGTCGGCGGCGTCACCGGCGTCGTGCTGGCGAACGGCGGCATCGACGACTACATGCAGGACACCTATTACGTCGTCGGCCATTTCCACTACGTGCTGTCGCTCGGCGCGGTGACCTCGCTGTTCGCCGGCTTCTACTACTGGTTCCCCAAGATGAGCGGGCGCTGGCACTCGGAGTTCCTGGCAAAGCTGCACTTCCTGGTCTTTTTCGTCGGCGTGAACATGATCTTCTTCCCGATGCACTTCCTCGGGCTGCAGGGCATGCCGCGCCGCTATCCGGACTATGCCGAGGCCTACACCTACTGGAACCACTTCGAGACCGTCGGCTACATGGTCATGGCCGCCTCGATCGGGATCTGGCTGGTTAACATCGCCTACGCCTTCGCGGTCGGAAAGCACGCCGAGGGCAACTACTGGGGCGAGGGCGCGACGACGCTCGAATGGACGCTGTCGAGCCCGCCGCCGTTCCACCAGTTCGAGACGCTGCCGGTGATCGACGACGGGGCCCATCACTGATCCTGCTTGCCCCTCCCCGCTCACGGGAGGGGGCAGCGGCGGGCTCGATGATCAGGGCCTCGGCCGACCCAGCCAAATCATGAGCGGAGGCACGTGACTCTGCTCACCTCCTCTCGTAAGCGCGGGGGGAGGACGCCATGACCACCCAAGCCATTTCCCATGCTCCCACCGACTGGCGCGACTTCTTCGCGCTCACCAAGCCCAGGGTGATGAGCCTGGTGGTGTTCACCGGGCTGTGCGGCCTCCTCGCCGCACCGGTGCGCGTCCATCCGGTGCTCGGCTTCACCGCGATTCTGTGCATCGCCATCGGCGCCGGCGGGGCCGCCGCGCTCAACCAGTGGTGGGAGGCTGACCTCGACGCGGGAATGCGGCGTACCGCCGGCCGGCCGCTGCCCGGCGGCCGCATGGACCGCACCTCCGCGCGCGACTTCGGGGTCGGGCTCTCGGCGGGCTCGGTGCTGCTGATGGGGCTGGCGATCGGCTGGCTTGCCGCGGCAATCCTGGCCGTGTCGATCGTCTATTACGCGGTGGTCTACACGATCTGGCTCAAGCCGCGCACGCCGCAGAACATCGTTATTGGCGGCGGCGCCGGCGCCTTTCCGCCGCTGATCGGCTGGGTCGCCGCCACCGGCCACATCACCGCGATGCCGCTGGCGCTGTTCGCGATCATCTTCTTCTGGACCCCGCCGCACTTCTGGTCGCTCGCGCTGTTCGTCCAGAGCGACTACGCCAAGGTCGGCATCCCGATGCTGCCGGTGGTGGCCGGCGAGCCGGCGACGCGGCGCCAGATCCTGATCTATGCCGTGCTGCTGCTGCCGCTGAGCCTGCTGCCCTGGTGGCTCGGCGGGGCGCACGTGGTCTACGGCGTCGCGGCGCTGTCGCTGTCGTCGGTGTTCCTGGCGCTCGCATTGCGGGTTGGACTCCGCCGCCGAACGGGCGAGGCTGACCCGATGAAGCCCGAGAAGCGGCTGTTCGCCTTCTCGATAATCTACCTGTTCGCGCTGTTCGCGGCGCTGGTTGCCGACCACTGGTGGTTCGGCGCGGAGTATCTGAGATGAGCCTTGCCAATCAACCCGAACCGCGCGATCTCGCCCGCGTCCGTCGCAGCCGCAACCGCGTGCTGGCACTGCTGCTCGCCGGTTTCGTCGTGCTGGTCTATTTCATTTCGATCGCCAAGATGGGCTGAAGGCAGGATGGGTGCGCTCAGCCTGATCCCTAGGAATCGCAACCACCGTGTCGCCGGGCTCGCGCTGCTCGGGGCTTTGGCGATGCTGGCGCTCGGCTTCGCCGCCGTCCCGCTCTACCGGATGTTCTGCCAGGCGACCGGCTTCGGCGGCACCACGCAGCGGGCCAGCGAGGCACAGGCCGAGGCGGTGACGCCGCTTGCGCGCACCATCTCGATCCGCTTCGATGCCAATGTCGATCGCGGCATGCCGTGGATGTTCAAGCCCGAGCAGGTGACCCAGACCGTGCCGATCGGTGCCCGGCGGCTGGCGATCTTTCGGGCGCGCAACGATTCCGATCATCCGATCACCGGCCAGGCCAGCTTCAACGTCGAACCCGAGCAGGCTGGGAAATTTTTCAACAAGGTCCAGTGCTTCTGCTTCACCCAGCAGGTGCTGCAGCCGGGTCAAGAGGTGTCGATGCCGGTGATCTTCTACGTCGACCCGAAGATCGCGGAGAACCCCGACACCAGCGATATCGAGCAGATCACCTTGAGCTACACCTTCCACCAGGCAGCGGGCTGAAGCACGGGAGCGGGCTGGTGCGTGAAGGCATTGAGGCGCTGAGCGAACGCGAGAGGCAGACGCTGCGGCTCATTTTGGATGGCCATGACGCGAAATCGATGGCGCGTTCGCTCGGGCTCTCGGTTCACACGATCAACGAACGCTTGCGCGACGCACGACGCAAGCTCGGCGTTTCGAGCAGCCGCGAGGCCGCCCGCCGGCTCGCCCAGGTCGAGCGGCGCGCCCCCAATTTCCTGGCGGACAAGAATTTGGGGCTCGTGCATCCGGCAACAGACGATGCAGATGGCGGGCTTCCAGATCGACCGCCCGACGCGGGCCGATCGTTCGCCTGGCTTGGGGGAGTAGCGCTCGTGATGTCACTGATCCTCGTCGCGGTTATGCTTGCGTCCGCCCCCGAAGGGAACCGGCGCGAAACGGGGACCCAGGTGTCAACAGGCAATCAGGCCGCCCCGTCGCGCTCGCTCGGCGCCGAGTCCGCGCGCGCTTGGGTGTCGCTCGTCGACAATCAGGATTGGAGTGGCAGCTGGCGCGCGGCCGGAGTGCTGTTCCGCTCGCAAATGCCCGAAACCCGGTGGCCCTCGGTCATCCGGCCGGTCCGTGAGCCGCTTGGACGGGTAACGTCGCGGTCGTTCCATGCCGTCACCAAAGCCACGTCGCTCCCTGGCGCGCCCGACGGAGAGTACGAAATCATCGAATTCCAGACCCGTTTCGATGCCCGCGAGGCGATCGAGACAGTGGTCGTTGCGCGCGAGCGTTCCGGCTGGAAGGTCGACGGTTATTTCATCCGGTAACCGCCCGCCGGTCCGACAGGATATCGGGCAGTGACGCTGAACCAAACCTTCCATCGAGCCAGCACCGGACACGGCGCAAAGCCTCTGGACCGTCCCGGAGCAGGCGGGTAAGGCTCTGCGGCGAGGGACACGCAAAGGCGTCCGCGCCCAACTTGCAACGGGGATCAGGGCTCATGGCCGGAACCAAGAACCACGATTATCATATCCTGCCGCCCGACATCGTGCCGCTGATGACCACCATCGGCGCGTTGGGCATGACCACGGGTCTGGCGCTGTTCATGCACAAGATCCCGGCCGGCAAATATGTGCTGCTCGCCGCCGCCGCGGTCCTGATCGCCGGGCTGTTCCAGTGGTTCACCAAGATCGTGCGCGAGGCGCATGCCGGCGATCACACGCCGGTGGTCCAGCTCCACCAGCGTTACGGGATGATCCTGTTCATCGCCTCGGAGGTGATGTTCTTCGTCGGCTGGTTCTGGGCGTTCTTCGATTTCTCGCTGTTCCCCTCGCAGCTCGCGCAAGTGATCGGCGGGCAGTGGCCGCCCAAGGAGCTGGTGGCGGTGCTCGATCCGCTCGACCTGCCGCTGCTCAACACGCTGATCCTGCTCTGCTCGGGCACCACGGTTACCTGGGCGCACCACGCGCTGCTGCACAACGATCGCGAGGGGCTCAAGACCGGGCTGTGGCTGACCATCGTGCTCGGCCTGCTGTTCACCTCGATCCAGGCCTTCGAGTATTTCCACGCGCCGTTCCCCTTCGGCACCAACACCTATGGCTCGGCCTTCTACATGGCGACGGGCTTCCACGGCTTCCACGTGATCATGGGCACGATCATGCTGATCGTCTGCCTGAAGCGGGCCTACAACGGGGATTTCACCCCGCGCCAGCACTTCGGCTTCGAGGCGGCGGCGTGGTATTGGCACTTCGTCGACGTGGTGTGGCTGTTCCTGTTCGTCGCCGTCTACATCTGGGGCAACTGGGGCTTCGCCACCGAGTGACCGCCCAGTGACTCTGGGCGACGAGCCCGCTTCGAAAGCGCGGCCGGGGATTGCCTCGGCCGCGCTTTTCGGCCTCTGCCCGCGCTGCGGTGCGCGCACCCTGTTCGGCGGGCTCACGGGTTTCGCGCCAAATTGCCCCTCTTGCGGCCTCGATTTCAGCAGCTTCAACGTCGGCGATGGCCCCGCCGCCTTCCTCACCCTGATCATCGGCGCGCTGGTCACCGGCCTGGCGCTATGGCTCGAACTTGCCGTCCATCCGCCGTTCTGGGTGCATGTCGTGCTGTGGGTGCCGATCACCGCCGCCGCGGTGGTATGGGGGTTGCGTGTCGGCAAGGCAGCGCTGCTTGCCGCCGAGTTCCAGCGCCGCGCTGGCGAGAGCGGGCGGCGAGAAGGACCATGAAGCCGTCGATACCATGATTCGCCGCGTCCCGATTCTGCCGACACTGCTGGTGCTGACGGCCGTCGCGGTGATGATCCGCCTCGGGTTCTGGCAGCTTGACCGGCTCCAGCAGAAGCAGGCGCTGCTCGCGCGCTATTCGGCGGCGCAGGCGATGTCGCCTGAAGTTGCCTGGCCGCGTAACGCGGCGGCGGCGCAGGCGGTGCTGTACCGCCGCGCCCGAATCGATTGCCCCACGGTGATTTCAGCCTCCTCGACCGCTGGGCGCAACGCGGCCGGCATCGCCGGCGTTGGCCACGTCGCCAACTGCCAGCTCGCGGGTGGCGGCACGGCGCGGGTCGTGCTCGGATGGTCGGCCGACCCGCGCCCGCCCGATTGGCGCGGCGGAACCGTCAGCGGCATCATCGCTCCCGGGCCGCGCCTGGTGGCCGACCCGCCGCTCGCGGGGTTGCAGGCGAACGAGGGGCCCGACCCAGCGCAGATCCCGAACAACCATTTGTCCTACGCAGTGCAGTGGTTTCTGTTTGCCGCGACCGCGTTGGTTATCTACGGCCTCGCGCTGCGCAAGCGGCTTGCCGGTCGCGAGGGCGGCCGCTAACCGCCGCCCCAATGGAATACATCAGCACACGCGGCGCGGCGCCGACGCTGGACTTCGCCGGGGCGACGCTCGCCGGGCTCGCCTCCGATGGCGGGCTCTACGTGCCGCGCGCGTGGCCGCGCTTCTCGCCGGCCGAGATCGAGAGCCTCGCCGGCCTGCCCTATGCCGAACTCGCGCAGCGGGTGATGCAGCCGTTCGTCGGCGCCTGCATGACGCCCGAGCGGCTGCTCGAACTGACCCGCGCCGCCTATGGCCGCTTTGCCCATGCGGCGGTGACGCCGCTGCGGCAGTTCGACGAACAGCATTGGCTGCTCGAGCTGTTCCACGGCCCGACGCTCGCCTTCAAGGACGTCGCGCTGCAGCTGCTCGGCCTGCTGTTCGAGGAGTTGCTGGCGCCGTGCAACGGCCGTGACGGCGATCCGCTGACGATCATCGGCGCGACCTCGGGCGATACCGGTTCGGCGGCGATCGATGCCGTTGCCGGCCGCGAGCGGATCGACATCTTCATGCTCCACCCGCGCGGCCGGGTCAGCGACGTGCAGCGCCGGCAGATGACCACGGTGCGGGCGCCAAACGTCCACAACATCGCCATCGACGGCACCTTCGACGATGCCCAGGCGATGGTGAAGCGGATGTTCAACGATCCCGAACTGACCGGGCGCTTCCGGCTGTCCGCGGTCAATTCGATCAACTGGGCGCGGCTGATGGCGCAGGTCGTCTATTACTTCGCCGCCGCGCTCCAACTCGGCGCCCCGCGCCGGCCGGTGGCGTTCTCGGTGCCGACGGGCAACTTCGGCGACGTCTTCGCCGGCTATGTCGCCGCCCGCATGGGCCTGCCGATCGCGCGGCTGATCGTCGCCACCAACGTCAACGACATCCTCCACCGCGCGCTTACCAGCGGCGACTATTCGGCCGGGACGGTGACGCCGACGGCGGCCCCGTCGATGGATATTCAGGTCTCGTCAAACTTCGAGCGGCTGCTGTTCGACCTCAACGGTCGCGATGGTGTGGCGCTCGCCGAGCAGATGGCGGGTTTCGAGCAGAGCCGCGCGATGCGCCTCACCAACGCGCAACGTGAAGGCGCCGCCGAGCTATTCTCCAGCGCCCGCGCCGATCCGGACGATATGCTCGGGGCGATCCGCTGGGCGTGGGAACGCTGCGGCGAGCTCATCGACCCGCACACCGCCATCGCCCTCCACGCGGCGCGCGCCGGTAAGCTCGCCGGCGAGTTACCGCCAGGAACGCCGATCGTGACCCTGGCCACCGCGCATCCGGCCAAGTTCCGCGACGCGGTGGAACGCGCCACCGGGCGGCGCCCGCAATTGCCTCCTCGGGTCGGCGAACTGTTCGACCGTAACGAACGCTTCGCCGAACTGCCGGGCGATTACGCAACGGTCCGTGCGTACATCGCCGCGCGCGCGGTGCCACGGGGATGAGCTTGGGGGATATGGCGGGGTCGTTGACCTCTGGTTGCTGTCGGCTCGACGGGCTCAGACCGTGCGGATGTTGGCGTCCGTCGCCTACATCCGTTCATGCCGAGTTTGTCGAATCACATGCGCGGCATACGCCCAGGGCAAGCTGACCCTTGGCCGACCTGATCCAATCCCCGCTGATCCTGGCGGGCGAGGCCTGGCAGGACTTCGGCCTCGTCGATTCGGGTCACGGCCGCAAGTTCGAACGCTATGGCCCCTACCGCTTCATCCGCCCGGAGCCGCAGGCGATGTGGCAGCCGCGCCTGACCCACTGGGACGCGCATGGTGAATTCGTCCCGGCTTCGGACGAGGACGGCGGCGGGCGCTGGGTGTTCGATCGAGCCGTGCCGCGCGAGGGCTGGCCGCTTGCCTGGCGCGAGGTTGGCTTCACCGCGCACTGCACACCCTTCCGCCACCTCGGCTTCTTCCCCGACATGGTGCCGGTCTGGGAATGGATGCGGCAGATGCTCGACGGCCGCAATGACGCGGCGACGCTCAACCTGTTCGGATACACCGGCGTCGGCACGCTGACGCTTTCGCGCTTCGGTCCGGTCACTCACGTCGACGCGTCGAAAAAAGCCGTCGCGCAGGCGCGCGAGAACGCCGCGCTTTCCGGCATGGCGGCGCGGCCGATCCGCTGGCTGATCGACGATACTTCCAAATTCGCCGCGCGCGAGCTGCGGCGCGGGCGGCGCTATGGCGGCATTATCCTCGATCCGCCCAAATTCGGCCGCGGTCCAGAAGGTGAGGCCTGGCGGCTGGAGGAGCATCTGCCCGCGCTGGTCGCCGACTGCCGCCAGTTGCTCGATGCCGAGAGTCGCTTCCTGTTCCTCACCGCCTATGCGGTGCGGATGAGCAGCCTGTCGCTGGCCGGCCTGCTCGCTGAGTGTTTCGTCGACATGCCGGGCGAAATCGAACACGGCGAACTGGCGCTGCGCGAGGAAGGCGAGGGCGCGCGTCTGTTGCCGACGGCGATCTTCGCACGCTGGCGGAACGGCTAGGCGGGCGCTCAGGAGGCGGAGCGTTCCGCATCCTCTTGCTCGCAGGCGCGCATCTCCTGAATTTCGGCTTCGCTGTGCTGTTCGAGCCCGATCAGGGCGTCGCGCGCGTCCGAGTTGACCTTGATCAGCTCGTCCAGCTTAGCCTGCAGCGCGGCGCCGTCACGATTCTGCGTCGCCTGTAGGACGGGGAGGAGCAGCAGGGTGAGAACACTGATCGCCAGGTTTGCGCCATTTACGAAAAGCTCGTTCCCGCCGAGATAAGCGAACAGGCCGAGCGTGGCGAGGAGAAGGCAGCCAGCGAACATCGCGGGCCTTCCCGCGAAGCGCGCGCAACCCGTGGTCAGGCGATCGAACCAACCCATGTTGCATGCGGGATAGCTGCGGATGGATGGTCACGCAAGCCGCCGGCCGTTGGTGCCCGCTGTGGACAACGCGCGACCTCGATGCCATCCCCGCGCACATGCCCGACAGCCTCATCCTGGAAGTCGCCGATCTTGAGGTCGATGTGCTCACCGGCATCTTCTCCGAGGAGACCGGACAGGCGCAGCCGTTGCGGATCAGCATCGCCGCGCGGATGAAGCCGATCGATCATTACGCGCCGGATGCGCAGCTATCGGCCAGCAAGAACTACATGGACCTGAAGTTCGCCGCCTCGGAGGCGCTGTCGCCGGGGGTGCATTTCAAGCTGATCGAGGCGGTGGCCGACCATATCTGCGAGACGCTGCTGCTGCAGGACGCGCGGATCGAGGCGGTGACGGTCAAGATCGTCAAGCTCGCCATCGCCGAGGCGGGCGAGAGCATCGGCATCACCCTCCACCGCGAACGGCGCTGATGGCGCGGTTCGAGGTCGGCCCGCTGCCGGACGATCCGCTTGCCGCCGCTACTTTGTTTCACGCCGAGGTGCTGCCGGGAATTTTACGTGTTCTCGATCCTGCTCGGCACGGGGAGGATCGATTCTCCCTCACCCTCGTCTTCCCGCTCGCCGATCACACCCACCGCGCCTGGCGGCTCGCCGCCGTGCAGTCGCTGGCGCGGGCATGGGCCCCGCAGCGGATCAACGGACTGGTCAGCGACGACGAGCGCGCAATTGCCGCCGCCGACCGCTTCCTCGCCGGGGCGCAAGGCGTTACCGGGCAACTGCTCGTGCTTGATGGCAAAGACGCCGGCGAGATGCTATCTTGAGGCGATGACGCAGCCCCAGCCATCGGCGGCCGCCCTGGTCGACCGCTTCCGCCGCCCGATCAGCTATCTGCGCCTGTCGGTGACGGACCGCTGCGATCTGCGTTGCGCCTATTGCATGCCCGAACGGCAGACCTTTTTGCCGCGCGCCGAGGTGCTGACGCTGGAGGAGCTGCATGCGCTGGCGCTCGGCTTCATCGCAAGGGGCATTACCAAGCTGCGGCTGACCGGCGGCGAGCCGCTGGTGCGGCGCGACGTGATCGATCTGGTCCGCGCGCTCGGCCGCAAGCTGGGTGACGGTCTGGACGAGCTGACGATGACCACCAATGCCACCCGCCTTGCCGAGTTCGCCGAGGATCTCGCCGCAGCCGGGATGCGACGCATCAACATCTCGCTCGACACGCTCGACCGTGCCACGTTCGCCCGGCTGGCGCGGCGCGATTGCCTGCCGCAGGTGCTGCAAGGCATCGCCGCCGCCACGGCGGCCGGACTCGAGGTCAAGCTCAACACGGTCGCGCTGAAGGGGGTCAACGAGGGCGAAATCCCCGAACTCGTCGCCTGGGCGCATGGCCAGGGCTTCGGCATGACGCTGATCGAGGTGATGCCGCTCGGCGAGGTCGACGAGGACCGCTTCGACCATTACCTGCCGCTTGACGAGGTGCGGGTAGCGCTGGCGAAGCGCTGGACACTAAACCCGTCGGGGCACCGCACCGGCGGCCCCGCGCGCTATGTCGAGGTCGCCGAGACCGGCGGCAGGCTCGGCTTCATCACGCCGCTCACCGACAATTTCTGCGAGGGCTGCAACCGCGTCCGCGTCACCGCCACCGGCCAGCTCTATCCTTGCCTCGGAGGCGAGGAGCGGGTTGATTTGCGCGCCGCGTTGCGCTCCGCCGATCCCGACCCGGCGCTGGCGGCAGCGCTCGATCTCGCGATGCGGATCAAGCCCGAGCGGCACCATTTCGCGATTCGGGCACCTGGCGCGGCCCCGGCACTCGCCCGACATATGTCGATCACCGGCGGCTGAGATGCCGGCCTGGCCATGAGCGTGCGACTGGTGTTCCTCGGCCGGCTGGAAGACGCCGCCGGTGGGGCGACACGCGAAGCTGCGGCGGGATCGCTCGCCACGCTGCTCGCCAGGCTGGAGCCGGACCTCGCGCGGGCGCTGACGGCCGACCGCGTCCGCATCGCCATCAACGGGACGCTAGTCGCCGACCGCACGGCGCTGGTGCTCGCCGATGGCGACGAGCTTGCGTTCCTGCCACCAGTAAGCGGCGGCTGAGATGCGGGTCGACGTCTGCCTGCTGGCCGCAAGCTTCGATCCGGGGGCTGAACTCGCCCGCTTCACCGCCGCGCATCCCCGTGCCGGCGGTGTCGTCAGCTTCCTCGGCCAGGTTCGCGAGAGCGCCGGCGAGGATCGGCCGGTCGAAGCGCTCGAGCTGAAGCATTACGAACCACTGACCCTGCCCGGAATGCGGCGCCTCGCCGCGAGTGCCCGCGAACGCTGGACGCTCGACGGGCTGCTGATGCTGCATCGTAGCGGGGTGATGCTGCCGGGCGATGCGATCGTGCTGGTCGCCGCCGCCGCCCGCCACCGCCGCGATGCCTTCGCCGCCGCCGACTTTGCGATGGACCATCTAAAGGGCGAGAGCTGGTTCTGGAAGCGCGAGCGGGTTGGCGGCCAATGGCGCTGGATCGAGCCGAGGACAGAGGACTTCGCGGATTTGGCGCGCTGGCGCTGGCGCTAGCGGCGCGCGGGTTCAACCGCCCAGCCGGGCCTGCAGCCGGGCAAGCACGTCCGCCTCTTCGTCGGTGAGCCGCTCGACTTCGGCCCGGGCGGTCTCGATTGCATCGGTGCCCGGGTCGGAGGCGCCGATCCGCTCGATCCGGTGCGTGGTCGCCAGTTCGTCGAGCTCGACCAGCGCAGCGGTTGCCCCGCCATGCGCGCCTTCAAGCCCGGCCAATGCGATGCTCGCGCTCGCCCAACTGTCGCTGCCAAGCGCGCCGGCGCCCGCAACCGCGCGCTCGACCGCCGACCGCCGCGCGGTGAAGCTGCGATGCCCTTCACCGGCTTTGGTAAGCAGCGCGGCGAGCTGCCTGGATAGCTGGGGGTTCGCGGCGCCAGCTTCAGCCGAAGGTTGCGCCGCTGGTGCCGGGTTGGCGACGACGCGTTCGGCGGGCCGTCGGGCAAGCGACGGGTAGCCTTGCGAGGAGCAGGCGGACGCCGATAGCGCCAGCAGCGCGATCGATCCGCGAACGCCGCCGCGGCGCCGCTTCGCGCGAGAGTGTTCGGCAGTGCCCGCTCCGGTCATGCCGCCGCCATAGCACGGCTGGCCAGCGGCGCGAGAGCCTATCACCGGCTGGGCGAGCCCGGTTCGATGCTCGACTGGCGGTTGACAGGACCGACGACCTTCGACTAACGGCACCACTCTTTCCGGCCCCGCCAACCAGCGGGTTGTCCGGAGTGACGCCCGCCGCTGACCGGTTAATCCGCCAGGCGGATCGGGCGGCAAACGGATCGATAGGGTTAGACAGCATGTTCGCAGTATTGCGCACGGGCGGCAAGCAGTACCGGGTTGCCGCCGGAGACAAGATCGCGGTCGAGAAGCTGGCCGGGGAGGCCGGGGACACGATCACGCTGGGTGACGTCCTGCTCGCGGGGAATGACGGCGCGCTCACCGATGTCGCCGACGTGACGGTTTCGGCCGAGATCATCGCCCAGGCGAAGAGTGAGAAGGTGATCGTCTTCAAAAAGCGTCGCCGCCACAATTACCGCCGCAAGGCCGGCCACCGCCAGTACATGACGCTGCTGCGCATCCTGTCGGTCGGGGGCGAGGAACGGCGTGAGACAACCAAGGCGCCGGATGCCCGCGTCGCCGAAGCGGCGGCCGAAGTCCGCGCCGCCGAGTAGATCTGGGAAGCATAGGCGATGGCACATAAGAAAGCAGGCGGCTCGTCTCGCAACGGCCGCGATTCCGCAGGGCGCCGGCTCGGCGTCAAGAAGTTCGGCGGCGAGCATGTGATCGGCGGTAACATCATTATCCGTCAGCGCGGCACCCGTGTGTACCCCGGCGCAAATGTTGGCCTCGGCAAGGACCACACGCTGTTCGCCCTTGCCGTGGGCCGGGTGCGTTTCCATTCGGGCAAGCTCGGCCGCAAATATGTGTCGGTCGATTGTATGGCCGCCGCCGCGGAATAATCGGACGACCGATCACGGGTCGTCGTGACGGACGGCCCCCACCGGAGCTTTGGCTCCGGCCACACGAGGGAGAGGGGCCCGCCCGTCTCCCTTGTTTTTTGTCTCCTTCACATATCCGAATGCATGGGCGGCGCCAGCGGCGCACGGTCCCCGCAAAAACGTAACTGTGCCGTCACGCGACGCGCCTATGCGCCGGCGCGGGAAGGACCGCGAATGGAGGCGCCGATATGTTTATCCGGAGTGAGAGGCTGTTCCTGCGGCCCGGCTGGCCCGAGGATGCCGAGGAAATGGAGGCACTGCTTGCAGACAACGACGTCGCCCGGCAGCTTGCGGCACCCGCCTCGCACGCTGCCGGCGACTGCGCGGGCGAATGGCTGGGCGCGTCGCGCGAACCGCTGCTGCCGCGCTTCTGCATATCGCTGCCGACGGGGCTCGGGGCAAAGCTGGTGGGCTGGATCGGACTTGGCCGCGTCTCCGGAGAGGTGAGCCTGGCATGCTGGATCGGGCGGTCTTTCCGGGGACAGGGCTATGCGAGCGAGGCGTCGCGCGCGGTGCTCAGCCTGGCGCGAGCACTCGGCCACCATCGGATAACCGCAGAGCGATTTGCCGATGATTCTGCGTCTGAGCGCTTCCTCTCGCGGCTCGGCTTCAAGCCCGATGGCGAACCGCGCGTGCGGCTGAGCTGGGCGCGCGGCGGCGAGGCGCTCGCCATTACGCACGCGCTCGTGCTTGAGCCATGGCGGCTCTGGGCGCTCAGCTGCGGCACTTCGTGCAACGATTTGGGGGGAAATGGCCCCGTGCCGGCCAGGCCAACTGCCGCGTAGCGGTGCGGTGGCGTAGCGAAGCGGTGGTCCGCCGGATCGCTAAAATGCATCGCGGGCCCAAGTCGAAACTTGGGCCCGCGAATAGTGGTTCCAGATCAGCTTCGGACCGTCATCCGGTTGCGAGGAGCGCTCGCTCAGAACGGCAGATTGTAGAGCCGCACCGGATTGTCCTCGAGCACCTGCTTGCGGATCTCGAACGGATAATCGCCGAGCACTTTGACCAGATGCTCCTGCACGCCCGGGTAAAGCGAGGTCGGGTGGGGGAAGTCGGTTTCGAACATCACATTGCCGAAGCCGATCGTCTCCAGCAGCTGCTTTGGCCCGATCGTCTCGAACCAGAAGCTGCACATGAAGTGGTCGCGGAAATACTGCCATGGCCGGCGGGTAAGCTGCGAGGAGAACCGCGGCAGCATCTCGTTGAACTGGTGCTCCAGCGCCTCGACCGCGAAGGGCACCCAGCCCATGCCGCTCTCGATCAGGCCGAGCTTGAGGTTCGGGTGCCGATCGAGCCGGCCCGAGACCATCCAGTTGCCCATGGTGGCGGCGTTGCCGATCGAGAACATCGTCGCGACCACCGACAGCGTCTGCTCGAAGGCGAAGCCGTCCCAGGTGAGCGTGTTGGGATCGATCGCGGCGTTGAGGTGGAAATTGAGCGGTGTCTTGGTGGCGTCGCACATCTCCAGGAACGGCGTCCAATATTCCTGGAGGAAGCTCGGCACGCCGACGCGCTCGGGGGTGTCGGGCAGCACGAAGCCCTTGAGCCCCATGTCGATACAGCGCCTCGCTTCCTTGTTGAGCTCCGCCTCGTCCCAGAACGGCAGGTGCGCCATGTTGAAGATGCGGTCGCCGCTTTCCCTTTGGATGTCGACCGAGGCGTCGTTGTACATTTTCACGATCTCGATCGCGAGATCATTGTCGCCCAGCGTCATCAGCGAGCCGGCCTGGGTGACGCCCGAGTTCTGGAAGCCGATCTGGGCGTAGACGCCCATGTCGTCCATCGCCTGCAGCCGCTCCTTGATCTGGTGACCGCCCGGGTGAGCCTGTTCCAGCTTGGGAAAGGCGAGCCGGCCGAGCAGCTTGTTGTTGTCGGCGCGAATGACGTTGCCGCCCATCGAGCCGAAGTTGCGATCGCCCACGTACCAGCGCTCGACGCCGTCGGGGTCGCACTTGACGTGGGGCACCTTGTCCTTGAACCTGGCGGGCGCGCGCGAGGTGAACAGGTCGGGCGCCTCGGTGATATGCGTATCGCAATCGACGATCTTGATGCCTTCGAACAGCGGGTGGAGCCCACCGGATTGCGTGGAGTAATCCACTTCGCGGATTACGCCGCCTTCGGTGTAGCCCTCCGCGGACCAGTATTTACGCGCGTTGGCGGCCATCTCCTGGGCGTCGGCGTCGGCATCGGCCATCTCAGAATCTCCTCAATCCAGTGTTATCGTTTCGCAGCCCGGCAGGCCGAATTCAAGTGGCCGGCCAATCCCTGCGATGAAAGCGGGGCCGACCCTAACAGGGTTCGAGGCCGGGGTCATCCCCGTTGCGCGGCACCGGCAGGCGGCTTTGCCAAGGGACGGGCACGCGGCGGCGACGGGCTATTTGGCCCGGCTATTCGGCGGCCTCGCTCCGGGGGTTGTAGAAGGTGTAGTCGGGGAGCGAGTGGAACGCCTGCTTGAGCGCCTCTCCCCAGCCGGTCGAGATCGCCTGGAAATAAGGATCGGACCCGGAAATCCGGCGCTGGTGCAGCGGCTCGAAATGGTCCTGCTCCAGCACCAGCAGGTCGAGAGGCAGGCCAACCGACAAATTCGCCTTGAGGGTGGAATCGAACGACACCATCAGCAGCTTGACCGCATCCTCGAAGCTCATCGTCCGCTCATAGCCGCGCAGGATGATCGGCCGCCCGTATTTTGTCTCGCCAATCTGGAAGAAGGGCGTGTCGAAGCTCGCCTCGATGAAGTTGCCTTCCGGATAGATCAGGAACAGCCGGGGCGGCATGCCCTTGATCTGGCCAGCGACGATCATCGAGGCGCTGAACGAACTGCTGCTCTTGGTATTCTCGTTCCGCGTGCTCTTGATCGTCGAGCACAGCAGGGCGCCGACAATCGTCGCCACGTGGAACATGGTTTCGGCTTCGAGCACGCCATTGTGCCGCTCGGCGGGGGCCTTGTCGCGCTCTTCGAGGTGGCTGATCACCATCTGGGTGGTCGCGAGGTTGCCCGCCGTCATCATCGCGATCACGCGCTCGCCGGGAACCGACCAGTGGCACATCTTGCGAAAGGTCGAGATGTTGTCGACGCCGGAATTCGTCCGGGTGTCGCTCATCAGCACCAGCCCGCGATCGAGCATCATGCCCACGCAATAGGTCACGCCAGGCTCCCTCGCCGTTTTGAACCCGCGGCGCCGGTCTGCACCGATGTCATCGCGCCCCAAACGCCCTGTCGCGACTTTCGGCTCCGACGCTCGCACACGCGGCCCCCTTCGAAGATCACTTCGCGTGGGGCAAGGGTTTCGGGCAGTCAAGGCCGGCGGACGGGATCCTGGCGGCTTTCACCCCGAATTCTGCTGCTGTCCCTGGCTCTGGCTTTGCGAACCCTGGCGCTGCTGTTGCTGCTGGCCCCCCTGCGCTGCGGCGACGGTGATGCTCACCTCCGGCGCCGGTTCCCCCGCGCCGGTGGAAATGCCGGTGACCGGCGCGGCCTCGCGATAGTCGCAGCCGGTGGCCACCCGCACATAGCGCTCGTCGGGGCAGAGCCGGTTGGAGATGTCGAACCCGACCCAGCCGAGCCCTTCGACATGCGCCTCGGCCCAGCCATGCCCGGCCTGCTGCTCGTCGCGGTCGTCCATCTTCAGATAGCCGCTGACGTAACGCATCGGGATGCCGAGCAGACGGCCGGCGCTGATGAAGATATGCGCGTGGTCCTGGCAGACGCCCCTGCCCACCACCAGCGCTTCCTCGGCGGTGGTGGCGACGTCGGTCTGCCCGGTCTCGTAAGCCACCGCGTCTCCCACCACGCCGCACAGCGCATGGAGCAGCGCAAGCCGGTCACCGCGATTGGCGCCGAGCGAGGCGACCAGTGCCCGCAGCCTGGGGCCCGGCCGGGTCAGCCTGGTCTGTCGAACGAAGCACCACAACGGCATGTGGCCGGTGTGGTGGCCGAGGATGCCGGCGTTCTCGATCGTCTCGACCACGCCGCTGCAGGCGATCACCAGCTCGCGCACCCCCGGCTCCACCAGCACCAGGGCGGTGGAATTGTAGTGCTGATCCTCATACTCGACCTGCGGCGTCGCGCCCTGCAGCTTCATCTCCCATTCGAGCACCTGTTGGCCGTGCGTCGGCTTGGGCCTGAGGCGCAGGCGCTGCAGCCCGTGGATCACCGGCGCGTCATAGGCATAGCGGGTGGTGTGTTGAACCGAGAGGCGCAAGGCGGCGTCCTATGCGATGGCTATGCTGGGGGAACTTCTATTCGACGAAGCGGTAATCACGGGCGATGGCGGTGGCGATGTGGATGTTGCGGGCGATGAAGCCGGTGATGAATTCATGCAGGCCCTGGTCGATGATCGCATTGATCGTGGTTTCCTGCAGCCGGTTCCGCGCCTCGCCGACAAGTTGATGCACTGCGGTCTCACAGCCGTATTCGCGCGCCAGCCAACGGAGATTGCTGTTGAGCTTTTCGTAGGAGAACACCAGGCTGCGTGGAAACCGCTGGTCCAGGATCAGGAACTCGGCGATCCCGCGCGGATCGAGCGCGCCGGCATTGAGCCAGCGATAGGCGCGATCACCGGCGACCGAACGCAGCACCGCCTCCCACTGCACATTGTCGAGGCTCGAGCCGACCCAGGCGACGGAAGGCAGCAGCACGTAATATTTGACGTCGAGAATCCGCGCGGTGTTGTCGGCGCGCTCGATGAACTTGCCGATGCGGCTGAAGTTGAACACCTCGTTGCGCAGCATCGTCCCCTGCATCGCGCCGCGCACCAGCATCGTCTGCCGCCGCACCGCGGTAAGCGCTTCGCGCAGGCCCCGTTCGCGCACCGGCCGGGCGAGCATGTCCCTGAGCACCATCCAGGCCTCGTTGGTGGTCTCCCACACCTCGCGGGTGATGCTGGTGCGGACCGAGCGGGCGTTGGTGCGCGCGTTCTCGATCATGCGCAGCACGCTGAGCGGATTGTCCTTGTCGCGCAGGATGTAGTTGAACACCTGGGGCCCGGCGTAATCGTCATAGCGGGCGCGAAAGCCGGCGTCCTGGCCGATCGTGGTCAGGACCGAGTGCCATTCCTCTTCCTGCGATACATTGCCGCGGGTGAGCGCCATGCGGAAGCCAACATCGAGCAGGCGGGCGACGTTCTCGGCCCGCTCGAGATAGCGGGACATCCAGAAGATGCCGTTGGCGGACCGGCCTAGCATGAGAAGGCTCTGGGCATCAGTCGGCCAGCACCCAGCTGTCCTTGGTGCCGCCGCCCTGCGAAGAGTTGACCACCAGCGAGCCCTTCTGGATCGCGACCCGGGTGAGCCCGCCGGGGGTGATGTCGACGCCATCGGGCGAGACGAGGACGAAGGGCCTCAGGTCAACGTGGCGCGGCGCGAGGCCGGCGCGGGTAAAGATCGGCACGGTCGAGAGCGCCAGCGTCGGCTGGGCGATGTAATTATCCGGCCGCGCCCGCAGCTTCGCCTCGAACAGCGCCAGTTCCTTGCGCGAGGCCGCAGGGCCGATCAACATGCCGTATCCGCCCGAGCCGTGGACCTCCTTGACGACCAGCTCCGCCAGATTGTCGAGCACATATTTGAGCGCCTGCGGTTCGCTGCAGCGCCAGGTGGGGACGTTCCCGAGGATCGGCCGCTCGCCGGTGTAGAACTCGACGATATCGGGCATGAAGCTGTAGATCGCCTTGTCGTCGGAGATGCCGGTGCCCGGCGCGTTGGCGATGGTGATCCTCCCGGCGCGGTACACGTCCATGATGCCGGCAATGCCCAGAACGCTGTCAGGGTGGAAGCTGAGCGGATCGAGATACTCATCGTCGACCCGGCGATACAGCACGTCGATCGGCTGGTAGCCGGTGGTGGTGCGCATCGCGATCCGGCCGTCGACGACGCGCAGATCGCCGCCCTCGACCAGCTCCGCGCCCATCTGATCGGCGAGGAAGGCGTGCTCGAAATAGGCGGAGTTGAAGATGCCGGGAGTCAGCACCGCGACCACCGGGCGGTCCGCGGCGCAATCGGGCGCGCAGGCGGCGAGGCTGCGGGCAAGGCGGCGCGGGTAATCCGAAACCGGCCGCACCGGGATGCGGCTGAACAGCTCGGGGAACATCGCCATCATCGTTTCGCGGTTCTCCAGCATGTAGGAGACGCCCGACGGGGTGCGGGCGTTGTCCTCCAGCACCATGAACTCGTCCGGGCCGGTGCGCACCAGGTCGATGCCGACGATATGGGTATAGACGCCGCCGGGCGGGGTGAAGTCGATCATCTGCGGCAAGAAGGCCTGGTTCTCCTGCAGCAGCCGCACCGGCAGCCGCCCGGAGCGGATGATCTCCTGGCGGTGGTAGAGGTCCTGGAGGAAGGCGTTGAGCGCGCGCACCCGCTGCTCGATCCCGCGCGAGAGCTTGCGCCATTCCTGCGCGGTGATGATCCGCGGGATCATGTCGAACGGGATCAGCCGCTCCTCGCCCGCGTCCTCGCCATAGACGTTGAAGGTGATGCCGGTGCGGCGGAAGAAGCGCTCCGCCTCATGGTCCTGCTTCTTCAGCCAGTTCCTGTCCTGCGCTTCGAACCATTGACGAAAGCCGGCATAGGCAGGGCGCACCGTGCCATCGGCTTCGAACATCTCGTCATAGGTTCCGGCCACACCCGACTGCATTGTGACTCCCGCGATCGTGAAAGGATGCCGGATCGCGGTGCCCTTGCCAAGCGCCTACGCTGCGCCTGCGTAAAAAGAGGCATTGGAAGCGGAAAGCACGCCCAGCCAAGGGTGCAATCTCCTTCCTCTCCCATCGTCATGCCGAATTGTATCAACATCCATCGATCGGCCCCGCGCGATACCGGCATGGACATCAGGCCGCGCGGATGACGCAGCTCCGGCATCGGAGCAGAACGAGGAAATGGATCCTGGAACAAGTTCAGGATGACGATGTCGGGGTCAAGCGCGCTTCAAGCCGCCTCCGGCTCGCTCACTCTCGCGTCGCCCGGGGTAAACTCGATCGGCAGGCCCTTGAGCCCCCAGGCGCCGGGGAACGGCCGCCAGCCGGGCTCGCCGGCGAGCCTTGGCTCGCGGATGCGCTGCGGGATCAGGTGCAGCGCCTCCTGCAGCTGGGCGCGGGCGATATATTGCCCGAGGCACATGTGCTTGCCCATGGCGAAGGCGAGGTGGTGTTTGGTGTGACGGTCCGGATCGAAGCGATCTCCATCCGGGAAGCTGGTTGGATCGCGGCCTGAGACGCTGAGCGGGAAAAACAGCATCGTGTCCTTGGGAAACAGAACGTCGCGATAGACCAGATCCTGGTCGACATAGCGCGCGACGGTGGAGGGATTGAACCAGCGCAGCGCCTCTTCGAGCACCTTGCGGCAATACTCGGCATCCTGGCCACAGCGGCGGTAGATGTCGGGATGATCGAGCAGCGTGTACATCGTGTAGGTCAGCACGTTCTTCGACGTGTCATAGCCGGCGAGGAAGAAGAACATGATCAGATCGGTCAGCTGGCGATGGCTGACCGCGCCCTCGTCGCCGGTGCGGATCAGCAGGTCGAGAAGGTCCTCGAACCCGTCCGGGTCGGGGGCACGGGGATTGGCACGGCGCTCGGCGATGGTTTCCTCGACGAAGCGCTCCAGCCGCACCATGCCCTCCTGGATGCGCGGAAAGCGGTCGAGCTCATAGCTGTGCGCCAGCCCGATCGCCTCGAGGTCGTCGCGCAGCAGCCCGATCCCCTCCTTCGGCGCCCCGACCAGGGCAAACATCACCGATATCGGGAATAGGGAGGCGAACTGCTCGAAATCGAGGCGGCCTTGCGGCGCCCATTCGTCGAGCAGGCCGCCTATCGTCGCGCGCATCATCGGGCGCAGCTGGTTGGCGTTGCGCGGGGTGAATTTGGCGGCGAAGCTGTCGCGCAGCAGCCGATGTTGGTCTTCGGGCAGCGAAATCAGCTGTTCCTGGGTGAAGCGCCCCCACGGGGTGCCGGCCTGGCCCAGTTCATCGACAATGTCGGCGTAGGGCGGACGCAGCTTGTCGTCCTGCCGGAACAGGTCGCGCATCGCGAGGTACTCGGTGATGACGATGCCGAACTTCCACTCGGCAAGCCACGGATGCCGCTCGCGCGCCTGCTCGAACCATGGGAGCGGATCGGCGGCGAAACCGGGCTGCTCCATCGGCAGGTGAAACAGATCGAGCTCGGAAACCGTCTGCATGGCGCCTCGTCCCGGCTGGCTTGTGTTTGCGCCGAGGCTAGGCCCACCGTGCGCCCGGAGTCAAGCTAACGAGACAGCGTGGATCACACGCGGACAATGGCTAGTCGGCAAGCCGCAAGGCTTCGTACTCCCCTCCCGCGAAGGGAGAGGAGGAGGTTGGAAGATTTGAGTGTCGTTCTTCTCCCCTTGCAGGGGAGGATAGCGCAGCTTGCTCCGCAGGAGCTAGCGAAGCTTGCAGAGGGGATCAGCCTCAGCCCTGGCGTGCCTTGAAGCGGCGCTGGGTCTTGTTGATCACATAAGTACGGCCACGGCGGCGGATCACGCGGTTGTCGCGGTGGCGGTCCTTCAAGGACTTCAGGCTGTTGCGGATCTTCATGACGGCCTCGTCGGCGGGGAACCGCCTGCAAATGGAAGCCGCGCCGTTAAGGGCGAGGCCGCTTCAAGTCAACCCTGCCGCCGCAACTCAGGCGAGCGCCCCGAGGGTCCACCGGGCGCGACGGCGCAGCATCGCGCCGACGGCGCCGATCCCGGCGACCATCAGGCCCCAGGTCCCGGGCTCGGGTGCGGGCGAAATGGCCTGCGGCGTGTAGCCCGGCAAGTCGGCGTTGCGAAAGCCGAACACATAGAAGGTGTTCGGACCCGCGCCCGCCGGATCGAAATCATTATCGTTAGCGATGAACAGCGTTCGCAGCGTTTGCCCGGCCGCGTCGATCACGTCTTGGCCGAACGCCAGTCCCTCGATCTTCGACGGGATCGCCGTGGCGGGAATGCCGTAGGCGGTAAGCGCCGCGACGAGATCGATGAACAGGCCGGTGTTCTTCACATAGCTGAGGTTAGTCACGGTCTTCAGGTCGACGACGCCCTTCACGTCGGTCGCGCCAGTGAGGTCGATCGAGTAGATATTCTTGACCTTGGCCTTGGTGCCGTCGCCCAGCCCCTTGCCGTCGCGCTCGTCGATCAGGAAGTGCGTCGCGTCGATCGCGACGATATCGCTGATGCCGCTGCCGGCGGTGAGCTTGAGCGCGTATTCGTGGGTTCCGCCGGTGGCGATGTCGATGGTTACCAGTCGCACGGTGCCGACCGGGTCGTTGGTGAGGTTCGCCTGCATCGCCCCGACCAGCGTCTTGCCATCCGGGGTGATGGCGAGGCCCTCCATGCCCTTGTTGGCGGTGCGACCGATCGTGTTGCCGCTGATTTCGGTCGCACCCGATGGGGACAGGTTAGACACATAGAGTTCGGAGGGCAGCGCGAAGCTGCGCACCAGTTCGCCGGTCTTGACGTCGAACTGACGCACATAGGGACCGTATTCGTCGGAGACGAACACCGTCTTGCCATCGTTCGCCATACGGATCGATTCGGGATCGAAGCGCGCATTGGCGAGATTGCCGGAATTTTTCGTCGGATCAAAATTGTCCGACCGCCCGGTGAAGTAGTGCTTGCCGGCGGTGTTGACCCAGTTGCCAGCGGGGAGCGGGTGGCCGGCGATGTCGTTACCGAGGCCGGCACCGCTGCCGTAGAAAAGATCACTGGGGCTGTAGAGCAGCGTAGTGCCGGTCAGCTGAGACGTCAGCGAAAACGGCAGGGTGCCGCCGGCAGCCGGAGCCAGCGCGAGGCTAAGCGTCTGGAAGCGGCTGATGAACGATGTCGTGTTGTCGATCAGCGGATTGTAGGGAAGCGCGTTCGGGCCGCGATCCGGGGTCGCGAAGAACGTCGTGCCCCCACCGTAGGCGAGCCCCGAACCCAGCCCGCCAAGCAGGTTCTGCGCCAGCCCATTCTCGAGCGAATAGCCGAGGCCGGACAGGTCGATGCCGGCGCCGGCCGAGCTGCCGTTCAGCGTACCGGTCGCGATGAGAACAGGCGCCGCGACTGCCGGCGTGGCGACCAGGCTGGCGAGCGCAAGAGCGACGAATGAACGCATGAACATACCCCCAATGTTGATGGGGGCAGCGTTTAGCTCGCGATTGTGACGCTTTTGCTGACGAAGCGGTTAATCGCGCTGGTTGCCGCCAACGCGCAACTCGGCGAGCCGGCGCTCCCAGGCGAGCGCATGGCCGACGATGGTTTCCAGATCGGCGTGGCGCGGGCGCCAGGGCAGCGTTTCGAGGATGCGACGGTTGTCGCTGACCAGCGAGGCGACGTCGCCGGGGCGCCGCCCGGTGATCTTGCGGTTGATCTGCATGTTGGTGACGCGATCGACCGCGTCGAGCACCTCCAGCACCGAGAAGCCGCGACCATAGCCGCAGTTGAGGGTCAGCGAGCGGGTGGGCTCGGCGATCAGCGCCTCGAGCGCGTGGACGTGGGCGGCGGCGAGATCGGAGACGTGGATGTAGTCGCGCATCCCGGTGCCGTCGGGCGTCGGATAATCGGTGCCGAACACCCCGACCTCGCCGCGCATGCCGAGCGCCGCCTCCACCGCGACCTTGATGAGGTGAGTCGCGCCGACCGTCGCCTGGCCGCTGCGCCCTCCGGGGTCGGCGCCGGCGACGTTGAAATAGCGCAGCACGCAATGGTTGATCGGATGCGCGGCGGAGACGTCGGTCAGCATCCGCTCGGTCATCAGCTTGCTCATGCCATAGGGATTGACCGGTGAAACCGGATAGTCCTCCGGCAGCGGCCGCACCTCGGGCTCGCCATAGACGGTGGCGGTCGAGGAAAAGACGAAATGCGGCACGCCAGCGGCAACCGCCGCCGCGATGACATCCCGGCTGCGCGCGGTGTTGTTGGCGTAATATTTGAGCGGATTGGCGACCGATTCGGGAACGACGATCGACCCGGCGAAGTGGAGGATCGCGCGGGTGCCCTGCTCGGCGAAGATCCGCGCCAGCAGCCCCGCGTCGCCGATGTCACCCTCGTAGAACGGCACGTCCTTGGGCAGCGCGAAGCGGAAGCCGGTGGTCAGGTTGTCGATCACCGCCACCGGCCAGCCCGCATCGACCAGCGCGAGCACGGCGTGGCTGCCGATATAACCGGCGCCTCCGGTGACGAGCACGGGGAGTTTCTCAACCATCGGACCGGCCTCTAGCATGCGTGGACCTTGGAATAACATTCATTCGGTGGTCAGGCTCCGCCCCCTAAGGGTGGGGGTCGAAACGCATCGCGATTTAAGGCGTTTACGCAACGGCGTCTCACGCGCCAGGGGAGCGATGTCATGAACAAGCCCGCAGTTACCGCCGTCATGCTGGTCGGGTGCTTGCTCGCCGGCTGCGCCACGCCGACCGGTCCGGTCGAGGTAACGCGGTTTTCCGTGCCTGAGATCGCCTCGACGCCGCGCGGCGCGATCGCCATCGAGCCGGCGTTCGGCGGCAGTGGGCAGGACCTCGAATTCCGCAGCTATGCCGCCGCCGTCTCGCAGGAGTTGGCGCGGCTCGGTTATGGCGAGCGGCCCGATGCGCCGGTCGTGGCGGTGATCGACCTGCGCCGCGAGGTCTATCGCCCCGATCGCGCGCGCAGTCCGGTCTCGGTCGGGCTCGGCGGCTCGACCGGGGGCTGGGGTTCGGGGGTCGGGCTCGGCCTCGGCTTCAACCTCTCGGGTCCGCCCAAGGATCAGGTCGAAACCCAGCTGGCGGTGACGATCCGCGATCGCGCCAGCGGCCGCTCGATCTGGGAAGGCAAGGCGCGTTTCACGGTGCGCGCCGATTCGCCGCTTGCCAACACCCCGCTCGGCGCGGCGAAGATGGCCCAAGCGCTGTTCCAGGGCTTCCCCGGCCAGTCCGGCGAAACTATCCTGGTGAAATGAATGCGTCAGACCACCCGCGCGACCACGACATCGAGATCGACGCCGCCTTCGATTCGGGCAACATCGAGGTTCTTTCGATCGACGGCGGAGAGGCGCGGCTGGCGATCCGCCGTGACGCGGGATCGTCGTTCTTCCAGTGGTTCCACTTTCGCGTGTCCGGCGCGGCCGGCCGCCCACTGCTGCTGCGGCTGACCGGGCTCAACAAGGCGGCCTATCCGTCAGGCTGGCCCGGTTTTCGCGCGGTGGTCTCGGAAGACCGGGCCTGCTGGGGTCGCGCCGACACCGGCTGGGACGCAGACGCGGACGACGGCACGCTGACCATCCGCCACACACCGCGCGCCGACTGCGCCTGGTTTGCCTATTTCGCGCCCTACTCGTACGAGCGCCACCAGGACCTGGTGGCGCGCGCCGCCGCTGCCGAGGGCGTGACCTGCCGCAGCCTGGGCCGTAGCCTCGACGGCCGCGCGATCGACTGCCTGGAGATGGGCGAGGGTCGGACGCAAGTCTGGTTCTACGCCCGCCAGCATCCGGGCGAGACCATGGCCGAATGGTGGATGGAAGGCGCGCTGGCGGCGCTCACCGACCCCGCCGATCCGGTCGGCCGCGCGCTGCGGCGGCGCTGCCGGCTGCACATCGTCGCCAACGCCAACCCCGATGGATCGGTGCGCGGCCACCTGCGAACCAACGCGATCGGCGTGAACCACAACCGCGAATGGCACGATCCCCGCTCCGATCGCGCGCCCGAAGTGCTGGCGATCCGCGATGCGATGGACGCCAGCGGGGTCGATTTCGCCATGGACGTGCATGGCGACGAGGCGATCGCAGCGGTGTTCCTCGCCGGATTCGAGGGCATTCCCTCGCTGACCGAGCCACAGCTCGGCGGCTATCGCCGCTACCGCGCGATCCTCGCCCGGCGCACGCCCGACTTCCAGACCCGGCTTGGCTATCCGGCGCCGCCGCCGGGCAAGGCCAACCTCGCGATGTCCACCAACCAGCTCGCCGAACGCTTCGGCTGCGTGTCGATGACGCTGGAAATGCCGTTCAAGGACAACGCCGACCTGCCCTGCCCGGCGCAAGGGTGGAGCCCGGAACGTAGCCGGACAATGGGCCGCGACTGCCTAGCGGCGCTGCTGGAGTGGCTGGAGAACAGCCCCGCGGGCTGAAATCTAACCCGCTGCCGAAAGCGCGCCAGCAGGCGCTTCGTCCCCCTGTCGGCAGACGTACAGCAGGTGATCGAGCACGGAAGTGTGCAACGGCCGGGCGTAGCGCAAGGCGATGGCACCGTCACGGGCCCGCCGAACCCGGCCCTCGAGTTCGCCGAAGCCAGGCACGTGGATTTTTACCGATTCATCTTCGTCGAAGTCTTGGCCAGACAAATTGCTAACCCGGCAGCCGCTCAGCGACAGCTCGAACAACAATCCGCGCCGGTTGCCGCTCCCGCTTTCCGCCAATGTCACGACGCGGCGAACCGCGAAGCGCCTGTGATTGCCGATGACCAAAATGCGAATCCCAACTTGCATCAACTTTTCGGTGGTAAACCAGTTTCTAGAGCGAGTCGACAGCTCGACTCCGCCCGAATCGGACGTGATTCATCGTGGATCGCCCGATCCTATCGGAGTGGCCGGCAATTCTGGTAATGTTGGCGCCGCAGATTGCCGGCCGCGACGGCGCGGACCGAGGGCGGCGATAGCGGCTCCGGCCGAGCGTTCCCCCAAATGCCAGGATTGGCGCACGGACATTATCGCAAGCTGGCGGGCCCGAACGCGTGCGGCAAAAGTTCGGAGAGGCGCAGTTCGAGCACTTCGGCCCTGCCGGCGCACCAGATCAAGGGATCGGTGCCGCCGAGTCCCGCGAGTTCGCTCAGCACCTGCCGGCAGCGTCCGCACGGCGTGACGACCGCGCCATCCAGCCCATCCATGGCGCCGACCACCGCCACCGCCACCAACCCGCCGCGCGCACCGTCGTTCATCGCCCGCGCGACCGCGACCGTCTCGGCGCAGAGCGAGAGGCCGTAGCTGGCGTTCTCGACATTGGCGCCGGTGACCACCGAACCATCGGTGAACGCCAATGCCGCCCCCACCCGGAATCGCGAATAGGGCGCATAGGCCCGTTCGGCCGCGGCGCGCGCGGCCGCGATCAGCGCATCTCGCGAGGGGAGGCCGGCCACGCTCATCGGCGCGCGACCACCCAGCGCAGCGGGTGCTCGCTGACCTCGGCGGAGAGCGCGGCATTGGCGGTCCACAGCGCCCAGGGCCGCCCCGCGTAATCGGGCTGGAGCAGGTCGCGCACCAGCCACAGCTCGCGATCGAACCGCGCGGCGATGGCATAGCGCCGCTCGAACCCAGCGGAGAGCTGCATCAGCGCCGGCTTGCCGGTGTGGGTCTCGATCTGGTTGAGAAAGATGGTGAGCTCGCTTTGCACCGCCGCGTCGGTGACTCGCACCGGGCAGTCGACGGCGAGCCGCGACAGCGCCACCGCCGGCGGCAGCAGCGCCGCATCGCGCGGCACCAGCGTGACGAAATTCGCGGCCTGGCGGTCGCCCGGCTGGCACGGGTCATAGCGATGCACCGCGCCGACTCGCAGCTTCGCGGCGCGCGCATCCTCCAGGTTGCGAGTAAAGGCGGGATCCCGCGCGAAAGCGCTGGCGCTGGCGTCGAGATAAACGAAGCCGGCGCCCCGCGCCTTCAGCGCGGGCCAATCGACGACGCCGTTCTCAGCGCCGACCTCGGCGCCCTGCGCCGGGTAAGCACCGCGATCCGGCCGCCAGTGATGAAGCCACCACCAGCCATAGGCGGCGGCCAGCAGCGTGAGCAGCAGCAGCGCTGCGGCTGCCCGCCACCTGCCGCGGCCGCCCGTTTTCCTGCGCGCCATCGTGCCTTCGCCAGCCCCGCTCAAGCCCGGATATGCAGCACGCAGATCAGCGTGAACAGCCGCCGGGCGGTGGCGAAATCGGTCTCGACCTTGCCCTCCAGCCGCTCCAGCAGCATCTCGGCCGCCTCGTTGTGGACGCCGCGCCGGGCCATGTCGATGGTCTCGATTTCCTGCGCGGTGGCCTTGCGAATCGCCTGGTAATAGCTGTCGCAGATCGCGAAATAGTCGCGGATCGGGCGGCGGAAGCGGCCGAGCCCGAGGATCAGCGATTCGAGCTGGACGCCAGCTTCGTCGGCGATGTCGAGCGCCAGTCGGCCATCACTAATCGACAGGCGCAGGTGGTAGGGTCCGTGATTCCCGCTGGCGAAGCTGCGCTCGGGCTTGAACAGGTTCTCCTCGATCAGGTCGAAGATCGCGATCCGCCGTTCCTGCTCGATATCGGCGTTGCGCCACAGGATGGTCGCCTCGTCGAGTTCGATATGCGAGATGCGCGGGTCCGCCATCCGCGCGCAATCGCGCAAACGCCGCGACGCGGCAAGGGGCAGCGGCGAGCCGACCGGCTATCGGCTAAGGCTGTGCGGGCGCGGCCACGGGCGTCCGCAGCCCGGCGACGCAGGTCGCCCGATCGACCTCCCTGCCATCCGAGGGGCGGCGCGCATCGACATGAGTCGCCTGCAGTTCGTTGCCGCGCGCACCGGGATAGAGGTAGACGTCGAGCACGCAGGCGCTGCCGGTGAACTGCAGCTTGCGGGCGTCGCCCTCCCAGACCTCGAGCCGGGGCCGGCCGAACTGGCGGGTCAACTCGGCAGCGCCAACGCCGATCACCCCTTCGAGACCGGGCAGCATGTGCAGCTGGGCGATGCGCGGAGCGGGCTTGGCCGGGGGGCGCACAGCCGCGAACGCCTCGCGCGGTGTGGCGGTTGGCGCGGGCGTGGTCGCCAGCCTGACCGGGGCACCCGTGGCGACGCAGCCCGCCAGTAAATGGGCGAGCGCGACCGCAGCGAGTGGATGAAGACGCAGCGACAGCCATGCCCGGAGAGTTCGCGTGGATTTCATCGTATCAACACCGCTTCGCTCGGACGAAAGTCGGGGCGTCCATTGGAAGAAAGGCGAGTGGCGCGCAGCACGCGTGCGTGTCAACTTGCCGGCGACTGGGCTCCCGGCTACTACCCATGCCGCAGTGCAGCAAATCCGGAGACCATCACTCATGCCATCCCCTTCGATCCCAGCCGCTACGATTGACGTCATCGCCATCGGCAACGCCATTGTCGATGTCATGGCGCCTGCCGCGGACTCGCTGATCGAGGAACTGGGCATGGTTCGCGGCGGGATGACGCTGGTCGATGCCGAGCAGGCCGAGCAGCTCTATCGCCGCATGGGGCCGGCGCGGGAGATTTCCGGAGGCTCCGCGGCGAACACGCTGGCGGGGCTGGCGGCGCTGGGTCTCAAATGTGGCTTCATCGGCCAGGTCGCCGACGACCAGCTCGGCGCCGTGTTCGCGCATGATATCCGCGCCGGCGGCACTACCTTTGCCATCCCCGCGCGTCCCGGCGAACCGCCGACCGCGCGCTGCCTTGTCTTCGTCTCGCCCGATGGGCAGCGCACGCTGAACACCTTTCTCGGCGCCTCGCAGTTCCTGCCCGAGTCGGCGCTCGATCTCGCCGCCATCGCCAGTGCGGCGGTGCTCTATCTCGAAGGCTATCTGTGGGACCCCGAGGAGCCTCGGGCGGCGATGCGGGCCGCGATTGGGGCGGCGCGCGAGGCGGGGCGCAAGGTGGCGCTGTCGCTCTCGGACCCATTCGTCATCAGCCGGCACGGCGCGGATTTCCGCGCGCTGATCGAGGCGGGAGCGATCGACATCCTGTTCGCCAACGAGGACGAACTTGCCGCGCTAACCGAGATTGACGATTTCGAGCGCGGCTTCGCGGCGCTGGCGGACAAGGTGCCGCTGCTCGTCGTCACCCGGGGCGCCAAGGGCGCGGTGGGCGCGACGGCGGGTGAGCGCGCGGCGGTTCCCGCCGAGCCGATCGAGCGCGTGGTCGACACCACCGGCGCCGGCGATCTCTTCGCGGCGGGATTTCTGTTCGGGCACGTCAAGGGGCGGCCGCTGGAGGAATGCCTGCGGCTGGGCGCGATCTGCGCGGCCGAGATTATCTCGCATTACGGCGCGCGGCCGGAGGCGGACCTGAAGGCGCTGGCGGCGCGCGGGAGTGGGCACGGCTGAGGATGGGCCCTGTCGCGCTCATCGATTTCGAGGCGAGCTGCCTGCCCGAATATGGGCAGTCGTTTCCGATCGAGGTAGCGCTCGCCACGATCGATGGCCGCAGCCGCAACTGGCTGATCCGGCCAATCCCCGAGTGGAATTATTGGGACTGGTCGCCGGAGGCCGAGGCGCTTCATGGCCTTTCCCGCGAGCGGATCGAGCGGGAAGGACTGCCCGCGGCGCAGGTGCTCGCGGAGCTCAAGGCCGAGGCTGGCGATTGCAAGGTCTATGCCGACGCCGATCTCGATGCCTACTGGCTGGAAACCCTGGCGATCGGCTGCGGCGCGCCGACCCCGTTCACGATCCATTTTTTCGGAGAGCTGCTGGTCGAGCAGCACTTCACCCGGCCGCAAGTCGTCGCGGCGCTGGCCGGCGCGCGGGAAAGGCTGCCGAGAAACCACATGGCGCGCGACGACGCGAGCCGGCTGGCGCTAACGTTGCGCCTGCTGCTTGACCAACGCGATGCCGACGCAGTGGCCTCGCGCTAGAGCGGGATGACGTCAGCTTGCACCATCCGCTCATGTCGAGCGTAGTCGAGACACGCC
>JBDSIY010000015.1:0-37966 GCA_039917735.1 Novosphingobium sp. | reverse complement strand
GGGACACGCACGACATCGCCGGTCCCGCGCACGCTCTCGCCGGCTTCGACGCCTTCGGCATCGTCGAGCAGGACACAGCCGATACGGTCGCTCTCAAGCACCTGCGCGAAGCCGAACTGACCCTTTTCGAAGCGGAGCAGTTCGTCGAGCCGGACATTTGGCAGGCCGGAGACGAGCGCGATGCCGTCGCCGACCTCTTCGACGCGGCCGATCTGTTCGGCACGCGCGCCGAGCGCCGCGGAGCCGAGCTTCGATCGCGCGCTCTTTAGCCAGCTGTCGGGTGCGTTCATTCGGGCGGGCCACTCGCCAAGTCGGCCTCGATTGTCGCGAGGTCGGCGCGCCAGCTGCTGGTGACAATAAGATGCTCGCCCCGCAGCTCGAAACCGGCGATCAGCTTACTGTCGGTCCGAAATGCGATGTCCGGCTCGCCTCCGATTGCTTCAGCAATTGACTTGCCACAGCTTTTTTGCGTCGCCGCATCAATCGGGACTGCACTCACCAGTTCCAGCTTCATGGCCTTCGAGCCTGCGGCCTTTCGCTCCGGCTCGGGAAGGCTTCGGATCTCGTCGAGCAGCCATTCCAGGAAGCGCGTCTGCGCCGCGTTTCCGTCCAGCCGCGCGGCAAGCCGTCCAGCGACGTCAATCGCGAGGGCGGTCGAGCGCTCGGCCCAAGCGCCTTCCTGCGCCTTCCCATCCTTCGCAATCCTGGCCTTCGCCGCCGCCTGGAGCGCTTCCGCATCAGTCTTCGCCGTCGCAAGAACCGCCGCCGCTGCGGTATCGGCGACCTTACGCGCGTTGGCGAGGATCACCTCTCGTTCCCTGGCGAAGCCGGCACGGGTGTTCTCAACATCGGCAAGCGCCGCCGTTGCCTTGGCTTTCGCGGCCTCGGCATCGTCGGTCAACTTCCGCGCCGAGACGCGCCGCGCCTCGATCATGCCCGCCACCGGCTTCCAGAAGAAATGTCCCAGCAGCCAGATGAGGACCGCAACGTTGACGGTCTGAAAGCCCAGCGTCCACCAGTCGATAGACATGGCGCTACTTCAGCAGAGGATTGGCGAACAGCAGCAGCAGCGCGATCACCAGGCAATAGATCGCCATGGTCTCGATCATCGCCAGGCCCACGAACAAGGTGCGCGAGATCGTGCTCGCTGATTCGGGCTGACGCGCGATCGCATCCATCGCGGCGGCGACCGCGCGGCCTTCGGCAAGCGCCGGTCCGATCGCGCCGAACGAGACTGCCATGGCCGCCGAGAATATGCTGCAAAGGGCCAACCAGTTCATGGCGCCGTCCTTTCCTTTGGGGTCTTGGGGAGGGGCTTGCCGGGCAGTCCGCTGCTGATGAAAACCATCGCCAGCACCGAGAAGATGTAGGCCTGGACCACGCCGGTCAGCAGGTCGAGCGCCATCAGCGGGATCGGCACGAGCAGTCCGGCCAGCGACAGGACGATACCGATCACGAACACCCCGCTCATGACGTTTCCGAACAGGCGAACGAACATCGAGAAGGCGCGCGTAACGCTTTCGACCAGATTGAGCGGGATCATCAGCGGCGACGGGGACGCGAAGGTCGAGAGATAGCCGCCGACCCCGCCCGACCGGATCCCGAACCAGATCACCGCGACGAACACCAGCAGCGCCAGCGCCGCGTCGGTTTCGAGCCGCGCGGTCGGCGGCGCGACACCGGGAATCAGCGTAGTCCAGTTGGCGACGAAGATGAAGGCGAACAATGTGCCGATAAACGCGCGATAAGGCCCGGGCTCGGCCTGCATCGTGTTGCGGATTTCGCTGTCGATCGTGTCGACGATCAGTTCGAAAAGCGCCTGCAGCGTTGATGGCGCTGGCTTAAGCATCCGCGAAATGAGGATGGCCCCCGAGATCAGCACGGCCATGATCGCCCAGGTCGTTACAACGGCCTGCGAAATCGCGACGGAGCCGATGTGGAATAGCGTCTCGCTGGAGAGCGGCGAAATCATGATGCCGACTCGCGCATTCGTCGCATCACGCCGAAGCGGGCAAGCACTACGCCCAGCGCCATGGCCAGCAACGGCCCGGCACCCTGCAGGCTGGCCAACGCCAGCAGCCCACCGAGCGCCGCAAGCCGCAACAGCGATAGCGCGATCGTCATCGTCAGGCGTCCGCCATCGGCGAACCGCCGCGCGCTCCACCAGATGCTCGCGAAATAGGCCGCACCGGCCGCAAGGCCGGCGAAGAGCCAGGCGGAGAGGAGGAGCACCGGCATCATGCGCTCCTGATCCATCGCCAGGCCGACCAGCAGCCGAGGCCGGTACCGAGCATCAGCAGCGGCGCGGTCCAGAAGATGCCCGTATGATAAGTCCGGTCGAGCCAACGCCCCGCAAAGATCCCAACCAACATCGGGATAACCGTGATCCAGCCGAGCACGCCGATCTGCGCGAGGCGGCGCGCCACCGATTCCTCGCCGTCGCGCAGCCAGCGCTTCTGGCGCCGGCCGCGCAGCCGGATGCTGGCGATCAGCGGGTCCTGCTCTTCGGGCGGCGGTTCTTGCGCGCTCATGCGAAGATCCCGCGGCCGCTCGATCCAAGCTGGCTCACGATCCGGCGGATGGCGTTGAGCTGCAACCGCATGCTCTCGATACGCTCGCTGCGTTCCTGTTCGATGTCGGCGCGGAAGCGTTCGAGCACTGTGCCATCGAGCGTTGCAAGATCGTCGCCCACGATTGCCTCGCGCGTTGCGACCGCCACGTCCGTGCCCCGGCTGATCGAAAACATCCCGCGCCGAACCGCGCAGTAGCGGCGCGATCCGTCGTTCCGCTTCCATCCCACCACCGAAATCGCGAGGCTGGTGAGGAAATCGGCATGGCCCGGCAGGATACCAAAGCTGCCGCTGTCGTCTTCAGCGCGCACCGCGAGCGCGTCCTCGTCGACGACCACCATTAGCGGAGTGACGATGCGCAGCCTCATGGCTTCACATCCTTCTTGGTTGTCGCGCCTTCTTTGGCGCGCGCCTGATCGATCGTGCCGACCATGTAGAGCGAGCTCTCGGCCCAGTCGTCGGCCTCGCCGTCAAGGATTGCCTTACAGCCGGCGAGCGTATCGGCGCGGCTGACGCTCTCGCCGGGCGTGCCGATAAAGGCTTCGGTGACGACGAAAGGCTGGCTCAGAAAGCGTTGCAATCTGCGGGCGCGCTTGACAATCAGCCGGTCGGCCGTGCCGAGTTCTTCGACACCGAGCAACGCGATGATGTCGCGCAGTTCCTCGAACCGCGCCAACGCCTCGCGGGCGCGCTCGGCCAGCGCATAATGCTCCTCCCCCACCACCAGGGGGTCCAGCAGTACCGAGGATGAGGCCAGCGGATCGATCGCGGGATAGAAGGCCTCGGCCGCGAGTTTGCGCGACAGCATGATGATGCTGTCCATATGGCTTGAGATAGCGGTCACCGCCGGATCGGTGAAATCGTCGGCGGGAACATAGACCGCCTGGATCGCGGTCACCGAAGCCCCCGGTACCGAGGCGATCCGCTCCTCTAGAGCTGCAACCTCGCTCGCCAGCGTGGATTGATAGCCTACACGCGAGGGCAGCCGGCCGAGCAAGCTCGACAATTCGCTGCCCGCCTGGACGAAGCGGAACACATTATCCATCAGCAGCAGCACGTTCTGGTGCTTCTGGTCTCGGAAATATTCGGCGATCGTAAGAGCGGTGAGCGGGACGCGCCAGCGCGCGCCGGGCGGCTCGTTCATCTGGCCGTAGACGAGCACGGTGCGTTCGAGCACGCCCGAACCCTGCATGTCGGTGAGCAGTTCATGGCCTTCGCGGGAGCGCTCGCCGACGCCCGCGAACACCGAGATGCCTTGATATTTCGCGACCATGGCGTGGATGAGTTCCATCACCAGCACGGTCTTGCCGACGCCGGCACCGCCGAACATCGCCGCCTTGCCTCCCTGTGCCAGCGGGGCAAGCAGATCGATCACCTTGATGCCGGTTTCGAAAATTTCCGTCGCCGAGGTCTCGTCCTCGAGCGCGGGTGGCGCGTGGTGGATGCTGCGGCGGGGCGTGTCCGCCGGCAGCGCCGCGCCATTGTCGCGCACGGTCCCCACCACGTCGAGCAGCCGTCCGAGCACAGCATCGCCGACCGGCACCGACACCGGAGCGCCCGTCGCCCGGACCCCAGTTTCGCGGGCGAGACCCATTGTCGCCTGCAGTGCAATGGCTCGCACCGTCTTCGGATCGACATGGCTGTGAACTTCGAGGGTGAGCGGCTCGGGCCTGTCCCAATCGACGGTCAGCGCGGTGTCGATCGCGGGCAGCACCGCATCGTCGAACCGCACATCGACCACGGCGCCGCGCACCGCGACCACGGTGCCGGTCGGTGCTGCAGAATCAGCCATCCGAGAGCACCGTCCGGGTGTGCCGAGCGATCACCGCTTCCTCGTCGGTCGGCCAGACCAGCACTTCGACAGGGCCGCCGGGCACGCTGATCCGTGTAGCGCCCGCGGCATTGGCCGCCCCGTCGAACTCGATCCCCAGCCAAGCCAGCCGCTCACAGACCGCCGCGCGGATCGCCGGGGCCCGTTCGCCGATGCCACCGGTGAAGACCAAGCCGTCGATTCCGCCGAGCGCGCTCGCCATGCTTCCGGCTTCTATCGCAACACGATAGGTGAACAGCGCGATCGCTTCCGCCGCGCGCGGATCGTCGCTGGCGAGGAGTGCGCGCATGTCACCGCTGATGCCAGAAACGCCGAGCAGCCCCGATCGGTGGTAGAGCATGTCCTCGATATCGGTGAAGCTGCGCCCCTGGCGCGCGAGATAGAGGATCACGCCCGGATCGATCCCGCCGCAACGCGTCGCCATCATCAGCCCGTCCAGCGTGCTGAACCCCATGGTGGTGGCGATGCTAACGCCGCCCTTGAGCGCGCAGAGGCTCGCGCCTGCGCCAAGATGCGCGACGATGACGCGCCCGCGCGCCAGTGCGGGCGCCTCAGCCCCCAGCCGACCGGCGATATATTCGTAGGAGAGGCCGTGGAAACCGTAGCGGCGCACGCCCTGATCGCGAAGGACGCGCGAAACCGCCACCGCCTGTGCCTCCGCCGGCATGTCGTGGTGAAAGGCGGTATCGAAGCAGGCGACTTGCGGCAGATCGGGCCGCCCCTCGGCGATGGCGCGCGCTGGTGCGAGGCTATGCGGCATGTGCAGCGGATCGAGCGGGGTGAGCGCGTCCAGATCCGACAGCAGGCGGGGTGTGATCAGGGTCGGTTCGACATGGTCCGCGCCACCATGGACGATGCGGTGGCCCACGCTCGCGAGTCCCTCGCGCCCACAGTGATCCTGGGTGAAATCGAGCAGATCGTGGATCATGGCCGCAAATCCGCTTGCCTCAGGCCAGCGGCGGTTCGCCAGCACGGTCCCGGCGGCGTCGCGCGCGGCGAGGTGCGGCGTCGCCTCAATGTCCTCGATCTCGCCGCGCAGGATCGGCAATAGCGCGGCATCGAACAGCGCGAACTTCAAGCTCGACGATCCGGCATTCAAAATCAGGATCGATCCGGACAAGTCTTTCTCCAGCCTAACCGGACTCGTCGCGCGGATCGGCAGCCGGGCGAGCGCAAGCGGTGAAAACAACGATCGCTCCCCGCCAAACCATCCTAGCCGGGAAGTCCGCTGAGACGTCAGCTTCGGAAACTACTCATGTTGGCCTTGCGCATTGCCGATCCTGCCACGGAGACAGCGCCGGAAACTGCCCGGAGCCACGCCGTGAGTAGTTTCCGATCCTGCGCCCCGAAGGTGCGCGCAGGCTATGCTGCGGCCGAATTCTTCCTGGGCGACGCCAAATGGCGAAGCCGAAACCCATATCGTGGAACCCAATCCCATGGACGCACTCGCCTTTGCCCCGGAGCCGCCGCACCTCGTCGAAGTCTCCTCGCCGCCGCCGCGGCCCTGCCTCGGATCGGAGGAACTGCGCCTGACCGATGCCTATTGGCGTGCAGCCAATTACCTCTCGGTCGGGCAGATCTATCTCTACGACAATCCGTTGCTGCGTGAGCCGCTGACGCTCGCGCATGTCAAGCCGCTGGTGGTCGGGCACTGGGGCACGACGCCGGGGCAGAACTTCATCTACGTCCATCTCAATCGCGCCATCCGCGCGCATGATTTGGACATGATCTACATCTCCGGCCCTGGCCACGGCGGTCCGGCGCTGGTCGGCAATACCTATCTCGAAGGCTCGTACAGCGAGTTCTTCCCCGACGTCAGCCGCGACGAAGCGGGGATGAAGCGGCTGTTCACCCAATTCTCGTTCCCCGGCGGCATTTCGAGCCATGTCGCGCCGACCACGCCGGGCTCGATCCACGAGGGCGGCGAACTCGGTTACTCGCTGAGCCACGCCTTTGGTGCGGCGCTCGACAATCCGGACTTGATCGTCGCGTGCGTGGTCGGTGATGGCGAGGCCGAGACGGGGCCGTTAGCGACCGCCTGGCAGTCGAACAAGTTCCTCGACCCGGTCACCGATGGCGCGGTGCTGCCGATCCTCCATCTCAACGGTTACAAGATCAGCAACCCGACGATCCTCGCCCGGATCGATCACGACGAGCTTGAGCAGTTCTTTCGCGGCAATGGCTGGGAGCCGCATTTCGTTGAGGGCGACGATCCGCAGGCGATGCACTTGGCGATGGCGGCGACGATGGATCTGGTGATCGAGGACATCCGCGCCATCCAGCACGACGCGCGGCAGAGCGGCGATATCGCGCAGCCTCGCTGGCCGATGATCGTGCTCCGCTCGCCCAAGGGCTGGACTGGGCCGAAATTCGTCGATGGCCTGCCCAACGAGGGTACGTTCCGCGCGCATCAGGTGCCGCTGGTGGTGAACGCCGCCCACCCCGAGCATCTGGCGGAGCTCGAAAGCTGGATGAAAAGCTATCGCCCCGAAGAATTGTTCGACGAGAGCGGCGCATTGCTCGCCGAAATTGCCGCGCTGGCCCCCGAGGGCGACCGGCGGATGGGCGCCAACCCGCACGCCAATGGCGGCATGCTGCTACGCAATCTGCGGATGCCCGATTTTCGCTCGCATGCCGTGACCGTGCCCGCGCCGGGAGCGGTCAGCGGCGGGGATACGCCTGTCCTGGGCCGGTTCCTGCGCGACGTGGTGACGGAAAATTCAACAAATTTCCGCGTCTTCGGCCCCGATGAAACGCTGTCGAACCTGCTCGACGCGGTGTTCGAGGTCACCAATCGCCAATGGGAAGCCAAAACGCGGCCGAACGACGAGTTCCTTGCCCGTGCCGGCCGCGTCGTGGATTCCATGCTCAGCGAGCACCAGTGCGAAGGCTGGCTGGAGGGCTATCTGCTCACCGGCCGTCACGGCCTGTTCAACAGCTACGAAGCTTTCATCCGCATCGTCGATTCAATGGTCAGCCAGCATGCCAAATGGCTCAAGGTGACCAAGGAGATTCCGTGGCGCCGCGATATCGCCTCGCTCAACATCCTGCTCACGTCGCATGTCTGGCAGCAGGATCACAACGGCTTCACGCACCAGGATCCGGGCTTCCTCGACCATGTCGTCAGCAAGAAGGCCGATATCGTCCGGGTGTATCTTCCACCTGACGCCAACTGCCTGCTTTCGGTGTTCGATCACTGCCTGCGCAGCCGCCATTATGTGAACGTCGTCGTCGCGGGAAAGCATGCGCTGCCGCAATGGCTGACGATCGATGCGGCGGTCACGCATTGCACCCAGGGCATCGGCATCTGGCAATGGGCGAGCAACGATCAGGATGGCGAACCCGATCTCGTCATGGCAAGCTGCGGTGACACGCCGACGCTTGAAATCCTGGCGGCGACCTCGATCCTGCGCGCGCATCTGCCGGAGCTGAAAGTGCGGGTGGTCAACGTCGTCGACCTGATGAAGCTCCAGCCCTGCGCGGAGCATCCTCACGGCCTCAGCGAGCGGGATTTCGATTCGCTGTTTACGCGCGACAAACCGGTAATCTTCGGCTTCCACGGCTATGTCGGGCTGATCCACCAGCTCACCTATCATCGCACCAATCGCAACCTTCACGTCCACGGCTATCGCGAAGAAGGCACGATCACGACGCCGTTCGACATCCGCGTGCAGAACGGGCTCGACCGCTTCCACCTCGTGATCGACGCGATTGACCGGCTGCCGCAGACGGGGAGCCAGGGCGCCTATCTCCAGCAATCGATGCGCGACAAATTGGTCGAGCATAAGCGGTACATCGACCGCCACGGCGAGGACATGCCCGAAATCCGCAACTGGAAGTGGGGGGAACACGCTTGAACACCGGCGATCTCGCCCATGTCGCTTGGCGGATGATGGCGCACGACAAGGGGCTGCTCGCGATCGACGAAAGCATCGGCACCTGCAACCAGCGCTTCGCCGCGCTCGGCATCCCGCAGACGGTGGACATGCGGCGCGCCTGGCGCGAGCTGATCGTGACGACGTCCGATCTCGACCGCTGGATAGCGGGGGTCATCCTCTGTGACGAGACGATCCGCCAGACGACGAGGGGTGGAGCGTCGTTCGCCTCGGTGCTTGCCGACGCCGATATTCTGCCGGGAATCAAGGTCGATGCCGGCACGATCGAGCTTGCGGGACACCCTGATGAAAAGATCACCGAAGGCCTTGATGGGCTGAAGTCACTTCTCTCGGCCTATCTCGAAATGGGCGCCCGCTTCGCCAAATGGCGGAGTGTCATCTTGATCGGCGCGGCACTCCCCAGTCGCGGCTGCATAGAGGCCAACGCGCTCGGCCTCGCGCGCTATGCGGCAATCTGTCAGCAGGTCGGGCTGGTGCCCGTGGTCGAGCCCGAAGTGCTGATGGAAGGTTCGCACGATCTGGCGCGCTGCGCCGAGGTGACCGAAGCGGTCCTGCGCGCCTTCTTCCGTCATGCCGACGAGCAATGCGTGGCGCTGGAGGCCATGATCCTCAAGCCGAACATGGTGCTGCCGGGCTCGGGCTGCCCGGTCCAGGGCGATGTGGACGCGATCGCCGACGCGACAGTGAACTGTTTGCTGCGCACCGTTCCGGCTGCGGTTCCGGGCATTGCGTTCCTCTCTGGAGGCCAGGCGCCCGAACTGGCGACCGCGCGGCTCAACGCGATGAACACCCGGTTTCGCGGACGGATGCCATGGCAGCTTGGCTTTTCCTTCGCGCGCGCGATCCAGCAACCCGCGCTCGAAACCTGGACTGGGCGCGGCGATCGCGTGCAATCCGCGCAAGCGGCGCTCGCGCATCGGGCGATGTGCAACCACGCCGCGCGCAGCGGCGCGTATGACGCCGCGATGGAAGCCACACTCGTCCCGGCGTCGGAATGGTGAAACCCGCGCTCCCCCGATTGTACCTGATCCGCCACGGTGAAACCGAATGGTCGCGTTCGGGGCTACACACGGGGAGGACCGATTTGCCTCTCACCGAGCATGGTGTGGTATCGGCCCGCCTGCTGCGGCGCTATTTCGCGGACACCCCCTTCACGCTCGTGCTGACCAGCCCGCTGCAACGGGCGCGCGAGACTTGCGCTCTGGCGGGGCTCGACACCTACGCCAGGATTTCAGCAGGGTTGTCGGAATGGGACTACGGCGAATACGAGGGTCGCAGCAGCGACGACATCCACATGGAAGCACCTGGCTGGAATGTCTTTCGCGATGGTTGCCCCGGTGGCGAGACGCCAGCGCAGGTGGCCGAGCGCGCTGACCGGATCATCGCCGGTGCTCTTGCCCTGGAAGGGAACATCGCCCTGTTCTCGCACGGCCACTTTGGCTGCGCGCTGGCAGCGCGATGGATCGGCTTGCCGATCCTGGAAGGCCAGCATTTCACGCTCGATCCGGCTTCCGTAAGCGTCCTGGGCCCCAAGCCGGGGCATCCGCAGGTGCGGGTCATAGAATCGTGGAACAACCGACCGGCCGAAGCCTCAATGGGGGGTCATGATGTCCGGTCGCGGCGGTCTGAGTAATTTCCGATCCTGCTGCCGGGAATCCGACCGGACTATCTGGTTGGGGCGCCGACATCCGGCACCAGGACATCCATGATGATAATTCCGCTTTATGTTTTGCGCCAATCGCGGTGATGGTGATCCTTGCGACCTCGCGGACGATGGCACGGTGACCGCGTGGCAAGCGCGAGAGCGATCAGCGTTGGCTCCAGCCAGTGCGGAAAACCGCGGGCAGGTCTTTCTGACAACACCTCCCCGAGCCCATACAGCCATGCGCTATAGGAAATGATGATGCCTGATCCCGATTTGCCTGCTGATCCGTCCGAAGTTCGTCGGCGCGCATTGTCGAGATGGGACAACGAAGGCGGCGCCGTTGCGTCGATGGCAAGCGGAACGCTCGCGGATATTCCCGACATGACCAACACTGAACTGGTCCAGCTCCGCATCCGGGTCATTGCGCTTGAGAACCTGATGATCGCTGTCCTGGCGGAAGGAACGGACCGACAGCTCCTGATGGTGCGAGAGATGGCCGATTACATTTCTCCCCGATCGGGCTTTACCCAGCATCCGCTCACGATCCAGGCCGCCGATCATATGACCGATCTCGTCGATCGCGCGATCCACTTTCAAACGGTGCAACCACAACAAGCCATGAGCACATTCACCTGTCCGATGCATCCCGAAGTCCGGCAAGTCAGTCCCGGCGACTGTCCGGAATGCGGCATGCATCTCGTGCCGGAGAAAGAAGCTCAGGACAGCGGCGCAAAGCGCCAGGCCTGTCACCAGGGTGGACACCAAAGTGCCAAGGACGCGCGCTACGATATTGTTCCGGCGGGCTACTCCGGGCCGGTCTACACTTGCCCGATGCATCCCGAGGTGCGCCAACCCCATGCCGGGTCCTGTCCGATCTGCGGCATGGGGCTGGAACCCGAAACCGTCAGCGTGACGGACGAGGGCCCCAACCCGGAACTGGTCGACTTTACCCGCCGCATGTGGCTCGGGGCGATCCTGACCGTGCCGCTGCTGGTCCTTACCATGGGGCCATTCGTGGGCCTCGGCTGGGTGCGCGATATTCTCGGTGAGCGAGCAACCCTGTGGCTCGAGTTTGCGCTGGGCACCCCCGTCGTACTGTGGTGCGGCTGGCCATTCCTGGTCCGAGGCTGGAACTCCATCCGCCGCCGCAACCTCAACATGTTCTCGCTGATCTCGATCGGTATGACGGCTGCGTGGCTGTTCAGCGTTGTCGCCCTTCTCGCCCCAGGGATCTTTCCCGACGGATTCCGCGACGCCGAAGGCAACGTCGGTGTCTATTTTGAAGCGGCCGCGGTTATCGTCACTCTCGTCCTGCTGGGGCAGGTGATGGAGTTGCGCGCGCGCGAGGGCACTGGCCAGGCGATCCGTGCACTGCTCGATCTCGCCGCGAAAACCGCGCGAATCCTGCGCGAAGATGGCAGCGAAGAGGAAATTCCGCTCGAACAGGTCGAGGTCGGCGACCGCTTGCGTATCAGACCGGGCGACAAAGTACCGGTCGATGGAACGGTGCTCGAAGGACATTCGTCGATCGACGAGAGCATGATTTCAGGCGAACCGATGCCGGTGGAAAAGGCCGCGGGCGATAACGTCACCGGCGCGACGATCAACGGCACCGGGAGCCTGATCATCGAAGCACGGCGGGTGGGTGCCGATACTATGCTGGCGCAGATCGTACAGATGGTCGCAAACGCCCAGCGTTCGCGCGCGCCGATCCAGAAATATGCCGACAAGGTCGCCGGATGGTTCGTGCCGGCAGTCATCGGAGTGGCGGCGCTCGCCTTCACCGGCTGGGCTGTCTGGGGGCCAGCGCCCGCGCTGTCCTATGCGCTGATCGCCGCGGTTGCGGTATTGATCATCGCCTGCCCTTGCGCGCTGGGCCTGGCGACGCCGATGTCGATCATGACCGCCACCGGCCGGGGCGCGCAGGCAGGCGTGCTGATCAAGAATGCCGAGGCGCTCGAACGGTTCGAGAAAGTGGACACACTGATAATCGACAAAACCGGCACCTTGACCGAAGGCAAGCCACGGCTGGTCGCGGTCCTGCCACAGCCCGGGCATGATGCGGACGAAGTGCTGCGCCTTGCTGCGACGCTCGAAAGGGGGTCCGAACATCCTCTCGCGGAGGCGATTGTAAAGGGCGCGGAAGAACGTGGGATCGCGCTTGCTGAAGCCAGCGATTTCGCGGCGTTGACCGGCAAAGGTGTGGTCGGTGTGGTGGACAGCAAAAAGGTCATGCTGGGCAACCTCAAACTTCTCGCTGACAATGGAATCGACGCGGCTGAATTGACGCCAACCGCCAATGCCCGACGCGATGTGGGGGAAACGGTCATGTTCGTCGTCCTCGAAGGCGAAATCGCCGGGTTGGTCAGCGTTGCCGATCCGGTGAAGGAAAGCACCCCGGCGGCAATCACGGCGCTCCATGAACTCGGTTTCCGGATCATCATGGCAACCGGTGACAATGAGCGGACCGCGAAGGCGGTCGCGGCGAGCCTGGGGATCGACGAGATCCGCGCCGACGTGCTGCCGCAGGACAAAGCCCGCATCATCCGCGAATTTCAGGACGAGGGAGGCAAGGTCGCGATGGCTGGTGACGGGGTGAATGATGCGCCGGCTCTGGCCCAGGCCGATGTCGGAATCGCGATGGGCACCGGGGCAGATGTAGCGATCGAAAGCGCGGGCATCACTCTCGTCAAAGGCAACCTGGATGGCATTGTGCGGGCGAGGAAGCTTTCGCAGGCAACGATGAGCAGTATCCGGCAGAACCTGTTCTTCGCCCTGATCTACAACGCAGCGGGCGTTCCGGTGGCCGCGGGTGTGCTGTATCCGTTGCTCGGCATCCTGATCAGCCCGATGTTCGCCGCCTTCGCGATGAGCGCGTCATCAATATCGGTGGTCCTCAATTCGCTGCGCCTGCGGACTGTACGGCTGTGAACGAGCGGATTGGGAAGCTGACGATGGGCTTTCGATTGATAGTCCAAGGTGCATCCGCACGAAGGCGAATAGCCTGAACGGCACGGTCGCGCTGGCATTTGGTGCCTTGATCGGCATGGGGAACTGCCAGGCGCCATGTTCCCGCTGGCCTTGATCGCGGCGGCCCTGGTTACGCCACTGGCTGCCTAAAGCACTCGGTGAGGTGCGGCGAGCCGGGGCGAGGCCGCCGGCCGAACCCGGCGCCCCATTCGGCGAAGCCAGGGTTCGCTGGCCACCGCGCTTTCGCACTTCGATACTGATGACCAGCTATCGCACGACCACTCTGGCCCTGCCGATATTTTCGATGCGGGTATAAGGGGTCTGACGGGTGCTCTGGCGCTGCGAGGCTCCGCGTAGCGCGGGGAAGTAGGTTCCCGGCTTGGCGAAGCTGTGGGTGATCGCCACCCTTGCGCGAGTGGCACCCTTCGGCACCTGGGACCGCGTCGGGAACGCGCCGGCGCCGTCAAAGTCCCACTCCGCGCCGACCACCGAACCGGCCCCCGGGGGCACCTCGATCGTTCCGGTGAGGGTCACCGGCTGGCCGACACGAACATCAGCCCGCTGGCCGCCATTCGCCCGCACCGTGACGACCGGCTGGATACCCCGGCGCAAGGCCGCGGTCGGCGGGACCACCACCTGGCCATCGGCAATCCGGTATTGCGTCGAGGGCGACGGCGGTGTGCCCTTCTCGACCCAGGCCGAAATGTCGCGCAGCGCTTGGTTGAGGATCGGCACGTAGCTGACGATCCGGCTCGGGTCCTCGTTGATCTGCTCGCGCGAATCCCCGTGCAGCGCGTGGTCGGTGTACCACAGGCGGTAATTGCGCTCGATTCTATCACCCTGGTGCTTGCGGACCTGGTTGCGATACCAGTCGGCTTGCCACGGTAAGGCCTCGCGATCCCACAGCGATTCCACGACGATCATCTTTCCCTGCCACCGCCCGGTCTGGATCGAGCCGCCGGTGGCCTTGACGAACCCCGGCCCGATCAACCGCGGGCGCTGCGGGTACTTGGGCGTGCCGTCAGCATTACGGAACTGATCCCAGACGTAGTAGCCTTCACTCAGCGGCGGCACCTGATGGCGCTCGTATGTTTCCATCGCCAGGAAGTTGGAATTGTCGACCGCCACCTCGTCCCCCGGCGCAATCCGCGCGGCGACGCTCGAATCCGCGAAGCCGAGGACGACGATGTCGCCGATGATTCGCGCTAGCGGCAGCCGCTTGCCGGCGGCTGCCCCGGTCTTCACGATCAGGTCGCCGCCGAGGAAGGTCACTGCGGGAGGCGGACCAGCGAGGCGGAACGCGGCGACCCGCTGCCCCTGGGCGCCCGCCGGGATCTTGAACGCGGTGTCGACCCCGCCGCGCTGGTGCTCGCTCGACGCATCGAGGTTGATCCGCGCCCGGGCTGCGTCGGCGGCAGTGATCGGCTGAGCGATGCTGCTCGAAAACTGGAGCCGAGCACCCTCAAACTGTTCGGGGTGATCGTGGCCGAGGTAGCCGGGCTGGGTCCAGAACTCGGTGAAGTAGGTCGGATCGGCGGCGACCACCCCCTGGTAGAGCGCGGCGAAGCCGTGGATGCCCATGGTCCGCCAGCCGAACCAGGTCTCGGGCTTGATCCCCATCGCCGTCGCCTCGCGCAGCACATCCGCTTCGAGCGGGGTCAGGCCGGCATAAATGTCGCCGCTGCCGCCGGGGCTCGCCGCGTCGACGACCTGGTCGAGCTTCGGGCCGAGCACGCGGAGGGTCCGCAGCCGCCAGGTGAACATGTTGGGGATCGCCATGTTCGAGCCCATCACATAGGGCACGGCGCCGTCCCAGACGCCCGTGGTGTTCTCGAAGCTGCCGATCGTTCGGAAGGCGCCACCCGAGCCGCCATACGCATAGCCGAACGGGCGTTGGCTGGTGTCGTACACCTTCTGCGCCACCACCCGCGAATAGGCGGCGGCGGCGGCATTGGCTTTGAAGGCGGTGATGCTGGGCTCCGCCAACGCGGCCGAGCCCTTGCCGATGTCAAACCGGCCGCCGCCGTTGGTCTCGATGAAATAGGCGCCGCCTTCGATCGCCGCGGCGATCTTATTGTCCTCGGTGAGCGGCGCCTTCTGCGCCAGGTTTTCGTCGTCGGGGATCGGCGTGATGTGCTGGAAGAAGTGGCCCTGGTATTGTTCCTTGGGCGGAAAATAGAACGAGAAGCGTGTCTCGGTGCCCCTGAAGCCGCCATGGACATAGCGATGCCGCACCGGCGCGTCGCGCCACTCGTCGACATCGACGTAAGGCTGCGCCCACTTCGGATCGTTGTCAGGCGAATAGAGCGGGGGCGCCGCAGCAACTGCCGGAGCTTCGGCCGAAACCACCGCCGTACCCGTCCCGGCGACACCCGCCGCGCCGGCTAGCAAAACCCGGATCATTCGACGCGAAAACGCCTCGGCAACCAGGCGCGCTGAACGATCAGCCATGCTCTCTCCTCAGACGAAGCGGCCCGGCCGGCAGCGATGCCGACCGGGCCAGAAGTTGCCCCTGAAATGGGGTAGTGATCAGAACTTCTTCGACACGCCGAACTGGATCAGGCGTCCGAGGGTGAAGCCGTTGGTATATCCGGGCTGAGGGTTGTTGATATTCCTGTACAGCGGCGGATCGGTATCGAGCACGTTGTTGACGTTCAAGGTGAACTCCAGATCCCTCAGCAGGAAGCTATCGCCCGGCACGTCGTACTTGAAGAACAAGTTGACGGTGTTGAACGACTTGACCCGATCCTGCGGGAGACCGTTAGCGGTAGGAACGCCGGTCGCCGAGGGGAAGCACGCCGGGATCGTAGTCGGGTCGCAGCGAACCACCCGGAACCCGCTGCTGTGGTTGAGCGTCGCCTGCGCCCGGAAGTGGCCAACGTCGGCGCCAACCGAGGCCGACAGCTGCAGCCGGCTCGCCGCGTTGTTGATGATCCTCAGGCTAGACGAGCCAGGCGCGAGGGTGTTCGTCGCTACGAGCTGGTTGATGATCGCGGCACCGGCACCCGTCTGGGTTTTGCGGCTGAGCTGGTAGTTCCCCGAAACGCCAGCGTCCACGCCACCGAAGCTTGTGGAAGTCCGGTAATTGACCGCGAAATCGAGACCTTCGACCTTGACGGTACCGTAGTTGCCCTGGCGGAAGTCAACGAGCTCGTAGACATTGCCGCAGGCGGTGGGGGTAGAACATCCCGCTGAGATGGTGGCAAGGGTCGCCGCGGCGCCGCTCGCCTGGGAATTGTTCAGGAAGCTGGCGATCGTAGCCAGAGGCACGCCACCGGGGCTTGCCACGATGTTGCTGGGGAAGTTTGCGAAAATTCCCGTGCCCGGCGTCGGAGTGCCGATGACGTTCTTGAACTTGACGTTATAGTAGTTGGCGCTGGCGTGCAGCCCTTCGATAAACGGCGGGTCGATGTCAATTCCGAAAGAATAAGACTTCGCCGTCTGCGGTAGCAGACCGGGGTTCGATCCCTGCAGCGCGATGGTGCCGGAGGCGGACGTCACATCCCCGGGCCGGACAAAGGCGTTGAACGGGAAGTACGAGGCGTTGTTGGTCAATGCGCCGAGTTGATCGTTGGGCGAAGGCGCATTGAACGAGGTGCTCCAGTTGCCGCGGAAGCCCAGCCACGAAACCGGCTTGAAGTTTACGCCGACCTTGGGGTTGGTTGTGCTGCCAAAGTCGCTGAAACGGTCGTAGCGAACCGACCCGGCCAGCGTCAGCGTGTGGATGAAGCCCATCCGGTTGTCTTCGCCGACGATGGGGACGTTGACCTCCCCGAACACCGAATTGACCCGCCGCCTGTAGTGCGCATAGGGCGTTGCGTCGATTGTGCCGATCGGCGCGTTGTTCGCGGTCCGCTGCTGGAAGCCGTCGTGCATATACTCGTAGCCGACGGCCACCTTGATGTCGCCGCCGGGCAGCGTGAACAACGTGCCGTCGAGAATGGCGCGAGCATCGAACAGCGCCTCCTTGCCTTGCCCGGCCCTCTCGGAATTGATCAACTGCGCGATGTTTGCCTGGTCGTTGGCCCCCGCGCCAGGATTATAGAAGTTGATCGCGCCGGCGGCGGTTACCGAATTCGCACCAGACGAGAAAGCATTGAGCAGATTCTGGTTGAATCCTATGATATGGAACTCGGTGTTGCTGCGGCTGTAATTGAACAGCGTGCGCAGCTGCCAATTGTCGTTGAGGTTGGCCTTAAACTCGGCGTTGGCGCCCCACTCCTGGAACTCGCTGATCGATTGCGCGGTACTCCGGCCGAGCAGCGAGTTCAAGTTGAAGAACACGGTCTGGTTGGCAGTCGGACTCTGCCCGGGAACCGGCGTGTAATAGAAGTTGCGGAAGCTTGGCCCGATGCCGAACCTCGGGAAGCCGGGCGAAGAAGCGCCGTTGATGTTCACACTGCCGGAGTAGTCGCTCAGCGAGACGGCCTTGCGCTCGCCGTAGAAGGCGCGCACGTCGGCGGTCAGCCAGTCGGCCAGTTCCTGATGCAACCCGACGAGCGCACCGTGACGGGTGCTGCGCGGAACGACGCTATTGTCGCCGTAATCGCAGACGTTCGGCGTTGTCGAGGTGAGGGAGGGCAGCGCATAGAGGTTGGTGACCCCGCCGCTCGCGACCTGGACGTTGCCCGGAGTGCAAGAACGCCCACGCGGCGTCAGGTTCGGCGAGAGGAAGTCCACGTCGCGGATATAGCTGCGATTGTGAGCGAAAAGCGTATCGTTGTGCTGGTAGTTGTACGCGGCGAACAGCGAGCCCGAGCCCCAATCCTTGCCGACGATGGCGCCGGCACTGACCTGGTAGTAGTCGTCGGCAAAGCCATACTGGGCCTGAACCTTGACGCCGTCGAAGCGCTTGCGGGTGATGAAGTTGATCACGCCGCCGACCGCATCGGAGCCGTAGGTCGCCGAACCGCCGTCGGTCACGACCTCAACCCGCTCAATGGCGATCGGCGGGATAAGGTCGGGATCGACCGCGTTCTGGGTGACGCCGACCGATGAGACGCGATGACCGTCAAACAGCACCAGGGTCGAACTCGACGAACTCGTCTCACCGACGAGGTTGCGCAGGTTCGGCCGCACCACTTGGATCGCGTTGGCGGCGATGCCGAGCCGCGCGGTGGGCACGTTGTTGAACAGGTTCGAGACCTGCGGGACCGTGGCCAGCAGCTCGTTCGAGCTGGTCGCGCCCGTCGCGGCGATGCGCTCCTGGCCGACGCTGATCAGATTCGAGCCGACCGGCGGCGCGCCGCGCAAAATGGTGCCGGTGACGACGATGTCGCCAGTATCCGTGCCCTCGTCAGCAGCGGCACGATCGACAACCGCGTCCTGGCTGCTCTGATTGAGCTGCTGGCCTGCGGCCCGCTCGGCAGGAGCCTCCTGCTCGGCAGTTGGCGGAGGCGTACCCTGCGCCAAGGCGGCCTGCGGCGCGCCGAGCACCAGCGCCATGGCGAGCGCGGAAATGGCCGCCCCCGAGCTGGCTTCTGCACGGCGGCGTGCGTTGAGATGAGAAAATGAGCGCATGAGAAACCTCCCCAAAATCCGCCGCCGTCGCTCGATCGAGCATCAGAGCCGCGACTGTGGACGAGGCCCCTGACGGCCCGGGCTTCAATATTCAACGTTTTCTTTCGCGGATGATCGAAAACGCAAAAAACTGTTGCACGGATGCCGCAGTGGCGGATTGCAGGCCATCCTAGTATCGGCAGTCGAACTTTTGGCTGGCCGGCTAGCCGGGACGAACGGCATGGAAGTCGGCGTGATCTCAGCGCCGAAGTTTGCGCGGGCAAGGATGAGGGGATGACATGGCTGAACGATTTGCGCTGACGCGGCGGGCGCTGCTGGCTTCGAGCTTCCTGACGCTCGCGGTTCCGGCCTTCGGGCAGGGGCAGCCTGCCTATCGCAATCCTTCCGCGCCGGTGGCCGATCGGGTTCGTGATTTGCTCGCGCGGATGACGCTAGAGGAGAAGGCCGCGCAAATGCGATGCCTTTGGCTCGGCAAGTTCGGCATTCTCGACAAGACCGGCCACCTCGACGCCGCAAAGGCCGAGAAGGCGCTGGCCAACGGCGTCGGCCAGGTCGCTCGTCCGGGCGATACCATGGGAACGGCGGAGTACCGGACAAAGATGTTCCGCGATCCGGCCAGCGCGGTCACCTTCCACAACGAGGTGCAGCGCTATCTGGTCGAGCAAACCCGCCTGGGCATACCCGCGCTGTTCCACGAGGAAACCGCGCACGGGCTGATGGCGGACGATGTCACCGTCTTTCCAATCCCCCCTGCCCTCGCCAGCAGCTGGGATCCGGCGCTCGTTGAGCAGGTGTTCACCGTCGCGGCGCGCCAGGCACGGATGCGCGGAGCGACGGTGGGCCTCAGTCCCGTGCTCGACCTGATGCGGGAGCCCCGTTTCGGCAGGGCCGAGGAATTTTTCAGCGAGGACCCACATCTGACCGGGCAGATGGGCATCGCCGCGGTCCGCGGGCTCCAGGGCCGACAGCGCCCGCTCGGGCCGGACCGGGTGTTCGCCACGCTCAAGCATTTCATCCACGGGTCTCCGCAGGGCGGGATCAACCTTGCTCCGGCCGAGGTCAGCGAGCGGACATTGCGCGAGAACTATCTCGTCCCCTTCGCCGAGGTGATCAAGGAGGCCGATCCGGCGATCGTCATGCCTTCCTACAACGAGGTCGGCGGGGTTCCCGCTCACGCCAATCTGGCGCTACTGCAGCAGACCGGCCGCGAGCGGCTGGGCTTCAAGGGAGCCTATTTCAGCGACTATGGCGGGGTGACGAACCTCGTCGTCCAGCACCACATGGCCGCGAACAACGATGACGCCGCCGTGCTTGCGATCAAGGCGGGCGTCGATGCCGAACTGCCCGATGGCGAGGCCTACGCCCACATCCCCGACCTCGTCCGCGGTGGACGGATATCCGAAGCACAGGTGGACGCTGCCGTCGCCCGAATCCTGGCGATGAAGTTCGAGGCCGGCCTGTTCGAGAACCCCTACGCGGATGCCGGGCGAGCGCTGCGTGCCTCCAGCCAGCCTGCCGACGCCGCGCTTGCAAGGCTAAGCGCCGAGCGAGCGATCGTTTTGCTCAAGAACGACGGCATCCTGCCGCTCGATCCGACCACGGCCAAGCGCCTGGCGGTGATCGGTCCGAATGCCTTCGCGCCGCAGTTCGGCGGGTATTCGGGGCGCAGCCGCCGGCCGGTGAGCGTTCTCGACGGAATCAAGGCCGGGGCCGGGCGCCGGATGACGGTCGAATTTGCCGAGGGCGTACGGATCACCCAACACGAGGCGACAGGCGGCCGCCACGGTGCGCTGGAGCCCGTCCCGCCGGCCGAAAACACGCCGCGGATCGAAGAAGCCGTTGCCCTGGCGCAGCGCTCGGACGTGGTGCTGCTGGTGCTCGGCGACCGACCGGAAGTGACGCGAGAGTCGGTCAAGCCCGAAGACCCGGGCGACCGCAACACCCTCAACCTCTTCGGTGACCAGGACCGGCTGGTCGACGCCATTCTCGCCACCGGCAAGCCGGTCGTCGCGTTGCTGCTCCACGGACGGCCCCTGGCGGTGCCGACGCTCGCCGAACGGGCGAACGCGCTCCTGTCAGGATGGTTTCTCGGCGAGGCCGGAGGAACGGCGTTTTCCGATGTCCTGTTCGGCAAGGTCAATCCGGGCGGCAAGCTAACCGTGTCGCTGCCGAGGGGCGTCGGCGACCTGCCGGTGTTCTACAATCGCCATCCCTCTGCCGATATTAACCGTTACGTCGAAGGCAAGCGCGAGGCGCTCTTCCCGTTTGGCCATGGACTCAGCTACACCACCTTCGAAATCTCGGCGCCGCGCCTGTCGAAGGATCGGATCGCCCGAAACGAATCTCTCAAGGTGGCGATCGACGTCACCAACACCGGGCGGCGGCCCGGCGACGAGGTGGTCCAGATCTACGTGCGCGACCAGGTAAGTTCGGTCCCGCGCCCGGTGCTGGAGCTGCGCGCCTTTCGCCGCGTGACGCTGAAGCCGGGCGAGACGCGGACGCTACAGGTCGAGCTAGGCCCGGACGACCTCGCGTTCTGGGACATCGACATGAACTGGACCGTCGAACCCGGCACTTTCAGCATATTCGCCGGCAGCAGTTCGATCCGTCTCAAGTCGGCCGATCTCGCGGTTGTGGAGAGTGTGTGATCGACCACGGCTGCGAGACCGTCGTCGATGAGGGAATGAGCCCATGATCGCATCATCGGCGCCGTCTAGCGAGCCTACGCGCACCGGTCCGGCCGAAGCGCCGCGGTCTCTGATGGCCGAGCTTCGCTCGATCGTCGGGCGGCGCAACGTGCTTGTCGGCGCCCGCCGAACCGCGGCCTACGCCAAGGGGTACCGGACCGGCGGCGGCCCCGCCGCGTTCGTCGTCCGGCCCGGCTCGCTGGTCGAACTGTGGCGCGTCTTCAAGCTCTGCATCGCCGCCGACCAGATCGTCATCGTCCAGGCCGCGAACACCGGACTGACCGGCGGCTCAACGCCCATGGGCGAGTACGACCGCCCGGTCATCATCATCAGCACCCTCCGCATCCGGGGTATCACGCCGATCCGAGGTGGCGAGCAGGTCATCTGCCTCGCCGGTGAGACCCTGGACCAGCTGGAACGTGTGCTCTCGCCTTTGCGCCGGGAGCCCCATTCGGTGATCGGCTCGTCGTGCATCGGCGCTTCGGTGATCGGCGGCGTGTGCAACAACTCAGGCGGGGCACTCGTCCAGCGCGGCCCCGCCTACACCGAATACGCGCTCTACGCCCAGGTCGATGCCGGCGGCGAGGTCGTGCTGCGCAACCATCTCGGGGTCCGGCTCGGCAACGACCCCGAAGAGATCCTTGCCAGGCTCGATCAAGGCCGGTTCTCGGACGAAGATATCGCCGACGATGCCCGCGCCGCGTCCTCGGCGAGCGACTATGCCGACAAGGTGCGGGCCATCGACGAGCCCACGCCGGCGCGGTTCAACGCCGATCCCCGGCGGCTATTCGAATCTTCGGGAAGTGCGGGAAAGGTTCTGGTTTTCGCGGTGCGGCTCGACACCTTCGCGCGCCCGGCGCGCGAGTCCGTCTTCTACATCGGCACCAACGATCCGGCGGAGTTGACCGAACTGCGCCGGCGCTTCCTTTCGCACGAAGGGCCGCTTCCCGTTTCGGGCGAATACATTCACCGCGAGGCTTTCGACATGGCCGCGCGCTATGGCAAGGACACGGTCCTGGCCATCCGCCTGCTGGGGACGGAGAGGTTGCCGTTGCTTTTCCGCGTCAAGAACTGGATCGACCAGCTGGCAAAGGTCGCCCGGTGGTTGCCGAGGAACCCGTCCGACCGGCTTCTGCAAGCGTGCTCGCGATTGGTGCCGCAGAATTTGCCACCAAGGCTGCGCGGGTTTCGCGACGCTTACGAGCATCATCTGATCCTCAAGGCCGCGGATGACGCCGTTGATACCGCGCGCCGCCTGCTCGCCGACCTGTTCCCAAGCTCGACCGGCGACGCGTTCGAATGCGATCCCGACGAGGCCGAGCGGGCGATGCTGCACCGTTTCGCTGTCGCCGGTGCGGCGGTACGCTATCGCGCGGTGCATCCCGATCAGATCGAAGATCTCGTCGCCATCGACGTGGCGCTACGCCGCGACGATCGCCAATGGTTCGAGCAGCTGCCGCCTGACATCGAAGCGCAGATCGTGGGCAAATTGTATTATGGACATTTCTTCTGCCACGTCTTCCACCAGGATTATCTGGTTCGAAAGGGGATTGACCCCATCGCGCTCGAGCACCGCATCCTGGAACTGCTTGACGCGCGGGGGGCCGAATATCCCGCCGAACACAACGTCGGTCATCTTTACGACGCCAAGAATGCTTTGGCCGAGCATTACCGGCAGCTCGATCCAGCGAACTGCATGAATCCGGGCATCGGCCGCTCAAGCCGGCTACGGCACTACGCCTGACGCCGGCAGCCAAACGTCGACATGCAGGCTTGCCTCGACAACTCAGACCGCGTTGCGCAGGACAATTCGCCTGAGCACGGCGGAACTGGGCTTCAGCGTCCGCTTGAACGTCTGCCGATCCACCTGAGCAAGGCCGAACTTGGGCCCAAATCCCGAACCCCATTCGAAGTTGTCGAGCAGCGACCAGTGCAGATAGCCGATCACCGGCACGCCACCAGAAATCGCCTGGTGCAGCTCACCAAGCACCTGGGGGATATACCACGCGCGCCTTGCGTCGTTTTCGGTCTCGATTCCGTTCTCGGTCACGAAGATCGGCTTGCCGGTCTGCTGGTGAGCGTACTCGACCGTGTTGCGCAGAGCGCTCGGCTGTTTGACCAGTTCCTCCTGGTGTGCAGCATCGACGAACGGCATGGCTGGGGGCGGCGGTAGGGCAGCGCCGCTGCCGGGTATGCGGATCTGGCGGTAGGTCTGGACGCCGACAAAGTCGCCGACGCGCTTGATCGTGTCGAGCCAGCCGCCATAGGCTAGCTGGCGCAGCTGCAGGTGGTTGCTGCCGGCATTGGCGGGCTGAAAATCGACCATGTTGAGCGTGACACCGGTCGGTAGGTCGGAGCGGGCCGCCTTGATCGCGGCATACCCGCGCTCGTGCCCGCGCATTAGCAGCGGTTGCATCTCCCTGACGCCGGGATGGTTCATCGTGACGAACCGCTGCACCCCAGTTCGCCGCGCCGCTTCGGCATGCGCCCGTGCCTGCACCTCGTCCTGCTTGGCCATATAGGCGGCGCTTTGCGGGAAAACCCGGAAGGTCACCCCGACCTGTGGCTCGTTGATGGTCGCTGCGTAAGCCATGCCGTCCGCAAGCTCGCGGGCGGCGCGGTCGCAATAGCGGGCGAACAGGTCGGGCGACTCCGGGTTGAGCCAGCCGCCGGCCTCCGCGAACCAGCGGGGCGCCGAGCTGTGGAAGAAGGTGACGACCGGATCAATCCCAGCTTGTCGCAGCATGGCGATGCAGCGCTTGTAATGGTCAAGCTCCGCCTGTGAAAAATATCCCTGGGTCGGTTCGATCCGGGCCCATTCGATCGAAAACCGATAGCTGTTGAGGCCGATCGCCTTGAGCAGGGCGACGTCTTCGGCCCAGCGGTGATAACTGTCGTCGGCGTCGCCCGAACGGTCCTTGAAGGTCTTGGGCTCGATGTTCTCCATGAACCAGAGGTCGGAGTTGACGTTGTTGCCCTCGATCTGGTGCGCGGCGGTGGATGCCCCCCAGCGGAACCCGTTTGGAAAGCGGCGCGGCGCCGGAACGGCCGCGACGAGTGGGCTCGCACTGGAAGCGAGCAGTGCGGCTCCCGCAACTCCGCGAAGGAGCTCACGTCGACTTGGTTCAACCATCATTTTCTCTCCCGCAGTGCGTATTTGGTACCGGCAGCACGATCCGGCGAATAGCATGAGTCTCGGCATCGGCCGCACACGCCGGCTCCGACACCACGCCTGATCGCCGCGGTCTGCCGGTTGGTCAACCAATCTTGCGTTCCTGCTTCAGCGGAACAGCGAGAGGTCGATGCCGTCTCCCATCGCCGCGTAACCGGCATCGTTGGGGTGAAGATGGTCTCCGGAGTCGTATTTCTGGTTCAGGGTATCCGGCCCAGCGGGATCGCCAGTTATCCTCGCGAAATCGATCACGGCGTCGGGTTCTCTGGAAGTGCGCATCCAGCGGTTTACCGCCTGGCGGATCGCCTCCTTGCTCGGTGAGGAGTGAGACACCGATCCGGTTAGCGGGGTGAGGGTCCCAAGGATCACCTTGACGCCACGGGCGTGAGCGCGGGCGATGACCTGGCGATACCCGGCGATCAGGTCGTCGGCCGCGAGCTCGGGATTGGTGCCGAACATGCTGCGCCCGGACATGCCGATGTCGTTCGTGCCTTCGAGTACGATAAGGTGCGATATCCCGTCGATCCGCAGCGCGTCGCGATCGAGACGGGCGAGACCGGCTTCCCCCCATCCCGGCGCGAGCAGCCGGTTGCCGCCAAGACCCGCATTGACCACGGTGTAGCCGGTCATTCCTGCCTTCGCCAATCGGCGGGCGAGTTGCTCGGGCCAGCCATGCAGGACGCCGAGCCGGTCGCGGTTGCCGTCGGTGATGGAATCGCCGATCGCCACGATAACTCGCGTCGCGCGGCCACCGGACACCTGGACTCCGGTAACGGCGGGCCTGCCGGTTATCTGCTTTTCCTCACGCAGCGTTTCTGCGCTGGCTTGATCGCCGGGCGCCAGCGCGAATGCCGCACCGCCCCGCCGGTCGTTCGCCAATGCCGAAGCAAGCGCGAGGCTGACCAGCAGCTCGCTTCCGGCGGTGACCGGCAGATCGACCGGGTCGCTCAGCGCCGGGGCCCCGGCCGGGATGGCGATCCCTGCCGCACCGCCGAAGGTCAGCCGCCTGAGCGAGCCCGGCCGCGCGGCGAAAGTGTCTCCGGCAAGTGCCACGGAAGCTGCGGATAGGCTGAGCGGAGTCCCGCCTTCCTCGTTGGAGATGCGGACCCGTAGCTTTGCGCCGGCCCCGGAAACGGTTATGCGATAGCGGACCGTTCCCGTCACCGGCTGTGGCTTCATTGCCTGCGCCAACGCCTCGGGCGTCTGCTTCATCCGCTCGGCCACAGCCCGGAGCATTTCCAGCGAGGGCGCTTCGTAAGTCGCGGGGCTTGACTGGAACGCATCACGCCATACCGGCACGGTCTTGGCCGAAACGGCGGGCGCGGCGAGCAGCGCCGCAAGGCACACCCCTGCGATCGGACGGAGGGGGTAGATCATTGGCTCTCCCGCGGTGTAACCGGCGCTTGCGACTGGCAGTAACGGCATGGCATCGTCGTCGCCACAATTATTGCTCGCCCGTAGGGCCCGAACGGACGACCTGGCAATTCTCCCCGCCGACTTCGTGTTAGACGATTGACACCCCCTATGGCCTGGCCTGCGCCATCGGGCACGGCCTGTCGTCACGCCCGCAATATGAGCATGGGCCCGAGAGTTTCAGTCGTCCTTGGCTTTGACCCGCCAGTAACCCCCCGGTTCGCGCCTACTTGTTAGTCGCTGTGTCATCGACGGCGTTGCCGACCTTGCTCGCCGCATTCCCGACATCCTGTGCGGCGCCGGCGACCGCGTTGTCCTTGACCGCCTGGCTGTTCGACATTTGCGAGAAGAAATAGATGCCAGCGATCACCGCGATCAGCAGCACGATCGCAATCAGCCAGCCGGCCCCGCCGCTAGCGCCGCCCTCGCGGATGACGGTTGTGTGAGACCCGTCGGACCGGGGGGTTTCGACCTGGGTGACTTCATCGACCATCGCTTGCACTCCCTTGTTTTCGCCGAAGCGTAGGGCGACAACGGCTCAAACCTTTGTTGGTTTCCGGCAAGGCCGATACCGCACCGCTCAGCGATAGATCAGGCAGTCCGCGATCTCGCCGCGCCACGCTTCCTCGTCGGCAGCGGCAATCCTGTCGAGATCACCTGGCTCGGCCTGCGCATCGTCGACCCATTCACGCAAACCCGGCCCGCCGTTGATCACGTCGATTGCGAGCCGGTCGTGCTCATACTCATAGGGAAAGTCGCGCCACAGCGGATAGCCGGGGTTGAGTTTGCGGATCGCCTTGAAGGCGAGCGCCTGCAGCCGCCACGGCCGGAACGCCTGGTGATCGTAGAACGGGCCTTCGGCGTGAATCATCAAGCCGTCGCACAGCTTTCCCGCGTGCTTATGGAAGGTCGGCTCGAACCAGCATTCGCGGATCGCGCAGCCGGCAAGCCAGTCAGGCGCGAGGCGGTGCATCTCGTCCAGGACTGCTGGCGCGCCGATATCGGGCGCGCCGAACAGCACTTCCAACGGCCGGGTCGTCCCCCTGCCCTCGCTCAGAATCGTGCCCTCGAGCATCACCGTCCCGGCATAGGCGCGCGCCATGTTGAGGTTGGCGGCGTTGGGGCTGGGGTTGATCCAGATGCGGCTTTCCGGCCAGCCGAAGCCCGGCGCCGCCTCGGGCTCCCATTTCTCCATCGCGATCACCCGGTAATCGAGGTCGAGTCCGAAGTGGCGAACGAACCATCGCCCCATCTCGCCGAGCGTCAGCCCGTGGCGCATCGGCAGCGGTCCCGCGCCGACGAAGCTCTCGGCGCCGGGTTGCAGCAGCGTTCCCTCGATTGGCCTGCCCGCCGGATTGGGCCGGTCGAGCACCCACACCGACTTGCCCTGAGCCGCCGCAGCCTCCAGCAGGTAGAGCAGCGTCGTGACGAAGGTGTAGATGCGGCAGCCGAGGTCCTGGAGGTCGAACAGGAACACATCCGCCGTGTCGATCATCGCCGCGCTGGGCCGACGCACCTGGCCATAAAGGCTGAAGATCGGGATACGGTAACGCGGGTCGAGCTCGTCGGCACTCTCGACCATGTTGTCCTGCTTGTCGCCCTTCAGCCCGTGCTGCGGGCCGAAGGCGGCGGTCAGGCGGATGCCTGGGCAGGTGGCGAGCGCGTCGAGCGAATGGGTAAGGTCGGCGGTGACCGAGGCCGGGTGCGCGACCAGCGCGACGCGCCTGCCGGCCAGCGGCCTACGCAGTTCCGGCTCGGCGAGCAGGCGGTCGATCCCGAACTTCATCCGCCGCCCGCTGCCGCAATCGCGCGCGACTCGCAAATGCTATCGACACGGCGGGTGTCCGCGTCCGCCCGTTCGGCTAGAAGGCGCGCATGACAGGACCGCTCGCCGAGGAAATCACCCGACTGCTTACCCAACGCTTCGCGCCGACGCGGCTGGCGGTGATCAACGACACCGCCCGTCACCACGGCCACGCCGGCGACGACGGCAGCGGCGAATCGCATTTCACCGTCGAGATCGAGAGCGCCGCCTTCGCCGGCGTTACCCGGCTCCAGCGCCAACGCATGGTCAACGCCGCGCTCGGCGACATTCCCGGCCAGCGCGTCCATGCCTTGGCCATCCGCGCGCGGGCGCCCGGCGAGGCCGGATGAGCCTGCTGCGCGATCATGGCGGGGGCCATGCCCCGGTCAGCTATCTCGAACTGTTCTTCGATCTGGTCTTCGTCTTCGCGATCACCCAGCTCTCGGCGTTCCTCCATCACGACCCCAGCCTGCTCGGCTTCGCGCAGGGCATGGTCCTGTTCCTGGCGGTGTGGTGGGCGTGGATCTTCACGACCTGGGCGGCGAACTGGGCCGAGCCGGAGCGGCTGCCGGTGCGGCTGCTGCTGATCGCGGTGATGTTGCTCGGCCTGGTGATGTCGATCGCGCTTTCCGGCGCCTATGGAAAAACCGGTCTGCTGTTCGCGGGCGCCTATGTCGCGCTGCAGCTCGGGCGGTCGCTGGCGATGATCCCGGTGTTCGGCGCGGGCAACGCATCGGGGCGACGCAACATGCTGCGCATCGCCCTGTGGTTCGCCGCCTCCGCGGTGCCGTGGATGGTGGGGGCGTTCGCGGAGCCGCAAGAGCGGCTGCTGTGGTGGGCCGGCGCGCTTGCAATCGAATATCTGGGCCCGTGGTGCTACTTCCATGTGCCTGCGCTCGGCCGTTCAACTGCCCAGGACTGGGACATCTCGGGCAGCCACATGGCCGAGCGCGGGGCCCTTTTCGTCATCATCGCGCTGGGCGAGGGCATCGTCGTCGTCGGCCAGCAGGTTGCGCACGAGGGGTTGGACCGCGAGCTCGCGATTCCGGTTCTGCTCGCCTTCGCCGGATCAGTGCTGATGTGGTGGCTCTATTTCGACCTCGGCGCCCGGCGCGGCTCGGAGTTGATCGAAAGCCACGACCAGCCCGGCAAGGTCGCGCGCGCCGCCTACACCTATCTCCACATGCCCATCGTCGCCGGGATCGTCATGGCCGCTGTCGCCGATGCGGTGCTGATCGAGCATGCGCGCGAGCGGGCTGGCCTGGTGCTGGTGGCGATGCAATGCGGCAGCCTCGTGGTCTATCTCACCGGCCTCGGCTTCTTCAAGCGCAGCTCCAGCGCACGCCGAATCTTCCCGCTGTCGCACCTCGCCGGCCTGGTCCTGTTGGCGCTGCTGGCGCTGGCCGGCTGGCTCGGACCGATCACGGCAGTCGGGCTGGCCGCGTTGTCCGCCGCAGTGCTGGCGCTGGTGGCGGCTTGGGAGTGGAAGTCGTTCCACGGCGGTTGGATCGAGCTGAGGCCGAAGGCGGGGCGGGATTGAAGCGAGGCTGGGGATAAACTCTCATCGCTGAACGGAGGCCCCTTCGGGATAATGTCGCGCCCTACCGTACCGCCTTTGCCACCGCGTCCAGCACACCATTGACGAACTTCGCCTCGCGCGGGTCGAAGAAGGCGTGGGCGACGTCGAGATATTCGCTGATCGCGGCGCCAGTCGGCACGTCAGCGCGGGCGAGCAACTCCCAAACGCCGGCGCGCAGGATCTGCAGCATGGTCTTGTCGAGCCGGGTCAGCGACCAGCCCGCCGCCAGTTTGCCGGCGATCAGCGCGTCGATCTCCTCACGGCGAGCGAGCACACCCGCGACAACCGCGTCGAAAAACGGCGTCTCGGCTTCGGCATAGCGCCCCTCGCCACTGGTATCGTCATCGATCTCGGCGCCGAGCCGGTGCTGGTGGAACTCGTCGAGCAGCAGCGCCTGCGGCGTCGCCTCCATCTCGTGCTGGTAGAGCGCCTGCACGGCGGCGAGGCGGGCTGCGGCGCGCGCGGACCCGCGCCCCTGCCCCCGGCCCGAAGTTGCGCGCGCGCTCACGCGGAAAGCCTCACAGCCACGGATCGGGCATGCGCCGGCAGTCCTTCGGCCTCGGCAAGCGCGACGGCCGCAGGTCCGATCGCCCGCAGCGCAGCCGCGTCGAGCTGGATGAAGCTGGTGCGCTTCATGAAATCGAGCACCGACAGGCCGGAAGCGAAGCGCGCGCGTCGCCCGGTGGGCAGCACGTGGTTGGGTCCAGCGACGTAATCGCCCACCGCCTCGGGGGTCAGCCGGCCCATGAACACGCTGCCGGCGTGGCGAATCGCGTCGAGCAGCGGCTCGGGCTCGGCGACGGCAAGCTCGACATGCTCGGCGGCGAGCGCGTTGGCGAGCGCGGGCGCCTCCGACAGGTCCGCCACCTCGATGATCACGCCATGCGCCTTCCAGCTCGCGCCGGCGACACGGGCGCTGGCGAGCTGGCTCAGCGTGATGCCGATGCGATCGGCGACGGTGTCGGCGAACACTGGATCGTCGGTGATCAGGATCGCCTGCGCCGCAGGGTCGTGCTCGGCCTGGCTGAGCAAGTCGGCGGCGATCCACTCGGGATCGTTGGCGCCATCGGCGATTACCAGAATCTCGCTCGGCCCGGCGACCATGTCGATACCGACGACGCCGTAGAGCTGGCGCTTGGCCTCGGCCACCCAGGCGTTGCCGGGGCCGGTGATCACGTCGACCGGGCGAATACGAGACGTGCCGAAGGCAAGCGCGGCGATCGCCTGCGCCCCGCCGATCCGCCAGACCTCGGTTACCCCGGCAAGATGCGCGGCGGCGAGGACGAGCGGGTTGAGGTGACCCCTCGGGGACGGCGTCGCCACCACAAGCCGCTCGACCCCGGCAACCCTGGCGGGGATGGCGTTCATCAGCAGCGACGACGGATAGGCGGCCCGCCCGCCGGGGACGTAAAGCCCGGCGGCATCCACCGGCCGCCACCGCGCGCCGAGCCGCACCCCGGCATCGTCGGTGACGTCGCGATCCTCCGGCCGCTGGGCTTCATGCCATACGCGGATGCGCTGCGCCGCCAGCTCCAATGCGGCGCGCAACTGGGGCTCCAGCGCGTCGAAGGCCGCGCGGCAGTCCTCAGGCGGAATGCGCCAGTCGCTGTCGCTGGCCAGCGTGTGATTGTCCAAGCGTCGGGTCAATTCGGCGAGCGCCGTGTCGCCGCGGTTGCGCACGTCGTCGATGATGAGCGACACGTCGCGGGCTACATCATCGTCGCTTTCGCGCCGGTCGCGCACCAGCCGAGCGAACGCCTTTTCGAACCCGGGATCGCCGGTCCTCAGCCGCAGCATCAGGCGGCCGCCCCGACCGTCTCCAACCGCGCCTCGCCGACGAGCGCCCGGAAGCGCTCGACCAACGCGGCCACCCGTTCGTCGGTCTTGAGCGCGGCGCGGTTGACGATCAGCCGCGCCGAGACCTCCAGGATCACGCTGGTCTCGACCAACCCGTTGTCGCGCAGCGTCCGCCCGGTCGAAACCAGATCGACGATGCGGCTGGCAAGGCCCAGCCCGGGCGCCAGCTCCATCGCTCCGTTGAGCTTGACCACCTCGGCCTGGACGCCGAGCCGCTCGAAGTGCCGGCGTGCCAGGTTCGGATATTTGCTCGCCACCCGCACATGGCTCGCCGCGCCATCGGGGCGCTGGCCCTCCGGCTCGGCCACCGACAGCCGGCAGTGGCCGATGCCAAGATCGACCGGCGCGTAGAGGTCGGAATAGGCGAACTCCTCGACCACGTCGGAGCCGACGATGCCTGCCTGCGCGGCTCCGAAGGCGACGAAGGTGGCGACATCGAAGGCGCGCACCCGGATCAGCCGCATGCCGGCGTCGGCACAGGCGAAGGAAAGTGCGCGCGAATCCTTGTCGTGGAACGCGGCTTCGGGCACCACGCCAGCAGCCGCCATCAACGGCAGCGCCTCGTCGAGGATGCGGCCCTTGGGCACGGCAAAGGTCAGCGGCTTGGACTCGGCGAACATGGGCCGCGACCTAGGCCGCGCCGGACGAAAGGGCAACATGGCGGCGGACGGGGATAACCGAGCGGATGGCTCGCCAGGAATGGACAAGGCCGGCGACACGGTCGCCGGGGCCTTTGCGAACCAGGCCGCCTATTGCCGCGCCAACGATGCCCCGGTGACGGCACGGGTTGTCGCGGCGATCGCTGCGCTGCTCGACGATCCGGAGCCCCGCGCGTTCATCGCCCGCATACGCGACTGGCGCGGCCGGGTGCTGACCGATGCGGTGCCGCTGCGCGGGGCCGGCGGCCTGCACAGCCTCTACCTGTCCGGCGTCGCACCCGAGCTCGCGCCGATCTACGCCGATGCCCCGGCGGACGACCGGGCGATCATCGGCGCGGTGCTGCATCGGCATGAGCAGGCGCTGCTCCCCTGGCTCGACGGACCACCGCAGACCAACGAGGCGGGACGCTCGTCGAACTTCGTCGCCGCGATGCTGTGGCTCGCCGGAAAGGGCCTGCCGCCGCGCTTCGAGTGCCTGGAGATCGGATCGAGCGCCGGGATAAACCTGATGATCGACCGCTATCGCTACGATCTCGGCGGCGTCGTGACCGGGCCGGACGATGCGGCGATGTTTTTCGATCCCGAGTGGCGCGGGCCGCCGCCGCCTAACGTGCCGATTGACATCGCCTCGCTGAACGGCTGCGACGTGGCGCCGCTCGACCTGACCGACCCGGCGCAGGCTTTGCGGCTCAAGGCCTATATATGGCCCGAACACACGGTGCGGTTCGAGCGGCTGGAGGCGGCCGTAGCGGCGGCGCGGCGGCGCAAGCCCGACCTCGTTGCGATGCGCGCCGCCGATTTTGTCGAGCAACGACTCGCCGTCACGCAGCCAGAGGGCACGACGCGGGTCCTGATGCATTCGATCGTCTGGCAGTATCTGCCCGAGGCGGAACAACACCGGATTACCGCAGCGATGGAGGAGGCCGGACGGCGCGCAACGCCAGACCGAGCGCTCGCCTGGATGGCGCTGGAAGCGGACCGTACGCTGCTCAACCACGGCCTGACGCTGCGGTACTGGCCAGGAGGCGGCGAGCCGGAGCTAATCGCCGCCGCGCATGCTCACGGGGCGTGGATCGAGTGGCTGGACGAGGCGACTGAGTGATCATCGACGGGCCGCACCACGCTGAACCCCAGCGCACTCGTCACCCTGAACTCGTTTCAGGGTCCATTGCTCCTCTCGCGACCAACTGCGCATGGGGGCACAATGGATGCTGAATCGAGTCCAGCATGAAGATGGGGGGAATGTGGAACGCTGGGCCCCTGACGTTCAGGCTACGACGCGCTGACATGCCTGCTTCCCCGGAACTCGCCTTCATCGAAGCCCTGCGCCCGCTCGTCAACCACCCCGCCGCGCGCGGTCTCGCAGACGATTGCGCGGTGCTGGAGGTCGGCGGGGAGACGCTGGTGCTGACGCATGACATGCTGGTGGAGGGCGTCCACACCCTGCCCGGCCAGGACCCCGCCGACGTCGCCTGGAAGCTGGTCGCCACCAACATGTCTGACCTTGCCGCAAAGGGGGCCGAGCCGCTGGGCGTGCTGCTCGGCTATATGCTGGGCGGCGATAACGCGCGGTTCGTCGCGGGCCTCGGAGAAGCGCTGGCCGAATATGGCGCGCTGCTCCTCGGCGGCGACACCGTCGCCAGTTCGGGCGGGACACGCGCCTTCGGCCTGACCGCGATCGGCCGCGCGACGCATCGGCCGGTCCCCTCCCGCGCCGGCGCGCGGGTCGGCGATACGATCTATGTCACCGGCCCGGTGGGCGCGGCGATGCTGGGATTCGAGGCACTGCGGAACGGCGGCGCCCCTCCCGCTGCCACCCTCGCCTACCGCCGGCCGCGCGCGCTGCTCGCCGAGGGCCGCGCGCTCGCCCCGGTGGTGAGCGCGATGATGGACGTCTCCGACGGCCTGCTGCTTGATTCGGCCCGCATGGCGCGCGCCAGCGGCGTCTGCTTTGCAATCGACAGCGCGCGCGTGCCGATCGCCACTCCTGTAAGCCGGCGCGGCGAGGCGCTGCGATGGGGCGACGATTATCAGCTGCTGTTCACCGCCCCAGCTAGAGTGACACCACCTGTCACCGCTTTCCGCATCGGCGCCGTGCTGCCGCCTGACGAAGCGCCATTACGGCTCGACGGGATGCCGCTCACCGAGGATGACAGGCTCGGCTACGAACACCGCTGACAAAGTGGCGCCGCAGCCCACGATTGCAAAATACGCTTAGCATCTTGCGTGTCGCGCGGCTTGCCCCTAGCGGGGCCGCAATTGCGATTTCCGCGCCGCGCTGGGGCGCGAACGATAGATAATTCAGGGGGCTTCGCGTGAATCTCGTCACGATTTCAATCATCCTGGGGCTATTGGGAGTCCTCTACGGCATCATCACCAGCCGCCAGGTGCTCGGCGCGCCGGCCGGCAACGCCCGGATGCAGGAGATCGCCGCGGCGATCCAGGAGGGGGCGCAGGCCTACCTCAAGCGCCAATACACGGCGATCGCCATCGTCGGCATCGTCGTCGCGGCGATCATTGTTTTCACCCTCGGCACGATCTCGGCGAGCGGCTTCGTACTCGGCGCCGTCCTGTCGGGCGCGGTCGGCTTCATCGGCATGAACATCTCGGTGCGCGCCAACGTCCGCACCGCCGCCGCCGCCCAGCAGGGGCTGCAGCAAGGACTAACGCTGGCGTTCCGCGCCGGCGCGATCACCGGCATGCTGGTGGCCGGGCTGGCGCTTCTGGCGATCGCCGGGTTCTACTATTATCTCATCGAAATCGCCGGCTATTCCGTCGGCGGCGACGATCGCACCGTCGTCCAGGCGCTGACCGCGCTGGCGTTCGGCGCCTCGCTGATCTCGATTTTCGCGCGGCTTGGCGGCGGCATCTTCACCAAGGCTGCGGACGTCGGCGCCGACCTCGTCGGCAAGGTCGAGGCCGGCATCCCCGAGGACGATCCGCGCAACCCGGCGGTGATCGCCGACAATGTCGGTGACAACGTCGGCGATTGCGCCGGCATGGCCGCCGACCTGTTCGAGACCTATGTCGTCACCATCGGCGCGACCATGGTGCTTACCGCGCTGCTGCTGAAGGGCACGGGCGCCATGTTCTTGCCATTGATGTCGCTGCCGCTGCTGATTGGCGGCGTCTGCATCGTCACGTCGATCATCGGCACCTATTTCGTCCGCCTCGGCGGCGGCACCAACATCATGGGCGCGATGTACAAGGGCTTCCTGGTTACCGCCATCCTCTCGATCCCGGCGATCTGGTTCGCGATGAACACGGCGCTGCACGGCGACATGCACACCATCATCGGCTCGGGTCCGGGCGTCGGCAATTTCGATGGCATGTCGCTGTTCTGGTGCGCGCTGATCGGCCTCGTCATCACCGGGCTGATCATTTGGATCACCGAATATTACACCGGCACGAATTACCGTCCGGTGCAGTCGATCGCCAGGGCGTCGCTCACCGGTCACGGCACGAACGTCATCCAGGGCCTCGCCATTAGCCTCGAGGCGACGGCGCTGCCGACGCTGGTGATCGTCGCCGGCATCATCGGCGCGTACCAGTTGGCCGGCCTGATCGGCATCGCCTATGCGGCGACCGCGATGCTGGCGCTGGCCGGCATGGTGGTGGCGCTCGACGCCTACGGTCCCGTCACCGACAACGCCGGCGGCATCGCCGAGATGGCTGGCCTCGACGACAGCGTGCGCAGCAAGACCGACGCGCTCGACGCGGTCGGGAACACCACCAAGGCGGTGACCAAGGGCTATGCGATCGGCTCGGCCGGCCTCGGCGCACTGGTGCTGTTCGCCGCCTTCACCACCGATCTGCGCGAGTTCTTCCCCGACCTTCGCGTCGATTTCAGCCTCGAAAACCCCTACGTCATCGTCGGCCTGCTGCTCGGCGCGCTGCTGCCCTATCTGTTCGGGGCGATGGGCATGACCGCGGTTGGCCGTGCTGCCGGCGAAGTCGTCATGGACGTGCGCGACCAATTCGCCAACAACAAGGGGATCATGGCGGGCACCTCGAAGCCCGACTATGCCCGCACCGTCGATCTCGTCACCAAGGCGGCGATCAAGGAGATGATCGTTCCCTCGCTGCTGCCGGTGCTCGCGCCGATCGCCGTCTATTTTATCATCGCGCAGGTGGCGGGCCGCAGCAATGGCTTCGCCGCGCTCGGCGCGCTGCTGCTCGGCGTGATCGTCAGCGGGTTGTTCGTGGCGCTGTCTATGACCTCGGGCGGCGGCGCCTGGGACAACGCCAAGAAATACATCGAGGACGGCCATCACGGCGGCAAGGGTTCCGAGGCCCACAAGGCGGCGGTGACCGGCGATACCGTCGGCGATCCCTACAAGGACACCGCCGGCCCGGCGGTCAACCCGATGATCAAGATCACCAACATCGTCGCGCTGCTGCTGCTCGCGGCGCTGGCTGCCCACGGCGCGGGCTGAACGTAGGCCCGAGGCGGGGAGAGAGGGAGGGGAACGGCCGGTCTTGCGCGCCAGGGCCCTTCGCCGCATGGCGTGACGAAAGGCACCAAATTGAACACCCCGCGTGAACCCCTCGATGCAAGCAAGCTGGACGGCATTCCCAACCTGGGGGTGTCGTCCGAACAGTTGCGCCAGGTCCGCGATCAGGCGCTAGACGCGATCGGAAACGCGGGATCGCTCGAAGCGCTGGAGGCGGCGAGGATCGCCAGCCTTGGCAAGGCCGGTGTCGTCAGCCGCTGGCTGAAGTTGATCGGCTCCGTTGCTCCCGAGGACCGGCCATCGGTTTCTGGCATTTTCAACGGCCTGAAAGACGAGATCACCACCGCCCTCGCCGAGCGCAAATTGGTGCTGGAGCAGGCAGCGCTCGACGCGCTGCTCGTCGCGGAGGCGATCGACCTGTCGCTGCCCGCGCCCGAGCAGCCGCGCGGCCTCGTCCATCCGGTCAGCCAGGTCATGGACGAACTCGCCGAGATCTTCGCGGATCTCGGCTTCGCTGTCGCCAGCGGGCCGGAGATCGAGGACGACTGGCACAACTTCACCGCGCTCAACATGCCGGCGAGCCACCCGGCCCGGGCGATGCACGATACCTTCTACTTCCCCGAGCATGACGCCACTGGCCGGGAGATGCTGCTGCGCACCCACACCTCGCCGGTACAGGTCCGGGCGATGCTCGAACGCGGCGCGCCGCTCCGGATCATTGCGCCGGGCCGGGTCTACCGCTCGGACAGCGATGCCACCCACACGCCGATGTTCCACCAGATCGAAGGGCTGGTGATCGACAAGGGCATGCACCTCGGCCACCTGAAATGGACGCTGGAGACGTTCCTGCGGGCCTTCTTCGAGCGGGACGACGTCGTGCTGCGGCTGCGTCCGAGCTACTTCCCGTTCACCGAGCCTTCGGTCGAAGTCGATGTTGGCTACACGCTGGTCGACGGCAAGCGCGTCGTCGGCGGTTCCGAAGGCTGGATGGAGGTGCTCGGCAGCGGCATGGTCAACCGGCGGGTGATCGCAGCCGGCGGCCTCGATCCCGACGAGTGGCAGGGCTTCGCCTTCGGCACAGGCGTCGACCGGCTGGCGATGCTGAAATACGGGATGGACGATCTGCGCGCCTTTTTCGACGGCGATATTCGCTGGCTGTCGCACTATGGCTTCTCCGCGCTCAATGTGCCAACACTGTCCGGCGGCGTTGGTACGCCTGTCGGCGTTGGCGCGTGAGGAGCGCCGCGTGAAGTTCTCGCTGTCCTGGCTCAAGGATCATCTCGACGCGGAGGCCTCGGCGGAGGCAATCGCGGCGAAGCTCAACGCCATCGGCTTGGAGGTCGAGGGCATCGACGATCCGGCAGCTAAGCTCGCCGGTTTCCGCGTCGCGCGGGTGCTCACCGCCGACCCCCACCCCGCCGCCGACAAGCTGCGCGTGCTCAGCGTCGACAGCGGGGATGGCGCGCCGCTGCAGGTGGTGTGCGGCGCGCCAAATGCGCGCGCCGGGATGATCGGCGTGCTCGGCCTGCCCGGCGCGACGGTGCTGGCCAACGGCATGGAACTGCGCAAGTCGGCGATCCGGGGCGTCGAATCGCACGGCATGATGTGCTCCACCCGCGAACTCGGGCTCGGCGAGGAGCACGACGGCATAATCGAGCTGCCCGGGGACGCACCGGTCGGGCAGGCTTTCGCCGAATACCAGGGCGTCGATCCGGTGTTCGATGTCGCGATCACCCCGAACCGGCCCGATTGCATGGGCGTGTACGGCATCGCCCGCGACTTGGCGGCGGCGGGTCTCGGAACCCTGAAAGACCTGCCGGTCAGACCGGTGAAGGGGACTTTCCCCTCGCCGATCAGCATCCGCCTCGATGCGCCGGACGCTTGCCCGATCTTCTCCGGGCGGCTGATC
>JBDSIY010000014.1:0-18608 GCA_039917735.1 Novosphingobium sp. | reverse complement strand
AACGATGCAACGCCCGCGTATGCTGGGCGCGGGTGGCTGGGGTCCACATGACACTCTCCGGGAAAGTCTGCAAACCTACCGGAATCAGAGGAACCTCAGCCGCTCAACCCCTTTCGAAACGGCCTCTTAGAAGTCATCCTTCTACTAAGGGGGAAATTATCAAAAGCTTGCCGACGGGAAGCGATCTAGTTGGAGAAATTGTCCTTGGGCCGAATGGCCGAGCTAGATGGGTCAAGATAACTGAAGGCGATAACCAAGGCAGGTACGTTTCTTTATCCGGGCTCAAACAAATGAAGTAATATCGATCGTATCTTTCACGGCATGACTTGGGCTACCCCTCCACCCCCAACTGCCACAAAATAAACGCAAATTCCTCCGCCGTCTCCCGCAACGACTCGAACCGGCCCGACTTGCCGCCGTGCCCCGCGCCCATGTTGGTCTTCAGCAGCAGTTCGTTGGCGTCGGTCTTCAGTTCGCGAAGGCGGGCGACCCATTTCGCCGGCTCCCAATAGGTGACGCGCGGGTCGTTGAGGCCGGCGGTGGCGAGCAGCGGCGGGTAGGGCTGGGCGCGTAGGTTGTCGTAGGGCGAGTAGTTGCGGATCAGCTCGAACGCCGCTTGGTCCTCGATCGGGTTGCCCCATTCGGGCCACTCGCCGGGGGTCAGCGGCAGGCTCTCGTCGAGCATCGTGTTGAGCACGTCGACGAAGGGCACATGCGCGACCGCCGCGCCGAACAACCCCGGGTCGGAATTCAGCACCGCGCCGACCAGCTCGCCGCCGGCCGAGCCGCCCGAGATGCTGATCCGGCCCGCCGCCGTATAGCCGAGCTCGATCAGCGCCTTGGCTACATCGACGAAATCGGCGAACGTATTCTCGCGCCGCTCCAGCTTGCCGGCCTTGTACCAGGCGCGCCCCAAATCGTCGCCGCCGCGGATGTGGGCGATGGCATAGGCGAAGCCGCGATCGACCAGGCTCAGCCGCGCGGTCGAAAAGCCGGGCTCGATGGCGATGCCATAGGCGCCGTAGCCGTAGAGGTGGAGCGGGCCCGCGCCATCTGCAACCAATGCCTCGCGGTCACGCCGCATGACGATGCTCACCGGCACCATCGTGCCGTCGCGCGCCGCGATTTCCAGCCGCTCTGTCTGGTAAAGCTCGGCGTCATAGCCCGAGGGAATCTCCTGCACCTTCAGCGTTTCGAGTTGGCGCCCGTCCAGGTGGTAATCGAACACCGTCGCCGGGCTGACCATCGATTCGTAGGACAGCCGCAGCCGGTCGACATCCCATTCGGGGTTCTCGTCGAGGCCGGCGGCATAGCTCGCCTCGGGGAACAGGATCGGCTCGACGTGGTCGGGCTCTTCGTAGGAGCGCACCTCGATCCGGTCGAGCCCGCCGAGCCGACCCTCGACCACGTAGAAGCCGGCGAAGAGGTCGACGCCGGTCAGGTAGAAGGCGTCGGAACCCTCGATCAGCGTTGCCCACTCGCCGGGGTCGTCGAGCGTGGCGGTGGCGAGGCGGAAGTTCTCGTGGGTGTCGTTGGCGTGGATATAGAGCAGGCCGTCGCGCTCATCGACGTCATATTCGACGCCCTTCTCGCGGACGCGAACCAGCAGCGGCGCGGCCAGCGGATCGTCGGCGGGGATCAGCCGGACCTCGCTGGTCTCATGGTCCGAGGTGCCGACGATCAGCCACTTCTCATTGGCGGATAGCGACGAGCCGACGCGGAAGCCCTCGTCGTCCTCGTGATAGAGCTCGACGTCGTCGGCGATGTCCTGCCCCAACCAGTGCAGCCGCGCATTGTCGGTGCGCCAGTTCTCGTTGGCGAGCGAATAGACGAGGCCCCGGTCGCCCGCGACCCAGCACAGCGCCGACAGCGTGCCGGGGATGACGTCTGGCAGCAGCGCGCCGCTTGTCAGATCCTTGATGCGGACATCGAAGCGTTCGGAGCCGTCGACGTCGATCGCATAGGCGAGCAGCCCGCCACCCTTGCTCACCGAGATCGCGCCGAGGCGGAAATACTCCTTGCCCTCGGCCAGCGCGACCTCGTCGAGCAGCAGCTCGTCCACCGAGCCGTCATCGGGCGCGCCGACCCGACGTCGCCACCATTTCTTGTATTCGGCGCCGTCCTCATATTCGATCCAGTAGAGCCAGTCGCCGTCCTTCTGCGGCACCGAGCGATCGGCCTCCTTGATCCGGCCGCGCATCTCCTGGAACAGCGTCTCGACCAGCGGCCGATGCGGCGCCATCCGCGCCTCGAACCAGTCGTTCTCGGCCTTGAGATGGGCGAGAATCGCCGGGTCGGTGACTTCGGGATAGCCGGGATCGCGCAGCCAGGCGTAATCGTCGGTGAGGGTCACGCCGTGATGCGTGGCGCTGAGGGGCTTCTTGGGGGCGACCGGCGGAGCGGCGCGCGTCTTGGTGGAACTTGCCATCGCGCGGCTCTATGTTGGGGCGGAACCTCCCGCAAGCCGGATGCCGCCAATGCTGATGAACACGCATGAAGCCCGCCTCGATGCGCTGCGCAAGGAGCTGAAGGCGCGGGGCCTCGACGGCTTCGTCGTGCCGATTTCGGACGAGCATATGAGCGAATATGTCGGCGCTTATGCGCAGCGGCTGGCCTGGCTGACCGGCTTCGGCGGGTCGGCGGCGACGGCGGTGGTTCTGACCGAACCGACGCGCCAAGCGCCCGATCACCCTGGCGCGGCGATGTTCGTCGACGGGCGCTATACGCTGCAGGTGCGCGACCAGGTCGATGGCAGGCTCTACGCCTTCGAGAGCGTGCCCAAGACCAGCGTCGCCGAATGGCTGGGCGCGCATGCGCCGGAAGGCGCGCGGATCGGCTATGACCCGTGGCTGCACGGCAAGCGCTGGGTCGCGGCGGCGGCCAAGGCGCTGGAAGCACGCGGCGCGGCGCTGGTGCCGGTCGAAAGCAATCCGGTCGACTCGGTCTGGGCCGATCGCCCGGCACCATCGCCGGCGCCGGCGCTGATTCACGAAGAGCGCTTCGCCGGCCGGTCGAGCGCCGACAAGCGCGCCGAAATCGCGGCATGGCTGGTGGAGAAGAAGCTCGACGCGGTGGTGATCGCCGCGCTCGATTCGATCGCCTGGCTGCTCAACGTCCGGGGGAGTGACGTCGAGCGCACGCCGGTGGCGTTGTCCTATGCGATTGCGCGAGCCGACGGCGGTGTTGAGCTGTTCATCGCCGAGGCGAAGCTGACCGACGAGTTGCGCGCGCATCTCGGCGAGGCGGTAAGCCTCCGGCCGCGCGAGGAATTCCTGTCGGCGCTGGCGGCGTTGGCCGGCAAGCGCGTCGCGGTCGATCCGGAACGCGCGGTGCAGGCGATCTTCGCCGCGCTCGACGGGGCCGGTGCGAGCGTGGTCGAGGAGCGCGATCCGACCGTGCTCCCCAAGGCGATCAAGAATGCGGTCGAGCAGCAGGGCCAGCGCGACGCCCAAGCGCGCGATGGCGCGGCGGTCGCGCGGTTCCTGCACTGGCTGTCGGTGAAAGCGCCGGGTGGCGGGGTGGACGAAATCGCCGCCGCCGATCGTCTGCTGCGCTTCCGGCAGGACAGCGGCGATCTGCGCGACCTGTCGTTCGATACGATCTCCGGCGCCGGGCCCAACGGCGCGATCGTCCACTACCGGGTCAGCGAGGAGACCAACCGTTCCCTCGACCCGAACAGCGTGTATCTGGTCGATTCGGGCGGGCAATATCCTGACGGCACCACCGACATCACCCGCACCGTGTGGATCGGCCCGGGCGCGCCCCCCGCCGAGCTGCGCGACCGCTTCACCTGGGTGCTCAAGGGCCACATCGCGCTCGCCCGCGCGGTCTTCCCGCAGGGCACGGTGGGCAGCCAGCTCGACGCGCTGGCACGCCAGTTCCTGTGGGCCGCCGGGCTCGACTACGCGCATGGCACCGGCCACGGCGTCGGCAGTTTCCTCTCGGTGCATGAGGGGCCGCAGCGCATCGGCAAGTCGGCGGGCGGGCAGGGCGGCACCGAGCAGGAGCTGCTCGCCGGCATGATCCTCTCCGATGAGCCCGGCTATTACAAGGCGGGCGCCTACGGCATCCGCATCGAGAACCTGCTGCTGGTCGAGCCGCGTGACATTGCCGACGCCGAGGGCGAGTTCCTCGGCTTCGAGATGCTCACGCTCGCGCCGATCGACCGGGCGCTGGTCGATCCGGGGATGCTGTCGGCGGAGGAGGCCGCGTGGTGGAACGCCTATCATGCGCGGGTGCTGGAGGTGATTGCGCCGCAGCTCGGCGCCGAGGCTCGTGCGTGGCTTATCGAGCAATGCCGGCCCTTGTAGACGCAGCATCGTTCGCTTAATGTTCCGCGACGACTCGGGTTAGAGGAGCGGAAATGCTGGCGTATGTGACGATCGGGACCACGGATCTGCAGCGCGGGGCCGCGTTCTATGACGCGATCGCCGCCGAACTCGGGGCGGCCCGGGTCATGGAGTTCGATCGCTTCATCGCCTGGGGGCGGCCCGGCGGCGAACCGGGTATCGGGTTGACCTATCCGTTCGACGGCAACCCGGCGAGTGTCGGCAATGGCGTCATGGTGGCGCTCGCCGCGAAGGACGAGGAACAGGTGCGGCGGATCTACGAGATTGCACTCGCCAACGGCGGCAGCGATGAGGGGCCGCCCGGCCTGCGCGAAGGCGGCTTCTTTGCCGCCTACTTTCGTGATCGCGACGGCAACAAGCTGAATGCGATCTGCATGCCGGCCTCAGCCTGAGCGTTAGGCGGGACGCTCCCTCTCGCGTTGCGACAATTGGCGACAAGATCATGCGGCCTCGGCACAATTTCGCGACAAATGGCGCCTAAGACGAAGTCGGAAGCCGCGCGGCGTTCCCCTCCCTTCCCGGCCGCGCGGCTTTCACGCCTTCAGAGCATTCTCAGGAGACCGACCATGAACAAGTTCACCCTGGGAGTCGCGGTCGCCTCACTCGCGGCCGCCGGCGGCGCCTATGCGCTGGAGGCTCGCGACAGCCCCCAACACATCGCGGAGCAGGATCGCATTATCACCCGCGCCGATGCCGAAACGCGCGCCGGGTCGATGTTCGACCGGCTCGATGCGAACCGCGACGGCAAGCTCGATCCCGCCGACCGCGCGGCGCATCAGGCGCAGATGTTCGATCGCATCGACCGCGATCACAACGGCCAGATATCCCGCGCCGAGTTCACCGGCTTCCACGGCGCTGGCCCCGACGGCGGTGGTGATCACGGGCCGATGGGCATGGGCGGTGATCCGATGCGGCCCGGAGGTTCCGGCGGCCGCCATGGCCATGGCCACCACGGCCCGGATGGGGGCGGAATGATGATGATGATGGGCCGGATGGCCGACGCGAACGGCGACGGCAGCGTGTCACGGGCGGAATTCGTGGCGGCGGGCTTGCGGCGCTTCGACGCGGCGGACGCCAACCACGACGGCAAGCTGAGTCCCGCCGAGCGGCAAGCCGCGCATCGCTCGATGGCGGAGCGGATGGGCGGGGGCTGGGAGCAGCACGGCGCCGCCGCTTCGCCTTCGCCTTCCGACCCGGCGCCGCGATGACCGGATGAACGATCCCGCGCCGGTCCGTCTGCTGATCGTCGACGACGAGGCGGCGCTGCGCGAAGCGCTGGCCGAATATCTGACGCGCCAGGGTTTCGCCGTATCGCAGGCGGCGAGCGCGGCCGAGGCGCGCGCTGCGCTCAACGATCTGCAACCGGATCTCGTTCTGCTCGACATCATGATGCCGGGCGAGGATGGGCTGTCGCTGTGCCGGCATCTCGTCGAAACCCGCGCGATCCCGACGATCTTCCTGACCGCGCGGGGCGAGGCGACGGACCGCATCGTCGGCCTGGAGATCGGCGCCGACGACTATGTCGTCAAGCCGTTTGAGCCGCGCGAGCTAGTCGCCCGCATCCGCAGCGTACTGCGCCGGGCCAGCCGGGGTCCGGTCGAGCAAGTCCTTCGCGAGGCCGAAAGCGAGCTGCTGACGTTCGAGGGCTGGCGGCTCGATCCGCTCAAGCGCCGGCTGACCGATCCCGAGGGCGCCGTGGTGGCGATCTCCTCGGCCGAGTTCCGGCTGCTGCTGGCGTTCCTCGAACACCCCCGCCAGGTCCTCGACCGCGACCGGCTGCTCGACATGGTGCAGGGCCGTGAGGCGCATCTGTTCGATCGCGCGGTCGACAACCAGGTCAGCCGCCTGCGCCGCAAGATCGAGCCCGACAGTCGCAACCCCCAGCTGATCCAGACGGTGTGGGGCGGCGGCTACATGCTTGCCGCGGACGTCAAGCGGCACGCCCCATGACGGCGCGCCCCCGGCCGCGCATCGGGCCGGGCAGTCTGCTCGGCCAGATGCTGCTCGCCGTCGCGGTCGCGCTGCTGCTCGTCCAGGGCATCGGCGCATTGCTGATCTATCGCGCCGAAGTCGAGCGCCGCGAGTCCGATCTCCTTCACAGCGCCGCCTTTCGCCTGATCGCCGCCTCGCGCGGACCGGACGACCAGCGTCCTCCGGCCGGCCTCGGCGACGTCCCGCGCCGGTTCTTCGGTTTTCACGGGCAGGGACCGGGACCGCGCCATAGCCGGCAATCGCCGCTGTTGCCGGGCGAGCCGCGCAATCGCGACGCACAGTTCGAACTGCGCCGCATCCTCGCCGATCAGGGGGTGCGGGTGGACGAGGTGGTGGTGATGCGCCGTGCGATCAGCAGAGACGCCGTCTCGGTCGAACACATCCGCCGGCTCCCGCGCCTGCTCGGCGGCAGGCTTGTCCGCGAGGGAGAGGTGCTGATTGCCGCCGCGCATCTGGTCGGCGGCGACTGGCTGGTGGCGCGCGCCTTCGTCGGGACCGGCGCGCGCGGGCTGGTCGCGACGCTGCTGTGGCAGACGCTGCTGATCTATCTGGTGGTGGTCGGCGCGATCGCGCTGATTCTGCGCCGCATCACCCGGCCGCTCGATGCGCTGACCCGCCGGCTGGAAAGTTTCGCGGAGACGCGCAGCCTGGAGGGCCAGCTGGCTCCGGAAGGACCTGGCGACGTGCGTCGCCTGATCATCGCCCACAACGCCATGGAGGGGCGGATCGCCGCGCTGCTCGACGAGAAGGACGTGATGCTCGGCGCGATCGGCCACGATCTCAAGACGCCGCTGGCGGCGCTGCGCGTGCGCATCGAATCGGTCGAGGACGATATCGAACGGGGCCGGATGGCCACGACCATCGAGGACATCGTCCGCACCCTAGACGACATCCTTTCGCTGGCTCGGGTCGGCCGACCGACCGACGAAGTCGAACGCACCGAGCTGTCGGCGCTGGTCGCGGCGGTGGTCGAGGAGTTCGAGGACATGGGCAGGCCGGTCGAGCTTGGCGACACCACCCGCATCGCCCTGCCGCTGCGGCCGACCTGGCTGCGCCGGGCGCTGCGCAACCTCATCGGCAACGCGGTGCGCTATGGCGGTGTCGCGCGCGTCTCACTGGTCAGGGTCGGCGGTTTCGCGGTGATCCGCATCGAAGACGACGGCCCGGGCATCGCCGAGGGCGACATGGCGCGGCTGATGGACCCCTTTACCCGTGCAGACCCTTCGCGCAACACCGAGACCGGCGGCGCCGGGCTGGGGCTGGCGCTGGCGCGCGCCATCGCCAACCAGCATGGCGGCTCGATCGCCCTCGCCAACCGGCGCGGCCCGCAGGGCGGCGTCGATGGTCTGACCGCGACGCTCCGCCTGCCGATCGGCTGATGCCAAGCGACGGAGGCGGCTTCACGCCACCTCCATCTCCAGCGCGCCCTCGCCTTCGTCGATGTGCACGGTCGAGCCATCGGGGATCTCGCCGGCCAGCAGCCGCTCGGCGAGCGGGTCCTGCAGATAGCGCTGCACCGCGCGCTTCAACGGCCGCGCCCCATAGACCGGATCGTAGCCGACCCGCCCCAGCCAGCGTTCCGCGGCGTCGGTCAGGTCGAGCGCGATCTTGCGGTCCTTGAGCAGCTGGCCGACCCGCGCGACCTGGAGCTTGACGATCGGCCCCATGTGCTCCTGGCCGAGCCGGTGGAACAGGATGATCTCGTCGAGCCGGTTGAGAAACTCGGGCCGGAAGTGCGCCCTTACCACCTCCATGACCTGCGCCTCGACCGAACTCACTTCAATGCCCTCGGGCAGATTGGCGAGGTACTGGCTGCCGAGGTTGCTGGTCAGGATGATCAGCGTGTTGGTGAAATCGACAACGCGGCCCTGCCCATCGGTCAGCCGTCCGTCGTCGAGCACCTGCAGCAACACGTTGAACACGTCCGGATGCGCCTTTTCGACCTCGTCGAACAGCACCACCTGATAGGGCCGCCGGCGCACCGCCTCGGTCAGCACGCCGCCTTCCTCATAGCCGACATAGCCGGGGGGCGCGCCGATCAGCCGCGCCACCGCGTGCTTCTCCATGAACTCGGACATGTCGACGCGGACCATCGCCGCATCGTCGTCGAACAGGAACCCGGCCAGCGCCTTGGTCAGTTCGGTCTTGCCGACGCCGGTGGGGCCGAGGAACAGGAACGAGCCCAGCGGCCGGTTCGGGTCCTGCAACCCGGCGCGGGCGCGGCGCACCGCCTTGGAGACCGCCGCCACCGCCTGCGACTGGCCGATCACCCGCTCGCCGATCACCTGCTCCATCCGCAGCAGCTTCTCGCGCTCGCCCTGCAGCATCCGCTCGACCGGCACCCCGGTCCAGCGGCTGACGACGGCGGCGATGTCCTCGGCGGTCACTTCCTCGCGCAGCAGCGCGTTGTGCGAGGCGCCCTGCGCCTCGGCGAGCTGCTTTTCGAGGCTCGGGATGGTGCCATAGGATAGCTCGCCGGCGCGGGCGAGATCGCCGTTGCGTTGCGCCTGCTCCAGTTCGATCCGGGCCTGGTTGAGATGGGCCTTGAGCTCACCCTCGGCGGCGATCTTGCCGCGCTCGTTCTGCCAGCGCGTGGTCAGCGCCGCCGATTGCTGCTCGAGGTTCGCCAGCTCCTGACGCAGCGTCTCGAGCCGGTCGTGCGAGGCCTGGTCGCTCTCCCGGCCGAGCGCCATTTCCTCAATCTTGAGCTGGGTGATGCGGCGATCGAGCGTTTCGATCTCCTCGGGCTTGCTCTCCACCTCCATCCGGATGCGGCTCGCCGCCTCGTCCATCAGGTCGATCGCCTTGTCGGGCAGGAAACGATCGGCAATGTAGCGGTGGCTGAGCGTCGCCGCGGCGACGATCGCGCCGTCGGTGATCCGCACCTTGTGATGTTCCTCGTAGCGGTCCTTGAGCCCGCGCAGGATCGAGACCGAATCCTCGACGGTGGGTTCGCGAACGAACACCGGCTGGAATCGCCGCTGCAGCGCAGGGTCCTTCTCGACGTACTTCTGATATTCATCGAGCGTGGTCGCGCCGATGCAGTGCAGCTCGCCCCGCGCCAGCGCCGGCTTCAGCAGATTGGAGGCGTCCATCGCCCCTTCGCCTTTGCCCGCCCCGATCAGCGTGTGCATCTCGTCGATGAACAGGATGATTTCGCCGCCGGCGCCCTTGACCTCGTCGAGCACGCCCTTGAGCCGTTCCTCGAACTCGCCGCGATATTTCGCGCCGGCGATCAGGCTGCCCATGTCGAGCGCCATAAGCCGGCGATCCTTGAGGCTTTCGGGCACGTCGCCGTTGGCGATGCGCAGCGCCAGCCCTTCGGCGATCGCGGTCTTGCCGACGCCCGGTTCGCCGATCAGCGCCGGATTGTTCTTGGTCCGCCGGGCGAGGATCTGGATGGTGCGGCGGATTTCCTCGTCGCGGCCGATCACCGGATCGAGCTTGCCGTCGCGCGCCGCCTGGGTGAGGTCGCGGGCGTATTTCTTCATCGCCTCGAAGCTTTCCTCGGCCGAGGCGGAATCGGCGTTGCGGCCGCCGCGCAGCTCGGCGATCACCGCCTCGAGCGCCTGCGGGGTGACGTTCCCCGCCTTCAGCGCCTTGCCGGCGGGAGTGGTGCTGGCGAGCGCCAGCGCCACCAGCAGCCGCTCGACGGTGACGAAGCTGTCGCCCGATTTCTGCGCGATCTGCTCGGCCTGGTCGAGCACCCGCACCGCGTCGTTATCGAGCCCCGGCGTCTGCTGCGCGCCGCCGCCCGACACCGCCGGGAACTTCGCCAGCGCCCTGTCGAGTTCCTCGATCGCGAAGCGCTTATTGCCGCCGGCGCGCTCGATCAGGCCGGCGGCCATGCCCTCGGGATCGTCGAGCAGCGCCTTGAGGACGTGCTCGGGTGCGATCCGCTGATGGCTGAGCCGGATCGCGACGGTCTGCGCGGCCTGCAGGAATCCCTTGGCCCGGTCGGTGAATTTTTCGAGATTCATCGGATGTCTCCTGTGCCGGGCAGAGATAGTGTTGCGGTTAGGCAACACAAGGGGTGCGGGTATGCGCCGTTGCGCCTTCGCTCCCGACGCGCGGGCGCTGCGTGCGCCCAACGCGCCCTTGGCGATAGCGCCACCGTCTCCTATACCGCCGAACGAACCGTGAGAGGCACCCACATGGCGAAATTCTCCCCCGAGCAGGCAGCCGATGTTCTGGCGATCAAGCAGGTCATCTACGAGTGGGGCGACGAACTCGACATCCATGATGGGGTTACGCTGACCGAGGCCGATGTGCTGACGAAGGACGTCCGCTATTTTGTGGGCGGCGAGTGGCAGGAGGGGCTGCCGGCGGCGGCCAAGTATTACACCGATCGCATTGAGCGGCTGAAGGCGGCGGGCGGCGCGCCGGTCATGCGCCATGTCATCACCAGCGTGCGGGTAAGCTTCGACGGTGCCGACTCGGCGAAGGCCGGGTATCTGCTGGTGTTCTTCGCGGCGACCGGCGAGCAACCCTTCACCAACTACTGCGACCCGCTGGCGGTGGCCGACGTCAAGATGGAATGCCGGCGGGAAGCCGATGGTCATTGGCGGATCAGCCGGTTCGACAGCGGCCAGATCTTCCGCCGCGGCTGAGGGGGAGCCCCGATGACGGCTGACCGACGGACTTTCATCGCCGGCGCCACCGCGACGGCGGGAGCGATGGCTGGTGGCCGGGCCTTCGCGCTGAGTGGGGGGGCTTTCCCGAAGCGGTTTCTCTGGGGCGCGGCCACCGCCGGGCATCAGGTGGAGGGCAACAACCTCGCCAGCGACATCTGGCTGCTTGAACATGTCAAGCCGACCATGTTCACCGAGCCTTCCGGCGATGCCGTGAACAGCTTCGCGCTTTGGCCGGCCGACCTGGACATCGTTCGCGGGCTTGGGCTCAACGCCTACAGGTTTTCGCTCGAATGGGCGCGGATCGAACCTGAGCCGGGCGCCTTTTCGCTCGCCATGCTCAATCATTACAAACGCATCGTCGAAGGCTGCCATGCGCGCGGACTGACGCCGCTGGTGTCATTCAACCACTTCACCGTGCCGCGCTGGTTCGCCGCGCGGGGCGGCTGGACCGATCCGAGTTCGCCCGAGCTGTTTGCCCGGTTCTGTGATCGCGCCGCGCGCCATCTCGCCGATGGGATCGGCTATGCGACGACGCTCAACGAACCCAATGCCGTCGCGATCATGGCCGACGTCTTCCCCCCGCAATTTCTCGACACGGTCCGGGCAATGAACGGAGCCGCCGCACGCGCCTGCAACTCGGACCGCTTCCGCAATGCGATGGTTCCCGATCCCGCCGAGATCGGCACGCTCCAGCCAAACCTGATCGCGGCACACCGTGCCGGGAAGGCCGCGATCAAGGCCGCACGCGGCGCCCTGCCGGTGGGCGTCACCCTTGCGATCTCCGATGACGAGGCGGTGGGTGCCAGCACCCTGCGGGACGCCAAGCGGGCGCTGTTCTACGCGCCGTGGCTCGAAGTGGCCAAGGCGGACGATTTCATTGGCGTCCAGAACTATGCCCGCGCGCGCTGGGACGGCAAGGCAATGCTGCCGCCGCCTGCCGGCGCGGCGCTCAACGCGGCCGGTCAGGAAGTCTACGCACCCTCGCTCGGTAATGCGGTCCGCTATGCCCACGCCGCCACCGGCGTCCCGGTGATCGTCACCGAGCACGGGGTCAACGCCGAGGACGACCGCATCCGCGCCGGTTTCATCCCGGCGGCGCTCGCCGGCTTGCGCGACGCGATCGCCGAGGGCGTGCCCGTGCTCGGCTATGTCCATTGGTCCTTGCTCGACAATTTCGAATGGATCTTCGGCTACAAGTACCGCTTCGGCCTGTGTTCGGTCGACCGGACGAGTTTCCAGCGAACGCCGAAGCCCAGCGCGCGGATCCTGGGCGGCATCGCTCGACGAAACGCCCTCTGACGCAAACCGGCGCTGGCTTACGGCGGTGCGTTTGCTAGGGCTCGCCCGATGGTCAACCCGGGGACCGCGATGCAACGCTTCATCACCGCCATGCTCTCGCTCGCACTGGTCGGCTGCGCCGCCCAACCCGGCGCGCCGATTGCGAGCACTCCGACATCCGCCGCAACACAGCCCGCCGCGCTGGAGAGCCTTGTCGCGGCGGTGGACATTCCTTACCAGAAGTTCACCCTCGCCAACGGCCTGACGGTGCTCGTCCACACCGACCGCAAGGCGCCGATCGTCGGCGTCACCGTCTATTACCGGGTGGGATCGAAGCACGAGCCAAAGGGCAAAACCGGCTTCGCGCATCTCTACGAGCATCTGTTCTTCGGCGGCTCCGCCAATGTGCCGAGCTTCGACGTGCCGCTTGAAGCGGCGGGATCGACGACCACGAACGGCTCGACCTGGTACGATCGCACCAACTACGTCGAGACCGTGCCGACCGGCGCGCTCGATCTGGCGCTGTTCATGGAAAGCGACCGGATGGGGCACCTGTTGCCTGCGGTCACTCAGGACAAGCTCGATAAGCAGCGCGGCGTCGTCCAGAACGAGAAGCGCCAGGGCGACAATCAGCCTTACGGGTTGATGCAATATGCGATCGGTGACGGGCTGTTTCCGGTCGGCCACCCCTATCGCCACACGACGATCGGCTCGATGGCCGATCTCGACGCGGCGACGCTGGGCGATGTGCGCGGCTGGTTCCGCGACAATTACGCGCCGAACAACGTCGTCCTCGCGCTTGCCGGCGACATCGATGCCTCCACCGCGCGGCCGCTCGTCGAGAAATGGTTCGGCGACATCCCGCCCGGGCCGGCGGTGCGGCCAGTCCAGGCGGGGCCGGTGACGCTCGCCGCGCCGGTCAAACGCGAGATGACCGACCAGGTGCCGGTGTTGCGCCTGACCCGCAACTGGAGCGGGCCGGGCGTCAACGATGCTGACGCGGTGGCGCTGAATATCGGCATGCGCATCCTTGGCGGGCTGTCGAGTTCGCGGCTCGACAATGCGCTGGTGCGTGTCGAGAAGCTTGCCGTGTTGGTCACGGCAGAGAGCGAACAGCACGAGCAAATTGCGATGCTGCAGGCGCAGATGGACGTCCGGCCAGGGGTCGCTCGCGCGCAGGCCGAGCAGCGCTTCGACGCGGTGATCGCGCGCTTCGTCAACGAAGGGCCGAGCGCTGACGAGTTGCGCCGCGCCGTCACCAGCGCGGTCTCGGATGAGATCGGCTCGCTGGAAGACGTGGGCGGCTTTTCCGGCAAAGGCGCGACGCTGGCCGAAGGCCAGCTCTATTCCGGTGATCCCGAGAAGTACAAGAAAGACCTTGCCGCCATCGTCGCGCTGACTCCGGGGGATGTTCGCGCGGCGCTGCAACGCTGGCTGACGCGGCCGACCTTTGCGCTCGACGTGGTCCCGGGGGCCAGGATCGAGGACGGTGCCAAGCTGGGGGGCTGGGATGACAACGCCGTTGGCGCGACGCCCGCCCCCGATCCCCGCGCTCCGGCACCGCCGATCGCAGCCGGGCAAAAGCGACCTGCGCCACCGGTGCTGCCCGTCGGCGAACTCGCCTTCCCCGTGCAGGAGCACGCGAGGCTGGCCAACGGCATCCCCGTCACCCTGGCGCGCCGCACGGCGATTCCCAAGGTCGAGGTCAGCCTGAGCTTCGATGCTGGCTATGCTGCCGATGCGCTCGATACGCCCGGCACCCAGGGGCTGATGCTGGCGATGCTCGACGAGGGCACCACCACGCGCGATTCCAAGGCAATCGCCGAGGAGCAGGAGCGGCTTGGCGCGCGGATCGCGGCCGCCGGAAGCCTCGACGCCAGCCGCGTCGCGATGTCGGCGCTCTCGGCCAATCTCGCGCCCTCGCTTGCATTGATGGCGGACGTCGCCCGCAATCCGGCCTTTGCCGAGGGCGAGGTCGCGAGGGTGCGCGACCAGCGGCTTGCTGCGCTCGCTCAGACCTTGGCACAGCCGAGCGCGCTCGCCTCGCGCGAACTCAACCGTGCGCTGTTTGGTGCCCATCCCTATGCGCAGCCGGGTGACGGGCTGGGCGACGCGACCTCGTTGCGCGCGCTTACGGCACCGGCGCTGCGCGTTGCCCACGAACAATGGCTTCGTCCCGACATCGCCGAAATCACCGTCGTCGGCGATGTCACCATGGCGACGCTGCTGCCGATGCTGGAGCGGACCTTCGGTGATTGGCGCGCACCCTCCCGCCCCAGGCCGGTCAAGGATATCGCGGGTCCGCCGCCGCCAGCCGCCGCGCGGCTGGTGGTGATTGACCGCCCGGGGTCACCGCAAACAGTGATCTACGCCGGCCGCGTGCTGCCGGTGACTGGCCGCACCCCCGGCCTCGAGCGGCTCGACCTCGCCAACGAGGTAATCGGCGGCGGCTTCCTGTCCCGCCTGAACCTCGACCTGCGCGAGGAAAAGGGGTGGACTTACGGCGTTTCCAGCCGGGTGCGACAGCCGGTCGGGCCGCGCTCGCTGGTCGTCGCCGCGCCCGTGCAGGCCGACAAGACCGGCGCCGCGATCCGCCAAATCATCGCTGACATGAAGGCGTTTCCAACAGCTCGGCCGGTCGAGCCGGCCGAGCTGGATCGCGTCACCGACGGCAACATTCGCGGCCTGCCCAACCGATTCGAGTCGAACGCCGAGGTGGTCGCCGCGATCCTCGCCAACCGCCAGCTCGGCCGGCCCGACGATTACTATAGCACGCTGCCGGCCCGTTATCGGGCGATCGATGCCGGCGCGATCGACAATGCGGCGCGGACCTGGCTCCAGCCAGAGGCGCTGACCGTGGTCGTCGTCGGCGATCGCAAGGCGATCGAGCCGCAGCTTGCGGGGCTGGGGATGCCGGTGGAGTTCAGGGGGGCGGCTGCGACTGATTGATCGACTGCGGCCGAGTGATCCGCGCATCCCCTGCGGTGGAGCCTCGGATCAGGCGATCGTGATCGTTCCGTTCGTGCCGGGCACCGGCATCGGATCACCGACGGCGATCACCGCGATCGCCGCGTAGTCGGACCCTCGCGGATCGGAATAGGTATGGATGCGGCGGCCCTCGACGTCCACGACCCAATAGTTCGAACAATTCGACATGCGCCTCGCCGAAAGCCCCGACGTCAATCATCCGCAGATAATCGTCCGTTGTTACATGGTACGGGCGAGAGCCTTCGACCGGCTGAATGAGGATGGCCTGCTGGCTCATTCAACGATAGATACCACTGTCACGTTTGAACGCATAGGCTAAGCCGACAGCGCCTTCCGCAGTGCCTCGTTCACCAGTTGCGGGTTGGCCTTGCCCTGCATCGCCTTCATCGTCTGGCCGACGAAGAAGCCGAACAGCGCTTCCTTGCCGGCATTGTACTGGGCGAGCTTGTCGGCGTTGTCGGCGAGCACCTTGGCGACCGCGGCTTCGATTGCGCCGCTGTCGGAGGTCTGCGTCAGGCCCTCCCGCTCGACGATTGTTGCGGCGCTTTGCCCACTCTCCAGCATCTTCTCGAACACCGGCTTGGCGATCGAGCCGGAGATCGTGCCGTCGGCGATCAAGGCCAGCAGCTCGGCCGCCAGCGCGGGGGTGACCGGCGAATCGTCGAGAGTCCGGCCGAGCCGGTTGAGCGCGCCGAACAGTTCGGAGATCAGCCAGTTCGCCGCCTGCTTCGCGACCTCCGGCTCCGGCCGGTTCTGCCGCTCGGCGCTCGCCGCCAGCAGCCGCTCGAACCAGCGTGCGGTCTCGGCCTCGGCGGTGAGTACGCCGGCGTTGTAGGCGGACAGCACGAGCGCCGTCTCGTAGCGGCGGCGCTTGGCGTCGGGCAGTTCGGGCAGGCTGGCGCGGCAGTCGTTTAGGAAGGCGTCGTCCAGTTCGAGCGGTAGCAGGTCGGGATCGGGGAAGTAGCGATAGTCGTGCGCGTCTTCCTTCGATCGCATCGTGCGGGTCTGGTTGCGGTCCGGATCGTAGAGCCGGGTTTCCTGCACCACCTTGCCGCCGCCCTCGATCAGATCGACCTGGCGGCGCGCCTCCTGCTCGACCACGGCCATGACGAAGCGCACCGAGTTGACGTTCTTGGTCTCGGTGCGGGTGCCGAGCGCCTCTCCCGGCTTGCGCACGCTGACATTGACGTCGGCGCGCATCGAACCCTCTTCCATGTTGCCGTCGCAGCTGCCGACATAGCGCAGGATGGCGCGCAGCTTGCGCAGATAGGCGCCGGCTTCGGACGGACTGCGCATGTCCGGCCGGCTGACGATCTCCATCAGCGCGACGCCCGAGCGGTTGAGATCGACATAGGACATCGTCGGGTGCTGATCGTGCATCAGCTTGCCGGCGTCCTGCTCGACATGGATGCGCTCGATGCCGATCGCTTTCGTGGAGCTTTCTGGGTCCTTCTCGTCGAGCGTGATCTCGATGGCGCCCTCGCCGACCAGCGGGTGATAGAGCTGGCTGATCTGATAGCCCTGCGGCAAATCGGCGTAGAAATAGTTCTTGCGATCGAAGCGGCTCCAGCGGTTGATCGTCGCGCCAACCGCCATGCCGGTGCGCACCGCCTGGCGGATGCATTCGCGGTTCGGCACCGGCAGCATCCCCGGCATCGCCGCGTCGACCAGGCTGACCTGCGAGTTGGGCTCGGCGCCGAAGGCGGTGGCCGCGCCGGAGAACAGCTTGGCGTTCGAGGTGATCTGCGCGTGGACCTCAAGGCCGACGACGACCTCCCAGTCGCCTGTGGCGCCGTGAAGTCGGTAAGCGCTCATTCTAACCCCGCACTTTTTCGCGCATCGTTGATGATCACTAACACTTCGCGCTTTACTTCGTCTTTGTCTCGCTCCGATAACTGACCGCTCGACAAACATTCGAGCGCGTCATCGACAAGTCTTTGAAACCCATCCAGATACTGCGGCGGAAAGCCGCCTTCCCGAGCAAGCATGCGCGCCAAAAACAGTGATGGCTTCAGCAATTCAAAAGCCATGCCCGAGGTAGTTTCTTCTTTGCTGCTCACCACCACACCTTCGTTCGCGCTGTGACCCGCCCGCTGCTGGATCGCCCGGCCCGCATCATGGCTCCCAGTCGCCACGCAGCCTGCGCATGTATTCGTCGGTAGTCATACCGTCCAACTCGATCGAACCACGCATCGACTCGATCGCTGTCTGGATCCGGGCCTTGCGCTGCTCAGGCGTCTCCTGTGGTCGCGATACAGGCGGGGCAACGTCCTCGCCAGGGACGCTTGCGCTCTCAGTTGGGGCGGTCATTGCTCGGCTCCCGTGTTACGCAAGGTAAGACTCCGCCGCCATGAGAGCAATTACCACCACCGCGCAGGCCGCGCCTCAAACCCCGCGCGCTGCTCGATCGCCAGCGCGGCGTTCAACACGCCCTGCTCGTCCAGCGGCTTTCCGATCACCTGCAGCCCGAGCGGCAGGCCTTCCCGGTTGAGCCCCGCCGGCACGGACATTGCCGGCAACCCCGCGAGCGAGGCAGGGACCGAAAACACGTCGTTCAGATACATCGCCAGCGGGTCGTCGCTCTTCTCGCCGAGCGCGAAGGCGGCGCTGGGCGCGGTCGGGGCGAGGATCACGTCGCACGTGCTCCACGCCTGCTCGAAGTCGCGGGCGATCAGCGCTCGCACCTTCTGCGCCTGCGAATAGTAGGCGTCGTAGAAGCCGGCCGAGAGCACATAGGTGCCGATCAGGATGCGGCGCTTGACCTCGGCGCCGAAGCCAGCGGCGCGGGTCGCCGCATACATGTCCTGGAGCCCGGCGCCCTCGGGCAGGTCACGCAGGCCGTAGCGGACGCCATCGTAGCGGGCGAGGTTCGACGAGGCTTCGGCGGGGGCGATGATGTAATAGGTGGGCAGCGCATAGCTGGTGTGCGGCAGGCTGATGTCGACGACTTCGGCGCCGGCGTCGCGCAGCCAGGCGATGCCCTCGTCCCAGCTTGTCGCGACATCGGCGTCCATCCCGTCGATTCGGTATTCGCGCGGGATGCCGACGCGCTTGCCGCGCAGGTCGGCGGAGAGGCCCGCTTCCCAGGCCGGGACCGGCAGGTCGAGGCTGGTCGCATCCTTGGCGTCGAAGCCGGCCATGGCTTCCAGCAGGATCGCGCAGTCGCGTACATCGCGCGCCATCGGCCCCGCCTGGTCGAGCGAGGAGGCGAAGGCGACAATGCCCCAGCGGCTGCAGCGCCCGTAGGTCGGCTTGATCCCGGCGATGCCGGTGAAGGCGGCGGGCTGGCGGATCGAGCCGCCGGTGTCGGTGCCGGTCGCCGCCGGGCACAGCCGCGCCGCCACCGCCGCCGAGCTGCCGCCCGAGG
>JBDSIY010000013.1:0-3469 GCA_039917735.1 Novosphingobium sp. | reverse complement strand
AGCACGCCAAGCGCCTGGGTGGTGTCGATCGACCCGGCATCGAGCGATGCCCGCCTTAGGCTCCCAGACCTTCGCGAGCCGGACCGATCGGCCCTGAGCCGGTTTGCTAACCCAGTTGTTTGCTTTAGGTTGTATTTATAGTATATTCCCGGGGCTAGAAGCGGATCGAATCGGCAGTGAGAGACCTGCCGCATCGCAATCTCCGCAGGGCCGCAGGGTTCAAGAACAGGAGCGGCGCATGGGTCGATTGTTGGTACTGTTGTTGATGTTCGCCGCTTCGGCTGAGCCTGCCCTCGCTTATATGGGGCCAGGCTCGGGCCTTGCCTTTCTCGGCTCGCTGTTCGCGCTGCTCGCTGCTGTCGCCGCCGGGATCCTCGGCTTCATCTGGTATCCGATAAAGCGCCTGATCCGCGCATTGCGGCCGGAGACGGACTCCGAGCCGGATCGGGAAGAAGGTCAGGCTTGAGATGATCGCCAACTATGCCGGCGCTGCGCTGATCGTTGCCGCCTTCTGGTGGCTGCTGCAGCATTTCGACCTCGTCAACCGCGCCCGTTTGATCGGCGTTGCGGCGCGTCAAAGCGCAGCGACTTTAGCCAACGCCGCGCTGACCGACGACGAAAAGGGGCGGGCGATGCGCCGCGACAGCATCGCCCTGTTCGGCCATTTCGCGCGGTTGTCGCTGTTGCTGGCTATTGCGCTCGGCCTGCCGATGCTGGTGGTGTGGGTGCTCGGCCTCGCACGGCTGTGGCGTTTCGAAGACGTCATCGCCGCTTCGCTTTCGTGGCCGTTCCTGCTTGCCGGCGTGGTGCTCTTCATTGCGCTCGTCGCGGCAGAACGGCGACGCGGTGCGGGCTGACTATTCGTTCGCGGACCGCCTGCTCCACCGCATAGCGTTAGGATCGATCGCCACCGCGGAAACGCTTCACGACATCGAGCGCACACGGTTTCTCAAGGTTTCACCCGAGGATCGCGGCGGTCACGTCATCGTCACCAGCCTGGCGCGCGCCGGCAGCACGATCCTGCTGCGAGAACTATACGCCACCGGCGCGTTTGCTTCGCTGACCTATGCCGACATGCCTTTCGTGCTCGCACCGAACAGCTGGGCGAGCATTTCGTCCCGGCTGCGGCACGATTTCGAGCCGGTCGAACGCGCGCATGGCGATGGCATCAGGGTCAACCTCGAAAGCCCCGAGGCGCTCGACCAGGTGTTCTGGCGGGTGTTCTGCGGCAAGTCCTATATCCGTCCCGACGGGTTGCTGCCCCATCGGCCAGCCAAACGCGACATCGCCCGCTATCGCGATTTCATGCGGCTGGTCATGCGGCGGGCCGGCAAGCCGCGCTACCTGGCCAAGGGCAACAACAACATCCTTCGGCTCGACGCGCTGGCGTCGGCGATGCCGGACACGACCTTCCTGCTCGTGGTGCGCGATCCGCTTGCCCATGCGCGCAGTATGCTTGCCCAGCACCGCCGCTTTTCCGATCCGGGCGACACCTTCCGCCGCGACTACATGCGCTGGCTGGTCCATCACGAGTTCGGCATCGACCACCGGCCCTACCGCTTTCCAGGTGCGCCGGAGGGCGATACGGACACGCTCGACTACTGGCTCGGGGTTTGGACCGCCTGCTACACGGCGCTCGAGCCGGTGGCGAACGCGCATGCCAATGTGCTCGTCGTGCCCTATGAGGCGCTTTGCAATCGGCCGGAGCTGTGGAACGCGCTTTGCGCCCGGCTGGACCTGCCGGTGACCGTTCCCCGCGAGTTGTCGGCTACCGGCTTGGGCGCAGCATCGGCAGCAGACCCGGCGGCCGAGGAAGCGCGGACGATCCAAGCGCGGTATCTCGCGCGGGCGTGCGAGTGGTGGGGCGGGTAGCGCTTCGGGGAACCTGGCTGGTGGCGGGACACAGCGGATCGAGAGGAGCTGCCACCGGGTGCCAATCGAATCCGAAATCAAGGCTGCCGTCGGCACCCGCCCGCACTCAGGTCGCCCAGGCACCGTTCAATGCCAAGGCGTTGGCCCGATCCGGGGCAGAAGCCTGGCGGAGGTTCACCCTCTAACGCGGCGAACAGTGGTAATTGAACCGCCGGCGACGCCTTAAGGGAACTTGTCGCGCCGTAGCGGGTTCGTCTTGCGTTCCCCAGATTGCGAAGGAATTGGTCATGATCAAGAAAGCCATTGTCGCGCTGCTCGCCAGCACCATCGTGCTCAGCGCCGCAGCCTGCAACACGGTGCGCGGCGCCGGCAAGGATGTCGAATCCGCCGCGAACGCCGTCGATAAGGCCACCTGATCGGCGCGGCGGTTTCCTCCTCGAGCCGGGGAGGAAACCGCTCGCCCAATGCCTTCGGCAATCGCGGCACGAGTGCGGGTCTGGCGTAACTTGCCCGCACCCGCTCAGTCCTCGGCCGGCTGGCTTTGCAGCTGGATGTAGTTCTGCAACCCCATCTGGCGGATCTGGTCGAACTGGCGCTCAAGAAAATCGACGTGCTCTTCCTCGCTGGCGAGGATTTTCTCGAACAAGTCGCGGCTGACATAGTCGCGCACCGCCTCGCTGTGGGCGATGGCCTCCTTGAGCAGCGGCAATGCCTCGAGTTCGAGCGCGAGATCGGACTTCAGCGCCTCCTCAACCGATTCGCCAATCCGCAACCGGCCGAGCGCCTGGAAGTTTGGCAGACCGTCGAGGAACAGGATCCGCTCCGCCAGCAAATCGGCGTGCTTCATCTCATCGATCGATTCGCCGCGCTCGTAAACGGCGAGCTTCTTCACGCCCCAGTGGTCGAGCAGCCGGTAATGCAGCCAATACTGGTTGATCGCGGTAAGTTCGTTGAGCAGTGCCTTGTTGAGGAAGTCGATTACCTGCACGTCACCTTGCATTGTTTCCTCCACGCGGGCCAAGCGCCCTCATGCAGCCCGCGCGATACTCCGGCAAGGTGTCAGGCCACGCAGACGTCGAGACGGCGCGCCCGACGCTCGTCCTCGATGACGACCTGTGCGTCTTCAATGCATTGGCGGCACTGCGGTGGCCGCCCGAGCGACCTATAGATTGATTCCACGTCATGGTCGGTATTCCGGGCGGCAGTGCGCAGCTCGGATTGCCGAATCGCGTTGCAGATGCAGACATACATGGATCGCTCTCCACCGTTTCCTCACTTCTAATGCGAATGGATCGCAGTAGCAAGTGGTGTCGGAACACGAGCGTCCTTTTTGGGGTCGGATGATATCCGCGCGATTGCTCCGCTCGGGAGGCGATCGGAGGGCGGGTCGGGAAGCGGTTAGGGCTGCGGCCGCGCGGCGGCGGCGAGCAGCCGACGTGTCCGGCGAGCAGCATTCGTCTCGCCTTGTGGTTCAGCGGCCCGTCCCCGATCCTTCCGGCCCTATCGAATGGGAAATGCCTATGATGGATAGACATCGAGGTGGCTTCGGCGGGCGCTTTACCCGGTCCAGTCGAGGCCGATTTCCTCATAGAGGTCT
>JBDSIY010000012.1:0-14041 GCA_039917735.1 Novosphingobium sp. | reverse complement strand
TGGGGCGCCTATAACCATATCGGTTTTTCTCTTTCCTACACAGGCACCTCTTTGGCAAGCAAGGATTGATCAGCCATGGGGAAAATGCCGGATGAAACCGATACTCGTCGAACGCGAACTTACCTCGGAAGGGCCCACGACGCGCGCGGCGCGGCGCGGCGGACGCAGCGTCACCGTCAACCTGGCCGAATCGCCGCTGAGTTGGCTCCATGCGCGGGGGCATGTGAGCGACCGCCAGTTCGACGCCGGCGAACGGGTGCGCGCCGACTGGGAACGCGCGCAACTCGCCCCAATGGTGACGATGCGCTGGGATCCGGTGCGGACCGGTGGCGGCAGCTATCGCGGGCTGGAACCGGGCGAACGGCAGATCGCCGCCCGCCAGCGCTTCGATGCGGCGGTGGCGGCGGTCGGCCCGGGGCTTTCCGACATCGTCTGGCGCGTGGTCTGCGCCGGCGAGGGCCTGCCCGACGCGGAACGCGCGCTATCCTGGCCGGCGCGCAGCGGCAAGCTGGTGCTCAAGCTCGCGCTCGACCGGCTCGCCGAGTTTTACCGGATCGGTTAAGGAGCACCCGGCAAGCCGAAGTTGATGGGGGGTTGCGCGCGCGGCCCTCTCCCCCTGAAGGGTGAGAGGGCGATGCGACATCACCGCTCCACCAATGTCGCGAGCTCCAGCCAGCGCTCCTCGGCCTGCGCCTTTTCGGCACGCGCGCGGGCGACTTCTTCGGTGAGCGCGGCGAAGCGCCCCGGATCGCGGCCATACAACGCCGGATCGTGGAGCGCCGCCTCGTCGCGCGCGATCGCCGCGTCGAGCGCTTCGATTCGCGCCGGCAGCTGCTCGTAATCGCGCTGGTCCTTGTAGGTGAGCTTCGCGGGGCGCGGGGGCATCGGCGCCGCGAGGGGCTGCCCACCCCCGACCCCTCCCGCAAGCGGGAGGGGAGCTTTCCGCGTCGTCGGCGCCGCCCGGGCACGGCGTTTCGCCTCCCAGTCCGCATAGCCGCCGGCGACGACATCGACGCTGCCGGAGCCATCGAGCCCTAGCGTTACCGTGACCGTACGGTCGAGGAAGTCGCGGTCGTGGCTGACGATCAGCACCGTTCCCTCGTAATCGGCGACGACTTCCTGCAACAGGTCGAGCGTTTCCAGATCGAGGTCGTTGGTCGGCTCGTCGAGCACCAGCAGGTTGGATCGCCGCGCGAATTCGCGCGCCAGCAGCAGCCGCGAACGCTCGCCGCCCGACAGCGTGCCGACCTTGGCATCGACCAGCCCCGGATCGAACAGGAATTCCTTCAGATAGCCCTGCACGTGCTTGCGAACCCCGCGCACGTCGATCCAGTCGCCGCCCTCGGCGAGCACGTCGCGCAGCCGCTTCTCAGGCGACAGCAGGCTGCGCTGCTGGTCGATCACCGTTCCGACGAGCGATTTCGCCTGGGTAACATTGCCGGCGTCCGGCGCGATCTCGCCGGTCAGCAGCTTGAGCAGCGTTGTCTTGCCCGAACCGTTCGCACCGACCAACCCGATCCGGTCGCCACGCTGGATCCGCAACGAAAAGTCCTTGATGATCGTGCGCACCCCAGCTGGGGCCGGGAACGACTTGGTGACGTGTTCCGCGACGATTACCGATTTGGTCTTGGTGTCGTCCGCGACGACCTTCAACTTGGCCGCGCCCGCCGGATTGAGCATCGCCGCGCGCTGGGAGCGCATCTCGTGAAGCTTCGCGAGCCGGCCCTGGTTGCGCTTGCGCCGCGCGGTGACGCCGCGCTGGAGCCAGTGTGCCTCCAGCTTCAGCCTCGCGTCGAGTTTGTTGGCGGCACGCGCCTCCTCGGCATAGACCTGCTCCTCCCACGCCTCATAGCCGCCGAAGCCGATGTCCTTGCGCCGCACCGCGCCGCGATCGAGCCACAGTGTTGCCCGGGTCAGCCGGGTGAGGAAGGTGCGATCGTGGCTGATCGCCACGAAGGCGCCGGTGTAGCGCTCCAGCCAGCTTTCCAGCCAGTCAATGCCGGCCAGGTCGAGGTGGTTGGTCGGCTCGTCGAGCAGCAGCAGGTCGGGCTCGGACGCGAGCGCGCGGCACAGCGCGGCGCGGCGCCGCTCCCCGCCCGAGGCGGTCGCCGCCTCGCGGCTGAGGTCGACGCCCAGCTGGCCGGCGATGGCCTCGACCGCGTGCGGCGGCGGCGCGGGGTCGTGGGCGCCGCGATCCGAGAGCGCGAAGTCAATCAGCCGGTCGAAGCCGGTGAAGAACGGGTCCTGCTCTAGAATAACGATCCGGGTTCCGGGCTGGACCGAGCGCTTGCCCCGATCCGCCTCGATCCTGCCGGCAATGAGCCGCAGCAGCGTCGTTTTGCCGGCACCGTTGCGGCCGATCAGCGCCAGCCGGTCCCTGGGCCCGATGGTGAGATCGAGGTCGCGCAGCAGCCAGCCGGCGCCCTGGATCAGGCCCAGGCCTTCCCAGCTCAGGATCGGTGCAATCGCCATCGGCGCGCCGTAGCGCATTTGCCGCGCGAGTCGAACCGGGGTGCTGCTCTTGTGCGTTCCGGCATTCACTGGTGGTTCAAGGCCTTGCAGCTAACCACCGCGGCATGAAGTTGCCTCTCATCCTTGTCGCGCTGGCCGTATTGGTGCCGTGCGCGGCGGCTCCTGCCGCGCGGGCCCAGGCCAACAGCGAGCAGAACCAGGCGCGCAAGGACCGCGCCGATGGCGTCCTGCCGCTGCGTCAGATTGAGGGCCTGGTGGTTCCTAGGATGCCGGGGATGCAGTATTTGGGTCCAGAATACGACGCTGTAGCAAAAGCTTACCGGCTCAAGTTCATCCAGAATGGCCGGGTGGTTTTCGTCGATGTTGACGGCCGCACCGGACGCCCGATCGGCAACTCGCGTTGATCCCCGGCGCAGGCGGTGTGCCTCGCTTGACCGCCCCCGGCTTTCGCAGCATTGCGTGCCTGTCTTTCCAGCGGAGAACGCCATGCGCATCCTGATCGTCGAGGACGAACCGACGCTGGGCCGGCAGCTCAAGACGACGCTTGAGCAGAGCGGCTATGCCGTCGATCTCGCCACAGACGGCGAGGACGGCCATTTCCTCGGCAGTACCGAAGAATATGACGCGGTGATCCTTGATCTCGGCCTGCCCGAGATCGACGGTCTGACCGTGCTCGGCATGTGGCGCAAGGAGGGGCGCAAGTTCCCGGTGCTGGTCCTCACCGCCCGCGACAGCTGGTCGGACAAGGTTGCGGGGCTGGACGCCGGGGCTGATGATTACCTCGCCAAGCCGTTCCAGACCGAGGAACTGATCGCCCGGCTGCGCGCGCTGATCCGGCGCGCATCGGGCAACACCTCGTCCGAGCTGATCGCCGGCGAGGTGCGGCTCGATACGCGGTCGGGCCGGGTGACGCTGGCAGGAGAGCCGGTCAAGCTCACCGCGCAGGAGTACAAGCTCCTCTCCTACCTGCTCCACCACAAAGGCAAGGTGGTCAGCCGCACTGAGTTGATCGAACATATTTACGATCAGGACTTCGATCGCGATTCCAATACCATAGAGGTGTTTGTTACGCGCATCCGCAAGAAGCTGGGCGCCGAAGTGATCACCACCATCCGCGGTCTCGGCTACAGCCTCGACGATCCCGCCGAAGCCGGGCGCGGCTAACGCAACGAAACTGGCCGCCTGCCCTGAGCTTTTCGAAGGGCCGTTTTTCCCTTGAGCGTCGCGAGACTAGAAGTGCAGTCGTTCGACAAGCTCACGATGGACGGGTAAAGAAGCGTGGCCGGCTCCGCCGAGTTTTCGGCGACACCTGACTCGACTCGCGGCGAGAGCCGCGAGCATACCGGTTCGCTCAAGCGGCGGATGCTGTTCATTGCCGCCGGCTGGATCGCGCTGCTGCTGGTGTTCGGCGGCCTCGCTCTCGACCGGACCCTGTCGCGGCAGGTCACGCGCAACTTCGACGACCAGCTTGGCTATATGATGACGGCGATGATCGGCGCGGCCGAGATCGGCCCCGAAGGCGAAATGTTCTTCAACCGGCCGCTCGGCGACCAGCGCTTTCTTGAGCCGAACAGCGGCCTTTACTGGCAGATCAGGGGCAAGGGTCACGAGGACTTCCCGTCGCGATCGCTGTGGGACCGCAGCCTCGCGGTGAAGGGCGATCATTTCGACGCCGCCCCGCATGTGTTCGACAGCGACCAGTTCGCCGGCGAGCCGCTACGGGTGATGGAGCGCTCGATCATCCTGCCGGGCAGCAAGACGGTGTGGTGGTTCACCGTCGCCGCCAGCCGCCAGGAACTCGACCGCCAGCTCCGCCGGATCCGCTCGATCCTGCTCTACAGCTTCCTCGTGCTTGGGCTGGGGCTGTTCGCGATGGCGGCGCTGCAAAGCTGGGTCGGACTCTATCCGCTGCGCCGGGTGCGGCGGGCGATCCAGAAGATGCGAACCACCGGCACCAACCGAGTCACCGATCCGCTGCCGCTCGAAGTGCAGCCGCTGGTGATCGAGCTCAACGCGCTGCTCGCCCATACCGAACGGCAGGCCGAGGAAGCGCGCACCCACGCCGGCAACCTCGCCCACGCACTGAAGACGCCGCTGACCGTGGTGATGAACGCAGCGACGGCGCAGGCGCCCGACCTTGCCGACACGGTGATCCGCGAGGCGACGGTGATGCGCCGCCAGGTCGATCATCACCTCGCCCGCGCCCGCGCGGTCGGCCGGCGCGCCGCCGGAATGTCGCGCGCCAACGTCTGGGCGAGCGCCGAGGCGGTGGTGCGGGCGGTCACCCGGCTTTACGAGGGCACCCGCTTCGACATGGACGGCAGCCGCGAGGCCGATGTCGCGGTCGAACGCCAGGACCTCGACGAAATGCTCGGCAATCTCATCGAGAACGCGGCCAAATACGGCGGCGGCAGCGTTTTCGTCAGCATCGACGCGGCGCCGGGCACCCCCGATGGCCGGCGGATGTGCGAGATCTGGGTCGAGGACGATGGCCTCGGCATCCCCGAGGCCGCGCGCGGGCGCATCTTCGATCGCGGCGCGCGGCTGGACACCGGCAAGCCGGGAACGGGCCTGGGCCTTGCGATCGTCCGCGACGTCGTCGAGATCTATGGCGGCGAGGTCGAGCTGGCCGAGAGCGAAGACCTGGGCGGGCTGCTGGTCAAGCTGCGGCTGCCGAGAGCGGCCGGTTAGCTTCGCGAACTTTTGTCCCCGCTCAGAACGGCAGCTTGAACCCCGGCGGCAGTCCGAAGCCCTGCTGCGCCTTCGCCAGTTCTTCACCGGCCACCGCGTCCGCCTTGCCACGCGCATCGTTGTAGGCGGCGGCGATCAGATCCTCGAGGATCGGCTTCTCCGAAACCTGGACCAGGCTGTCGTCGATCGAAACACCGATCACCCGGCCTTTGCCCGAGCAGCGGATCTTGACCAGCCCGCCGCCCGACACGCCCTCGACCTCCATCGAGTCGAGCTTTGCCTGGCTTTCGGTCATGTGCTTCTGGATTGTCTCGGCGGCGGCTTGCGCGGCCTGGATCATCTCTTCCATCGAATTCATTGCATCTTGTCCTTCATGCTCGATCGCGCGTGTTGTGTTCGCGTTGGAAACTCGCCGTTTGCGGTTCGGCTTCGACGAATTCCGCGTCGGGGAAAGCGGCCAGGGCCGCGGCCACCAGCGGCTTGCGTCGCAGCGTCTCGGCGGCCTCGTTCCGGGCTGCCTCGGCCTGCTCGCGCAACGTCGCGGCGCCCTCGCCGCCAGCGGCCCGCTCAACCAGCCAGCGCGCGCCAGTTGCCTTGAGCAGCCCGTCGCGCAAATCGGCCGAGGGATCGCCCGAATAGCCGTTCGCAAGCGTATAGCGCAACTCGCCTTGACCAATCGCGACGACGCGGACCCAGTCGCGCATGATCTGGGCAATGCGCAGCTGCCCCTCGGCCTCGACGCGATCGGCCAGCGCCCGCCAATCGGGCGCCGCCGTCTCCGGCGCATCCGCTCTCGACGCTGGTGCGGCCGCCGCCGCCCGTTCGAGCCGCTGTTCAATCCGGCGCGCGAGTTCACCTGGATCGGGCAGCTCGGCGGCGTGCATCACCCGCAGCAGTGCCATCTGCGCGGCGACCAGCGGATCAGGCGCCGTGCGCACCTCGTCATACCCCTTGAGCAGCAGCTGCCAAAGCCGGTGCAACTGGCCGGCCGAGAGCACCTTCGCCCAACCCTCCAGTGCCGCGCGCTCCTCGGCGGAAGGCGCGTCGGCGGCGGCGGCGCTGATCTGCGCCACGGTCACCCGGTGGACCAGCGTCATCAGCCCGCGCAGCAGCGCCGGGGGCTCGACCCCGAGCGAAAACTGCGCGGCCACCAGATCGAGAACACCCCGTCCCTCGCCAGCCAGCAGCGCACCCAGCAAGTCACGCTGCACGCTGCGGTCGGCCAGGCCCAGCATAGCGCGCAGTTGCGCGGCGGTGACCCGGCCGTCGGCGCCGTGCTCGTCGCCGCCGGCCTCGGCATGGGCGATCGCCTGGTCGAGGATCGACAATCCGTCGCGAACCGACCCTTCCGCAGCGGCGGCGATCATCGCCAGCGCCTCCGGCTCCGCGACAATCGCCTCCTGGCGGCAGATCGCGGCAAAATGCTCGGCGAGCTGCGGCGCGGGAATCCGGCGCAGGTCGAAGCGCTGGCATCGCGAAAGCACGGTGACCGGGAGCTTGTCGGCCTCGGTGGTGGCGAACAGGAACTTCACATGCGGAGGCGGCTCCTCAAGTGTCTTGAGCAAGGCATTGAAAGCATGGCGAGACAGCATGTGGACTTCGTCAATGATATAAATCTTGTATCGCGCCGAAACCGAAGCGTAGCGGACGGCCTCGATGATCTCGCGCACGTCGTCGACGCCGGTGTGGGAGGCGGCGTCCATCTCGATGACGTCGATGTGCCGGCCCTCGGCGATCGCGACGCAAGGCTCGCAGACGCCGCACGGGTCGATCGTCGGCCCGCCCTCGCCATCCGCGCCGATGCAGTTGAGCGCCTTGGCGATCAGCCGCGCGGTCGAAGTCTTGCCGACGCCGCGTACCCCGGTCATCAGGAAGGCATGCGCCAGCCGGTCACGCCGGATAGCGTTGGCCAGCGTCTGCACCATCGGCTCCTGGCCGATCAGCTCGGAAAACGTACGCGGACGGTATTTGCGGGCGAGCACGCGATAGGGCTGCGCGGGAGCCGGGAGACTGGCCACTGACGGCGGCGCCAGGCCCAGGCCGAGCGCATCCTCCGCCATGTCCGGTTCGCGCCCGCCCGCCTGCCCTTCGCCGAACATGTCGGTGGATTCGTCCATCGGGTCGACGCTACGTGTTGGCGAGTGAATTGTCAGGGGAAAAGGAGCCGGGCGACCCGCCGCTATCCGTTGTGGCTGCTTCCTTCCGGACCTGACCAGGTTGGCGAACGCAAGCGCCCGCCCGGACTCCCGGCGGCGCATATGGCCGGGCATAGAGGCGAATGCAAGCGCTCGAACCCACTCGCCAAGGCAATTGCCCGAAAGTGCGAAGTGCCACTTTGCCCACGCACGCTGCCTGTGCTGGCTTCGAGACCGCGATGCGAATACGGCCGCCTCGAAAATTAGCCGCCCACCATTGCAGCACCGAAGTCGCGTGGCTCCGCAAGCGATTGCTCTGCTAGGCACGCTCCACCATTGCGGCAAGGCCCATTGGCTCTTAAAGCGCGCGCCAATCGTGCGGGCGCGTCCGCGCTCGCTATTTGGCGGTTCCACAGATGCTTCAGTTCTTCCGCAAGATCATCGGATCGAGGTTCGGCGCCCTCTTCGCCATCGGCCTGCTCGGCCTGATCGCGCTGGCCTTCGCCGCCAGCGACGTCACCGGCAGGCGGCAATCGGTCGATGTCCGTGGCGATGCGGTCGCCACCATCGGCGACCGGAAGATCGACGGGGCCAGCCTCAGCCAGGCGGCAACCTCCGCGCTGGAGAACGTCAAGCGCCAGCAGCCAACGATGTCGATGCAGGGCTTCCTTGCCGCTGGCGGGCTGAAGCAGGTGCTCGATAGCCTGATCGACCGGATATCGATGGCGGTCTGGGGGTCGGACCACGGCATCGTCGCCAGCGACCGGCTGGTGGATAGCGAGATCGTCAAGGTGCCGGCCTTCCAGGGACCGGACGGCAAGTTCAGCCAGGCGCTGTTCCAGCAGCTTATCAGCCAGCGGGGCGTCAACGAGAGGCTGGTTCGCGAGGATATCGCCCAGGGCCTCGTCGCCCGTCAGCTGCTGCTTCCTGCCGCCTTCGGCGTGACCATGCCGCGCGATCTGGCGCGCCGCTATGCCGAGCTGCTGAAGGAGAGCCGCGAGGGCGCCATCGCGGCGCTCCCGGCTGCCCTGTTCACCCCCGCGACGCGCCCCGACGACAAGACGCTGGCCGGCTGGTATCAGACCCATCGCACCCGCTTCATCCGCCCTGAACGCCGGGTCGTGCGCTATGTGCTGCTCACCGACGCCGGCTTGAAGAACGTCGCCGCGCCCAGCGAGGCCGAGATCGCGGCGCGCTACCAGGCGGATGCGCCGCGCTATGCGGCGCTGGAGACGCGTCGCATCACTCAGCTGATCGTGCCGAGCGAAGCGGCGGCGCGCGCCGTGCTCGCGGCAGTCGCAAAGGACAGCACGCTCGACGCGGTGGCGAAAGAGCAGGGCCTCGCCACCTCCGCGCTCGGGCCGATCGACCGGCCGGCGCTCGCGGCGCAGACCAGCGCAGCGGTCTCCGATGCCGCCTTTGCCGCCGCCCGGGGCGCGATCGCCGGTCCGGCGCGCGGCGCACTGGGCTGGCACGTCCTCAGGGTCGATGCGATAGAAACGCGGCCGGCCCGCAGCCTCGATCAGGCGCGCGCCGAAATCGCCGCCGCGCTCGCCGTTGAAAAACGGCGCAAGGCCCTTGCGGACGTTTCGGCGCGGATCGAGGACGAGTTCGACAAGGGCGGCAGCCTTGCCGATGCCGCCCGCGAACTGGGCCTTACCCTGCAGCAGACCGGCCCGCTCACCGCCGATGGCACGGTTTACGGAAAGGTCGGCGAGCGCGCCCCGGCGGAACTCGCGCGGGTGCTCCAGACCGCCTTCTCGATGGAGCAGGAGAACCAGCCCCAGCTCGCCGAGGTCGAGGCGGGCAAGACCGTCGTGCTGTTCGATGTCGCCTCGATCGCGGCATCGCTGCCGGCGCCGCTCGCGGAAATCAAGCCGGACGTCACCGCCGCCTATATGCTCGACAAGGGCTTCACCGCCGCCGGTGAGGCGGGGCGCAGGCTGCTCGCCGAGACCAAGCGCGGTTCTGACCTCGGCAAGGCGCTGGCCTCGCTCGGCCGGCCGCTGCCGCCGCCTCAGCCGGTGGCGATGAGCCGCGAGCAGCTCGCGCAGATGCAGCAGCAGTCGCGCCAGCCGGTTCCGCCGCCGCTGGCGCTGCTGTTCAGCATGGCGCAGGGCACCACCAAGCTGCTGCCGGCGCCGGGCAATCGCGGCTGGTTCGTGGTCTCGCTACGCAAGACCACGCCGGGCAAGGTCGCGGACGCCGACCCGTTGATCGCCACCGCGCAACGCGAACTCGGCAAGGTTGCCGGCGACGAATATGCCGATGCGCTGCGGCGCGCGATCCGCGGGGAGATCGGCGTCAAGACCAATCCGGCCGCGGTCCAGGCGGTGCGCGCGCAGCTCGCCGGCACCGCTGGCGCGCAATAGCCGGCGGCATGGCCGGCTCGGTTGAAAACGGCGAAGCGGCCGCCGCCGCGCTGGCGCGAGGCGAGCCGGCGCTGGTGTGGCGGCGGCTTATCGCCGATACGGAGACGCCAGTCGGCGCGGCGGTGCGGCTGATCGAGCCGGGGCGCGGCGATTTCCTGCTCGAATCGGTCGAGGGCGGCGAGGTGCGCGGCCGCTACAGCCTGCTCGGGCTCGATCCCGATCTGGTGTTCCGCGCCACCGCACGCGAATGCGCGGTCAACCGCGACTGGCGCCAGAACCGGGACGCCTTCGTGGCCCTGCCCGGCGACAGCCTGACCGAGCTGCGCGCGCTGGTCGCCAGCTGCCGCATCGATGTGCCCCCGGCGCTGCCGCGCGCGCTCGCCTGCCTGGTCGGCTATTTCGGCTATGAGACGATCGGCCTGGTCGAGAAGCTGCCGCGCGCGCCCGACAGCCCGCTGGCGCTGCCCGACATGCTGTTCGTGCGCCCGACCCTGATCCTTGTGTTCGACCGGCTCGGCGACGAGCTGTTCTGCGTGGCGCCGCTCTGGCCGAGTGAGGGCGAACCGGCGCTCGCGATCGAGGCGGCGGGCGAGCGGATCGACGCGGCGCTGCGCGGGCTCTCCGGGCCGCTCCCCGTCCTCGCGAGCGACGCCGCGCAACCCGAGCCGCACCTCGAGCCAACCCTCGGCGAGGGCGATTATCGGGCGATGGTGCTGCGCGCCAAGCAATACATCGAGGCCGGCGACATCTTCCAGGTGGTGCTGGCGCAGCGCTTCACCTGCCCCTTCGCGCTGCCGCCGCTGGCGCTCTACCGGGCGCTACGCCGGGTGAACCCCTCCCCCTTTCTCTATTTCCTCGACCTCCCGGGCTTCGCGCTGATCGGCTCAAGTCCCGAGATCCTGGTGCGCGTCCGCGACGGTGAGGTGACGATCCGGCCGATCGCCGGCACGAGGCCCCGCGGCCAAACGCCGGAGGAGGACCACGCCAACGAAGCCAGCCTGCTCGCCGACCCCAAGGAGCGTGCCGAGCATCTGATGCTGCTCGACCTCGGCCGCAACGACGTCGGCCGGGTCGCGACGGCGGGCAGCGTGCGGGTGACCGAAAGCTACGCGGTCGAACGCTACAGCCACGTCATGCACATCGTCTCGAACGTCACCGGCCAGCTCGACACCGCCCGCCACGATGCCATCGACGCGCTGCTGGCCGGCTTCCCGGCGGGCACCGTTAGCGGTGCGCCGAAAGTCCGCGCCTGCGAGATCATCGCCGAGCTCGAACCCGAGGCGCGCGGCGCCTACGCCGGCGGCGTCGGCTATTTCGCCCCCGACGGCTCGGTCGACAGCTGCATCGTGCTGCGTACGGCGGTGGTCAAGGACGGGTTGATGCATGTTCAGGCCGGGGCGGGCATCGTTGCGGATTCCGACCCGGAGTACGAGCAGCGAGAATGCGAGGCGAAGGCGGGAGCGTTGCTGGCGGCGGCGAGGGAGGCGGTCAGGGTGGCGGGAGAGGCGGGGTTTGGGCAGTGAGGCGTTTGGGGATGGGCAGAATACGTGAGAATCAACGTCACGAGCCATCAACGTCACGAGCCATCAAAGGTCCACTCTGCACGGTTCATATCGTCAATCAGCTGCGTCAACATTTGGGCAAGTTCGTCCTGTCGCTTTGCATGTTCCGGCAGATCGAAGACAGTGCTGATCGCGTCGATCGCGGCGCTAACGCTGAAGAACAAAGCGCTAAGTAGCGTGGCAAAATGGTCCAATAGCCACATCCGATCGAAAGCTTCTCGACTATTGGATGGTCGTTCGCCGCTCCCTTGCCAAAAGTAGGTCACTCCGTAGTATGTACCATGCAAGAGCTCCGATGAGGGCCGATAGATCGCAAACGCAGCGGCTCCGAAGCAAAGCCCTGCTCGTTTGCACCGATCGGCAACGACATCGATCCGCTCTTCGACGCTTGCTGGCGTCCAATCGCGCACCTCACGCCCGCGCTTGTTCGTATATTCGTCAAGTGCTTCGGTCAAACCGGGGGGCAGGTCCCCAGGCGTTAGCCCCACATTTTGGCTAACCCTCATTTGCCACCCACCGGAGTTCGACTCACGACTAAGGTCACGCCAGCGCTTCTGACGCATATGCCTGATCGCTCGCTCTGCCACGGGTTCGCCGCCCACGGAGATGTATGCTGCATTCACTGCGGTCTCGACAGCTGAACGCGCGATGCCAAAACCATCACGTATCGCCATGTCTCGGCTAAGTGTCAGCGCGAGCACACTATGCATCGACACACCAACGGCTTGAAGCATCAACAATGGAATCCTGATTGCAGGTTTGTCCATATCATGATCCAGCAGGTGCAGGTCATGGATGAGTGCATCCAATGCGCGGGTTTGTGCATGCAGAACGTTTCGCCCACGCTGGTGCAACTCGTCGGCCGCAGGGTTTCTTATCTCAGGCATCTCTGCCGCTTCAGATATTTTGCCCTGCCCCGCAAGCCCACCGTTCCCCTCGCCTTGCGCTCCCGCTAAAGCCCCGCGCATGATCCTCGTCATCGACAATTACGACAGCTTCACCTGGAACCTCGTCCATTATCTGATGGAGCTGGGCGCCGAGGTCGAGGTGGTGCGCAACGATGCGCTCTCCGCCGCGCAGGCGATCGCCACCGGCGCGCAGGGCTTCCTGATCTCGCCGGGGCCATGCACGCCGAACGAGGCTGGGATCAGCCTCGATCTGGTCGCAGCTTGTGCCGATAAGCGCCTGCCGTTGCTCGGTGTTTGCCTGGGTCATCAGGCGATCGGCCAGCATTTCGGCGGCCACGTGGTACGCGGCGGGCTGATGCACGGCAAGACCTCGCCGGTTAGCCACGACGGCAGCGGCGTCTTCGCCGGCCTGCCCTCGCCATTCACCGCTACCCGCTACCACAGCCTGGTGGTCGAGGATGTGCCGGCCGCGCTGCTGGTCAACGCGACTTCGGACGACGCGCATGTCATGGGCTTTCGTCACACGTCGCTGCCGATCCACGGCGTCCAGTTCCATCCCGAAAGCATCGCCACCGAACACGGCCACGCGCTGCTGGCGAACTTCCTCGAGACGTGCGGAATCTCGGCGCGCCTGCCCGCATGAGCGCGTTACCCGATGTCGCTGCGCCGCTCGACGAGGCCGAGGCGCTGGCCGCCTTCGGTGACATCCTCGATGGCCAGGTCTCTGACAAGGACATCGCCCGGTTCCTCGTCGCGCTGAGTGATCGCGGCGAGACGGCGAGCGAGATCGCCGGCGCCGCACGGGCGATGCGCGCGCGAATGATCCGGGTTGCTGCGCCCGCCAGTGCCATCGACGTCTGCGGCACCGGCGGCGACGGGCACCACACGCTCAACGTCTCGACCGCGGTGGCGCTGGTCGTCGCCGCCGCCGGGGTGCCGGTCGCCAAGCACGGCAACCGCGCCGCCTCTTCGAAGGCTGGCGCCGCCGACACGCTGGAAGCGCTCGGCCTCGATCTCGACCGCGCCGCCGAAACTGCCGAGGCGACCCTCGCCGATCTCGGCATCGGCTTCCTGTTCGCCGCCCGGCACCATCCGGCGATGGCGCGGATCATGCCGATCCGCAGGGCGATCGGCCGGCGCACGATCTTCAACCTGATCGGTCCGCTCGCCAACCCGGCCGGGGTCGGCCGCCAGCTTCTCGGCATCGCCCGGCCCGACTATGTGCCGATCTACGCCGAGGCGCTGGCGCGGCTCGGCATCGAGCGGGCGATGGTCGTCTCCGGCGACGAGGGGCTGGACGAACTCAGCCTCGCCGGCGGCAACGCGGTGGCCCGGATCGACGGTGCAAGCGTGACGATCGGGCGTGTCGAACCGGGCGAGGCCGGCCTGCCGAGCGCGCCGGTCTCGGCGATCCGGGGCGGCGATGCCGCGCATAACGCGGCGGCGCTGCGGGCGCTGCTGCAGGGTGAGCCCAGCGCCTATCGCGACGCCGTGATCTTCAATGCCGCCGCCGCGCTGATCGTGGCGGACGCGGCGCGTGACTGGCGCGAGGCGGCGGAGGAGGCGGCGGAGGTCATCGACCGGGGGCTTGCCAACACCCTGCTCGATTGCTGGATCGCGACGGTTCAGAGGTAGTTTGTCCCACGAGGACAAAATATCTCACCCAAAATCACCCTCTCGACTTGGCCCTGCCGCTCCCTCTAGGGCGCAAGTGATGACCGACAGGCTCGCCGACATCTGCGCCACCAAGCGCGAGGAGGTCGCCGCTCGCAAGGCGCATGCCACGCTCGCCGATCTTGCGGCGCGCGCGAGCGAATGCTCGCCGCCGCGTGGGTTCGAGCGCGCGCTTCGGGAGAGATCCCTGACCAGCTTCGCGCTGATTGCGGAAATCAAGAAAGCTT
>JBDSIY010000011.1:0-51275 GCA_039917735.1 Novosphingobium sp. | reverse complement strand
CTTGCCAAGGACTTCGAACAGACCATCGCCTCGGCAACAGCATGGCTCTTCATCGCCTCCGTCCAACTCTTCACCCGCCGAATCGCAAGACGCTGCAATCACTCGGAATAATTATGAATCAGGCTCTAACAAACCGCGCGTGCCTGTCCACGTCGAGCAGATCGATCCAGGCTTTTTCAGTGCAGATTGAGCCAGGGATGGCGCCTCGCCAATTCCTTGTGAAGCGCGATGACGCTGGTGGAATGCTGTTCAGTTCGTATCATTGACGACCGGTGATGACGATACCGCGCGGTGATCTCTGGGATGTGCAGTGCCATCGCCCCGCTTTCGAGAATCCGCAGCCAGAGGTCGTAATCCTCCCAACCATACCTGATTTTTTCGAATCCATTTAAGCCGAGCAATGCTGATCGGCGGTACAGTGCCATGACATCGATGAAATTGCCGTTTATCAGCCCTTCTTGCGCGAACACACCGGCGCCGAGCACGTCGCGGTCGCCTTCGAACACTTCGATCAGGCTATAGGCTGCGGCGGCGTCGGGTCGTGCATCGAGCGCGGCGGCGTGCTTCTCGATGCATCTCGGGTAGAGCAGGTTATCGGCATCGAGCATGAAGCAGAATTCGGACCGTGCGGCTGCGATGCCGGTGTTCCGGGCGATCGAAACGCCCGCGTTTTCGCGGTGGCTGAGAAGCAGCATGCCCAGGCGAGGATCCCGATTTCGGCGCATCCACCCGCGGGCGGAGGCAAGCGAATTGTCGGTGCTGCGATCGTCGACCACGATGATGGTTACGTCGCGTGTGGTCTGTGCCGCGACCGAATCGAGCGTCTCCTCTATGTGACGCTCGTAATTGTAGAGCGCGATCACGACGGAGACGCGATGCGTTGTTGATCCGCTCTGATGTATCGTTTCAGCCGGTAGGGTGATCACGATAGGTGCCCCGCCATCTGCTTGTCGAGCCGGGCCATCAGTTTACGACCGTTCTCGTGGACTCGCTCGATCTCGCGCCGGCCAGGCGCCGTGCCGAGCAGCCAGGCGATCCGATCGGCCATCTCGTCCAGCCGCGCCTCAATGTAATGCTCGCCCGGCACGACAAGGCCGATGGCTGCGCAAGGTTCGGTGAGCGGAACGCAACCCTGCGCGATGCCGGAGACGACCAGGCGGTGCCACTCAAAATAATGGCTTTCACCCTGGTGGATGTTGAGGAGCAGCTTGGCGTTCAGCGCAATCTGCGCAAGGTCGCGGCTGCCGATCATGTTAGGGCTATCGGACGTGACCGGCCCGGTGAGGCGTGGCGCGTGCAGGAAGCAGTCGTAGTCAGACAGCACGTGACCGAGTTCAGCCAGCGCTCGGGCGCGGCGGTTGTTAAGATAGCCTACGAATAGGATGTCATAGGGCCGTTCGAGGACCTTGGCCGGATATGTCAGCGGCTTGATCGCGCGAAGGCCGGTCAACTGTTTCGACGGCGGCTCCCGCCCGAAGTCGAACACGCCGCCAGGGCGGGGCAGCAGCGGCAGAAAACCCGCCTTGATGCCTAGCCGCGCAAGGCCGCGCGCCGACAGCGGGTTGATGTCGAGCGCTTTGCGCGAGGTGAGCATCTTGTCGAGCGCGAGCGAGAACCATGAGGTGTGCCACTGTTCGAGATTCACATGGATGAGGCGGGCGGCAATCTCGGCCGTGAACTCGGTACCGGGGCCGTGCACGCAGTACTCGTGGGGCGCGACCACGACGATCTCCAGGCCATCGAGATCGAGCCCGCGATGCTCGTCGAGCAGACGAACCTCAAAGCCCCCCCCGGCAAGCGTCTCGGCCACGTAGCGCGCGATGTCGGTGAAGAAGAAATTGCCGTCCTTCCAGTAAAGAACGAGCACTGGCCGGCCGGCCTCCAGGAAATCGTGGAAGCTGTGGATAGGCCGGTCGGCCGCCTGGGTCATGAAGGCGTCGGCGACGGGCGACTGGAAGGCTCGGCGACCCTCGCGCATGCCGCGGCGGACGTAATGGACCAGTGGATTGAACGCGCGGGTGTCGGGATGCTCGAGGCTGTAGAACGCACTCGAAAACAACGGACCTGGGCGGCGCAACGTGTCTTGTGTCGATGCCTTCAGGAAATCCTCGACCAGTTGCTGGTCGGTGCCGGAAACGCCATATTGGGCCGCATACCAGCGTGCATCGAAAAGCCCACTGGCGAGTATCGCAGGGATGGCATCGAGATCCAGTTCGGTGCCAGGCGGGCCCGTGACGCAGGCCCCGCCGTCCCGGCCCTCTGACATGCCGTGGGCCAGATAATGATAGACCGGGCTGAGCCCCCTGATACCAACGTCGGGATAACGGAACACGTAGTCAGCTGTATCGAAAATGCCGTTGCGCGACAGGCGCTGCTCCAGTTTTCGCCGCCACAGCCAGAGCGGGAGCCAACGGCGCCATCCCTGGGGCATCCGGGCAAGTTCCATGGCTAATTGATGCAGCCACGCAGCTTTTGCCCGTTCGGCGAGCGCAGTCGTGTGAGCTTCGCGGTACAGCGATTGAACCGCAGTCAACTGCGCCGTCAATTCCGCCGCGCTGCGCTGGCATGCAGGGGCCACCGGCGTCGGCTCGCGGCGCCGCGGCGCCCGCCGGGACAGCCCACGCGTTCCCCTGAGGGCCAGACGCCGGCTCCAAATCGCAAAATTCAAGACGAGCCTTCCTGACGATCAAAGCGTGGAGCCTGTCCGCTGCCGCAGCGCGGCGATTAGCTGGCCACTAAATCGCGGCCAAGCCAAAAAGCGGGGCATGTACCAACCATGAAAAGCGTGCTCCGAACGCGTTTCATGAACGGCCAAGCTGCGGCAGCGACATTCGCTACGAGCCGTCACGCGATCGTCGGGATCGAGATCCTCAGCCGATTGACAATCCATGTGGCGAGCCACAAGGTTGGCTGTGCCTCTACCAGGGTTGCTCCCGTCGTCCAACGCACAAATGCGGCAGCGCTCTGCTGGACAGCTATCGCGTATCTGATCCTGCGGCGAAGCATTCTGGTGATGATCGTGTTAAAACCCGTAACAGAGAAGCGCAATGCTGCAATCGCATCGGTCGATCCAATTTTGTTCAAACTTACGGAATTACTTGGATTTATGGCAAACCTATTCATTTAATGGTTTTTCTAAGTCACTAAGCCCGTCGGACAACGAAAATACCGTCGACGAACCTTGGAAGTTGCAGCATTATTACGACGTCGGCGAAGGCGCTTTGGAAATCATTGTATCGTCGCTGATCGCTGCGGGACGCAAGGCGCCGAGGCGCATTCTCGACTTTCCAAGCGGATCGGGTCGCGTCACCCGCCACCTACGCGCCCTATTTCCCGAAGCAGAGATCGGAGCCTGCGACCTTTACGATCATCACATTAACTTTTGCGCCGAGCAATTTACGGCCACGCCAATCCGGTCGAGCGATAAGCTCGACGACCTGAGTGTGGGCGAATGGGACGTTATATTCTGCGGATCATTGCTGTCGCATCTGCCCGCTCATCTGTTTTGGTCTGCGATTCGGTTCATGTCTCGTTCGCTGACCGACGAAGGCATCGCCATCGTAACGTTAGAAGGCCGGCATGCCGTTCACATTCAGGACCACAAATGGAAGTTCATAGAGGATGATCTGTTCGACATAGCTCGGCGAGACTACAATGCTTCTGGTTTTGGTTTCGTGGGGTACTCTGAAGGGTTCATGGGAAACTTTCGTCGCAACTCCTCGTACGGCATCGCTTTGACGAGCCCGGGATGGATGATGGACGGCCTGTTGAAAATGAACGAAATTCGCATCCTCAGCTTTACCGAGCGCGCCTGGGACGATCACCAGGACGTTCTTGTTTTCGGCCGCCCCGGCGTCAACGCGTAAAACGGAGCGAGTTTGGCGCAACTCGGGCTCGGTAGCGTGGCCTGCCGGAAGGGAGCGCGGAGTAGCCGCTTGTTGGACGGCGGGCAGCGCAGGGACGGCAGCGCCCGCAGTTATCGGTTGTTCGCCATCACGCAGGCGGCTAACCGGCGGGCTCGTGACATGTCGCACCGGTTTAATCTGAATGCATCGTAAAATAATCCTTACACTGCTTGCGTCCGGCTTGCTCGGGGGCTGCGCGACTCTGCCGTCGAGCGGCCCGACCGGGGGCCAGGTTCGGAAAGGCGCGGCGGCCGTGCAGGAGGGCACGAGCATTCAAGTCATCGAACTCGCCGCCCCCTCGGCGCTGCCTGTCGATACCGCTCCGGCCAAGCCCCGCCTCGCCAGCTTCGCGCCTCCGCCGACCGACATGATCGGTCCCGGCGATGTGCTGTCGATCACCATCTACGAAGCTGGCGTCTCGCTGTTCGGTCGCGGCGCAACGGGGATGGCCGGCAGCTCTGGCGGGTTCGATCCCAGCGTCAAGGCGCAGACGCTGCCGCCTGCCCGAGTGGACGATTCGGGAGATATCGTCGTGCCCTTTGCCGGGAAACTGCGCGTCATCGGCCGGACGGCGTTCGAGGTGCAGGAACAGATTCGCTCCGCCCTGCGGGGGCTTTCAGAGGATCCGCAGGTGCTCGTCGGCATTACGCAGGTCATCACCAACTCCGTCATCGTCGGCGGCGAAGTCGCCCGCCCGGGGCGTCTCGTGCTGCAGACCAATCGCGAAAGGCTTTCGGATGTGATCGCCTTGGCGGGCGGACAGCGCGGCAACGCCAAGGACTTGGCGCTTCGGATCACACGGGGCTCGCGCCAGATCGACATGCGCCTCAGTGACCTGTTCGATAGTCCCGATGCCGATTTCATGGCCTATCCTGGAGACCGCTTGACGCTGACGCAGGTTCCGCTCACCTTTTCGGTATTGGGCGCACCTGGGCGGGTTGATCAGCTACCGTTTACGCGGTCCGCCATGTCGCTCGCGGAAGCGATTGCGATCGCCGGCGGATCGAACCCCAACGTGGGGGATCCTGCGGCGATCTTTGTTTTCCGCTATGTCGCGGATGCCGACGGCAAGCTCGTGCCGGTCGTTTATCACCTGAACATGATGCAGACCCGTTCGTTCTTCTTGGCCCAGAGGTTCGTGATGCGCGACAAGGACGTGCTGTACTTTGCCAACGCCAAGGCCAATCAGCCGAGTAAGCTGGTCCAGCTCATCAGTCAGCTGTTCTCGCCCATCCTGACCGTTACGAGCGCGGTCCAGACCGTGCAGCGCAACTGAAGTTGCTCCCGACCGTGCTGGCTTGTCCGAGGGGGAGGCAATGAACCTTATCAATCGAGCGGCCTGGGTGCTGGCGGAATCTCAGACCGGGAGCAATGACTGGGGGTCGTTGGGTCCGGGCGAGCAGAAGCAATTCCATGACGGCGTTCGCGCGGTTCTGAAGTCTTTGCGCGATCCGGATGAACGCATGGCTGAAGCCGGTGCCGAGATCATTCGCAACGTAGGTGCAGCGGAGTCTGCCGCGGCCCACCTTAACGATGCGGCGAACACCTGGCGTTTGATGATTGACGTCCTGCTGGAGGATGAGCGCTAGCTTCGCCACGGCGGTCCGCCCCAGCGGATCAATCCACCTTGGGCGAGGGCGCTTCCTGATCCCGTCAACATTGCAGTCCACTTGAGGCGGCGTGAATAGCTGCCATACAGTAGCCTCGCAGCTCGAGCGATTCGATCAGCAAAACCGAATTTTTGACTGGTCCTGGGCGTTTCACAACCAGGGGATAGCGATGGCGGCTCCAGCGGACAGCACCAACCAGGTGGGCACGCTCGGCGATATCGTGACCCCGCGTTCCAAGCCAAGCATCACCAGCACCCAGGCGCTTCCGGCGCTCGCCGCCCGGCTCGGCGCCGGCTTCGCGGGGTGGTCGGGGCGGGTTTTGCGGCTCGGGGACAAGGTCTTCGTCGCGCGCCACGCCGATGTGTTGCAGGTGCTGCAGCGCGATCTCGATTTCCGCATCGCGCCGATCAACCAGGTGCGCATCGACGAGGTTAACGGGCCCTTCATCCTCGGCATGGATCGGGGTGCGCGGCTCGCCGATGAGCGCGGGCTGCTCTATCGCGCGCTGGCCCGGGTCGACCTGGCGCCGCTGGCCAAACAGGTCGTCAGGCTCGCCGTGGCGCGGATTGCGGAGGCCGGCGCCGACCCGCTCGACGTCGTCGGCGGTTATGCGCGGCCGATCGCCGCGCGTACCGCGACGGCGCTGTTCGGTGTCACCGGATCGAGCCCCGAGATGCTGATGGAAGTCGCGCGGGCGGTGTTCGCGCATACCTTTCTCAACCTGGGCGGTGACGAGACCGTGCGCCAGCGCGCGCTGCGCGCCAGCAGGCTGATGGGCGAGTGGATCACCGCCGAGGTCGCGCGAAGGATCGCCGCGCCCGATCCTGGCAGCGACCTGATGGGCCAGCTGATCCGCCTTCAGCGTGAGGATGGCCGGCCGGTGGATGCGGATCTGGTGCGCCGCCAGCTCGGCGGCATGCTGGTCGGCAGCATCGACACCACCGCGAGTTGCGTTGCCAAGATTATCGCCGTGATCGGCGCGGACAAGGAGCTGGCGGCCGAGGTCGCGCGCGATGTCGACGCGCCCGAGCGGTTGCGCGGGTGGTGCTGGGAGGCCCTGCGGCGCTGGCCGCACAATCCGGTCGTGCTCCGCGAGGCGGTCGCGGCGACCACGCTCAACGGTCAGGAGATCAAACCGGGAGATCGCATCTTCGCCTGGACCCAGGCGGCGATGCTCGACGCCACCGCCTTTCCCGACCCGCTGAAGCTGCGGCCTGACCGGCCCGAAGGCAATTACCTGCATTTCGGCGGCGCGCTGCACGCCTGTGCCGGGCGCGCCGTCAACCAATTCCAGATCCCGATCCTGGTCGGCGCCATCCTGCGGCGCGGGCTGGCCTCGGTCGGCAAGATGGATTGGGCCGGGCCGTTCCCCGACCGGCTGATGGCGGAGCTGACGCGATGATCCCCAAGCCGCACGCGCTGCTCACCATCATCGCGCCGCTGGCGCTCGACCGGCTCGGCGAGGCGGAGGCCGAGATCGACCGCAACGGCAATCCGGCGCGGGAGCTCGCGGCTGAACTCGACAAGCTCGATGGCGACGGGCTGGGGGGCACCCATTTCATGAGCCTCCACGCCTTCGCTTCGACCGATGGCGTCTCCGCCTTCATCCTGCTGGAGCTGTCGGCCGACGGTAGCACCGACGAGGCACTAGGCCGGCTCGTGCGATCGGAGGTGGTGGCGCTGGCGCTGCGCCGCATCTTCGTGATGACCAAGAACTGGACCGACGGCGGCAACCTGCTCGCGTTCCTGAAGTCCCACCTCGTTACCGTCGGTTCGGGCTTTCGCGACAACCCGGGCCTGTGCTTCGCGGGAACGCCGGGTCTGTCGGTGGGCCGCATCCGCCTCGAATCGAAGCTGGCGCAGACAGTGACCCGGCTGCTGGGAGAACAGCGCGGCGACGTGCCGGCACTCACCCGGCTGGCGCGAGTGCGTGCCGAGATCGGCGGCGATCCGGTGTTGGCCAGGGCGCTTGAGCCGGCGGATACCGAAATCCAGTACAATGCAGCACCCGGAAAGTTTGCCCCGATCGGAGCGATCGTCGCCGCCGTCGCGCCCTATTTCCAGCCGGTGCTGCTGCTGGTCATCGCCTGGGCGCTGGGCACCGGGATCGCCTGGGCGATCGGTGCGCCCCACGGTTTCAGCCCCAATGCGGAGGCGTTTTTCGCGGGTATCGCGCATGGGCTGTGGAACGCGATCAAAGTGGCCGTGGTAGCGGTGGTGATCGTCCTTGCCGTCGCTTACGCGCTGTTCCGTTCGCAGGAGGCGCGCGACAGCACCGACGAGCGCGCCGCCGATCACCGCGTCAACGCCGAGATGTTCGCGCGCGAGAACAAAATCGCGCAGAACCACATGATCTCGATCACCCGGCGTAAGCCCGGGCTGATCCGCGCGCTGGCGATCCGGGTGGTTTTCGCGGTGATCGCCTCCAACGCCAGCCGAATCTTTCGGCCGGGCTTCCTCGGCAAGATCGGCACCATCCACTTCGCCCGCTGGGTGACACCGCCGGGGAGCCGCGACCTGATCTTCGCGTCGAACTACGACGGCAGCTGGGAGAGCTATCTGGAAGATTTCATCACGCTGCTGCACGGCGGACTGACGGCGGTGTGGTCGAACAGCGTCGGCTTTCCGAGGACCGAGAACCTCGTCCAGAAGGGCGCCAGCGACGGCGAGCGCTTCAAGCGCTATGCCCGGCGCAGCATGATCCCGACGCGGATGTGGTACTCGGCCTATCCGCAGCTAAGCGTGGCGCTGATCCGCCGCAACGCCGCGATCCGCCGCGGATTCTCGGGCGCGATGACCGAGGACGAGGCTAAGGACTGGTTGGCGCTGTTCGGGTCGGCGGTGCGCCCCGCATCCAAGCTGATGAGCAGCGAGATCCAGAGCCTGATCTTCGGCGGCATGGGCTTCATGCCGCACGGCACCTGCCTGCTGTTCGAGCGGTTGCCCGAGTCGCGGGCGGCCGCGAAGGAGGGGCTGCGCGCGCTGATGCCGCTGGTCGCGTTCAACGATGGTCGGCTGTTCGACCGGGGTCCGGACTGGCCGACGGATGCCGGGGGCCGTTCGCAAGCGGCGGCGGGGTCGGACGAAGAGTCGCTGATCTACCGCCAGGCCGTGGTGACGCTGGCGCTCGGCCCGGACGCCTTCCGCCGGCTCGGTCTGCCCGAGGAGGCGCTGCAGAGCTTTCCCTTCGCCTTCCTGGAAGGGATGACGGGCGGCGCGCGCGCGCGCATTCTGGGCGACACCGGTGACAACGCGCCCGAATACTGGCGCTGGGGCCGCACCGCGCCCGATCTGGCGATGCTGGTCTATGGCAAGACGCCGGAGGCGGTCGATGATCTGGTCGCGACGGTGATCGAGCGGGCGGGCGCGGTCGGAATGGCGGCGCCGCATGCCATCCGCCTCCGCACGATCACCGAGGACAAGCGCGAGCCTTTCGGCTTCATGGATGGCGCCTCGCAGCCGGTGATCCGGGGCACCTACAAGGGGCGGCGCAACCCCGATCCCATTCACCTCGTCGAGCCGGGTGAGTTCGTGCTCGGCTATCCCGACAACCGCGACAATCTCCCGCCCGGGCCGGTGCTCCGCGCGACCGACGATCCCGACAACCACCTGCCGCTGGTGGGACGCGAATCCGGCTTCGACACCAACCGGGCCGACGATCTGCGCGATCTCGGCTGCAACGGCAGCTTCCTCGTCATCCGTCAGCTCGAACAGGACGTTTCCGCCTTCTCGGCCTATTGCCGGGCCGAAGCGGAGCGCCTCGAATACCGGCTGCCCGCGCCTTACGAGATCACCGAGGAGTTCATCGCCGCCAAGCTGGTAGGTCGCTGGAAAGATGGCTCGTCGCTGGTCCGCCACCCCTATGAGTCGCGCACGAGCGAGATCGAGCGGCGCGGCGGCAGCCAAGACACCGTGCGGGCCAGGACCGCGCCGGATGAAGGCAAGCCGCCGATCGAAGCGCCCGCCACGCAGGCGCCCGCCTCCGCGCCAGCAAGTTACATGGAGACGGGAGCGATTGCGCCTGCCGGGGCGAAGCCGCCACGATCTTACGCCGATAACGACTTCCTGTTCGGCACCGAGGACCCGGAAGCGCTGCGCTGCCCATTCGGCGCGCATATCCGCCGCGCCAACCCGCGCGACAGCCTGGACCCCGGCTCCAAAGACCAGATCGACATCTCCAACCGCCACCGCATCATCCGCGTCGGCCGTCAGGTTCAGGCCCCCGAGGGCGGCAGCGGCGGACTGCTGTTCATGTGCCTGAACAGCGACATCGAGCGGCAGTTCGAATTTCTCCAGCAGACCTGGCTGCGCAGTCCGTCGTTCCACGCGTTGTCCTGCGAGAAGGATCCGATCCTGGGCGACGCGGAGGAGGGGATGTGCGGCTTCACCATCCCCAGCCGCAACGGTCCGGTGTCGCTCAAGCCGATGCCGCGCTTCGTGACCACCAGGGGCGGCGGTTATTTCTTCCTGCCGGGCAAGCGGCTGCTCGAATTTCTGGGCCGCGCGCCTTGAACGACGCCAAGGACAATGGGCGCGCGCGAAGCAGCGCGCTGCCGGAGCTGCTGTGCTTCGCGCCGATGGTCAACGTCGAGCTCGCCCGGCTGGTGCTCGGCTATTATCGCTTCGCCTATCGCGAAGCCGATCATCTGTTCGGCTGGACCTCGCTGCTGACGCTGTTCCACGGCGGCTATGGCGAGGTCCCGCTGCTGCACGGCGCCGGCCTGCCGCCGCTGAGCGGACCGCACCCGATCGCCCTGCACCTCGATCCGATGTTCGCGCCGAACGTTCGGCTGGTGCCCCGCGAGGAACCGTTGCGCGCAATCGTCGAGGCGGACTGGCGGCTATACATGGACCGGCTCGGCAGCGAAGTCGCGGCGGTCAGCTATTACCACCTGCTGCCGCTGCGCGCGATGATGACCGAGCTGTTCGCGCAGGGCGTCCCTCCCGGAGAGAAGCGCGTTCTGCCCGCGGCGTACCCCTTGCTGCGGGGGCTATTTACCGTGCTGCTGCGGCTCAAACCGGCGCGGATCGAGGACGCGCTGCTGCGGATCAGGATGATCTTCGATGCCACCGACCGCCGCATCGCCGACGGCCGCGCTTTCCTCGCCGGCGACCGATTGACGCTGTCCGACCTCAGCCTCGCTGCGGCATCGGGCCCATTGCTGCTGCCACCCGATTACCAAGCGCCGGTGCCGCGCTTCGAGCAGATGCCGGCGGCGCTTCAGGACATCGTCCGGGAACTCCGCGCGCGCCCGACCGCCGCGTTTGTTGTAGGCATCTACAAGCGGATTGCGGACGATCGGCGGTAGGCGCACGCGCAGTTTGCAAGCGGGACGACTTTACACATGAGCGGGGTAGCTAAGGTAAAGTCACGATGTATTTGCTCAATACCGCCGCGATACCGCGAAGTCGGCCGCCTCGGCCATGGCCGAGCGAGCGGCCCCGGCCGGGAAACCGGCGATCGCATCGATCGCGCGGTGGGCGAAGTGGCGGGCGCGCTCACGGGTGGCCTCTACTGCATCGTGGCGGTTGATCAGGCCAACCGCGTGCGCGAGGTCTTCGTCCTCGGTGCGGAACCCGGCGATGGCGTCGCGCCAGAAGCGGCGTTCTTCCTCGTCGCCGCGCGCATAGGCGAGGATCACCGGCAGCGTCATCTTGCCGTCGCGGAAGTCGTCACCCTTGCCCTTGCCCATTTCCGAAGCCTCGGAATCGTAATCGATCGCGTCATCGACGAGCTGGAAGGCGATGCCGAGGTTGCGGCCATAGGCCTCCAACGCGCGCTCCTCGGCTTCGCTGCGTTCGGCGACCACGGCGGCGATGCGCGTCGCGGCCGCAAACAGCGCCGCGGTCTTGGCGCCGATGATCGCCAGGTAACGCTCCTCGCTGGTCTCGACATGGCGCTGCGCGGTGAGCTGATCGACCTCGCCCTCGGCGATCACCGCCGAGGCATGGCTGAGGATGCGCAGCACCTTGAGGCTGCCGTCTTCGACCATTAGCTCGAAGGCGCGGCTGAACAGGAAGTCGCCGACCAGCACCGTCGCCGGATTGCCGAACACCATGTTGGCGGTGGCCTTGCCGCGTCTGAGGTCCGAGCCGTCGACAACGTCGTCGTGCAGCAGCGTCGCGGTGTGAATGAATTCCACCGCCGCCGCGAGCCTGTGGTGCCGGGTGCCCTGATAGTTGCACAGCTCCGCCCCGGCGATCGTCAGCATCGGCCGCAGCCGCTTGCCGCCGCCCGAGATCAGATGACCTGCGAGCGCGGGGATCAGCGGGATCTGACTCTGGGTACGGTCGAGGATCACGGCGTTGACGCTGTTCATGCCAGACGCGGTGAGGGCGAGCATCGGCGCGAGCGAAGGTTCCGATCCGCGCGGACGCAGCGAAATCACAGAGGCGCTCATCGCCTCCGCCATGCGCAGGGGCGGACGAAAAAGGCAAGCGCATTCGCGGCCGGGGCAGGGCCGGGGAGGCGAGCAATGCTATCGTGGAATCGCCGGCGCGCTCGTGCTAGCGCGAAGTGCGATGACCGAAACCGCTCCCGCCGATCCGACTTTGGCCAGCTACCGCGCGAGCATCGACAACATCGACGCGGCGCTGATCCACATGCTGGCCGAGCGCTTCCGCATCACCCAGGCAGTGGGCGCGTACAAGGCCGAGCGCCGGCTCCCCGCTACGGACCAGGCGCGCGAGGACCGCCAGATCGCGCGGCTGCGCAAGCTCGCCGAGGAGGCCCAGCTCGACCCCGATTTCGGCGAGAAATTCATCCGCTTCGTCATCGATGAAGTGATTCGCCACCACGATCGGGCGCGGAACGGGGGGTGACGTAAATCCTCTCCGGCACAGGGAGGAATGCGCTACCCCAGATCGAGTCCGTGATATGCACCCAGCTTGTTGCCATCGGGATCGCGGAGATAGGCGCCGAAGGCACCGCGCGCCTGGGGCTTTGACTCGGGCGGCCCTTCGCAGCTGCCGCCGTTGGCGAGTCCGGCCGCGTGCCAGGCCCGCACCGCGTCGTCGCTCTCGGCCTTGAACAGGATCGTGCCGCCGTTGGCATGCGTGGCCGGCTGGCCGTCTTTCGCCGCGCCGACCGCGAAGTTAAGCCCGCCGGGCAGCTTATAGAGCGCCATCGCATATTCGGGCGGAGCCACCGATGGCCCGACCCCGAGCGTCTCGAAGGTGGCATCGTAAAAGGCACGCGCCTTGGCGACATCGTTGGTGCCCAATCTGACGTTCATCAGGACCATTTTTTGCTCTCCATCTTTTCTAGTTCTTCGTGTGTTCTATCCGGCCGTCGGCCAGGGTCAATGCCCGCTGAACCCCGAGCCTTTTCCACGCGATTCGCTGCCCCTTCGGCTCAGCCCGCGCTGGACGGGGGCCGCGGGCTTGGGCAAGGGTGAAGTCCATGTGGCAGCTCTACCAATTCCCGCTTTGTCCGTTCAGCCGCAAGCTGCGGCTGTTGATGAGCGAGAAGGGCATTCCCTACGAACTCTGTCGCGAGCACCCGTGGGAGGGCCGCGAGGAGTTCTTCGGCATGAACCAGGCCGGTCGCACGCCGGTTCTGCACGACCCCGAGCGGTCGATCACGCTCGCGGACAGCCGCGCGATCTGTGAATATCTGGAAGAAACCGTCGACCGCGTGCCGATGATCAACGGCACCGCCGCCAACCGCGCCGAGATCCGGCGCCTCACCGCTTATTTCGACGAGATCTTTTTCGAGGAGGTCACCGGTCCGCTGCTGATGGAGCGGATGAAGAAGCGGCTGGTGACTCGCGAATCCCCGGACAGCGGCGCGATCCGTCAGGCGATGAAGTTCGCGCATGAGCACCTGTATTACATCGATTGGCTGGTCGATACGCGCGCCTGGCTCGGCGGGTCGATGATGGGCCTCGCCGATCTTGCCGCCGCCGCTCAGGTTTCCGTCGCCGACTATCTCGGCGGCATCGACTGGTCGAACCATGAGCAGGCGGCGAGCTGGTATGCGATTCTGAAATCGCGGCCCAGTTTCGGGCCTTTGCTCAGCGAGCGGATGGAGGTGATCCGTCCACCCGCGCATTACGCCGAGGTCGACTTTTGATGCCCTGGTAACGGTACCCGTTCAACGGGGCGATTGCGTTTCGCCGAACCTCCCGTGCTTGCGGAACTGCACCATCCAGCGATCGAGGAACAGGCCGAGCGGGCGCGGCGCTATGCCGAGTTGGGCGAGACCGGGGAGGCTGCCCGAAGCGACATTGCCCTGCTTGAGCAACGCCCACTGATCGCTGGTGATCGGCGCGCCGGGCGCCCAGCCGGTCAGCGAGGCAACGGCGCTGGAGACGGCGTCGGGAAGCTCGACGAACATCCGCTTGCGCTGCTGCGCGGCGGCGATCCGCTGGTTGAATTCCAGCATGGTGATCGCTTCTGGGCCCGCCGCCTCGAAAGTCTGGCCGGCGTGGCGCGGTGCGTCGGCGACCAGCGCGCCGATCGCCTGGGCGACATCGTCGACGAACACCGGCTGCAGCTTCGCCGCAGGGCCGAACACGGGCAACACCGGCAGCATGGCGATCAAGCGGCCGAACATCATCACGAAATTATCGTCCGGGCCGAACAGGATCGAGGGGCGCAGGATCGTGGCGGCGGGGAAGGCGGCGAGCACGGCGCGCTCGCCGTCGCCCTTGCTGCGCGCGTAATCCACCTCGGCATCGGCATCGGCACCGATCGCCGAAACATGGACCAGCGCCGACACGCCGGCTGCCTGCGCCGCCTCGGCGATGCGGCGCGTGCCGTTGCCCTGCAGCGCGTCGAGGTCACCAGAGAAGGCACCGACCAGATTGACGACGGCATCGGCGCCGGCCAGCGCCCCGACGAGGCTGGCCGGCCGGGTGACGTCGCAGCGGGTGAACTGAATCTGCCCGAGCGCGGCCAACGGCTTGATCCGATGGGCGCGCTCGGGATTGCGGCTGGCGATGCGCAGCCGGGCACCGCGCGCCATCAACTCCTGCGCAAGGTGCTGCCCGAGGAACCCGCTGCCGCCGAGCACCGCGATCACCTTGCCGTAAAGGTCCATGCCTTCCTTGGGCCGAGCCATTGCGTCGCATTCCTTCAGGCAAGTGTGCGGCCTTAAGCCATTGCACGGCGGACCCGCGCCGTGCAACCGGGCAAGCGCAACTGCTGTCAGTGGAAAAGCGCGCCCGCAACGCTTGCGGCTCCCGCCCACCTTCGGCAAGCAGCGGCGATGGCGGTGCAGAGCGACAGGTGGATCCGCGAGCAGGCGCTCGCCCATGGGATGATCGAGCCGTTCGTGGAGGCGCAGCGGAGCGACGGCTGCATCTCCTACGGCCTGTCCTCATATGGCTATGATGCGCGGGTGGCGGACGAGTTCAAGATCTTCACCAATGTCGATAATGCGATCGTCGATCCCAAGGACTTCGCCGCGAACAGCTTCGTCGATCGCAAGACCCAAGTCTGCGTGATTCCGCCCAACTCCTTCGCGCTCGCCCGCACGGTCGAGTATTTCCGGGTGCCCCGCGACGTGCTGGTGATCTGCCTCGGCAAGTCGACCTATGCGCGCTGCGGCATCATCGTCAACGTGACGCCGCTGGAACCGGGCTGGGAAGGGCATGTTACGCTGGAGTTCTCCAACACGACGCCGTTGCCGGCAAAAATTTACGCCAACGAGGGGGCCTGCCAGTTCCTGTTCCTGCTCGGCAACGAGCCCTGCGAGACCAGCTACGCCGACCGCGCCGGCAAATACATGGGCCAGCGCGGAGTAACGCTGCCGAGGCTGTAGATCGGGTGCGGAACAATCGACGCGGTTGAACGCTTTCGCAACAAGCGCCACCGCGCATCGGCAAGGGAGAGCCGCAATGTCCACGATCGCCGCAGTCATCGGCAGGATTCTTCTCGCGATCATCTTCGTCAATTCAGGCATCGGCAAACTGATGAACGTTGCCGCGACCGAGCAGACGATCACCGGCGTCGGCCTGCCCTCGGGGTTCGCTATTCCCGTCGGCGTGTTCGAGCTGGTCGCCGGGCTGTGCCTGATCTTCGGGATCATGACCCGGCTGGCGGCGATCCTGCTGGCGGTGTTCACCTTCCTCGCGACGATCTTCTATCACTCCGACTTCACCGATCCCAACCAGCTCGCCCACGCGCTCAAGAACCTGGCCATCATCGGCGGCATGCTGCTGGTCTTCGCGCACAGTCAGATGTGGTGGAGCTGGGACCGGATGCGCGCGGCGCGCGGCGGGGAGATCGCGGCCCGGCGCGCGGAAGTGGAGGCGCATGAAGCGCAGCTCCGCGCGGCAAGGGCGGAAGGTGCTGCGTCGGTCGCAGGCACGGTCCCGACGGACGTGCGCACGGATGGCCGCACGGTGGTGACCGATGTCGACGGCGATGGCGTTCCCGAAGTTCGCCGCCGCCGCCGGTGGTTTTGACCGTCAAAGCTGCGCTATACGTCTGCAATGACCTTGGATGAACTGCTCGCCCGCGAGGCGATCCGTGACACGATGGCGCGCTATACAACCGCCGGCGATCGGCTGATGGTCGAGGACTTCGTCGCCTGCTTCACCGAAGACGGAATCATGGAGGCCGAGCACCGCGATCCGGCCAGCGCCTTCCGCTACGAGGGCCGTGCCGCGATTCGCGACTGGCAACTGCGCTGGCGTGACCGCACCGTTGGCGGGGAGGCGGTTCACCAGGCCAGCTTCGTGCGCCATCACCTGTCGACCTCGCGGATCGAGTTCAAGGCAGCCGATTTCGCCGAAGCGAGGACCTATTGGGTGGCTTGGACCGACATCGGGCCGGACCACGCCGGCTATTATCTTGACCGCTTCGACCAACAGGGCGACCGCTGGCTGATCGCCCACCGCCGCGTGCGCGAGGACTGGCGCTCGCCGCAGAGCCTGTTCGGCACGGCCGTGATCAATTCCAGCAGCTAGGGCCCGGCATCCGCTGTTCGGTCGAACGAAGGCGGCCGAAAGCCGGCATCGGTCGCTTCCGTCGCTGGCGACGATGCGTTATGCGCAGCCGATTAGAACATGAGCGGGAGGAATGTGAGATGGCCGGACCTGTCCCGATGCGGACGATGTCTTCGACGACGCCGGCTTCCGGGGTAGCCCAGAAATACGGCAGGTCGCTCGCCCTGCTGGCCAGCCTGTTCTTCATGTGGGGGTTCATCACCGTCATCAACAACACGTTGCTGCCGCATCTGCGCAGCGTGTTCGATCTTGATTACACGCAGACCACGCTGATCGAATCGGTATGGTTCATCGCCTACGGCGTGGCGGCGATGCCTTCCGCCTTCCTGATCGAGCGCATCGGTTACAAGAAGGCGATCGTCTTCGGTCTGATCGTCATGGCGGTCGGCGCGCTCTGCATGGTTCCTGCCGCGCGAATCCCGTCCTATGGCGTAACCATGGCAGCGCTGTTCGTCATCGCCTGCGGCATCGCGCTGCTGCAGGTGGCGGCCAATCCTTATGTCGCCGTCATCGGCCCGCCCGAAACCGCCGAAAGCCGGTTGACGCTGGTGCAGGCGTTCAACTCGATGGGCACCTTCTTCGCGCCCTACTTTGGCGGCTATCTGATCCTCAGCCGGACCATGTCGGGCACGACGATGGCAGGCACCGTCATCAGCGCCGAGCAGCGCCTCGGGGACGCCCAGGCGACCCAGTTGCCCTATGTGCTGGTGGCGGTGGTGCTGATCATCCTCGCCTTCGTCATCGGCCGCGCCAGGCTGCCGACACTGGGCGAGGATACGGCGCGCGCCAATGCAGAGGAACGCAAGCACCTGTCGCTCTGGCAGCACCGCAATCTGGTGCTCGGCGTTCCTGCCATCTTCATCTACCTGATCGCCGAAATCGGCGTCGCCAACCTCTTCATCAACTTCGTCTCGCAGCCGACCATCGGCAACATGACCCAGGCCAGGGCGGCCAACTATCTGGTGCTGCTGTGGGGTGGGATGATGGTCGGGCGTTTCGCCGGCGCCTACATCATGCGGCGCGCTCGCGCCGACAAGGTGCTGGCGTATTTCGCCGGCGCGGCATTCATCGTGATGATCGCGGCGGCGACGCTGACCGGGCCGGTGGCGATGTGGGCCCTGATCCTGGTCGGGCTGTGCCATTCGATCATGTTCCCGACGATCTTCGCGCTGGGCATCAAGGGCCTCGGCCCGCTGACCGAGGAAGGCTCCGGCCTGCTGATCACCGCCATCGCCGGTGGCGCGCTGGTGGTCGTGCAGGGCTGGCTGGCGGATCACTTCGGCCTGCAGAACAGCTTCTTCCTCACCGCGGCATGCGAACTCTACGTTCTGTTTTATGCACTATGGGGTAGCCGGCCGACCAACCCCCTGCCACCCGAAGTGGTTCACTGAGCAGGCGCGAGCCGGTGCCGAGGCCGGCGACGCGACCGCTTAAACTCGGTTAGCCGCCTTACAACCCCAGGGCGGCGACGGCACCGCCATCGACACGGATGTCGCAGCCGGTGATGAAGCTCGCGGCGGGCGAGCACAGAAACACCGCCACCGACGCCAGCTCCTCGGGGCTGCCGAGCCGCCGGAGCGCGGAATCGGCAAGCATGGCCAGCGTCTGCGGGCTCTGTTCGCCCGACATCATCGGGGTGTCGATGAAACCGGGTGAGACCGAGGTGATGCGTGCCCCGCGCCTGCCGAACGCCTTGGCCTCGCGCCGGGCGATCGCCCGCACCGCGCGCTTGGACAGCGTATAGGCCAGCCCCGGGTTCGCCGCCAGGTGGCGCAGTTTCGCGGTCCCACCCGGCGGAAGTGCCTGTTCGAAGGCGGCGTCGGCCTCCGGCGAAACCGGGAAGTAGCTGACCATCGAAGCGAACAGCACCGCCGCTCCGCGATCGGCCATGCGCCCGCGGATCGCCTCGACCAGCATCTGCGTGGCGTCGAGATTGATCGCGAGCAGCGTGTCCTTGTCGGCCATCTTCGGCGAGACACCGGCGGTGTGAACCACCGCGCCGATGTCGCGCGCGCCGAGCACCGCGATCAGTTCGTCGTAAAACGCGGGATCGGTAATCTGGCCGGGCAGCAGCTCGGCCGTTGCCCCCGCCGCCCGCACTGCCGCCGCCACCGGTTCGAGCCGCGCCGCATCGAGATCGCAGAGCAGCAGCTCGGGCCAGCCGTCTTCGGCGAGCAGCCGGGCGCAATGCGCGCCCATGCCGCCAGCGGCTCCGGTCACGATCGCCACGCCTTCGGCGCGCCGCCCAGTCGTCATTCCAGACTTCCTCTCGTGCTTCGGGGTCTCGTGTTAGACAGAGCGTGGCCCGGTGTCGGCCCCGGCGTCAAGCGCCATCGGCAAGGGCTGGGCCAAGCAGTTTGACGGCTGCGCCGGTTCCCCTATGGCGCGTCGCGCAAGTGGGAGATTTGGTCTTGAGCGACGCCGTTCTCTATCAGGCCGACGATGCCGGCATCGTCACGCTGACGCTCAACCGTCCCGATCTGCGCAATCCGATTTCCGACAAGGAAATGATCGAGGCGCTGCTCGCCGCGCTGGCTCGGCTAGAGAGCGACCAGTCCGCCCGGGTCGCCATCCTCACCGGGGCCGGCAAGGGCTTTTCGTCGGGCGGCAACGTCCAGGAAATGCGTCCCGGCGGCAACCTCAACACCGGCGCGCCGGCGCGGACGCGAATCGCTTACAAGCAGGGGATCCAGCGGCTGCCGCTCGCCTTCGCGGCGCTGGAGGTGCCGGTGATCGCGGCGGTCAATGGCGCCGCGATCGGCGCGGGTTGCGACCTCGCCTGCATGTGCGACCTGCGTATCGCTGGGACGAGCGCGCGCTTTGCCGAGAGCTTCGTCAAGCTCGGCCTGATCGCGGGAGACGGCGGCGCCTGGTTGCTGCCGCGGGTGATCGGCTGGTCGAAGGCGGCGGAGATGGCGCTGACCGGGGGCATGATCGACGCGGAGGCCGCGCTCGCCTGTGGGCTGGTGTCGCAGGTCGTGCCGGACGGCGAGCTGATGGACGCCGCCCGCGCTCTGGCGGCCCGCATCGCCGCCAATCCGCCGCATGCGGTGCGGATGACCAAGCGGCTGCTGTGGGAAGGCCGCCGCCTCGATCTCGCGCCGCTGCTCGAGATGGCGGCGGCGATGCAGGCTGCCGCGCACACGACGCGGGACCACGGCGAGGCGGTGGAAGCTTTCCTCGCCAAGCGCCCCGCGCGCTTTACGGGCGAGTAGCGCGCTGATCAGCCCGAATTACCAACGGGTGGGGTCGTTTCTCAACCAACTTCTGCAGTCGTTGGACCAACCCGCCTGATCCTTCCCCAACGGCAGGATCAAGGCAATGTCTCCACGCTATAGTCCTCCGGCGCTCAATTACGGTTCAGCAATTCCCAGGTCCTGGGACCGACGATCCCATCGGGCACCAGGCCCTGCTCGCGTTGGAACTGGCGCACCGCCGCCTCGGTCATCGGGCCGAACACGCCATCGACCCGATCGCCGGCGATGCCCAGCTTGCGCTGAAGCTCCTTGACCAGGAACTCGGGATTGGTGGGGCCGCGCCGGCGCAATGTCGGTCTCCCTTCGGCATCCGTTCTTGGGATGAGCACGGGCGGGGGCGCGGCGCCCCGCATCAGATCGCGGACGCGCTGACGGAAGTCATCCATATTCAGCGTATGCGGGTCCGGCTTGCGCCCGCTTGGCAGGGCATATTCGCGGTGCGCGCAGCACATCATCGGTTCGAGCCGAAGATGCTTGAGGATGGCCGCGACGCCGCGCTGATAGGCATCGACCTGAACATCCGGCCACGGATCGAACAGGCGATCGGTAGGGTGGAAAAAGCCGGTATTCTCGGCTTCGATGCCGATGAAACTGGTGTTGCCGTCGGTCTGGTTCCGCCAGTCGCCACGGCCGGCGTGGTTCGCCCGACCCGCCGCAACGACGAAAAAGGTGCCGTCGCGTCCAAGGCCCAGTTGAGATAATGGGCCGGGCAGGTCTGCTCGCCCCTCGGTGATCACGCGCAGACTCGGCATGTTGCCGTTGCGCCCGCCGGCCGTGTGATGGCAAATCACGCCCTTGATAGGGCCGACATCGCGACCTCCGGCGCCACGATTGGGCCAGCCCGGTACTTCCGAGACTTTGAGCCCAGCTCCCGTGAGCACGGTCGGCAACCATGTGAGAGAATGTGGCATCACGCGACTCCCCCGAACGACGGGGGCAAATCCTCGTCACGGGTTTGCGCTCCCTCGGCAAACTCGAGGTCGCAGCCATCGAGATCGTCCTTATCGAGGGGCTCGGGCGCTACAGGCGGTTCGTCGCTCATGGTTTTGCTCTCCCACTGGAAATTGTCGCATGTTTCAGGAAAAAGGATTGGCTTGAAGCGGATTACGGCCCCCAACGCTCTCGGACGATTGCCACGAGAAACCAACTCCCCTTGATCGGCTCGAAGATCAGTCGCACGGCCAGGCAGTCGTACTGTGGATCGGCACTGGGACTGAGCCTGTTCCAGTAATACTCTACCCGTCGCGCTCTAGGATAGGCTGTGGCAGCGTTGTTGGTACTGTTCCCTTGCGCTCGATCACGGTCAACGCTTACAGAAGTCGGAGCAATCGTTCTTTGCGGCAACGTATAGCGCGCGACGTATTGTGCGGGCGTTAGCTCGATCGGCTCCCCCGCGCCGTCGGTGTAGCCCCATTTATAGACGCGCGGGTCGGTCCACAACCGACGTATCGCCGCCCGCGAGAGAACGACGTCATGCGCGGGATCGACGAAGGCGCCCGGCGAAAACCGCACGCCTTTGCCGGGATGCGCTGCTCCCGCCAGTGCGCCGCCGTTGCGATGCTGCAACGCCCGCACGACGCTCGCGGCGGCAACGCGCAGGCTTGCGGTGGTTGCCGACCGCTGTACCGGCGCCGCATAGCTGTCCGCAGGCCGACTCAAAGCGCCGGCCAGGAATATGACCATAAGCCCGAGCACGAGCGGTAATCGTCGCACGGACATCTCCGGGCCTTCCGCCATCGCGATAGGTGTCTTCGCGTCCGCGCATCGTGTCAACGGGCATGGGTCGGTTCAGCGGCGGCGGATGGTGAGAATGCTGTGTTGCTGGTCGGCACGGCGGGGGAACGACCGACGATATCGCCGAGTTTGTCAGCTGTGAGAGGCGCTTGCTATCACATTTCGATGTGATTACCGTGCCGCCCATGACAACGAATGTGATCGAACGAGTGCGCGAACTCGTGTCCGGCGGCGGCATGACTCGCGCCGGGCTCGCACGGGCCGCTGGGCTGCACGCGAATACGCTGCGCGAGTGCTCGGATCCCGGTTGGAACCCGACAACGGAAACGCTCGGCAGGCTCGAACGCTTCCTCTTCGCCAACAATGACCGGCCAGTGCTCGTGCCGATCGAGGAAATCATCGACGAAGCGCGCAACGGCCGGATGTTCGTGCTGGTCGACGACGAGGATCGCGAGAACGAGGGCGACCTCATCATCCCCGCGCAGATGGCGACGCCCTCGGCGATCAATTTCATGGCGACCCACGGCCGGGGGCTGATCTGCCTGGCGCTGACCGGAACCCGGATCGAACAGCTCGGCTTGCCACTGATGAGCCCAAGCAACGGCACCCGGCACGAAACTGCTTTCACCGTCTCGATCGAAGCGCGCGAGGGCGTCACCACCGGCATTTCCGCCGCCGACCGGGCGCGCACGATCAGCGTCGCCATCGATGGCAGCAAGGACAAGGGCGACATCGTCACCCCGGGTCATGTCTTCCCGCTCCGCGCGCGCGAGGGCGGGGTGCTGGTGCGGGCCGGCCACACCGAGGCGGCGGTTGATATTTCGCGGCTCGCCGGGCTCAATCCCTCGGGCGTGATCTGCGAGATCATGCGCGACGATGGCGGCATGGCGCGGCTCGACGACCTGGTCGGCTTCGCCCGGCTGCACGACCTCAAGATCGGCACCATTCGCGACCTCATCGCCTATCGCCGCAAGCACGATCATCTGGTGGAGAAACGCGCCGAAACCCGCTTCGCCAGCCGGTGGGGCGGCGATTGGACGGCGCGCACCTATTACAACAAGGCGACCGGCGAGGAAACGATGACCCTCCTCAAGGGCAAGATCGATCCGGCGAAGCCGACAATGGTGCGGATGCACACGCTCTCCTACTTCGCCGATATCTTTGGCGAGAAAACGACCCGCGCCGATCTGCTCGCACGGTCGATGGAGATCATCGGCAAGGAAAGCGCCGGCGTGATCGTCGTCATCAACAAGCGTAGCCGCAACACCATCAGCGAGGCGATCGAGATCAGGGAGAGTTACCGCGCGGGCGACGTTCCGGCGACCGAGGAGCTGCGCGATTACGGCGTCGGCGCGCAGATCCTTGCCGAGCTGGGCGTCCACGACATGATCCTGCTGACCAACTCCCACCATTCGCTGGTGGCGCTCGAAGGCTATGGATTGTCGATAGTCGGAGAGCGGCCGATCGATTAGGGGTGGGATGACGAGAGAGTATCCGGCTCGGGAAGATTCATCGTCGCCCTGAACTCGTTTCAGGGTCCATCCTTTCTCGGGCTCGGCGCAAGCTGACTGGCGAAACGGAACCGTTCTACATCCAACCGATCGGCCGCGCGCGAGGTAAGATGGATGCTGAATCAAGTTCAGCATGACGATGCTTAACAGCTTGGATTAATTCCGGAACGGAAGGCGAAAGTCGAATGGCGAAGATCCTGATCGTCGAGGCACGGTTTTACGATCACCTCAACGACATGCTCATCGCCGGCGCAAAGGCGGTGATCCAGGGCGCCGGCCATAAGGCCGAGATCGTGACCGTGCCCGGCGCGCTGGAGATCCCCGGCACGATCGCGCTCGCCGATGCCAGCGTCGAATTCGACGGCTATGTCGGCATCGGCGTCGTCATCCGGGGCGAGACCTATCATTTCGAGATCGTCGCCGGCGAGAGCGCGCGCGGGATCATGGCGCTGACCATGGACGGGCTTGCCATCGGCAACGGCATCCTCACCGTCGAAAACGAGGAGCAGGCGATCGTCCGCGCCGACCCGCGGCAGAAGGACAAGGGCGGCGAGGCGGCGCGGGCGGCGCTGGCAATGATCGGCTTGAAGGAGCGCTTTGGTGGCTGATCCGCATCTCGCATCCCACCCGGCACTGGGTGGCATAAGGCTGGTGTTCGGCGGCAACGTCTTCGGCTGGACCATCGACCGCGACCGCAGCTTCGCGATGCTCGACGCCTTCCACGAGGCTGGCGGGAGAATGATCGATTCGGCGGAAGGCTATTCCGCCTGGGTTCCTGGCAACAAGGGCGGCGAGTCCGAGACGATCATCGGCGAGTGGCTGGAAAGCCGCGGTGTCCGCGGCGAGATGCTGGTCGGCACCAAGACCGGCATGGGCGGCCCGCCCGGCGCGCTCAAGCCGGAAGCGGTGGCTCGGGCGCTCGAAGCCTCGCTGGAGCGGCTGCGAACCGATTACGTCGATCTCTTTTACGCGCATCGCGACGACCGGGTGACGCCGCTCGACGAGGTCGTATCGGCCTACGACGACGCGTTCCGCAGCGGCAAGGCGCGCGAACTCGGCGCCTCGAACTACACGCCCGAAAGACTCGCCGAGATCGTCGCCACGGCGGAGCGGATGGGCGCGCGCGCGTTCACGGTGATGCAGCCGCAGTACAATCTCGTTGCGCGTGGCGATTATGAGGGGCCGTTGCGCGAACTTTGCGTGGCCAAGGGCATCGCCGTGCTGCCGTTCTACGGTCTCGCCTCGGGCTTTCTCACCGGCAAGTATCGCGCGCAAGCGGATTGGTCCGGCCATTCGCGCGCCCATGCGCTGAACGAGGTGGCGGCAAACGGCGGCTGGGCGGTGCTTGCAGTGCTCGATGCGATCGCCGTCGAGACCGGCGCGACGCCGGCACAGGTCGCGCTCGCCTGGCTGAACGCCCAGCCGGGCATCGCCGCCCCGCTGGCAAGCGCGACCTCGCCGGCGCAGCTGGCCGATCTTGTCGCGGGAGCGACTCTGAAGCTGGAGCCAGGCCAGATCGCTCGGCTGGATCAGGCCAAACCGGGTTAACCAGCCGTTTGGTGAACGAATGTTGCGCTGCTCGGCGCGGATCAGGTTTTCACCCAGAGCGACTGGATCAGCGTCTCGGGCGGCATCACCAGTGTTGACGGGAAGCGCGACAGGAGCGTGACCGGCGATCTGAAGGTGGTGTTCAAATTCCGAGGGTTGGATTGGGATGAATGACGTCACCTGGATCCTCCCCGGAACGGGGGGGGGGCAGCCGCCGAGCGGATAATGGAGGGGTCGGAAGCTCTCCGCCGCAGTGGACGCGAGGGAGCAGGCGCTTCGGCCATCCTCCCCTTCGGGGCACCTCCGAGTGCCGGGAGGATCGCTCTCTCAAAAAGCGAGCTGCAATCCTGATCGCGGCCACTCGACCTCGATCAGCCGGCCGTGGCCCGAGAGCGTGATATAGGCCTTGCGCCGATACTGGCCGCCGAAGGCGATGTTGGTGCAATAGGGCTCGGGCGCTTCCCAGAACTCGAGCAGCTCTCCGGCTGGCGTGAACACGCAGACGCCGCCGCGCACCAGCGATGCCACGCAGATGTTGCCACCCTCCTCGACCGCCATCGAATCGAACCGCTGAAAGCCGAGCGATCCGCCGACGAAGCTGCCGCCGCACGGCGAGGGCCAGGGCTGCTTGCCGAGCACGCCGGGTTCGATCACCGGGTACGACCAGAGTCGGCCGGTCTCGGTCTCCGTGACGTAAAGCGTCCCGCCATCAGGGGAGAGGCCGACGCCGTTGGCGGTGACCAGCGGGAACGCCACCTCGCGGATGAACGAACCGTCCTCGGCGGCATAAAACACCGCGCCGCGATCCATCATCCGGTCCCAGCTTTTGCCGTGGTCGGTGAAATAGAACCCGCCCCGGCCATCGAAGACGATGTCGTTGGGGCCCTTCAGCGGCTCGCCTTCGCACGCGTCGAACAGCACCTCGACCGCGCCGCTTGTCGGATCGACGCGCTGGATGCTGCCGGTCTCATAGCGGTCCCAGCGCCCATGCGGCCGCATGTAGCCATCGTCCCGCGTGATCCAATTGAAGCCGCCGTTGTTGCAGACATAGATCCACCCATCGGGCCCCAGCGCTGCGCCGTTGGGGCCGCCGCCCAGATCCGCCATCACGTCCTTGCCGCCATCCGGCGCGACGCGGATCAGCCTTTGGCCCTTGATTTCGACGACCACCACCGAGCCGTCTGGCATCACCACCGGCCCCTCGGGAAACAGCAATCCGTCGGTCAGTTCACGCCCTTCCAGCTTCAGCACCCGGGTCATTCGCCGATCCTCTCTCAGTCAGACGTGCTGTCCTTCGCGTCCACCAGTTCGATGATCGCGGGGAAATACTTGTCGCCGATCCCAGCCTCGACCGCCCGGGCGTAATACTCCCGCGCTCGTTCGGCCATGCGCGGCTCGACGCCGTAGCTCGCCGCGAGCTCGATCGCGTAGCCGATGTCCTTGAGCACATAGGGCGAGGGGAAGGCCCGTTCCGGAAAGGCGCGCGGCGCCATCGCCTTGAGGCCGTGGTTGCGCAGGGCGAAGCTGTCGCCCGAGCCGAGCGACACCGCCTCGACCAGCTTCGCCGAGGCAACGCCTGACCGCTCGGCCACCACCATCATCTCGGCAAGCGCGGCAACATGCTCGAACAGCAGCGTGTTGTTGATCAACTTGACGACTTGGCCGCAGCCGACCCCGCCGCAGTGGGTGACGTCCGAGCCCATGTAGCGCAGCAGCGGCTCGATCCGCGCGAACAGCGCTTCGCTGGCGCCGACCATGATGCTGAGCGTGCCCGCCTGCGCCGCCTGCCTTGTGCGCGCAACCGGGGCATCGGCGAAGGCGATGCCCTTGGCGGCGAGCGCTTCCGCCACCGCGCGCGCCTCGGCGACGCCGGTGGTTGAAAGATCGACGATGGTGGTGCCCGGACGCGCGTGCGCCGCGATCTCCTCGCAGACCGCCGCGACCTGCATGCCGCCGGGGAGCGACAGGAAGATCACTTCGGCCGCGCGCGCGATATCGGCCACCGAAGACGCGCCGACACCTCCCGCCGCGACGATCTCGGAGAGCGCCGATGGGTTCATGTCGAAGGCGTGGACCGGGGCGGGGTGCTTGGCGACGATGTTGCGACACATGCCGCCGCCCATCACGCCCAGGCCGATGAAGCCGATGATTGGTGTGCTGTCGGTCAATGTCTCAATCCATCAACATGCCGCCGTTGACGTCCAGCGTTGTCCCGGTGATCCAGTTCGATTGCGGCGAGCACAGGAACAGGATCGCCTGCGCGATGTCCTCGGGCTGGCCGAACCGCCCGAGCGGGACGCTGCCATGCGCGGTGGGCGGCGCGCGATCGGTGACGTTCTGCCACATCGGCGTCTCGACCGGGCCTGGCGCGATGATGTTGGCGTAAACGCCATGCGCCGCGCCGGCCTTGGCCGTCCATTTCATCAGTCCATGCACCGCCGATTTCGCCGCGACATAGGCGGGGCCGGAGGCGACGCCGCCGATCTTCGCGGCGATCGAGCCCAGCGCGACGATCTTGCCGAAGCTCTGATCGCACATCACCGGGAAGATGCGGCGTACCGGGTTGACCACGCCCATCACATTGACCCTCCAGATGCTCTCCCACTCGGCGTCGGTGGATTCGACGATCCCTGCGTTGGTGATCGTGCCGGCGCAGAGCACCAGCGCATCGATCCTGCCGTGCTCGGCGAGAATGCGTTCGACCAGCGCATCGGTTTGGTCGCGCGAGGTGACGTCGTACCGCGCGTAGCTGATGTGGTCCTGCCCGGCGAAGGAATCGCCGTCGGCAAGATCGGTGGCGATGACGGTCGCGCCGGCTTCGGCAAAGGCGCGCACCACCGCGCCGCCGATGCCGCCGGCCCCGCCGGTGACCAGCGCGACCTGGCCGTCCATGCGGGCGGGGCCGCTGATCGGGATTTGGACCATTCGAATTCAATCCTCTCGCATGACCGAAGCCAGATGTGGGGTTCAATAAATGACTTCGGCCTCTTCCAGCGCCCGCCGTTCTCCGCGTGTCATGCCGAGCAGTTCGCCGTAGACATAGTCCTCGTCCTCACCGAGCGCGGGGGTGCCGCGATGGATGCCGATCTCCGGACCCTTGGAAAGCCGCATCGGCACGCCGACCGCGGCGCGCTCCTTGCCGCCGGATTCCTCGACGGTGACGATCGCGCCGCGCGCCTGCAGATGCGGGTCGGCGGCGATCTCGGGCGTGGTCCACGAGGCGTGGGCGGCGATGCCAGCGGCCTGCAGCGCCTCGGCCGCCGCGTTGGCATCGCGGGTACTCGTCCAGCGCGCGACGATTGTGTCGAGCTGGTCGGCGTGCGCCTTGCGTCCCGCTTCGCTGTCAAAGCGCGGGTCGTCGCAGCCGATCAGCGCCGCCAGCGCCCGCCATTGCTCGTCGCCCGACACCGCGATCGCCAGCCAACTGTCGTCGCCCGCCGCCGGGTAGACGCCGTGCGGCGCCATGCGCGGGTGGGCATTGCCGCTGCGGTGCGGCTCTGAGCCGGCTGCGGCGAGGAGCAGCGCCTCGCCGAGCAGCGAGGAGGCGACATCGCGCGCTGAAACATCGACATAACAGCCCTCGCCGGTGGCGGAGTGGTGATGGAGCGCGGCAAGCGCCGCCACCGCCGCGTTCATCCCTACCGTATGGTCCATCACATGCCGCATCTCGACCGGCGGGCCATCGGCATAGCCGGTCATCTCGCCGAGCCCGCCCCAGGCGCCGAATAGCGGCGCATAGCCGGCGAAATGCGCATCCGGCCCGCTCTGCCCAGAGGAAGAGACCGACAGCATGACCAGATCGGACTTGACCGCCCGCAGCGCCTCGTAGCCCAGCCCGAGCCGACCCATCACGCCGGGCCGGAAGCTCTCGGCGGCGAGGTGCGACACCGCCACCAGCCGCTTCGAAAGCGCGGCGCCCTCCGGCTTCTTCAAATTGATGCGGATCGAAAGCTTGGTCGAGGCGACCTGGTCGAAGGTCGCCGGCCCCATCCGGCCATAGACCGGGTGCGGCTTGCGGAACATGTCGGGCCGCATCGCGCTCTCGATCTTGATCACCTCGGCGCCGAGCTGCGACAGCAGATGGGTGCAGAACGGCCCGGCGTTGTGGACGGTGAAATCGGCGATGCGGATACCGGCGAGCGGTTTCACCTGGACACCTCCACCGCGTGCCGGTTCATCTCGCCGAGCGCCGGTGGCCCCGCGCGCAACGGCAACGGCGCCCCGTCGAAGTGAAACGGCGAGACCAGCATGTCTAGGGTGCCGGCGCCTTCGACGGCGACCGGCGCGAACAGCCCGCGATGGCGCTCATGCGGGTCGCGCAGCACGTCGGCGGGCGTGTTGTAGCGCGCCAGCGGCACGTTCACCGCCTGGCCGGCGCTTACGATATCGGCGACGTTCCGGGTGCTCGCCCACTCGCGGATGTGGCGGTTGAGCACGGCGCCATGGCGGCTGCGCTCCAGCGAATCGGCCAGCGCCGGATCAAGCGCCCACGCTGGGCGGCCGAGCAGTTCGACCAGCCCCTCCCACTGGCGCTGCTCGAGCGTCAGCAGCTCGACATAGCCGTCGGCGCAGGGCAGCACACCGCCGTAGCGGAACGAGCGCTCGACCCGGTGCTCGATCGAGCCGTCGCCGAGCCGCTGGATAGCGAAGGCGCCCACCGCCAGCGCCGCATCCTGACTGGAAACATCGACGAACTGACCGCCGATTTCTTCGCGCACCCTGAGCGCGGTCAGCGCGCCGAGCGCGGCGGCGATGCCGCCCTGTAGTTCGGCGAAATGCCCGTGGATCTTGACCGGCGGGCGATGAGGAAAAAGCTCGACGGACAGCCCGTTCGGCAGCAGATTGCCCTCGCCCGAAGCATGCTGAAGGGTGATCTCCTCCGCCCGCCAATGCGACTTTGGGCCAAAGGCGCCGAACGGCAGCACCGAGACGTGGATCAGCTCGGGGTGGCGCCTGCCGATGCTTTCTTCGTCGAGGCCGATCGGGGCGCGTTCGGCCAGTGGCGTGTCGTCGATCAGGATCGCAGCGTCGGCAAGCAAGCCGTTGAGCGCGGCCTGCCCCTCGGTCTGCGACAAATCGGCGAGATAGCTGCGCGCTCCCGCGCAAAGGTAGGCGAACAGCGCGCTCACGACGCCTGGGCCGGGAAGGAACGGCGGCTCGCGGCGCAGCTTCGAGCCCTGCGGCGGCTCGACCAGCAGCACCTCCGCGCCCATCGTGCCGAGCATCCGTGCGGCATAAGTAGCGGCGACGCCGCGCGCGGTGGTGACAACGCGCAGACCGGCGAGAGGAGGGGTAGCTGGGTCGGGCATCGGTCCCCAATCACGCGGCCTTAGGATCCCTCCCGTTGCGAGGAAGGATGAGGAGGGGTGCGCCGCGGCCAGCGTCGACGCGAGGCTTGGCCTCGCTTCCCACCCCTCGATCCCCTCCCCGCCGGGGAGGGGTGTTCGCGTTACCGCACCACCGGCAGGTCCAGGTTGAGGTTGGCGCCGTCGAAGAACACCGGGATGTTCGGATCGAGCGAGGGCAGGATCACCGTGGCCAGGCCCGGCGTGGTTAGTTCGCCGCGCTGGTTCTCGCCCTTGATCTCGATGTCGACGAGCGCGTGGCCGTCCTTGATGTATTTGCGCGTCACCTTGCCGCGCGCCCAGGTGCAATCGCCCATGGTGTTGAAGCGGCTCATCCGGGTCCTGATGCGCTTGAGGAAGCCGGAGTCGCCCATCCAGTTGGTGACGAGGCTCGCCATCCAGGCCGAACGCTGCGGGCCGTAGTCGTAGACCCCCGGCACGCCGACTTCCTTGGCGGTCGATTCGCGGTGGTGGCCGATGCCGGTGTATTCGATGCCGCCGCCGGCCTCCGGGTTGCGGAAGAAGTGGCCCGGGTGCTTGACCGCGTTCTTGAAGATCACGCCGTGGGTGTGGCCGCGGCCGCAGCCGACCAGGAAGCCCATCGTGTCCATCAGGCTGAGCGGACCGCGCACGATCTCGGGCAGCTCCTCGCCTTCCTGGACTTCTTCCCAGTAGCGGACGTTGCCGCCGCGCATGTTCTTTTCCTCGTCGAGGATCGCTTGATCGATTCGCTCGAACTCTTCCGGAGTGTATTCGGACTGCTTGATATCGTCGTACTTGCCGGCATCGCGCGCCGCCTTGCGCTCATGCCGGGTGCAGGTGCCGAGCGCCCGGGCGATGATCTCGCCGCGCTGGTTGGAATAGGTCGCCTCTACGTACTGGAGGACAAGGGTGCCGGAGAACTGGCTTTCCTTGACCTCGACGCCGACGACGCGCTCGATCGCGTTGATGCGGTCACCGGGGCGGACGTGGCGATAGATTTCCCAGTCGTTGCCGGCGTAGAAGCCGTGTACGCCGGGCAGGCCCCAGCGCGTGCGCCCGACCCAGCCGAAGGCCATCGGAAAGTTGGGATGCGCCAGCATCGAGCCGTGGCGGGTGAGGCGGCCAACTTCGAGATCGCGGTAGAGCGGGTTGAGGTCGCCGATGCCGTTGCAGAAGTTGCGAATCGTGTCCTCGGTGGCGTCCTGCAGGTAGGGGCCTTCGGGCCGCAACTGCATGCCGATCATGTTCTCGGCGGCCTTGATCGCTTCGGGCGTGATCTTGCCCTCGGCCGGCGCGTCACCGACTTCCCGTTCCTTTTCGATGGTGCTCATGGGTTTCTCCTGGTGACGGGCGGGTCGCGCCGTGATTACGGGGATGGATAATGCATTATCGGTGAAGGTCAAGCCGGATGGGCCGATTATTGGTTCCAGCAGCGGCGGAGCGCGTTGCAGGGAGAGCGGCCCGGGATCAGGGTGAAGATTGCAATGTGCCGACAAGTTCAGCGCTTTTTGCAATCATTTCTACGCTTTAGCGACCTAGCGTGAACCGGAATCAACTACCGAAGTCGAAGGCGTCTCCAGTCGTGATCGTTGCGAAGCGGCCGAGACAGGCGAGTGCATGCATATGCTCGTCGGGGGTCACGCCGGCGCAGCAATCCTCCAGGATAATGCATTCAAAGTCGCGGTCATGCGCTTCGCGGGCGCCCGAATGGACGACGCCATTGGTCGACACACCACAAAGAATCACCCGCTCGATGCGGTTGGCGCGCAGGATGGGCTCGAGCGAGGTGCCGTAAAACGGGCTCACCCGGTGCTTGACGATGTCGAAATCGCTTTCCTCGGGCGCGATCGCGGGATGGACCTCGGTGCCCTTCGTGCCGAGCTTGAAGATGCCGTTCTTGCGCGCGCCGGAGAAGATCGGCGAGGCTTCGGGCGCCTCGCGGTAATCCGGTGAGAAGCCGATGCGGACATAGCCCACCTGGCAGCCCGCCGCGCGGGCCTTGGCAATCGCCTTCGCGGTGTTTTCCAGCACGTTCCGCTGCTTGACCTGGATGCCGTAGGTCTGGGCGTTGAAGCCGTCCTCGGCGACAAGGTCGTTCATCATGTCCATCACGAGAAAGATCGATTTCTTCATGGGATGCTGTTCTCCGCGGGGATGGGGGAAGGTTCGGTGGGAACGCCGCCGGCCGCGAGCGCGGCGCTGAGTTCGGACCACCCGGCCTCGATGTGCTGGCGGGTCGCGAGCATCGCCGCGCCCACGTCGCCGGCGATCAGTGCTTCGATCAGCGAATCGTGCTCGGTGGCGGCGCGATCGACCCGGCCCTCCAGCCGGTTGATCAGGTCGAACGGATAGCGCGCCCAGAGGATCTGGACGAAATGCAGCGTCAGCGGCATCGCCGCGATCTCGAACATGCGGTGGTGGAAACGGTAGTTCGCGGCCCGCGCCGCCTTGTTGTCGCCATCGGCATATGCGCCGGCAAACTCCCCGCCGAGGGCGCGCAGCTCTGCGATGTCGGCGGCGCTGGCCCGCTCCACCGCGCCGCGTACCAGCTTGGTTTCAAGCAGCACGCGCAGGCTTAAGGTCTCGGCCGAAGCCTCGATGTCGAAAGGCGCGACTGTCGCGCCGCGATAAGAATCGCCGGTGACATAGCCTTCGGCCTCAAGCAGCTTCAGCGCCTCGCGCACCGGGGTGATGCTGGTGCTGAGCAGCACCGCTATCTCCTGCTGCTTAAGCCGCGCCCCGCGTGGGTAGCGCCCGGCGATTATCCCCTCACGCAGGAAGTCGGCGACTTGTTCTTCCTTGGTGCGAAAGGGGGTCATATAGGTTCCTGCCGGGGAATAGACTTCACCGCCGTGCTCACGCCTTCACTCGGACCGGCGCCCAGGCGAAATCGCCCTTCGCGTAAGCACGGGCCGCGCCTTGCTCGACAAGCGCTGCGGATTCGGCATCGGAAAAGCCGAGCCCATGCAGCACCGCCAGCGTGTGCTCGCCGATCTCCGGCGGTGGCAGGCCCCCTTCGGCCGAACCGGCGCCACCCGGAAACTCCGGCACCTCGAAATGCAGCCCGCGAAACTCGACGTCGCGCAGCTTGCCCGGCTGCCGCGCCTGCGCGGCGTCGAGCACACGTTCGAGCGGCAGCACCTCATTGAAGCCGAGCCCCGCTGCCCTGAGTCGCGCCGCTGCTTCGTCGAAAGTAAACCGCCCGACGCCGTCGCGCACCGCCGCCTCCACGCGCTCGCGCTGCTGCTTGCGGTCGCGCAGGCGGGCGAAATCCTCGGCGCCGGCCTCTGGCATCGACAGCGCCTCGGTGAGCCTGGCCCAATGCGCATCGGTAAGTACCAGCAAGTAGATCCAGCGTTCGTCGTTCGTCCGATAGGCGCCGTAGCCGGGCATCGCGAACTCGCCGCCGGCCTCTTTTTCGGGCCGGCCGAGCAAGTGCGTTTTCAATTGAATTCCGGCGAGATCGCGCGCCGCGAGATGCAGCCCGGTCTCGTAAAGGCCGATTTCGATGCGCCGATCGGCCTCGCTCGCGGCCGGGTTCATCATCGCCGAAAGGATGCGGATCACCGCGAAGGTGCCGGCGAACTGGTCGTGGTAGGAGGGTCCGAGCCGGCTCGGGCGGCCATCGACGCGGTGATCGTCCATCACTCCGGTCGCGGCTTCGGCGACGGGATTCGTGGCGAGGTCGTCGGCCTGCGGACCGTGCGCGTAGCCCTTGATGTGGCAATGAATGATGGCAGGATTGGCGGCGAGGCAGTCGTCGGCGGTCACACCGAGCTTGCGCGCGGCGGCTGGGGCGAGATTGTGGATGACGACATCGGCGGTCGCGGCGAGCCGGCGGAACACCTCCTTGCCGCCCGGAGTCGTAAGATCAAGGCACAAACCCTGCTTCGAGTGGCTGTAGGCGATCAGCGTCCCGCTGGGGCCACCGCGCACCAGCGCACGCGTGGTGTCGCCCGCAGGCGGCTCGATTTTGATGACCTCGGCGCCGAGCTGGGCCAGAATATGGGTCGCGAAGGGTGCGGCGACCATCGTCCCAAGCTCGATGATTCGCCGGCCGGCGAGAGGGAGTCCGGGTGCAGGGTCGGCAGCCGCATCACCGTCAGGGGCTTGCTGGCTGGACGAACCCGTCATAGAGCCGCCCTCAGGATAATGCATTGTTCCATCGATCCTCTGCGTCTGGACCGGCCTTGGGGACCCGTCAAGGCGATTTTGACACCGATTGCGGCGGATCGTCGACAGTGCCTGCGTTGAAATGATGCATCGATGGAGTGTAAGCGAGCTATGAGCGAAGACTATACGAGCTGGGTCGGCAGAAGCGAAGAACGCACCGATGTGCTGGATCCGGCGCGCAGCAATGCGCTGCTCTCGGCGCTGGGCGAGGGGTCGGCCGGGGGCGCCGGCGAACCGCTGCCGTTGCTCCATCACTGGCTCTATTTCTGGGACGTTCGCCCGCCAGCCGGGCTCGGGACGGATGGCCATCCGGCGCGCGGCGGCTTCCTGCCGCCGGTGGCTCTGCCCCGCCGGATGTGGGCCGGCGGGAGGCTGAGTTTCCATGCGCCACTGCTGCTTGGCGAAGCGGTGACGCGCGTCTCGACGATCCTCAAGGTCAACACCAAGAGCGGCAAGAGCGGCAGCCTCGTGTTCGTTACCGTCGAGCATCGGCTGACCGGCGGCGACGGGTTGGCGATCGTCGAGGAGCAGGACATCGTTTACCGCGAAGCGGCGGCCGCGGGCTCGATCGCGATGCCATCCGGCGACGCGGAACCGCCGCAAGCCGCTTGGTCCGCCAAGATCTCGCCCGATCCGGTGCTGTTGTTCCGCTATTCGGCGCTGACCATGAACGGCCACCGCATCCATTACGACCTGCCCTACGCGATGGAAGAAGAGGCCTATCCGGCGCTGGTCGTGCAGGGTCCGCTGCAGGCGACGATCCTCGCCGCGCATGCCTCGCGACACCTTGGCAAGCCGCTGACTCGATTCGACTTTCGCGGTCAGACTCCAGCCTTCAGCGGTGTGGCGCTGCAGGTGTGCGGCGATCCGGCCGAGGGCGGCGCCAGTCTCTATACGGCGCAGGGCGGCGGCACCTGCATGGTAGCGAACGCCGGCTGCTGAGTCGCGGCCGCCCAGAGCAATGGCGAACATGCTGGAAAAATTCCCGCGTCGGCCGCCACAATGTCGTAAAGGGGTGCGCGACTTCATCGCGGAGAACGTGGCATGAGCAATCGCCTGCAGCAGCTGTCAGCGGCGGGAACCGTCGTCTGGCTCGACTTCCTCGATCGCGGCTTTCTTGCCGAGGGCGGACTGCGCAAGCTGATCGACGAGGACGGCCTGACCGGCGTCACCTCCAACCCGGCGATCTTCGAGAAGGCGATGGGTGGCGGCAACGCCTATGACGCGGGCTTCGCGGCGGCGCTGGCCGGGGCCGAGCCGAGTCCGATCGACATCTACGAACGCGAGGCGATCGCCGACATCCGCGCCGCCGCCGACGATCTGCAGCCGGTCTATGATCGGCTGCACGGCAGGGACGGCTATGTCAGCCTGGAGGTCTCACCCTATCTCGCCAACGACACCGACGGCACCGTGGCCGAGGCGCGGCGGCTATGGGCTGCGGTCAACCGGCCGAACCTGATGATCAAGGTGCCGGGGACCGAGGCGGGTGTACCCGCCATCCGCCAGCTCCTGGGCGAGGGGCTCAACATCAACGTCACGCTGCTGTTCGCCCAGGACGCCTACGAGGCAGTCGCGCTCGCGCATGTGGCGGCGCTGGAAGCCCGCGTCGCGCGGGGCGAACCGATCGAGCGGATCGCCAGCGTCGCCAGTTTCTTCGTCAGCCGCATCGATTCGCAGATCGACAAGGCGATCGATGAGCGAGTCAGCGCCGGCGATCCGGAAAGCGCGACGCTGAAGGCACTGCGCGGCAAAGTGGCCATCGCCAACGCCAAGCTCGCCTACGCCTGGTGGCAGGAACTGGTCGAAAGCGATCGCTGGCAGCAGCTCGCGGTCAAGCACGCCATGCCGCAGCGCCTGCTCTGGGCATCGACCGGAGTGAAGGACAAGGCCTATCCCGAAACGCTTTATGTCGATACGCTGATCGGGCCGGAGACGGTCAATACCATGCCGGTGCCGACGATGGATGCTTTCCGCCGCACCGGCACCGTCACCCAGTCGCTGACCAGCGATGTCGACGGGGCGCGAATCATCCTCGCCGAGGCGCAGCGACTCGGCCTCGACCTTACCCGGGTGACGGATGAGCTTACGATCCATGGTGTGAAGAAATTTGCCGACTCGTTCGACGACCTGCTCAAAGCTGTCGCCATGAAGCGAGCCCAGCTGCTGGCGGAGAAGGGCGCGGCGCACGCCTGAAAAGTGGTAGAGTGGTCAGCGCCGCGCAGGGCCACGCAGGGCCGGGCGGGGCTCCGTTCAGCCGATCAGGTCGATCGATCGGCCGGCCTGGCGCCGGCAGCAATGATTGGCACGCATGGAACCATGATGGTCAAGCTCCGTTCATATCGAACACAGGTTGTTTGGAGTTGGACATCATGACGCTTATTCTCGTTCTCATCATTGGCGGGATCATCGGCTGGCTTGCCAGCATCCTGATGCGCACCGATGGGCAGCAGGGCATTCTCCTCAACGTCGTCGTCGGTATCGTCGGAGCGGTCCTCGCCGGCTTTCTCATCACCCCGTTGATCGGCGGTGCCCCGATCACCAGCGGAAATTTCGACGTGCTGTCGCTGTTCGCGTCCTTCCTCGGCGCCGTGATCCTGCTCGCGATAGTTAATCTATTCCGACGCGGTTCGGTGCGCTAAGGAGGCGCTCCCGACCTAGAAAACAGGGAAAAGGAGTATCTGGATGAAACGTTCGTTCTTCGCGCCGCTCGCGCTGGCAGTGGCCGCAACGGGGGCTTTCGGGCTTTCGGCCTGCAACAATAAGGCCGACGACGCCACCGAGAGCCAGGCCGACGCGGTCGAGAGCGCTGCGGACGCTACTGCCGACGCCATTGATTCGGCGGCGGACAACATGAGCGATAACTCGTCCGAGGCCATCATGCATGGCAAGGCGGACGCGACGCGCGACATGGGCAAGGCAACAGCCAAGGCCTTGGAAGAAAAGGCGGATAAGCAGGCGGGTCACCCCTGATCGGCGATACCGCCGCATAGATGTCGCTCCGGCCGGTGTGGCGGAGCGGCGGCTCTAACGAAGGATGGCGGGGTGACCCGCCATCCTTTTTTCGTTTGTGCATGCGGAACCCTGCCAGCCGGCTGCAGGGTATCGCTTTTCGCGGAACCCTTGCCGCCGACACCGCTTCCCCTAGCGAAGCCGTCCACCTCTGGGACCAGTATAGGACCGTATTGATGACCATTACACTGATGCCGCTGCCCTACGCTCTCGATGCTCTGGCCCCGCATGTCTCATCGGAAACGCTCCAGTTCCATCACGGCTTCCACCACAAGGGCTACGTCGACAAGGTCAACGAGGCGGTCGCGGGCACTGACCTCGCCAACCAGCCGATCGAGGACATCATCAGGGCGGCGAAGGACCAGGGCAACGCCGAGCTGTTCAACTCCGCGGCGCAGACCTGGAACCACGGCTTCTACTGGCACTGCCTCTCGCCACGCAGGAGCGAGCCCGCAGCAGAACTCGCCAGCGCCATCACTACTGCTTTCGGCTCGACCGAGGCGATGCTGGCGGAGCTCAAGGGGAAGTCGGTGAACCACTTCGGGTCGGGCTGGGCGTGGCTGGTCGCCGAGGCCGGCGCGCTGAAGGTCATCGCCACGCATGACGCCGATACACCGATCACCGGCGCCGCCAATCCGCTTCTCACGATCGACGTCTGGGAGCACGCCTACTACATCGACGTGCGCAACCGCCGGCCCGACTATGTGGACGCGGTGCTCGGCAATCTGGTCAACTGGAGCTTTGCCTCCGAGAACTACTCGCGCGGTTCGCCTTGGGTCTATCCCTCGTGAACGCTCCGGCCCGGAAACGCCCCGGTTGACTGTGGCGCGGAGGGGAGCGCCGTGGTCGGGTGCTCGACGAGCAAGGGTTCGCCGAACAGGAAGCCGACGACGTTCGGCGCTCCCAGATTCTTGAGCAGCGCCACCACCATCAACAGGATCGGCACCGACAGAAAGATCCCGGTGACACCCCAAACCCAGGAGAAATAGGTCATCGAGGCAAGGATGGCGATCGGGCTTAAGGTCAGCCGCCTGCCGAGGATGACCGGCGTCACCACATTCGCCTCAATGATGTGCATGGAAAGATAGCACAGCGCGGGCGCAAGTCCCGTCAGCAGCGAGGTAGCAGTGCCGAGTCCATAGGCCGCCAGCAGCAGCGCCATGACCATCGGCCCGAAGTAGGGGAGCAGGTTAAGCAGCATCGCGAGCCCGCCCCACATGATCGGCGCCTCGAACCCGAACGCCCAGGCGGCGCAGGTGACGATCACGCCGATGCAGGCGGCCACCGATCCAGCGGTGAGAATATAGGCGCCGACCTGCTCCTGCATGTCGCGCAGGACGCGCGCCGCACGCAGCGAAGCGCCGAGGTCGCTGCGGTCGAGCAGAAGCTTGCGCTTCATCCGGAACCGCGCCTCCAGGAAGAAGTAGCACAGCAGCACGACCACCACCGTCTCGAACAACGCCGCCGGAGTGGCGGTCGCAATCTGCTGGAACACGGTGGGCGCGGCGATGACCACCTCGGTCTTCTCGGCGGTGCCGGTGATGGCGCCCAGCGAATTGGCGACGCGTGACACCGCGGCGAAGTTACCGCGCACGGTTTCGAGCCGGGCGAGCATGGTCTGGGTCAGCTCGGGCAGGCGCGCCATCAGGTCAATCGACGGCTGCAGGATCAGCAGGATCGCGAACAGGAAGATCACCGGCAGGCACAGCACCGCAGCCAGCGAGGCGAGGCCGTTCGGCAGTCCTGATCGCCGCAGCAAATCGGCGATCGGCGCAAGGATGACACTGAGGATGAACGCGGTGCTGAGCGGCAGGAAGAATTCCGCGCCAGCCTTGAGGACGAACGGCAGCCCCAGCATTACTCCAATGCCGAGCAGCAAGACCGCGCTGGAGACAAGCCGGCGCTCTGGCGGCAACCAGCTCACCAGCGACTTTCGTGGCGAGTCCTGCTCCATATTTGCCGCTCAGACTAATCGCGCCGCGATCACAGGCGGCTGTCGCCGAAGCGGCTCGTCCGTTGCGCCCGTGGTCTGCTCCGCGCCGGCAGCGCGCCGTCCTCGATCTCCGGGTCGAGCAGCTTGGCCAACTCGACCCGTGCCCGCGCGACGCGGCTTTTCATCGTCCCGATCGCGCAGTTGCTGATGGAGGCCGCCTCTTCATAGGTGAACCCGCTGGCCCCGATCAGCATCAGCGCTTCGCGACGTTCGGGAGAGAGCTGGCGCAATGCTTCCTCCATGTCGGACAGGTGCAGCCCGTCCTCCTGTCCGGCATCGACCACCAGCAGCCGCTCGGCGACCTCGGGATCGTAGTCGGCGTGATGACGCTGGCGGCGTAGCTCGCTTAGGTAGTAGTTGCGCAGAATCGCAAAGGTCCAGGCGCGCATGTTGGTGCCGGGCGTGAAGCGATCGCGCGCGGCCCAGGCCTTGATCGCCGCCTCCTGAACCAGGTCATCGGCAAAGTCGGCGCGGCCGGAGAGGCCGCGGGCGAAGGCGCGCAGATGCGGCAGGGTTCGAGCCAACTCGTGCTTGAATTGCTCGTCACCTTCGGCGAGGGACGGTGCCTCACCCATCGTCGCCCTTGTCCAGCTGCTTCAGCAGGTCGTCGAAGCTGCCCGGCAACGGCTCGTTCAGAACGGAGTTATACAGCTTTTTCAAGCCGTCCGCCCAACCGGGATCGCCACCGTCTCGAGGCGGGGAGCGAACGCCCGACTCTTGCCTGGGTCCCTTGGGCCCCTTTGTCGGACTCAAAACGAACTCCATCAAACCCAAGCCTATTTTCCCTTGATCTTCAACAGCCGTCAAGCAATCGCTCGGCAATGATCGGTCCCTTCCGCAACATTCAACGGGTGACAAGGTTCCCTTTTACCGGGGTGCATGCAAAGGGCGCGCGTAGGCGGGAGAGCTATGCGCGCGCAGACTGAACCAGATGTCGACCGCGATATTGACGGCTCGCTTCTCGCCCGAGTCGAGAAGCAGGCCTGGTTCCACCGCTACCCGCGCGGCTGGCCGCTGATGCTGTTCTTTATCACCAGCATGTTCACTGCCGTCAGCGTCATGGCGATCGAGCGCGCCGACCGTCAGCGCCGCGAAATCGAACTCGACCGTAATTTGACCGAGATCGCTTCGGGCCTGCAACGGCGCGCGGCGGAAAACATCGCCCTGCTCCGCGCCGGCGCCGTATTGTTCGGCTCGCGCGACAAGGTGACACCTCCGGAGTTCGAGGAGTTTGCCGCCGGGCTATACGGACGCGGCGAATTTCACGGAGCGATAGGCATGGGTTGGGCCCCTCTGCTGCAGATCGCGCAAGTTCCGGCATTTGAGCAGACGATCCGGGCAGGACAGCCCGCATATCGAGTTCACCCCGCTCTCGACCGCAGCCGGAAGATCTCGACGCCGGTGGTTTACGTAACGCCGCTGAACGCGATCACGCGCCCGGCCGTCGGCTATGACATGTATTCCGAACCCGCCCGACGCGCAGCGATGGACGAGGCCCTGCGGCGTGAGCAGCCCATCGCCACCGGTCCGTTGCAATTGGTGCGGAACGAGCAGGGATCCATTCACCTGGGCTTTCTGATCTACATGCCGGTGTTCCGATTCGAAAACGGCCGCCGCATTGCCGCCGGATTTGTCTACAGCCCGTTCCGCGCCGATGAATTCCTGGACGCCGCCGCTGCGCTGTTCAGGAGCCGTGAGGTCGAGATCGCGATTTACGATCTGCGGAGGGAGCCCGAACGGCTGCTCGCCTGGCGTCACCTTCCTGGCGAGAACGGTGCCTCACTCGATCGCAGCATCACTGTCGCTGGCCGTAACTGGATTCTTCATGTTCGCGCCAAACGCTCGGGAGCGCTGACGACGCTGTCGATTGTCACACTGTCCTTCGGCGTGGTGACCGGCCTGCTCATCATGTTTACAGCATGGCTGATCACTCGCCGTGCGGCCCAGGACCGGCAGGTGTTCGAATGGCTGACCGGCCAGGCGGCGATCCGCACCTCGCTGACCCGCGAGCTGAACCACCGCGTCAAGAACACGCTGGCGAATGTGCTGTCGATCGTGTCGCTTACCCGCCGCCGGGCCAGCGATCTCGATGAATTCGCCGACGGCCTTACCGCCCGGCTGCGCGCCCTTTCGGCGACCCACGACCTGCTCTCGCAGAGCGATTGGACCGAGGCAGCGATCGGCGACATCGTCCGCAGTGAAGTGGCCCCCTACATGGCCGACGGCGAATGCCACATCGACATGTCCGGACCGGCGATCAACCTAGCGCCGAGCGATGCGCTCTCGCTCGGTCTCGCCATCCACGAATTGGCGACCAATGCGGCGAAATACGGGGCGCTCTGCACCGCCAACGGGCGCGTCGTGATCAGCTGGATGTTGAGCTCGCCCGGAATCGCCGAGGTCCACTGGCAGGAGCAGGGCGGGCCGGCGGTCGCTATGCCTGCCAAGCGCGGGTTTGGGCGCGACCTGATCGAGAAGATCGTCGCGCACGAGTTACAGTCCAAGGTCGAGCTGCGCTTTCTGCCCGAAGGCGTCGAGTGCAGACTGCACGTTCCGGTGCGCCGGATCGCCGCGTTCAACCTGCGCAGCGAGCCCCGTGCGCAAGTGAAGGAACGGACGTTCCCCACAGGGTGACTGCTTGTCGGTGACAGGGGTGACGAACAGACCCGCTGCCCTACTGCAGCGGGCGGCTTGATCCGAAGAACAGCGCCTGGCTGATTGCCGCGCGCACCGTCGTTTCCTGAAAAGGCTTGGTGACGAGATAGGTCGGCTCCGGCCGCTCTCCGCTCAGCAGTTTCTCGGGATAGGCGGTGATGAAGATCACGGGCAGATCGCCCAGCTTCAGCAGATCCTCCACCGCCTCGATCCCCGAGCTGCCGTCCGCCAGCTGAATATCGGCCAGCACCAGCCCCGCCGGCCGCGCGGCGAAGATCTCCAACGCCTGCTGGCGGGTCGCGGCGGTGCCAACGACGTTGTGGCCAAGGTCGCTGACCAGTGCTTCCAGCTGCATCGAGATCAACGGCTCGTCTTCGATGATGAGCACGTCGGTCGCTGTTTCATTGTCGATTTCGTCAATCGCCTGCGCAACCAGTTCTGACACCTCGCCGACGGGAATATCGAGAATCTCGGCCGCTTCCTCGGGCGTGAAATCCTCCAACGTCGTCAGCAGCAGCGCCTGGCGATGCGCGGGCGTGATGTGGGAAAGCCGCAGTTGCGCAACCTGTTCGTGCATGCGTTCCTCGACCTCGGCGGCCGCTTCGGCGTCGATATGGCTCGACGACCAGATACGGTTGAATGCCGCGTACAGCCGCACGCGGCCCCTGCCGATCTGTTCGAGCAGCGCCGGATCCGCCAGCGCCGCCTCAAGCGTCGCGCGGACATAGGCATCGCCCGAGCCTTGCGAGCCGGTCAGCGCCCGCGCATAACGGCGAAGAAACGGCAGCTGTACGGCAATTTGTTCAGCCAAAGACATCGCAAACCTCAAAAAATTCAATTGTCACCAACGCATTAACGCAATGATCGCGGATTGAAATCGCGCATTTCCTCCCGCAGCCGGGCAGGGGTGATCCAACGCCGCGTCAAGCGGCACAGCGCCGGCAAGATGCCGGGCGGCGGCCGCCCGGTTAGTCCACCGTCGTCGCCATCATAGATTTTTTTGGCTACCGGGGAACTTCTTTCTCGGCTCAGTGTTCAACCTATGTCACCGCTGGCCTCCCACCCCACCCCCCGCAACCGGTGGTGACCCAATCCCAGGCCCCCATGCTTCCCAGCATGGGGGCCTTTATTTCGGGCTTAGCGCCAGACCGAGCCGCACGGAGGGCAAGTGCCCAGGAACAAACACGGTTCCGGGAACTTTCCAACAGCTTTAGCGTTTCACTTTCAGGCTCGTTCCAGGGAGAATCATCGGTGCGGATGAATGCGGCGACGCAACATAAAGAACCACTGGCTGAGATCACCGCGCTCAGTGATCGCGACTTCAAACGAGCCTTGACGGATGTCGCGCCTCATTTGCGCGCTTTTGGCCGCGCCTTGTGCGGCTGTCGTGACCGCGCCGACGATCTGGCGCAGGAAACCCTGCTGCGGGCATGGGCAGCGCGGGCGCGGTACAGCGCCGGGACCAATTTTAAGGCATGGACCTTCACCATTCTGCGCAACCATTTTTACAGTGAAGCGCGCCGGAGCCGTTTCCATGGCGAGTACGACGAACTGACCGCCGAACGCATTCTGCGCGCCCGCGCATCGCAGGAAAGCACGGTCGAATTAGCCGACGTATTGCGAGCGCTCACCGTCATACCCAAGAATTATCGCGAGGCGCTGATTCTGGTCGCCGCCGGCAATCTTTCCTACGAGGAGATCGCCGGTATCTGCGGGATCGCGCTCGGCACGGTCAAAAGTCGAATCTGCCGGGGGCGGGCCATGCTCAGTCAGGTCATCGATTCAGGCAAGCTGCCCGATTCGCGGCACGATTTCGTTATTTCAGGTACGGCTATTGACGCGTTCTTCGCGGAACTGGCACGGATCGCCAACGCCGATCCGGAGGGGGCCATCGCAGCCTGACGCCGCGTAATATCAGGGCTAAGGGGGAAACGATGCCCGAGGCAAAAGTGCTGATCGTCGAGGATGAGTTCCTCGTTGCCATTCAGCTGGAAGATATCCTTGCCGACGCTGGTTATCGGGTTGTCGGAATGATCGCCGACACGGCGTCGCTGGCACGGGTAACCGACCCCCCCGAAGTGGCACTGGTGGATGTGAACTTGCGTGATGGGCCAACGGGGCCGGCCATCGCGCAGCTCCTTTCCGAAAAGTTTGGCACCCGGATTATCTATGTCACTGCTACGCCGCAGCAGATCGCAAGCCCCGCCGCAACGGCGACGGGGGTAGTGCAGAAACCCTTCCAACCCAGCGCGGTGCTCGCTGCCGTGCAACATGCCTTAAGCAAAATACCGCTCCCGCCTGTGCAGATGCAGATTGGGCCCACCCTGCGTATGCGCTGATGGATAGAGATGGTTGTAGAACGGCGCGTTTTCGGGTCGCACTGATGTTCCCTCGCTGCTCGGCGTCGCTATAGACGGGCCCGCGCTTTGGTTCCTACAAGCCATCCAGGCCGGAGCGCTGGAGGATGCCCATGATCGACGATGACCTGCTCGATTTGGGCGGACAGGTGGCTTTGGTGACCGGCGCTGGTCAGGGCGCCGGCCGTGCGACCGCGTTGGAGCTCGCGCGCCACAACGCCGGTGGGATCGCCATCAACGACTTCGTGGCCGAGCGGGCCCAGGCGGTGGTCGAAGAGGTCCGGGCGCTGGGAGTGAAGGCGGCGGCCGTGCCTTTCGACGTCGGCGACCTCCAGGCGATCCGGGTCGCCGCGGCGCGGATCGAGCAGGAGATTGGCGCACCCGCGACGATCCTCGTCAACAACGCCGGGATGGCGGGTCCGGCCGGGACGTTCAACCTGCGACAGGCCTTCTGGCAGGAAGATCCGGAAAATTGGGACAGATATCTTCGCACAAACCTCTACGGCGTGTTCAATTGCTGCCATGTATTCATTCCCGCGATGGTCGCTGCGAACCGCGGGCGGATCGTCACTATCATCTCGGATTCGGGCCGGGTGGGGGAGCCGCGCATGGCGGTCTACACAGCGGCGAAGGCCGGGGCCAACGGCTTCGTAAAGTCGATCGCCAAAGAAGTCGGGCGTTACAACGTTACCTGCAACGCGGTGTCGCTGTCTTCGCTGCTGCCCGACATGGCCGAGGAAAAACTGGCGGAGTTCATGCAAGGCGAGCAAGCGAAGGCGCAGATGTCACGCTACGTCATCCGGCGGTATGGCAAATCGACCGATGTCGCGGCGCTGGTCACATTTCTGTGCTCGGACGCGGCTTCGTGGATCACCGGCCAGACCTATCCGTTGAACGGGGGGTATGTGACAGCTTAGTCGGGCAGCGCAAGTTTGCCCCGAGCGTTAAAACCCTTACATCAGCGACAAACCTGCCCCGGAGATGATGATGCCGCAACTCGCCTATCACGCTCCCGGGACGATCGACGAGGCGGTGCGGTTGCTCCTCGCCAGCCCCGAGGCACGTCCGCTGGCTGGAGGCACCGACCTCATCGTCCAGATGCGCTCCGGCCGGATCGCTCCGTCGGCCATCATCGACCTCAAGAAGATCGCCGGCATGACGGGCGTGCGGCGGATCGCTGAGGGCTTCGCGATCGGGGCGGCGACGCCCTGCACGGCCCTGAAAGAGGATGCGGCGCTCCTCGCCGCCTGGCCCGGCGTGGTCGAGGCGGCCAATCTGATCGGCTCGGTGCAGGTGCGCAACCGCGCCACGATCGCCGGAAACCTGTGCAACGCCTCGCCGGCGGCGGACAGCGTCCCGGCGCTGGTGGCGGCGGGTGCGACCTGCGTAATCGCCGGACCTGATGGCGAGCGCGAAGTGCCGGTAGGACAGCTACCGGTCGCGCCGGGCCGGTCCACGCTGGGGCCGGGCGAATTCGTCGTCGAGATCCGTCTCCCGCCGCGCCCGCGGCGCGGCGGCGACGCTTACCTGCGCTCGATCCCGCGTACCGAGATGGACATCGCCGTGGTCGGCGCGGGCACGGCGCTGGTGCTCGACGCTGACGGGAGCTGCACCGCCGCGCGCATCGCCGTCGGCGCGGTCGCACCGACCGTTCTGCTGGTCGAGGCGGCGGGAGCCGCACTCGTGGGCACCCGGCTCGATGAGGACGCGCTCGCAACGATGGCCGAAGCCGTGCGCGCCGCCTGCCGCCCCATCGACGACAAGCGCGGGCCCGCCGCCTATCGCACCGCGATGGCCGGTGTCCTCGCAAGACGTGTTGTCAAGATCGCAGCACAACGCACGGAAATAACACGATGAACTATCCTGCCATGAACAAGCTTGTTATCTCCGCCACGGTCAACGGCGATGCCGAAAGCTTTCTCTGCGATCCCGGCACGACCCTGCTCGACGCGCTGCGTACGGAATTGGGGTTGACCGGCACCAAGGAGGGCTGCGGCTCCGGCGATTGCGGCGCATGCACGGTGATGCTCGACGGAGCGATGGTGTGCTCGTGCCTGGTCCTGGCAGCCGAAGCCGAGGGGATGGCGATCCACACCATCGAGGGCGTGGCCGAGGGCGGCGCGCTCCATCCGGTGCAGGCGAAGTTCCTCGAACTCGGCGCGCTGCAATGCGGCTTTTGCACGCCGGGCTTTATCGTCGCCGCCAAGGCACTGCTGGAACGCCACCCGGACCCGAGCGAGACCGAGATCCGCTACTGGCTTGCCGGCAATCTCTGCCGCTGCACCGGATACGACAAGATCATACGCGCGGTTATCGAGGCCGGAGCGGAGTTACGGCAGGAGCGCAAGGCGCCGGAGCTCGGCACACAGGATCGACAGCGACTGGTTTCCGATCCGTCCGACTCGACCGACCGCGGCGCCCTCGCCACTATAGAGGATGCAGCGCTGTCGGACGCTGCCTTCGAAGGTGAGGCGGCCGCTGCCAAGGTTGTGGGCAATGAGCCGCACCCCACGGAGATCGAGCCATGAACGCGCCCCAGCCCCAGCATGCTTTTCGCGTCGTTGGCACCCGCCCGGTTCGACCGGACGGGGTCGACAAGGTCACCGGAAAGGCGATCTACGGTCCCGATTTCGTTGCTCCCGGAATGCTTTACGGAGCGATCCTCAGAAGTCCTCACGCTCACGCCCGAATCCGGTCCATTGGCACTAGCAAGGCGTCCGCCTTGCCGGGAGTGAAGGCCGTCGCCACCGGGCGGGACTTTCCGACGATCGAATCGCTGGTGATGACGGTCGGCGAATCGGCCTCCGACATCGTTCATGTCGCCCGCAACTGCCTGGCGCTCGACAAGGTGCTATACGAAGGTCACGCGGTCGCCGCCGTCGCCGCGACCAGCCAGGCAGCGGCCGACGCGGCGATCCAGGCGATCACCGTTGACTACGACGTGCTGCCGCATGTGCTCGGCCTGGAAGAGGCGATGCGCGAGGGTGCGCCGCTGCTGCATGACGACGTGTTCACCAAGGGCGTGAGCCCAAAGCCCGACAAGCCTTCCAACGCCTCGATGAAGGTGGTGATCGAGCGCGGCGACATCGACGCCGCGCTTGCCGGTGCGGCGGCGGTCGCGTCCGGGCGCTACACGATGGAGCCGGTGCATCAGGGCTATATCGAGCCGCACGGCTGCGTCGCCTCGTGGAACGCCGATGGCCAGGCGCAGATCTGGTGCTCGAGCCAGGGCGCCTTCGCGGTGCGCTCGCAGGTCGCCTCGATGCTCGGCATCGCCCAGGCGGACCTGCGGGTGACGCCGCTGGAGATCGGTGGCGGCTTTGGCGGCAAGACCGCCGTCTACCTCGAACCGGTCGCGATGCTGCTGTCGAGGAAGGCGGGGCGTCCGGTACGGCTGGTGATGAGCCGCGGCGACGTGTTCCGCGCTACCGGGCCCGCGCCGGGCGCGGTGATCGATGTGCGGCTTGGTGCCGATGCCGACGGCAAGCTGGTTGGCGCCGACATCGAGTTTAAATATCACGGCGGCGCCTACCCCGGCTTGAACGCCCATTCGGGGGTGATCTGCTCGATCGGCCATTACAATGTGCCGAACGCCCGGCTGATCGGCTGGGAGGTGCTCGGCAACCGGCCGGCAAGCAAGGCCTATCGCGCACCCGGCGCGCCGCAGGTGAATTTCGCGGTCGAAAGCGCGATGGACGAAATCGCGCTCCAGCTCGGCATCGATCCGATCGAACTGCGGCTCAGGAACGCGGTGAGGCCCGGCGATCCGCAACCGACCGGGGTGCCTTTCGGCGCGATCGGCTATGTCGAATGCCTGGAGGCGGCCAAGGCGCATCGGCACTGGTCGGCGCCGCTCGGCCCGAATCAGGGGAGGGGTCTCGCCGGCGGCTTCTGGGGAAACTACGGGGGGCCCTCGACGGCGCAGGTCAGCATCACCGAGGATGGATCGGTGACCGTCACCACCGGCAGCCCCGACATCGGCGGCAGCCGCGCGTCGATGGCGATGATGGCGGCCGAGACGCTGCAGGTGCCCTACGAGCAGGTTCGGGTGACGATCGCCGATACCGCCGCAATCGGCTTCTCGATGGTGACCGGCGGCAGCCGGGTCACTTTCGCGACCGGCAAGGCGGTGATCGCGGCGGCGAGCCAAGTTGTGGACACGCTCAAGGCGCGCGCCGCGCGGATCTGGGGCGTCGAGCCCGGCGAAGTGGCCTGGACCGACGGCGAGGCGGTGTGCAGCAGCGGCGCGAAGGCCGGCGAACGCATGACCCTTCGCCAGGTCGCCGCGCGCGCGGCGCATGCCGGCGGGCCGATCTCGGCCGAGGCCGCGCTGAACGCCGCCGGCTGGCTGCCCGGCTTCGCGGTCCACATCTGCGATGTCGAAGCGGATGCCGAGACCGGCCATGTCCGCGTGCTGCGCTATACGGCGGTCCAGGACGTCGGCCGCGCCATCCATCCCGATTATGTCGAGGGCCAGATTCAGGGCGGCGCGGTCCAGGGCATCGGCTGGGCGCTGAACGAGACCTATGTCTACAACGCCGACGGGCGGCTCGATAATCCGGGGTTCCTCGATTACCGGATGCCAGTGGCCTCCGACCTGCCGATGATCGAGGCGGTGATGGTCGAGGTGCCCAACCCCGACCATCCCTATGGCGTAAAAGGCGTCGGCGAGGTGCCGATTGTGCCGCCGCTCGCCGCGGTCGCCAACGCCGTTGCGAGGGCGGCCGGGGTCCGACTGCGCGATCTGCCGCTGTCGCCGGACCGCGTCTACGCGGCGCTGAACGCGCGCTAGGCGCGCCATGCGTATCGTCGTCATGCCGCCGTTCGATCGCGAGTTCTTCGGCGGCGACCGGCTCGACATGGATGCGACGAACCTGTTCGACCTCGTCGCGCGGCTCGACGCCCGCGCGCCCGGTTTTGCGACGATCGCCGAAGCGCGCGCGGCATTCGCCATCGACGGCGTATTCGCGCCCGACTGGTCCTTGCCGTTGGCGGACGCGTGCGAGGTGATCGTGCTGCCGAGGGTCGGCGGCGGCTGATTCGGCGAGGGCGTCAGCCGGGTGCTCCGTAACCCTTGCAATCCGGATCCTTGGCGATGCGCAGCGTTCTGAGCGCAGGCGTCAATCCGTCCAGCAGGTGCAAGCGCCCCCATTGCGGATCGCCCAGCGCGGCGTGTCCGGCGAGCAGCACCCGGATAGCGTGCATCGCCGCGAAGCTGCCGACCATTCCGGCCATGGCGCCGAGGACGCCATCGGCGGCGCAGCTGTCGCAATCCTCGGCGTCGAAGGCGTCACCGACGAAGCAGCGGTAGCAGGGCTGCTCCGGCAGGTGCCCGGCGAAATTGGCGACCTGGCCCTGAAAGCGGCCGAGCGCGGCGCTGGTCAGCGGCACGCGCGCGGCGACGCAGGCGTCCGACACCGCCAGCCGGGTCGCGAAATTGTCGCAGCCGTCGAGCACTAGGGATGCACTCGCGACAATGCCGGCGGCGTTTGCCCGGTCGATCCTCGCTACCATCGCGCGAACCGCTATTGCCGGATCGAAGCGGCGCACCCAGAGCGCGGCCAGCTCGGCCTTGGACGCGCCGATGTCGCCGGAAGCGAAGATGGTCTGGCGCTGGAGATTGCTCTCCTCGACGACATCGCTGTCGACCAGCGTCAACCGCCCGACGCCCGCGCCCGCCAGATATTGCAACGCCGGACTGCCGATCCCGCCGCAGCCGATCATCACGACATGGGCGGAGGCGAGCGCGACCTGACCCGCGCCGCCAACCTCGGGCAGCACGATGTGGCGGGCGAAGCGGTTGAGGCGGGCAGGGGCGAGCATGCTTTTGGCCAGCGTGGACGCGCGGGCTTCGACAGGCTCAGCCTTAGCGGGAGTTGTGCAGGTATTCGCCCCTTACCGGCTCATCGTGAGCTTGTCGAAAGCGCATCTCGGGTGGCTTGGATCAGTCCGGCCAACCAGCCATGATCCTCAAGGCGGTCTTCCGGCACCTCGATGCTCGGCTTTGCGCCCTGGTAGGGAGGAACGCGATCCAGGCCGTCGGCAATCGCATCCCCTTGGGGCGTTGGCTTCACGTACAGCGTATCATTGCAGATTACGCCGATGAAAATGTCGTCGCAATAAACCCCGTATTCACCGAACATTCGCTTCGCGCGGATGTCGCCCGCGCCGGCCATCTGCTCGCAGATGTAATCGACAGTTTCCCGGTGCGAGGCCACGGCTGGTTGCGTCTCGATCAGCTCTCCAGCTGCCGCAGCAAGCTGCGCACGTCGCCGTCCATGTCGGCGTCGCGGGTGCGCAGGTCTTCGATCAGCCGGACCGCGTGGATCACGGTAGAATGGTCGCGGCCGCCGAATTTGCGGCCGATCTCGGGATAGCTGCGGGGCGTCAGCACCTTGGACAGATACATCGCCACTTGCCGCGGTCGCACCACCGCACGGGTGCGGCGCTTCGATGACATCTCGGAGCGGTCGACGCGGTAGAACTGGCAGACCGTGCGCTGAATCTCGTCGATGGTGATGCGCCGCCGGTTCGCCGAAAGAATGTCGGTCAGCTGCTCCTCGGCGAGCTGCAGCGACACCGCCTGGCCGGTGAGCTGGGCATAGGCGATCAGCTTGTTGAGCCCACCGACCAGTTCGCGGACGTTGCGGTTGATCGTCCGCGCCAGGAACTCGATGACGTCAGCCGGCACCTGCGCCAGCGCCGAGGGTGGCGTAAAGCGGGCAAGGCGATGCTCAAGGATCGCGCGCCTGAGGTCGATGTCCGCCGGCTGGATGTCGGCGACCAGCCCCATCGACAGCCGCGAGAGCAGGCGCGGTTCGACCCCGTCCAGCGCCTGCGGGGCCCGGTCGGCGGCGAACACCAACCGTTTGCCCTCGGCGAGCAGTGCGTCGATCGTGTAGAGCAGTTCTTCCTGCGCGCTCGCCTTGCCGATGATGAACTGAATGTCGTCGACCAGCAGCAGGTCGAATCCGCGCAGCCGGGACTTGAACTCCAGCATCTGGTTCTGACGCAGTGCCTGGACGAACTCGACCATGAAGCGCTCGGCGGAGCAGTAGAAGATCCGGGCGCGCGGGTGATTGGCAAGATAGGCATGGCCGATCGCATGGAGCAGGTGGGTCTTGCCCTGGCCGGTCGCCGCTTTGAGATAAAGCGGGGCGAACTGCGGGGTCTCGAGCGCCGCCATCCGCTGGGCGGCGTTCGAGGCGAGGACGTTCGAGGTGCCGGTGACGAACGTCGCA
>JBDSIY010000010.1:0-42952 GCA_039917735.1 Novosphingobium sp. | reverse complement strand
ATGACGAATTCGACCACGGCGCGCTCCGCCATGATCGTCGCATAGCGTGCCGAGGAGGATTCGGCGCCGATCGTCAGCCCGTCGACGCGCTTCTGGACGACCGCGTAGCTGGCCGTCCCCGCCGCCTCGCACAGGCCGGCGCAGCGCGCCGCCTCGGCGCGGACGGTGGGGCTGATGAAGTCTCCCGCCGCCTGCAGCATCGCCACCGCGCGGTCCAATGCCGCCCGGGCCAGATAGAAGCGCGGGATGCCCAACCGCTCGTTGCGCAGCGAATAGGCGACGATCTCCCACGCCTGGCCCTCTTCGCCGAGCCGTGCGCCGACAGGGACGGTCACGTCGTCGAAGAACACCTCATGGATGTCGCCCTCGCCGATCAGCGAGGGGATGTTGCGCACGGTGATGCCCGGCGTGTCCATCGGCACCAGCACGATCGTGATGCCGCCCTTGCGATCGTCGCTGGTGCGGGTGAGCAGGAAACAGGTGTCGGCAAGGCCCGCGTAGGATGTCCAGATTTTCTGGCCGTTGATCCGATAGACTTCACCGTTCTCGCCAGGCCCGCGCGTAGCCTTTGTGCGCAGCGAGGCAAGGTCCGAGCCGGAGTCGGGCTCGGAGAAGCCCTGGCACCACAGCGATTGCCCTTGCGTGATCGGCTTCAGGTAGCGCGCCTTCTGCTCGTCGCTGCCGTATCTGAGCAGCGTCGGGCCGATCCAATTGACGTTCATGTACTGGCCGCCGCGCGGCTCGCCGGAAATCCACATCTCCTCGGCGAGGATCTGTTGCTCCCAAGGCCCAAGCCCCTCGCCGCCGTCTTCCTTGGGCCAATGCGGGAACAGAATGCCGTGGGTCGCGAGCTTGGCGCAGAACTCGCGGGCGAAGGCGGTCAGCGCGGGGGAGGCGGGGCCGTGCTCGGAGAATTTCTCCCAGTCGTCGGGCAGGTTGGCATCAAGGAAGTCGCGGATCCTGCGCCGGAACGCCTGCTGCTCTGCGGTCCATGCGAAATCCATCGGCGTCCTCCCGCAGCATTCGTATTTCGAGGCTGCGTTAGCCAGCACGGCAGGCTGCGGCAAGGGGCGGCCATTCTTCGGATCCGGCCCGGCTTTCGCGTCGCTGCAACGGCCCGAACTGCTGACGCGCCTTTGGCCCGGTGCGAAAGCTTGCGTGCCATGGCACACTGCCACAAGGCGGTGCGCGGATGTCGAGGCTGGAACGAACGATGGTTGAACAGAATTTCGTCGCGGTCGCCCGGCTCGAGGAGTTGCCGGCCGGGTCGAAGAAGCTCGTCGTGGCCGGTGGGATCGAGATCGTGTTGTGCAACAGCAACGACACCATCTACGCGGTGCGCAACCTGTGCAGTCATGCCTATGAGAAGCTCGACTGCGGAAGAATGAAGAACGGCTGGATTTCCTGCCCAGTCCACGGCGCTCGCTTCGATCTCGAAACCGGCGAGCCGATCAACCCCCCGGCGGTGATGCCGATCGAGACCTACAATGTGCGGGTTTCCGGGGACGTGATCGAGGTCGCGGTCTGACCCCGGCGCACCGCTGCTAAACTCTGGACGCCGTTGCGCTTGCCGTGCATGACGCGACAATGCGAGATGACGGCGACCTGGGAACGCTGCGGGCAGACGTCCGCGCCTGGCTGGAGATGAACGCGCCGAAGGACTGGCGCGAGACCAGCCCGTCGAACCACCAGGAGTTCGTGGCCACCCAGCGCGCCTGGTTCATGAAGCTCGTTCAGGGCGGCTACGCCAATCCGCATTGGCCGGCGCAGTGGCCCGGCGGTGGCCGCAGCCTGGCAGAGCAGAAGGTGATCTACGAGGAGCTGGTCCGCGCCGATACGCCGCGGCTGCTGCTCTCCTTCGTATCGACCTTCCACGCCTTCGCGACGATCGACGAATGGGGCACCGAGGAGCAGAAAGCCCGCTACCTGCCTCGCATCCTCGAGGGTGAGACCTGGTGCCAGGGATTTTCCGAACCCAACGCCGGCTCGGACCTCGCCGCGCTGAAGACCCGCGCCGAACGCCGCACCAGGGACGGGCGCGAAGTCTATGTCGTCAACGGCCAGAAGGTCTGGTCGACGATGGCGCAATATGCCGACAGATGCCTGCTGCTGGTGCGCACCAGCACCGAGGGCGCCAAGCAGGCGGGCATCACCTATCTGTTGATGGACATGAAGGCACCGGGCGTCACCGTCCGCCCGATCAACCAGATCCAGGGCGACGAGGAGTTCGCCGAGGTGTTCCTCGACGATGTCGAGGTGCCGGTCGAGGAGCGGGTCGGCGAAGAGGGGAAGGGCTGGGCGGTAGCGCAGTCGACGCTGTCGTCCGAGCGCGGGCTGACGCTGATGGAGCTGTCCTACCGGATGCGCGGCGCGCTGTGGCGGATCGCCAGCCTGATCCGCGACAATGGGTTGGAGCGGGACGCCGGCGTGCTACGCGATTTTGGCGCGCTCGCCACCCGGATTGACACCGCCTGCGCCACCGCCGACCGGTTTCTCAGCAACCGCATTCAGGGAATCGAGAACGTCGGCGACGCCTCGATCGTCAAGCTCACCTATTCTCGGGTGCTGCGAGAGTATGCGCTGCTTGGGGTAAGGCTCGGCGGCCTTGACGAGCAGTATCGCGCCCCGATCGTGTTCGGCGATCTCAATTCCGGCAACTGGATGGCGGATTTCATGAACAGCTACGCCTGGACCATCGCCGGCGGCAGCGACGAGGTGCAGCGCAACATCCTCTCCGAGCGGATGCTGGGGATGCAGCGCGAGCCGAAGAGCTGGGTGGCGGCATGATCGAACTTTCGGAACTGCAGGACGCGGCGCAGAAGGCGTTTCCCGCCGACCAGCTGCGCCCCTCGCGCGACGAAAGCTGGCGGCTGATCGCCGAGATGGGTTGGCTGATGATCCGGGTGCCGGAGGATGCCGGCGGGCTTGGGCTGGGTCGCGACGCCTCGACCGCGATCCTGGTCGAACTCGGCCGGGTGCTGTCCTCGGCGCCGGTTATCCCGGCGCTGCTGGCGATCGAGGCGTTTGTCGCCTCCGAGATGCTGGCTGACCGGGAGGATTGGCTGGGCCGGGCGATGTCTGGCGAATATATCGCGGTGAGCCTTGGCGCCGGCAGTTCGGTGCAGGTCGATGGTGACACGCTTTCGGGCACGCTTCCCGCGGTGCCCGATGCCGACATGGCGAGCCATGTGCTGGTGCTGGCGCCGAGCCTCGCCGTGCTGGTCCCGCCCGGTGCCGCTGGGGTGACGCTCACCGCGCGGCCGATGTGGGACGAGAGCCGGCGGCTGTTCGACGTGACGCTGGAGGCGCATGCGGTCAATCCCGCGCTGGTGCTGGCTCGGGGCGCAGCCGCCGATGCCATCGCCGCGCATGTCCTCGCCGAGATGCAGCTTGCGCTCGCCGCCGATAGCCTCGGCGGGGCGAACGCCGCGCTCGAGATGACGGTCGAGTATCTGAAGACGCGGCGGCAGTTCGAGCGGCCGCTGGCGATGTTCCAGGCGCTCAAGCACCGCTGCGCCGACCTCAAGGTCCAGATCGGTGCTGCTGAGGCGCTGCTGCACGCGCGGGCCGGCGCAGGCGAGGCGAGCCTCACCGAACTGGGCGCGCTGAAGGCGCTCGCGTCGGACGTCTATCGGGTCACCACCGAGGAGGCGATCCAGTTGCACGGCGGCATCGGCCTCACCGACGAGCACAATTGCCACCTGTTCATGAAGCGGGCGTTCCTCAACCTCCAGCTCGGCGGCAGCGCCGATCGTTGGCGCGAACGGGCCGGCCGGGAGGCGATGGTGACGGCAGCGGCCGGCTGACTTCGCCGCTTGCCGCACGAAAAGCCGCGGCGCAAAGTTGACCTCGGGGCCACCCGTCGAGGCGATCCAATATGTCCACGCTTACACCGCATAACGAAACGATCGTCGATCAGCATACGCGGCAGGCGAGCGGCTATGCCGAACTGACACGCCGCGCCGCGCCTACCGACTCGGGCGAGTTGGCGGCGCTGCTGGGGGCGACTGCCAACGACCAGGTGCTCGATGTCGCCTGCGGGCCGGGCTCGCTGGCGTTACAACTCGCGCCGCATGTCGCGCAAGTCACCGGTCTCGACCTGACGCCGGCGATGCTCGACCAGGCGCGTGAGGCGCAGCAGCGCGCGATGGCGGTCGGTGTCCGCTGGATCGAGGGCGATGCGGCCGCGATGCCCTTCGCAGACGGCTCGTTCGATCTCGTCGCCTCGCGCGCCGCCTTCCACCATTTCGAGCGGCCTGCGGGCGTGCTTGCTGAGATGGCGCGGGTCTGCCGGTCGGGCGGGCGCGTAGTGGTGATCGACGTCACCCCAGATGCCGAAAAAACCGGCGCCTATGACCGGATGGAGGCGATGCGCGATCCGTCGCACCGCCACGCGCACTGCGTTGCCGAGTTGCGCGGGATGGGCCAGGCGCTTGGGCTGGACGAGGCGGCGGCGGAAACGCGGATGACCGGGCCGATGCCTTACCGATCCGTGCTCGCAACCTCGTTCCCCGAAGGGCACAGCCGCGACGAACTTCTCGCGCTGATGCGCGAAGATGCGGAGGACGGGCGCGACCTGCTGGGTTTTCGGGCGCAACTCTACGAAGGCGAGGTACTGGTCACTTATCGGATGACGACGCAGGTCTGGCAGCGCCCGTAACCGCCGGCAGTGGGTCAGTTTGATACCTAACGTCGAGGTCAGGAAATTCGACAATGCAGGGTAGTTGGGCTTGGCGCTAGAGTGTGATGACTTTACAGCGGAGCGGTGCAAGGTAAAGTCATTATGTTCTAACGTCCGCTTTCAACCCACAACGGACGTTACGCTCCCGCCGCCAGACTTGCCGGTACTAAGTTTCCGGAGCCTCAGCCCTTTCCGACCAGCGCATTCACCGTCGCCACCACATCCGCCGGCTGCACGAGGTAGGCGTCCTCGAGCACCTTGGCGAAGGGCACCGCGCAGTACGGCGCGCCGAGGCGGCGGACCGGCGCCTTGAGCTTGCCGAACAGCTCCTCCTGGATGGTCGCGGCGATCTCGGCGCCGGGGCCGAAGTAACGTCCGGCTTCGGTGACGACCACGGCGCGGCCGGTCTTCTCGACCGAGGCCAGCACCGTCTGCTTGTCCCACGGCGATACCGTGCGCAGGTCGACCACCTCGGCGGAGATGCCGGCGTTGGCGAGTTCTCCGGCGGCGGCGGCGCAGGTGTAGGTCATGCCCGAATAGGTCACCAGCGTGACGTCGGTGCCTTCCTGGACGACGCGGGCCTTGCCGAGCGGGATCGGGCCCTGGTCGGCGGGAACTTCGCCGGGGACGAACATCGTGCGGCTGTTCTCGATGAACAATACCGGATCGGGGTCCTGGATCGCCGAGAGCAGCAGCCCTTTGTAATCGGCCGCGAAGCACGGCGCGACGACCTTGATCCCGGCGGTGTGGGCGAACCAGCCCTCGTAGTGATCCGAATGCTGGCCGGCGGTCTGCCAGCCGGCGCCGGTCAGGGTGCGGATCACCAGCGGCACCTGGCTCTGCCCGCCGGACATGAAGCGCAGCTTGGCGGCGTGGTTGACCACCATGTCCATGGCGACGGTGATGAAGTTCATCAGCATGATCTCGGCCACCGGCTTGTAGCCGGCCATCGCCGCGCCGATCGCCGCCCCCATGATCGACTGCTCGGCGATCGGGGTCGAGCGCACGCGCAGGTCGCCGAACTTGTCGGACAAGCCCCTGGTGGTGCCCATGACGCCGCCGCCCTCGCGGTCGGCCACGTCCTCGCCGAAGACGAGCACCTTGGGGTCCTCCTGCATCGCCTGGAACAAGGCGGCCGTGACCGCGCCCTGGCCGGTCATCTTCAGCATTTCGCCAGCCGGCTTGTTCATCGTGTCGGTGCTCATGCCGCGATCTCCTCGGCGAAGACGTCGCGGCGCAGTTCGTCCGTCGACGGATATTCACAGGATTGAGAGAATTCGATTGCGTCCTGCACCTCGGCCTCGATCTTCTGTTGCAGTTCGGCCAGCTGTTCCTCGGTGGCGACGCCGCTCTCGATCAGCTTGGCGCGAAACGCGGGCAAGGGGTCCTTTTCGATCGCGGCCGCCTTCTCCTCCTTGGTCATGTAGCCGTCCGCGTCGCCGAACACGTGGCCCATGAAGCGGAAGGTCTTGCATTCGAGCAGCGTCGGACCCTCGCCGGCGCGGGCGCGTTCGATCGCGGCATGGGCGTGGGCGTACATGTCGAAGGGATCGTTGCCGTCCACCGTATAGCCGGGCATGCCATAGCCGATCGCGCGCTTGGAGATGAAGTCGACCGAGGTGCCGTTCTCATAGCGGGTGTGTTCGGCAAAGCCGTTGTTGGCGCAGACGAAAATCACCGGCAGCTTCCACACGGAAGCGAGGTTCAGCGCCTCATGGAAGGCGCCGATGTTCGAGGCGCCGTCGCCGAAATAGGCGATCGTCACCTGCTTCGATCCATCGAGCAGCGCCGCCCATGCAAAGCCGTTGGCGATCGGCATCGACGAGCCGACGATGCCGGTGGTCACCATCACCCCGGTCTCGGGGTGGGTGAGGTGCATCGGTCCGCCCTTGCCCTTGCAGGTGCCGTCGACGCGGCCCGAAATCTCGGCCCACAGCGGGCGCAGCGGCATGCCCTTGGCAACCATGTCGTGAATGCCGCGATAGATCGTGCAGATCTTGTCGTCATCGGTGAGTAGCGAGGAGATCGTCGCCGGGATGACTTCCTGCCCGCGCGCCGAATAATAGGGCGCGGTGATCCGGCCCTGGCGGATCTGGCGGCGGGTCGCGTCGTCATTGCGCTCGATGCGGAGCATGCGGCGGAAGATGTCGAGCTGAGTCTCGGCGTCAGGCGACGCCGCGTTGGATGTGGCTTGGCTCATGGTCCCTCTCTCGAAATCTTCGGTCCGCACGATCCTCGCCGGAGCACGGTTCCCTAGCCTTACCCGCCGGTGTTGCAACGGCAAGTCGGCGCGCGTGTTTTTTCGGAAGCGCGAGGAGATAGCGACAAAACAGCGCTGAAAATGCGCGCTCGCATGGTTTAAGGCGCGGCGGACGGAATTACGGAGAGCCCCCAATGCCCGCACAGACGATGAAGCTCGCGACGCTCCAGACGGGCAGGGGGATCGACACGATTGTGGTTCGCCAGGCGCCTTTGCCGACCGCTGGGCCGGGCGAGGTGCTGGTGCGGCTGAAAGCGGCAACGCTGAACTTTCGCGACGTCATCATGGCCAAGGGTCTCATTCCCGGGATCGCCAAAGAGCCGGAGCTGGTGCCGCTGTCCTGCGCGGCGGGCGAAATTGTCGCGGTGGGCGAAGGCGTCACCGGGGTGGCGCCGGGGGACCGGGTCTCGCCGATATTCGGCCTTGGCTGGATCAGTGGAGCGCAAGCCACCTCCGAGATGCTGGGCGGATCGGTCGATGGGGTGGCGCGGCAGTATGCGGTGTTTCCGGCGGACAGCTTTGTTCGCAACCCCGATGAGCTGGGCGATCTCGAGGCGGCGACGCTGGCCTGTGCCGGACTCACCGCCTGGTCGGCGCTCACCGCCTTCCGCCCGACGACGCCCGGCGAATGGGTGCTGGCGCATGGCACCGGCGGCGTCTCGATCGCCGCGCTGCAGTTCGCCAAGGCGATGGGTGCGAAGGTGGCGATCACCTCTTCGTCCGATGGCAAGTTGGCCCGGGCGCGGTCTCTGGGGGCAGACGTGACGGTAAACTATCGAACCACGCCGGACTGGGCCGGCGCAGTGCGCGCCGCAGTCGGCGGCGAGGGCGTGGCCAACGTCATCGATACCATTGGCGCCGTGCAATATGACGACAACGCTGCCCTTCTGATTGAGGGCGGCCAGCTCTCGGCGATCGGCATGCTGGGATCGGACTTCAGTTGGACAAAGGCGGACGGCAAGGTCAACCTCGCGCCGATCAGCGTCGGGAACCGGGACCAGCATGAAGCGATGATCGCCTTCATCGTCGAGCACCGCATCAAGCCGGTGGTCGACGTTGTATTCGATCTCGACCGGCTCGCCGACGCCTACCGGACGCTGGAAAGCGGCGCGTTCTTCGGCAAGGTGGGCGTCAACCTGCTTTGAGGCACAGCGAAAGGCCACGGAATTTCCCATGAATGACCTGACAGAAGCAGGACAGCGGCTCGTCGATACCGCCGCCACCCATCACCGCTTCCCCCGCGATGCCGTGGCCACCCTGCTGGCGGCGCTCGCCGCGGGGGGCGGGACCCAGGCGCAATTCGATCATCCGGAACTGGGCGGGCTGGGCCAGTGGTCGCGAGGCGGCATGATCATGATCGGCGACATGTTCAATGGCGCCCTCAAACAGCGGGTTCAGGCGCTCTGCGATGAGCTGGCGGCGGCGTTCCGCGACGGTTTGCTCCTGGTGACGCCGCGCGCCTCCTCGCCCGGCCAGCGCGGATCGGGCGGCGGCGCATTCTGGGCGCCATGGTCAGCCGAGCTGGGCCAGCCGTCCTCGACAGGATCGCAGAACGCGATGCGCTATGCGGTGTTTCCCGGCTCGCGCCGGCTCGCCGTGGAGCAGGGCGGCAGCATTACCATCTATCACACGGGAGATCATCGCATCGGCGGCGTCTCGCAACAGCAGAGCGGCGACCAGTCGCTGACTTTTACCAGCCAGCAGGGGCTGGTGCGGTTGGAGGACCTTGAAATCGTCCCATCCGAACCCGATAGCGCCGAGCCACCGGCGACACCAGCGCCGCCCCACGGGAAACCCGAAGCCGCGACGCGAACCGCCCCGGCGGTCGGCGAGTCCGTCATGCCGGCGCCGGACGCAGCGAACACCGGCGGCAAGGACTCGAGGGATTCGGACGATCTGATCTTCTCGCGGCTCGAGCGGCTTGCCGAACTCCGGGCCAAGGACATCATTTCCGCTGGTGAGTTCGATGCCAAGAAGGCGGAGTTGCTCGCCCGGCTCTGAACGGCGGCTATCCGCCAAGCGCCTCGAACACGCGGAAGATGCCGTCGGCCGATCCGACCACCTTGCCATCGGCCTCGAACAGCGCGCGCACAAAGACGAGCCGTTTGGCGCGGCTGACCACTTCGGGAGCGCAGGTCAGCAGCGAGCCGGGGCGCACCGGCCCGGCGAACTGGTATTGCATCTGAACGGTGGTGAGCGTCCGCGCGCCGAGTACGTCGGCGACAGCGGAGCCCAGCGCGATATCGGCGAAGGTCATCAGCGCGCCGCCGTGGACGCTGCGCGCGTGATCGTTGGCGATTTCTGCGCTGGTCAGCAGCGCGATCGTGCGCGCGCCCGTCTCGCCGCGCGCGAAGGTGGGGCCGATCGCCGCGGAGAAGGACCGCGTCGGCAGCCGCTCCCAGCCTTCGGCCTCCAGCGTCGCTACGTCCATTCCGGGTCAGAGCACCTGGTTGCCAAGCCCGGCGGCGTGCTTGGCGGCGATCCAGCCGAACGTCATCGAGGGGCCAACACTAGCGCCCGCCCCCGGATAGATCTTGCCCATCGGCGATGCTGTGGAGACGCCGGTCGCGTAGAGTCCCTCGATCGCCGTGCCGTCACCTCTGAGCACCCGTGAGTTCACGTCAGTGACGACGCCGCCATAAGTGCTGACATCGCCCGGCACGACGTCGATCGCGTAGAACGGCGCCTTGTCGATGCGGCCGAGGGTGCGGAATTGGCCGTCATTGCGCGGATCGCCAAGGAATTGGTCGTAGGCGCGGTTCCCGCGATGGAAGTCCTCGTCGACGCCCGTGTCCACGAAGTGGTTCCAACGATCGATCGTCGCGCGCAGCGTTGCCGGCGCGACGCTGATCAGCTCGGCAAGCCCCTCGATCGTATCGGCCTGTTTCAGATAGCCGCTCTCACGCCACTTGCGGGGGATTTTCCCCTGGCCGCCATTCGCCAGCGGATAGAGCGCCATGTATTGGCTATCGAGGATGGCCCAGCTGGGCACGGCGCTAACAGTGCGGTCGCGCGCCACCATGTTCTCGCAATATTCCTCGTAGGAGCCGCCCTCATTCAGGTAGCGTACGCCGCTCTGATCGACGAGGATCGCGTGCGGCTTGGCGGTGATCGACTGCGCTGGCGGCGCGACATAGTCCTGCTCCCAGCCGGGGGCGCGGGTCATCTGGTAGCCGACCATCTGGTCCATCTGCGCCAGCGCCCCGCCCAGCCTCTCCATCTCGCGGTGCATGTCACCGGTGTCGCTTTCGTTGGTCATCGACCATTCGGCGCGGGTGCCGGGCAGGTATTGATCGCGCATTTCCTGGTTGCGGCCGAAGCCGCCGGCGTTGACCAGAACGCCGAGCCGGGCGCCGATGCGTCGGGTCGTACCGTCCCTGCCGGTTTCCACTCCGGTGACCTTGCCGTCCTCGACGATCAGCTGAGTAACCGGAGACTCCAGCCTTATTTCCACCCCCGCGTTGAGCACCCGCTGGAGCATCCGCCCCTGCAGCGCGGCGCCTGCGGTCACCCAGTGCTTGCCGGTGAGCTTGCCGAGCACCATGGACGAACCAACCTTGGCGTAGAACGCCAGCTTCTTCCATCCGGTCATGAACGGCAGCTTCATGCCGTCGTCGAGCAGGACCTTTATTTCCAGAAACCCGGGGCGCAGCTTCTGCGCCCAATCGCCCAGCTCGTTCTTGTCGAAAGGCAACGCAATCACCGTGCGGCTGGTTTTGCAGCCGCCCGGATATTCGTCGTAGTAGTCTGGCCAGAACTTAGACCCGCGCTCAAGTTTTACGCCCTGCCGCAGCAGGAACTCGATCATCTTGCGGCCCTCGGTGATGTAGGCGAGGCGCTTTTCGTGGCTGGTGCCGGGCGTGTCCGGACTGTCGCCGACCACGGCGTCGAGATAGGTGATGCCCTGCTCGATGCTGTCCTCACCGGGCTCCATGAACGGGTTGTTCGGCAGCCAGATAACCCCGCCCGACTTGCTGGTGGTGCCGCCGGCATATTGCGATTTCTCGAGGATCACGACCGACTTGCCGGCCTTGCGCATCAGCAGCCCGGAACTCATCGAGCCAGCGCCGCTGCCCACGACCACCCAGTCAAACATCTCGTCGAAGTCAGCCATCGTTCTCTCCCTCGCGGCACCTGCGCTCACGCACCGATGGGCCGCGTCGCTTGTGGCACGCTAGACGGCATGTCTCCCGGCTTGGCAAGATTGACCTACCGCTTGGGCTTGACCATTACCAGCCAGTGGCAGCGACGGCGCGGGCGATGCAGTCGGCCGGGCAAGAGGAACCCAGAGGAGAGCTTATGTCCGATCCCGTCCCACCGCTTCTCGAACTCGGGACGATCGCCCTGTCGCGCAAAGGCCGCCTGCTGACGTTGACGCTGAACCGGCCCGAGGCGATGAACGCGGTGAACCTGGAGCTGCACGACGATCTCGCCGCCGCGCTATGGTTCGCGCAAGGCGATGCCGGCTCCGACGTGGTGGTGATCACCGGCGCCGGCCGCGCCTTTTCGGCGGGCGGCGACATCGGCCATATCGAGCACAATGCCAGGAATCCGCATCTGTTCGATCACGAGGCGCGGATGGCCAAGCGCATCGTCTTCACCCTGCTCGACATCGACAAGCCGGTGGTGTGCCGGATGAACGGCCATGCCGTCGGCCTCGGCGCGACGCTGGCGCTGCTGTGCGACATCATCTTCGCCGCCGAGGGCGCGAAGATCGGCGATCCCCATGTCGGGCTCGGCCTCGTCGCCGGCGATGGCGGCGCCGTGATCTGGGCGCAGCGCATCGGCCTCGCCCGCGCCAAGGAATATCTGTTCACCGGTGATCTGCTGACCGCCGCGAAGGCCGCCGAGATCGGCCTCGTCAACCATTGCGTTCCGCTCGCGGAGTTGGACGAAGCGGTCGACGCCTTCTGCGCGCGGCTACTGGGGGGCGCGACGGGAGCGATCCGCGCGACCAAGATCCTGACCAATCTGGAACTGAAGCGGATCGCCACCGCTGTGCTCGACGCCGGCATTGCCTACGAGTCGGTCAACGTCCGCAGCTCGGATCACCTTGAAGGCATCCTTGCGCTGAAGGAGAAGCGCAAGCCGAGGTTCGGGGGCGGTTAGCGTAATCAGCTACGCATAGCGCAAAATGCCCATCGTCGCACTGGCTATGCCCTTGCCTCGTCACCCTATGCGCCCACCACCAACTCGTCGAATTCCTGGAATAACGCGGTGTAGGTCGTGGCCATGTCGCTGGCGTCGCTCTGGGTGAGTTTGCCTGCCGCGCTGGCCTCGCCGATCGCGCCCATCAGCGCCATCGGATCATCGGTCTCGATGTCGTAAATCGCGAGATATTGATTGTTGTCCGCGCCCATCAGCTTGGCGGACAGCTTGAACCGCTGGGCGCTATCGATGCCGTCGAACGAGGTCAGCTCGGGAAGATGCGTCTTCTGATACCAGTCGTGATATTCGGCTTCCTTGCCGGGCACCGGGGTGGTGAGCGCGATCATCTTATACTTGGCCATGGCATCTCTCCCATACGCGAATCTGCGGCGACAATCGGCAATCGGCGGGTTCCTTGCAAGCGCGCCTTGCCTATCCGCCATGCCTTGGCCGTCGCCACAGCCGCCGAAGCTGCCGCTGAGGCTGGTGGGGAGCGCGGCCCGGTCGCACGCTTTCCCCGATCGCCGGCTTAGTAAACGCCGCCCTGTTCCTCGGCAAAGTCCCGCTGCTCCACCGGCGCGACGTCCTGCCGGATCACCGCTGCCCGATGCTCGCGACTCTGGTGGAGCAATGCGACCAACTCGTCGCGCTGGCGCGCCAGCTCCTCGCCGCGCGGTGCGCGTTTGGGTTCGGTGTCGGGCTTGAAGGCTTCCCAGATGATCGAGGCCTTGGGATCATCGCCCGGGGTTCCGCCGAACACCCGCTTGCCGCTCACGCGATCGATCTTCACCAGGCGGATGCCTTCGGGCGCGACGAAGGGGGTATGGCCCCAGCGGTCGCGCGTGGCCTGCACGAACTGCTTGAAGATCGGCGCGGCCACGCGGCCGCCCTGCGCATAGCCGCCGAGCGAACGGGGCTGGTCGTAACCGAGATAGACTCCTCCGACGAAGCGCTGCGAGCCGCCGACGAACCAGACGTTGGTCGGGCCGCTGGTGGTCCCGGTCTTGCCGAACAGCGGCAGGTTCAGATCGCGCAGCACCACCGCGGTGCCGCGCGTGACCACGCCCTCCAGCATGTGGACAACCTGATAGGCGGTGCGCGGGTCGAGCACCTGCTTGCCGCGCGACTCGAGCCGGGGCATCGGCTTTCCGTCCCACCGTGCCATGTTGCACTGCGGGCAGCGGCGGGTGTCGGCGCGCCAAATCACCTTGCCGTTGCGGTCCTGAACGAAGTCGATCACCGTCGCCGGATATTGGACGCCGTTGTTGGCCAGCGCGGCATAGGCGTTGACCATCTGCGCTACCGTCGTCTCGCCGGCGCCTAGCGCGAAGCTCAGATATTTCTGGTAATTGCCGATTCCCACGCGCGCGAAGGTGCGGGTGACGCGGTCCATGCCGGCGTCGTTGGCGATGTGCACGGTCATCAAATTGCGCGATTGCTCCAGCCCCCAGCGCATCGTGTGGATACCGCCGACGCCTCTGTTGTCGAAGTTCTTGAAGCATTTCTGGCCGAGCGCCGCGCCCTGGTAGACGCAGAAGGTGGCGTCCGGCACCATCGTCGTTGGGGTCATGCCGGCATCGAGGCCGGTCGCATAGACAAACGGCTTGATCGTCGAGCCGGGCTGCCGTTCCGCCTGGGTGGCGCGGTTGAAGGCGGCGAGGCCAGGGTCGAAGCCGCCCTGCATTGCCAGGATCCGGCCGCTGTCGGGCGCCTCGACCACCATGCCGCCGGAGACCTCGGGAATGTTGCGCACCGCGTAAGTGGCGGTGTCGAGCGGCGCGGCGGCGATCACGTCGCCTCTGCGCAACGCATCGGGAAGCCCTGCCAGCGCATAGGTTTTGCCATCGGGAAAACCGATCGTGCCGCGCGATCCGCTCCGGCTCAGCACCACGCCGACCCGCCAGTTCTGGTAATCGATCGATTTGTTGGCGACGATCAGCTGCGACTGCCAGCGATCGGCGTCCAGGTCGCCGATCTGCGCGATTGGCCCGCTCCACCCCTTGCCGGCGGCATAGCGCAGCAAGCCCGCGCGCAGTGCCTCGCGTGCGGCCTTCTGCATCGCCGGGTCGAGCGAGGTGCGCACCCACAGCCCGCCGGCATAGACGCTGTTGGGCCCGTTCTCGGCGTTTTCGCCGTAGCGGCCGATCAGCCGGCGGCGAACCTCCTCAACGTAATAGCCAACCGCCGGATCGTAGCTGTCGACCCGGCGGGCAACGAGGCCGAGCGGCTGCGCCTTCGCTGCTTCGGCTTCGGCCGGACTCGCCCAGCCGTTCTTGACCATCTGGTCGAGCACATAATTGCGGCGAGCGATGGCGAGGCCGGCATAGCGGGCTCGACCGTAGCGCTCGGGCGCCTTGGGCAGAATCGCAAGGAAGGCTGACTCGTGAAGCTTGAGCTGGTCGACGTCCTTGCCGAAATAGGCCTGCGAGGCAGCCTGGACGCCGAAGCTCTGGCGGCCCAACGGGATTTCGTTGAGATAAAGCTCCAGGATCTGCTGCTTGCTCAGCACGCCTTCGATGCGGCGGGCGAGTACCATTTCCTTGAGCTTGCGGGTGACCGAGTATTCGTTGCCGATCAGGATGTTCTTGGCGACCTGCTGGGTGATCGTCGATCCGCCGCGGGCGCGCTCGTGCGATCCCATCTTCAGGGCATAGTCGAACACCGCGCCGGCGAGGCCGGTGTAATCGACGCCGCCGTGGGTCCAGAAAGTCTTGTCCTCGGCCGCGAGGAAGACGTCGATCAGCTGCTTGGGGAAATCGACGAAGCGGAGCTGGACCCGGCGCTCGCGCGCGTAACTATAGACGATTCCGCCGTCGATGCCGCGCACCATGGTCGGCAGCGGCGGCTGATAATCCAGCAGCTTCTCCGCTGACGGCAGGTTGCGCGTGAAGATGAACAGAAGCGCGAACAGGGCCGCGAGCGCGGCAAGCGCGGCATAGGTCAGCCGCCGGAGCCAGCGGCGCGAGCGCCAGACGGCGCGCAGGCGGGCAAGCGCGCCATCGTCGCGCTCGATGTGCGAGCGGGTCGCGCCGTCTTGGGGAGGTGCCGATTCAGCCATCTGACTTGGCCTTAGCGCCGGATGTCATGAGGTGGAAGCCGAAGGGCTGAAACTGCTGGCGTCTGGTGCTGAGGTAGATGTTCGCCTTTTTGCGATCACCCGTTGCCGGAAATTTGGCGGATCATCGGGACTGCCATATCCGACCGGATTTGGTGCGGATCGACCAGAGGCGCGACAATGACAGGTTACGCCTCTTGGGCCTAGGATCGCACAGTGAGCTTGGTTTGTGAACCAATCGCACTCGCGAGCATGATTCAGCGCAAGAAACTTGCCGATCCCGCAAGGGGATGCTAGTCGCACCGCCGCCGGGGCAAGCCGTCACCGACCCTCCCGCGCCCGACCGGCGTGCCGCTCGCGGCAGGATCCTCCTCCGATGGCGTCCTCCGGTTATCGGGAAGCACGATCTTCCCGATCCGAAAGGTTGATGCGAGCCATGAGATGTCCCCCGCCGTTCTGCTTGCCGCTGCCCCTAGGGGCGCGGGCGGCGGAAGCGGCGGAGGTTGCGCGATCGAAGTCGCCGCGCATTCCCGAACTCGCAGACACATTTACGCCAAACCGGGCGCATTCGCGCCCCGTCCCCCCAATCGCGTCGCGCCCGGAAGCTTCGGCTCCCCCGCCGCGCCGCGACACACCAGCAAATGCGCGCGCCGCATGGCCGGCCAAAGCCGGGCCGCGGCGCGCATGGAGATACCATAATGACCACGCGCATGCTTATCGATGCGCGCCACCAGGAAGAAACCCGGGTGGCGGTGCTTCAAGGCAACCGTATTGAAGAGTTCGACTTTGAATCCGCTGAACACAAGCAGATCAAGGGAAATATTTATCTGGCGAAAGTGACGCGCGTAGAGCCGTCGCTGCAGGCCGCCTTTGTTGACTTCGGCGGCAACCGTCACGGTTTCCTCGCGTTCAGCGAAATTCATCCCGACTATTACCAGATACCTCGGGAAGACCGCGAAGCACTGCTGGCCGAAGAGGCCGCGCACGCCGAGGAGGAGGAGGCGCTGCGCGCCGCCGAGTCCGAGGACGACGGCGAGGTTGGCGAGAACGCGGTTGGCGATGATTTCGCTGGCGACGACCTCGACGATGCCGGCGGCGTGACCGAGATCGATACCTCGGAAAAGGACCAGGTCGCGACGATCGAGGCCGGCCACGTTGAAAACGGCTTCGCCGGCAGCGATGACGATGACGACGACGACGACGGTGAGGGGGACGGTGAGGCCGACGACGAAGACGGCGCCGCAGCCGCTGGCGGCGAGGGCCGGAACCGCAGCCGCCGGGGCGGCTCGCAGCAGTCGCGCGGCCGCTCCAAGGAAGCGGAGGATTTGCGGAACAGGCGCATGGCGCTGAGGCGCCGTTACAAGATCCAGGACGTGATTCACCGCCGCCAGGTGCTGCTGGTCCAGGTCGTCAAGGAAGAGCGCGGCAATAAGGGCGCGGCGCTGACCAGCTATCTGAGTCTCGCCGGCCGCTATTGCGTGCTGATGCCAAACTCCAGCCATGGCGGTGGCATCAGCCGCAAGATTAGCTCGGCGGCCGATCGCAAGCGTCTGAAGTCAATCGTCTCCGAGATGAGCCTGCCCAAGAGCATGGGCTGCATCGTCCGCACTGCCGGGCTCTCGCGCACCAAGACCGAGATCAAGCGCGATTTCGACTATCTCGCGCGACTGTGGGACGAAATCCGCGAGAACACGCTCAAATCGTCGGCGCCGGCAGGAATCCATTCCGACAGCGACCTGATAAAACGGGCGATCCGCGACATCTACAACCGCGACATCGAAGAGGTCGTGGTCGAGGGTGAGGACGGCTACCGCGCCGCCCGCGATTTCATGAAGCTGCTTATGCCGAGCCACGCCCGGCGGGTGAAGCCGTATTCGGACCCGGTGCCGCTGTTCCAGCGCTATGGTGCCGAGGACCAGCTCACCGCGATGTACGATCCGGTCGTGCAGCTGCGATCGGGCGGCTACATCGTCATCAACCCGACCGAGGCGCTGGTCTCGATCGACATCAACTCGGGCCGTTCCACCAAGGAATACGGCATCGAGGCGACCGCGCTCAACACCAACCTCGAGGCCGCCCGCGAGATCGCGCGGCAGCTCAGGTTGCGCGACATGGCGGGGCTGGTCGTCATCGACTTCATCGACATGGAGCACGGCTCCAGCGTCCGTAAGGTCGAAAAGGCGATGAAGGACGCGCTGCGCGACGATCGTGCGCGCATCCAGGTCGGCCGGATTTCGAGCTTCGGGCTGATGGAGATGAGCCGCCAGAGGCTGCGCACCGGCGTGCTCGAGGCGACCACCCGGATGTGTCCGCATTGCGACGGCTCGGGGCTGGTGCGCACGGCCAGCTCGGCGGGGCTTTCGGCGCTGCGCCTGATCGAGGAAGAGGCGGCGAAGGGCCGGGGCAACGTGATCTCGCTTTTCGCCAGCACCGAGGCCTCGATCTATCTGCTCAACGCCAAGCGCGCCGATCTCGGCGAGATCGAGGAGCGCTATGGCGTGCGCGTCGAGGTCTTGCCCGAAGGCGAGAATGAGGGGGCGAAGATGCGCGTCGGTTCGAGCGGACCTCGGCCCGAATTCGTTCCGCGTTTCGCCCCGATCCCCGAGATCGAGGACGAGGTGGAGGAAGACGACACCGACTACGGCGATGACGAGGACGTCGAGGTCGGCGAAGCGGCCGAGGAGACGCGCGAGGACGAAGGCGCCGGCAGGTCGTCGCGGCGCAAGCGCGGCAAACGCCGCCAGGGCGGGCGCGGACAGGATCGGCGCGAGGCTCCGGCCAGTGGCGAGATCGCTGAGCTCGAAGGCGAGGGGGACGCGCCAGCGGACGCCAGCCCGAGCGGTGCTGATGAGACTGCCGGCGAGGAAGGCGAGGCCCCGCGCAAGCGGCGCAGGCGCGGACGGCGCAGGCGCGGACGCGGCGCGGGTGAAGACGCATCCGAACTGGCCGGCGAAGAAAGCGGCGAGGGTGTTGATTCGAACGAGCCGCAGGCCGTGGCAGGCGTGGACGGCGCCGCTGCGACCGACCCGCACGACACTCCGCGAGAGGTCGAATCACCGCTCGAAGCTGCGGCGGACGCGAAGGACGGCATAGCCCAGCCCGAAGTGGAGCCCGCCGCGCCGCAACCGGTCAAGCGTGGCCGCCGCAAAGCGGCCCCGGTCGAGAGCGACGCACCGGCCGAGGCCGCCGAGGTGAGCGAGGCGCCGGCCAAGCGCACGCGCCGGAAGAAGGTAGCGGACGTCGATGCGGCCGAGCCGGCCGAGCCGGCCGCGCCCAAGCCACGCGCCCCGCGCCGAAAGGCAAACGCCGCTACCGAAGCGATGCCGTCACTCGATCTCGACAGCACCGCATCAAGCGCGCCCGAATCCGAAACGACAGCGGTAGGGGATGAAGTGAGCATCGACGCGCCGGCGATCGAGCCGATCCAGCCCGAAAGGCTGGTGGAGGCACCGGTGGGCGTGGCGGACGAACAATCACCGCCGAGCGGCGATCCCGATCAGGAGGACGGCGATGAGCCTCGTCGCGGCGGCTGGTGGCAACGCACCTTCGGTCCGTAATCGCGGAGTCTGAAGCCATCGACAGGGCGGCGGATCGCGATCGGCTGCCCTGTCGCGTCGATAGGTCGATAGGCGCCTAAACCACTCCCGCATGCTCCAGGGCGGCGTCGACCGCGCGCATCGCCGGCTCGCCGCAAGGGACAAGCGGCAGGCGCAACTCGTTGGCGATCCAGCCGTGAACGCGGCTGAGCGCGTATTTGCAGGGGCCGGGCGAGGCATCCTCGAACATCGCGTAGTGCAGCGGGTAGAGCCGGTCGTTGAGTTCGCGGGCGCGGCCGAGGTCGTTGTCGGCGCAGGCGCGCTGGAATTCGGCGCACAGCTTCGGGGCGACATTGGCGGTCACAGAAATGCAGCCGACCCCGCCCGCCGCGTTGAACGGCAACGCCAGCTCGTCGTCGCCGGATAGCTGGCAGAATGCGCCGTCAATACCCATCCGGTGGTCGGTGACGCGCGAAAGATCGCCGCTGGCGTCCTTGATGCCGACGAAGCGTCCCGGATAGCGCCGGGCGAGCTCGCAGACGGTTTCGGGCTGGATATCGGTCACCGTACGCCCGGGTACGTTGTAGAGCACGATCGGCAGTTCGCTGTGCTCGGCCAGATAGGAGAAATGGGCGATCAGCCCCGCCTGGCTCGGGCGATTGTAATAGGGCGCGACCAGCAGGCCGGCGGCGGCGCCGCTCTTTCTGGAAAAGTTCATGTGCAGCAGCGCATTCATCGTGTCGTTGCTGCCGCAGCCGGCGATGATCGGCACACGCCCCGCCGCCTGCTCGACGCAGACCTCGATGACACGGTGGTGTTCGGCGTTCGACAGCGTGGAATTCTCGCCGGTGGTGCCGCAGGGGACCAGCGCCGTCGATCCGTTCTCGATCTGCCAGTCCACCAGCCGGCGGAACGCGGGCTCGTCGAAGGCGCCGTCGCGAAACGGTGTGACCAGCGCCGGAATGGACCCGGAAAACATCGACTTCGTCCCTGTTCTGGCCGTATCGGTCGCGAAGTATTCCGCGATCGGTCGGTTCGTTCAGGGCCTGATAAGGGGCGTTTCGCGAAAAAGTCCAGTCTTGGGGCAGGGCTCGGGGGATTGCCGTGATCGCGGTCTTCCCTTCCGCCGCCCGGACCCGATATGCTCCGCTGACCTGCCAGAACGCTGTATGTATGAAGCCGATGATTTCCCTTAGCTCGACCATGACCGCCATCGGCCTCGCGCTGCTGACCGTCGCGGCGACGACTATGCCCGCGCACAGCCAGGACGGGAGCGAGTGGGATCGCGCCCGGGCGCAGCTGATCACCAGCCAGCGCGGCGGGATGGGCCAGGCAATCGAGCGCTGGAAGCTGCTGACCAGTTCCGACCGGTTTGGCTTCGGCGATTACGCGGGCTTCCTTGCCAGCTATCCCGGCTTTCCGATGGAGGAGAAGCTGCGCGGATATGCCGAGCAGGCGCTGAACCGCGAATCGCCCGACGCTGCCACGATCGCCGCCTTCTTCGACCGCTCTCCGCCGCTTTCCAACGTCGCGCGGGGTCGACAGGCCGCCGCGCTGGCGGCGCTGGGCCGGCCGAACGCGCGGATCGCCGCGATCGCCGCTTGGCGCGGCGGTTCGCTCGCCCCCGCGTCGGAGGCAGCGCTGTTCTCGCTCTACGGCGCCAGCCTGACGCCGGCCGATCACGACGCACGGATGAACGCACTCCTCTGGGCGGGGGACGCGGGCGCGGCGGCCAGGCAGATCGCCTATGTCTCGCCGGCGTCGCGCACGATTTTCATGGAACGGCTGGCGATGCTGCAGGGGTCGGCGCCGGGCAGCCTTGGCCTGCCGGGCTCGGGCGATCACCTGACCGACGCCGGCTACGTCTTCAACCGCGTCCGCCTCGCCCGCCGGTCCGGCAACATGCCCGAGGCGGTGCGGCTGCTGGCGACGCGTCCTGTGGCTGCGGTGCCGCCGCTCAGTCCAGGAGCATGGATCGGCGAACTGCTGGCAGTGGCCAAGGGCGCGGACAACGCCAGCGCCGTGCGCATCGCTGCCTCGGTGGACGACACCTTCCCGGCCGGAACCGACATCAGCCGGCAGGGCTTCAAGCTGCGCGACGATTACACGTCGCTGATGTGGCTGGGCGGCACCCGGGCGCTGTGGACGATGGGGGATGCGGCGCGAGCGGCGCCGCTGTTCTATCGCTACGGCGCGGCCGCGCTGACGCCGCCGACCCGTGCCAAGGGCTTCTACTGGGCCGGCCGCGCGCTGGCGCAGGCGGGCGACCGAACGCGCTCCGCGACCTATCTCGAGCTTGCGGCGGCCTATCCGGAGACGTTCTACGGCATGCTCGCCCTCGAGCGGCTCGGCCGTCCGCTGCCCGCCTTCGACAACATGCCGCGCCGCCTGCCGACGGCCGCCGAGCGCGCCGCCTTCAACGCCCGCCCGCTCACCGCCGCCGTGCGCGAGGTGGCGCGGGGCTATGATTGGCCGACGGCGGTGCGGTTCTTCCGCGAAATCGCCGATCGCGCTGAGACCGAAGGCGATCACGTGCTCGTCGCCGAACTTGCGCAGGAAATCGGCCGGCGCGATCTCGGCGTGATCCTGGGTCAGGCGGCCCATGCCGATGGCTACGCCAACTTCCAGCAGATCGCCTTTCCGCTGGTGCCGGTGCCGCCCGGAACCAACTGGACGATGATCCACGCCCTGGCGCGGCAGGAAAGCCAGTTCGCGCAGAACGCGGTCAGCCACGCCGGCGCACGCGGGCTGATGCAGTTGATGCCGGGCACCGCGCGCGAGCAGGCGGGGAAGATCGGCCTGTCGTTCGACCCCGGTTCATTGATGTCGGATGCCAACTACAACCTCCGCCTGGGCGACGGCTATTTCGCGCGGATGATGACCTATTACAACGGATGCTATCCGCTGGCGGTGGGGGCCTATAACGCCGGGCCGGGCAATGTGAACCGCTGGCTGGCCGCTAACGGTGACCCGCGCGGCGGCGTAGTCGACTGGGTGGCCTGGATCGAGCAGATCCCGATTTCGGAGACGCGCAACTACATACAGCGGGTGCTTGAGAACGCCGTGGTCTACGAGGCGATGAACCCGGCGAGGGCCAGCTATCGCGGTGCCAATCCGCTCAGCCATTTCCTCGGCAAGCGCGCGCCCGGCTGACCGGCGGCCGATGAAGCCCGACGGACCGCCGATCACGCCAGCCGGGCTGGCGGCGATGCGGGCACGCTACGATCAGCTTCTCGGAACCGAGCGGCCGGCGGTCGTCGAGATCGTCAGCTGGGCAGCCGGCAATGGGGATCGCTCGGAGAACGGCGACTATCTGTACGGACGCAAGCGGATGCGCGAGATCGACCGCGAGCTCGCGCATCTGGCGCGGCGGATGAAATCGGTGCGGGTCGTCGATCCTTCCACCCAACCGGATCGCGCGCACGTCCGCTTCGGCGCGATCGTTCTCATCGCCGACGAGGACGATGACCGCAGGAAGCTGACGCTGGTCGGCGACGACGAGCAGGATGCCGGCGCTGGGCGGATCGGCTGGAGCGCCCCGCTGGCACGGGCATTGCGCGGCGCCGCGGTGGGCGACCTGCGCCGGGTCAATCTGCCCATCGGCGAAAAGGAATGGGAAGTTCTCGAAATCGCCTATCCGCGAGCTGGCGCTCGCGCGGGATATTAACCACCCACTTGATCAGAAGAGACGGCTTAGAGCTTGAAACCGGCTCAGCTCAGGAATGGACCTTGGCTCGCAAGTCCGATGCGGTCTGGGCGATTCGCTTGACGACATCTTCGACCTTCGCCTCGACCGGGGCCAGCAGCTCGCCCGCCCGTTCGAGCGCAGCGCTACCCGCGGACGCGGCGGTGGCGCCCAGCTTCTCGATTTTATCGGGCGTCACGCCAGCCTTGCCGAGCCGCGAAGCGGCGGCTTCGCCGAGCTTCTCGATCCGCTCCGCCGCCTCGTGGCCGAGGCTGCCGGCACGGCTCGCCGCCGCTCCGGCGAGGCCCGCCGCCTCGTGGCCAAGGTTGCCGACGCGGCTCGCCGCGGCTTCGGCGAGGCCCTCCGCCTGACCGGCCAGGTTCCCGCCGCGCTCGCGCAGCTCGCTGCCGGCGGCACCTACCTGCTCGATGGCTCGGCGGCCCAAGGTCAGCGCCGCAACGCCGGCCAGTTCGGACAGCGCTGTCGCCTTGCCCGCCAGTTTGCTCAGCGGCTTGCGCGGCAGCAGCCTGGAAACCATGATCCCGGCGAGAAGCCCACCGGCGAGGCTCAGCCCCGGATGGTCGCGGACGAACGCGGTGACCGCTTGCTTGCGCTCTTCGCGCGTCGTGGCGTGGAGCGATACCACATTGTCTTGAACCGCATGGTTCGACGAAGCATCGATGCCGCTGGTCATTGTCTATTCCTTTTCCGCGTCGGCGCGGAAGACGTCGCCGAGCCGCGCCAACAGTTCATCCACGCGGGACGGTTCGTCCTCGGCCATACCAAGCAGTTTCTCGACCCGGGCAATGATCGGATGGCGGAAGAACCAAAGGATCAGCACCGCGATGGTTCCCGCGATCACGCCCTTGTTGGCCTGCGCGACATCGGCCGCTTCAAGCGCGATGTCGGTCGCGTCGGCGACAATCCGATCGGCAATCCGACCGCCGATACCGCGCGCGTGCAGGTCTTCACGCACCTGCGCGAGCCGCGAATCGAGTTCGGCCCTGGCGTCGTCGCGGGCGGCGCGGTCGCTCTGGAGCTGGCGGGCAAGCCTCGACATCAGCCGCCATTCTCCGCACGCGAATCGGAAAGCGTCCCGATCGCCCGCCGCAGCCCGCGTTTGGCGCGAAGCGCGCAGACGAGCGCGGCAAGCAGCAGCAGCCCGCACACCAGCGCCGTCGATCCCCATGCCGTGATGAGCGGCGCCAGCGCGAAGATGAGTCCGACCACCAGTCCGATCAGCGCGAAAAACACCAGGCATGCCGCCAGCGCGCCAAGCATGGCGATGGTGCGCGCCTCGCTGCCGACATAGCTGGCGCGCGACTTCTGGTAGGCCAGTTCGGCCTGGGCGAAGACGCGCGCCTGCTCGGCAAGCCCGCGCACGTCATCCGGGAGCGAGCGGTCGCGCGCTTCCTCCCAACCGGAGATCAGCGGTTCGAGTTCGTCAGTCGTCACGGTCTGGCTGGCCTTGCCCAGGTCCGGGGATCAGCTGTCCGAGCCCTTGAACAGCCGTGCGATCAGGAACCCGCCCATCGCCGCGATGCCGACGGCGAGCCCCGGACTGCTGCGCACGAATGCACGCGTATCCTCGGTCACCTTTGTCAGGTCGGCGGCCTCGAGCCGGATCGCCGCGTCCTGCAGAGAGCGCGATGCGCCGCGCACATAGTCGCCGTATTTGACGCCCAGCCGCTCGTCGATCAGCGGGGCGCTGTCTTCGACGGTTTTGGCGAGGTTGTTGATCGCGCCGGTCGCCCGCACCTTGCCGTCGTTGGCGAGAGTCAGCACCCGCTCACGCGCCTCGTCGCCGCGTGCCCGTGCGTCGCTGGTCCAGCCGCTCTGGGTTTCCTTGATCTTGTCGAGATAGGTCTCGGCGCGCTCCTGCGCCTGCTCGCGCATCGCCTGCGCTCCGGCGCGCGCTTCCTCGACGGCCTTGGCGAAGTGCGCCTTGGGCGCGTCGGTGGCGGGACCAGCCGTGCCCGCGCCACCGCTCGCCAAAGTGTCGTCGGATCCGAAAGTGGAAGTCGGCTCGGTCATGATTTCCCATCCTCGCATAGTTTCGCAGCGGTCGCCCATCTATTGGGACGCTGAACATCGTAACGCAACCCGCGTGATCTCCCTGCAACGCCGCTTGTCACCGAAGGTTCCGCTGCTAAGACGCCTGCCACCCGTTGCCGGACCGGTGCAGGAGGACCACAGCCATGACCGCCATTGTCGCCATCCTTGGCCGCGAAATCCTCGACAGCCGCGGCAACCCGACGGTCGAGGTCGACGTGCTGCTCGACGAGGGAAGCTTCGGCCGGGCGGCGGTGCCGTCCGGCGCCTCTACCGGGGCCCATGAGGCGGTCGAACTGCGCGACGGCGACAAACAGCGCTACCTTGGCAAGGGTGTGCTCAAGGCGGTCTCCGCGGTCAACGGCGAGATCGCCGAGGCGCTGGTCGGGCACGACGCCGAAGACCAGCGCGCCATCGACCAGGCAATGATCGCGCTCGATGGCACCGAGAACAAGGGCCGGCTGGGGGCCAACGCCATCCTCGGCACCAGCCTGGCGGTGGCCAAGGCGGCGGCGGAGGCGCGCGGCCTGCCGCTCTACGCCTATGTCGGCGGCGTCTCCGCGCATGTCCTGCCGGTGCCGATGATGAACATCATCAACGGCGGTGAGCATGCCGACAACCCGATCGACTTCCAGGAATTCATGATCATGCCGGTGGGCGCGCCGAGCTTGGCGGAGGCGGTGCGCTGGGGCGCGGAAATCTTCCATACGCTGAAGAAGGGCCTCCACGACAAGGGGCTCGCGACGGCAGTCGGCGACGAGGGCGGCTTCGCGCCGAACCTCGCGAGCACGCGGGCCGCGCTCGACTTCATCATGGCGTCGATCGAAAAGGCCGGGTTCAAGCCCGGCCAGGAGGTCGCGCTGGCGCTCGATTGCGCCGCGACCGAGTTCTTCAAGGGCGGAAAATACGAGATCAGCGGCGAGGGGCTATCGCTCACCCCGGTCGAAATGGCGGATTATCTGGCGCAACTCGCCGCCGACTATCCGATCCGGTCGATCGAGGACGGCATGGGTGAAGACGATTTCGAGGGCTGGGCGGCGCTTACCGCCAAGATCGGCGACAAGGTCCAGCTCGTCGGCGATGATCTGTTCGTGACCAATCCAAAGCGGCTGACGATGGGCATCGGCAAGGGCCTCGCCAACTCGCTGCTGGTCAAGGTCAACCAGATCGGCTCGCTGAGCGAGACGCTGGAGGCGGTTTCGATCGCCCAGCGCGCGGGCTACACGGCGGTGATGTCGCACCGCTCGGGCGAGACCGAGGATTCGACCATCGCCGACCTGGCGGTCGCCACCAACTGCGGCCAGATCAAGACAGGTTCGCTGGCGCGCTCAGACCGGCTGGCGAAGTACAACCAGCTGATCCGGATCGAGGAAGAACTCGGCAGCGCCGCGGCCTATGCCGGGGCGGGGGCGTTCGGTCGGCTGTCGCGATAGCTTTGGCGACTCGGCGCGTGGCCCGCACGCTTCATGCCGGGCCGTCGTTCCGGGCATCGATCGCGGCGGCATTGCCGTTGCTCGGACCATAGAGCCCGCGCTCGGCATTGCGCTCGGCGCGCTCGAACTCGGTAAGCCGGGAAAGTGCCGAACCCTTGATCGTTTTGGCGGCGGCGCTGAAATAATCGACCATCGCCGCATAGCCCTGAGGGCTAAGGCGGACATAGGTGCGGCGGGCATCGACCGGATCGTCCTCGCGCATCAGCAGCTGTTCGCGTTCCAGCGCGGTGATCCAGCGCAAAGCCGTTGTAGAAGGAACCGCCGCGCCGATGCAGGCGCTCATCACCGAGACCCGGCGGTTTTCCTTGGCGGCGATGAACAGGTCCAGGAGGATGTCCCACGCGGGTTCGCCGAACAGCGCTTCGCTGCCGAAGATCTTGTCGCGCCGCCGGCGGCTGCGGTAATGTTCGCGCGCCAACTCGGCCCAAAGCGGATGATCGCAGGGCAACGGATCGTTGGCCACCCGTTCGGCGCCTCGATGACTATCGGCGGGCTCCAGCGCCGGGTCAACCTGGTCGATATGGCTCGCGATCGCAAGCAACTCGTTGGCGATAGCTATCAACCGCAAGGCCTTCGCCTTGACGTCCGAGACAACAACCATCTCTGTCAATCCGATTGTCGCGCCATGATCCTTTTCGACGAAGGATATCCGACGCGAATTGCCCCCAGATGCTCTCAGAGCCGATCGTTAACGATCTTCGTCCAAGGCCTGTCTGTTCATTAGGGCGAACTGTTCGAAAATGACAAGTGACGACGAGCAGTCAATTAGTCCGATGTCGAGTTACCTCGCGCCAGATTGAACTGGCGGCACAGCGCCTCGATCGCGGTATCCAGGTGTGCGGCGGCGATCGGCGCGTCAAGCGCATCGAGATCCGAGAGCCTTTCCGCAAGATCGGACAGGACTGCCTGGGCAGTTTTCATGTGGCGCTCGACATAAGACATATATTTTGCCCTCGACAGGCTGCAGCTCGGCAGACCCTCGTTCAGAGATCAACTTCAAGACCAGACTTCAAGACCAGACAATGCAGGTCAGGGGTTCGCCCCGGAACCAAACGGAGATTATTTACTCCGATGCGGTGCCAATTACCCGCTGCATCTTACACGCAACCGCTGTTCGCGATAGACGGGCGCAGCGCTTAAATCCGCCTTGTGCCAATGCAAGACGGATCGGGGCGGATTGAGGTGATGGCCGCAGGCATGAGTTGCCGGCCGGCGCGCCGCTTGCACGCCCGATTGCGACCGCCTAAGAGCGCCGCTCTTTGTCCGTCAAGCTGGAGAATACGTGATGGCCTCGGCGCCAAATGGGGTCCCCCTGCCTCTGTTTTACAAGGATCTGGTGCCGCTCAACCGCAACGAGCACGCGGGTTGGCGCAGCCGGCAAACCGACACGGCGAAGTGGCTGGTCGATCAACACGCGGTTCCGCTCACCGCCGAGGAATTCCCGCTGGCGCAGCGCCACTATCCGATCGTTTTTTCGCAAGGCGCGGACTCGGTGCCGCTGGCGCTGATGGGCCTCAACGAGGGAACCAATGTCTTCGTGGACGCCGATGGCGCGGTCACCGTGCCGGTCTATATTCCCGCCTATGCCCGTCGCTATCCGTTCCTGCTGGCAAAGCTCCGGCCCGATAGCGACGAACTGTCGCTGTGCTTCGATCCCGCGACCGACCTGATCGGCGAATTTGACGATGGCGCTCCGCTGTTCGACGGCGAGGAACCCTCCGAGGCATGCAAGGCGACGCTGCAGTTCTGCGAGCAGTTCGAGATCGCCGGCCAGAAGACCGCCGCCTTCGTTGCCGAGTTGAACAAGCACAATCTGCTGATCGACGGCGAACTCACCGTCCAGGCCGAGGGCAGCGACAAGCCGTTCGTCTATCGCGGCTTCCGCATGGTCGACGAGAGCAAGCTGCGCGAAATCCGTGGCGACGTGCTGCGCGGCTGGGCCCAGAGCGGCATGCTGGCGCTGATCTATGCGCATTTGTTTTCGCTGGAACTGGTCCGTGAGATCTTCGGCCGCCAGGTCGCGCAAGGCAGGGGTCCGGTGCACGAGATCCAGCTTCCGGAGCTGCAGCCGATAAACTGAGGCGCGCTCGTCAGGAGGCACCGCCGGCTTGCTCTTGGGCAGGCAAATTGTCCAAATGCGACAGCCTCGCGAATTGACACTTGCAACCGGCGCAGCGAGCCAATATCTTACCAATGTTCCACCGGCTACCCTCATGGCTGGTTGGAATTGGTGCGCTTCGGTGCACCTCCTCCCTGAACCTTGGCCACCTCGCGCGTTGCGCGAGGTGGTTTCTTATTCGGCAGCGTCCGCCCAGCCGGACGCCGCGCTGGCGGAACCCTGCTGCGCGCGCGCCAGGCCGGCGGTAGCACTGCCCAGGCGCGAGACGAGTGCCGACAGCGTCGCCGCCATCAGGGCAAAGCCTTCGCCGGGTTTGGTGCACTGGCGGTCTAGATAGCTCGCGCGGTCGATCTCGAGCTGCAGCGCATGGATGCCAGCGCGCGGTTTGCCATGCCGTTCGAGCACATAACCGCCAGCGTAGGGGCGGTTATGCGCGGCTTTCCTCCCCCGCTCGGCGAAGAACGCGAAGCTCGCCGCCGCCAAGCTGCCGTCACAGCTTGCGCCGAACCGGTCGCCCAGCACGAACTCGGGCGCGGGCTCGCCACGCTGCGCCGGCAGCGATGGCATCGAGTGCAGATCGATCAGCAGCGCCGTGCCCCAGCGTGCGCGTAGCCGCCCCAGCGCCTCGCCAAGGCACGCGTGATAGGGGGCATGGACTCCGGCAATGCGCGCGTCGAGATCGGCGGGTTCGTGACGACCCCTCCACAATTCGCCCATCCCCGGCAGCCGCCGCGGGATCAGTCCCAGGCCGCTGCGTGCGCGGCCGCCGAGTCCGGTTCCATGCGAAGCTGTACCTTCCGCCGCCGCGCCACCGGCACGTCCGCCCGACAGGTTGGGCGGCACGCGGCCGAACATCTCCCAGTCGACGTCATCCGGCGCCCGGTTGAGATCGATCATCGCGCGCGGCGCCCGGGCAACCAGCAGCATCGCCCCGGTCGCCTGGGCGATGCCGCGGGCGAGCCGATCGACAAAGCGATCTTCCAGCCGCAGCGCCGCCAGATCGGGATCGCGCAACCGCCGCAGAAGCGCGGGCGTGTAGCCGCGCCCCGCGTGTGGCACCGCGATCAGCACCGGAATGCGCGTGGGTGCCGGGCCGGAAAGGACGAAAGCGCTGCTGCCCGGCGCACCGGGGATGTGCCCGCCCGCCAGCCACACCGAATCGTCTGTTGCCGGCAGCTCGCCCGTCATCGCCGGTAGCTGGCCTGTACCGCCGCCCGAGTCAAAGCGGCTGTGCGGAACTGTGCACGCTTCGATCGGACAAGCGCTTTGCCGCCCGGCTTTTGCATCGCGCTTCAAGTGGCACGGCGCAGGGTATCCAGTTGGCGGCGATGCCCCTATATATGCCGCCAACATGGCCGATATCCAGCTCTTCCCCGTCCCCGTCCCCGTCCTCGCGCCCGTCGACCCGTTGACCGTCGCTCGGCCCGGCCTCATCGATGGTGTGACGCCGCGCGCCGATGGCCGGATCGACCTGACCGGTCTGCCAAGGCCACGGATCGCCGCGCTGCTCGAGGAGGCGGGGCTTGACCACAAGGCGGCGCGGCTGCGCTGCCGGCAGCTGTTTCACTGGCTCTATCATCGCGGCGTCACCGACTTTTCCGGAATGACCGATATCGCCAAGCCGATGCGCCCCTGGCTGACCGAGCGCTTCGTCATCGGCCGGCCCGAGATTGTGGAGGCGCAGCATTCGGTCGACGGCACGCGCAAATGGCTGCTGCGCACCGCCGATGGCCACGACTTCGAGATGGTCTTCATCCCCGACGAGGCTCGCGGCACACTCTGTGTTTCGAGCCAGGTCGGCTGCACGCTCAACTGCTCGTTCTGCCACACCGGCACGATGCGGCTGGTGCGCAACCTTACCGTGGGCGAGATCGTCGGCCAGGTGATGCTGGCGCGCGATGCGCTCGGCGAATGGCCCAACGCGGACGATGACGGCACCTATTCGTCCGAGGGGCGGCTGCTCACCAACATCGTCATGATGGGCATGGGCGAGCCGCTCTACAACTTCGACAATGTCCGCGATGCGTTGCGGCTGGTGATGGACGGTGATGGCCTGGCGCTGTCCAAGCGCCGCATCACCCTCTCGACCAGCGGCGTCGTGCCGATGATGGCGCGCTGCGGCGAGGAGATCGGCGTCAACCTCGCGGTCTCGCTCCACGCGGTCACCAAGGAGGTGCGCGACGAGCTGGTGCCGATCAACCGCAAATACGGGATCGAGCAGCTGCTCCAGGCCTGCGCCGACTATCCCGGCGCCTCCAACGCGCGGCGCATCACCTTCGAATATGTGATGCTGAAGGGCAAGAACGACAGCGACGCCGATGCGCGGGAGCTGGTGCGGCTGCTGCGCGCCTACGGGCTTCCCGCCAAGGTCAACCTAATCCCGTTCAACCCCTGGCCGGGCTCGGTGTACGAATGCTCGGACGCAGAGCGCATCCGCCGCTTCTCGGAGATCGTGTTCGAGGGCGGCATCAGTGCGCCAGTGCGCACCCCGCGCGGCCGTGACATCGACGCCGCCTGCGGCCAGCTGAAGACCGCCGCCGTCCGGCGAAGCCGCGCGGACCTTGACCGCGAAAGCCATGCCGCCTGACGCAAGCCGGCCGGCGGTGCTCGTCACCGGCGGCGCGCGGCGGATCGGCGCGGCCATTGCCAGGGGCTTCGGCGAGGCGGGATGGCACGTTTTCATCCACTACGGCCATTCGCGTGCGGACGCGGAAGCGCTCGCCGCCTCGCTGCCCTCGGCCGAACTGGTCTCCTGCGACCTCGGCGATCCCCAAGCCGCCGTCGCGATGATCGAGGCGCTGGCCGCGCGGCTCGATAACTGGCGCGTGCTGGTCAACAGCGCCAGCATCTTCCACCTCGATACCGCCGCCGAGCTGCGGCCCGAGGTGTTCGATGAGGCGATGCGGGTCAATGCAATGGCCCCGGCGCGCATGGCGCAGCACTTTCTAGCCCGGGCGCCGGCCAAGCGCGGCCGGCGGGTGATCCACATCACCGACATGAAGATCGCTAACCCCAACCCGGATTTCTTCTCCTATACGATGAGCAAGCATGCGCTGGCGGCCACGGTGAAGATGCTGGCGATGACGGCGCCTTCCCCGAGCGACCGGGTCTATGCCATTGCCCCCGGCGCCATCCTCGCCAGTCACGACCAGGCGGAGAAGGAAACCGATGTGTCGCACCGGATGAACCTGCTGCGGCGCAAGACGACCGCCGAGGAGATCGCCGAAGCCGCGCTGTTCCTGGCCGATGGCTGGCTGGCGAGCGGCGAGACGCTGTTCGTCGATTCGGGCCAGCACCTGCTCGCCCAACCCCGCGACGTGCTCTACCTGGCGCGGGAATGAGCGCCGGCGGCCGCTATCCTTGGCGGCCGCTGGAGCCTCCGCAAGGTGACAGGTTGACAGATCTGACAGGGTACGGCCGATCGCTGTCACCTTGCGATTCCTGGCGTCACCTTGCCCCGATCCGTCGCCTTGCGCACCCAGCGAAGCGAGCCCGCGGCTTCATGACGATACCGCCATGCGGCGTTCGACGGTGCCATGGCGCGTGTGCGCTAACCAGTCTCGCTTGGGCGAACTCTCATGTCCGCGAAGATACCGCGCCAATAAGCATGTAGGAAAGGCGTTTACGCCGACGTCTATTGCACCGACCATGTCCGCCCTTGCTCGGTAGTTCCTGGCAAGAGTCACGCCGCGCGCAATCTCTCAGTAACGGCGATGGCGAGCTTGAGAACAACGTCCCTGAGACCAGCGCTGCCCGATTCGGGCGCCGAAGCGAGTGGCGTTCTGAACAAGCTGTCCAGCCGCGTTTATCGGACGAGTTGTCCAGCGGCCGGGTTGGTCCGCGCTGGGGTGCCGCAACCTTCCGCGGATTACTTGTCCCAATCGGGTCGGCAAACGAATCGCTGGTTTAGCAACTACTTAGCTGTGGGCTCGGGCCGGGCATGGTTCGACCGCGCCTGACGCTCGCGGCCCATCAGCAGAATTCCGCATTTAAAACGTATGTGTATGCGAGGCCGGCGGATCGGGGATAGCAATCTAATTGTTCAGATATTGAGGAGATTACGAATGAGGTGGTTGCTCACAACGGCGGCGGTGCTTTCCGCGTCGGCTCTCGTCCCTGCGGCGAACGCGGCGACGTTCATCCCGGGGAGTGCGAACTTTCAGGTAACCGGCAACGTTTTTTCTGGCCCGATCGCGGCGAGTTTCGGTAACGTCGGTACGTCCGCTCCCAACACGATCCTACAGGATATTTTTCAGTTCATCATTCCGCAGAACGGTGTCGGCAGCGCGTCGGTGACGACTGGTGCGACTTTTGCGTTTTCCATCAATGACACTGATCTGATTTCTGTCTTCTTGAACGGCATCGCCGCGACCAAGACGGTCAACGGCCTGGCCGAGACTTTCAGCATCAGCGGGGTGCCGATTACTTCCGGAGCAACCAATCAGATCGTCGTGAACTACCTCTCGCGCGGGCTTTTCTCGTACGGCGGCAATGCAACTTTCGATCCGGCCGCGGTTCCCGAGCCTGCCACCTGGGCGATGATGCTTCTGGGAATGGGTGCCATCGGCGTTGGCATGCGTCGGCGTCGTGGCGAAACCGCCCGTGTGCGCTTCGCATTCTGAACCTGGGACTCGGCGGTTTTACGTTTAAAAATAGCGGCGGCCTCGGCCGCCGTTATTTTTATGGGGCTACCGCGAACTGGATCAAGCCAGCCCCCGAAAACGGAAGTTTCTGAACCGGACACGGCCCCGGCCAGCGGCAAACAATGCCGGCCGCAGGCTCAGCAGGTCATCGACCGTGTTGGCGTTGTAGCCGGACACTTCGGCTCTCACCCCGTGGCGCGTCCATACCTTGCCATCGAGGCTGTAGTATAAAGCGACGATCTGATGGTTGTTGGTGATGCGAAGGTGCATCCGGCGCGATGCTGGCGCAGGCTCGGGCCAGTAGCTCGTCTTGCCGCCGCGATAGGTTAGCATCTTCTCCCCGTCGATGCCCATCCCGAGGAACAGGCGATCGTTGAAGAAGAGCAACAGCCCTCCGGTCGCCTCACCGATCAACTCCAGCTCGACGCCGATCTCATAGGCGCGATCGCCAACCTGTTGCGTCAGCACCGAGCTGTCTTGTGGCCCGGTGCCTTTGCCAACGAGAACGAGGGCTCCGCCTTCGAATGCGACGCGGCGGGCCTCGTCCGGCGCGCCATATAGGCTCCAGCGGGTGCCGAGGCTGGAAGAGGAGAAATCGTCGGAGCGGGCGATGCCATGCCTCACCGCCGGCCCGGGAGGTTTCGGCAGCGGCCGCGAAAGGTCGCCGCCGACCGCCTGAAACCAGCCGTCGGCGCCCCATCCGATCGGCTCGAGCAAGGTCTGGCGTCCGAGCGACCGGTAGCCGTTCTCGTAGCCGTGGTAGACCATGAACCATTGCCCGCCCGGGCCTTCGATGCAGGTCGCATGTCCGCGCGACCACCATAGCTCGGCTGCGGTTCTGGTGCGCTGGATGGGATTGTGCGGGCAATGTTCCCAGGGGCCGTTGATCGACCTCGATCGGGACGCGATCACCATGTGCCCGGTTGGCGGCCCGGCGGTGCCACCGACGGCGCTGACCAGGTAGTAGTAATCCTCGCGCCGGAACAGCTTCGGCCCTTCGAGCGCATAGGCCTCGGTCACCCAATCGTCCGGATACCGCCAGCCCTCGTAAACGGTCTCCACCGGCCCGTTGGTCGCCAGGCCATCGGCGGTGAGCCGAACCCGCTTGCCCTGATTGAAGAACAGGTAGCGCCGTCCGTCTTCGCCGACGATGTGGCCAGGATCGATCAACCCGTCGATCCCGAGGTCGATCGGCTCGCTCCAGGGCCCGCCGATCGAGGGAGCGTGGATCACATGGGTGTTGGCGAAACTCTTCAGTTCCTTGGACCACGGGGCCTTCATGAAAGGAATGTAGATGAAGTAACGGCCCGCGTGCTTGACAAGATCGACGGCGAACCCGGTTCCCAGGGGTCTGTCCAGCGCCGGCCCGACCGGCGCCCAGTTCACCAGATCGCGCGAATGCCAGATCAGCAGTCCAGGCGCCGCATCGAAGGACGAGTGGGTCATGTAATAGTCGTCCCCGTCCTTCAGGACGCTGGGGTCGGGGTAGTCGCCCGAAAGCACGGGATTGAGGTAGCGACCGTTGCCGAGGTCGGCCTTGCGTTGCCCTTCGATGCCCCGCGGCCAGGCCGGGACGCTTTGCCCGCAAGCGGTTTCCTGCGCTGCGGCGAGTTCGGGGCTGATCCGGGTTTGTGCGGCGGCCAAGGTCGGAACGCCGACAACACCGGCCATGGCGAGTTTCAGAGCATCGCGGCGGGTGTCCATGACTCGCTCCCCTCGAGCTGGGCAAGCGGCGACGATGCACGAAAACCCGGGGCTTAGTGCGTTGTCACCGTCAACCCGGCGTCACCGTAAACCCGGCTTCGCTTTATGGAAACCGCTGTCGTGCCGCGACCCAGGGAAACGGCTGAGACGGCGCGGATCGGGGCGCGCGAAGCTTCCGCAACCCGACACGCGGCGTCGAATGAGCGTGAGACTTCAAAATGCACTGTCACTGTAATCCAATTGCTGGCGAGCCTTCGAACCATGACGCTCCTTGGATGGCCCGCGGCCTCCGTGACAGCTCAGTCATTCGGGAACCTTCGCCAGCCCACTGCCTTACTCATCGCATCAGCGGTGCCGTCGTGCAGGCGACGGACCGGTCTGAAACAACGAAAAACGCGGAGAGAATCTATGAAGCTTTGGTCCCGGGCCGCCGTCGCGGCTTTCGCACTTGCGGCCTTTGCCACGCCCGCCATCGCCTCGGCGCAAGGCATGGCGTCGGAGCCTATGCAACATGATCAGGACATGCGCCGCGATGCCCCCAACATGCGGGGTGACAGCGAGCACCGCGACATGCGGGGGGACATGCGTGGCGAGCATCGCGATCAGGCCATGCACGATGACCGCGGCGGTCGCTATGGCAGAGGGGATCACCGCATGCGCCACCATCGCTGGGTACGCCACCACCACCACCACCATTGCCGGATGGTCTGGCGCCACCACCATCGCCAGCGCATCTGCCGCTGACGAACACCTGACCCGCCGCGAGGGGAGCGAACGCAACTCTCGCGGCGGGCGTTTCTGATAGCGCCCGCGAGGTCGCTAATCATGTTAATTGTTGTGCATCGACCGGCACCGGCCCGCGAGTTTTCGCATAAATTACGGCGATATCGTAATGAACTCGTCGCGTTCAATTTGAATAGCGGCGGGGGGTGCCGGCGGGATTTACCGCATCGTCACCGTAATCGCCTTTCGTCTGGGCCTCTCGGCCCCGATCAGCTCACGCCAGCGCCTCTTCGCCTTCGATCGTGGTGCGATGCATCAGGCGGTTTTCCTCGAGCGGGTAGGGATCGACGCGGTGCATGGTGCCGCTGTTGTCCCAGATCAGCAGGTCGCCCTCGGTCCATTCGTGCGTGTACACGAACTGCGGCTGGATCGCCCATTCGCGCAGCCGGTTGAGCAGCATGCGGCCCTCGGCCTGATCCATCCCTTCGACGTAATGGGCGGTGGAGCCGAGCACCAGCGACTTGCGTCCCGATTTGTGCGACCAGACCAGCGGGTGGACCTTGGGCGTGCGCGTCTGCCAGAACTTGAGTTCGCGCGAGCTGGGTTCGGGATTCACGAACCGCTGTGAAACTTCGAAGCTGTGGACGACCCGCAGCCCATCGTACTGGCGCTGCTCGTCCGCAGGCAGATCGTCCCAGGCGGCGTAGGTGTTGGCGAAATGGGTGCTACCGCCGGTCGTCGACAGGCTTTGCGCGTTGAGCGTGGCGGCAAGATTGGGGACATCGTCGCTGGCGCCGTCGATGTGCCAGAAGAACGCGCCTTTGATGTATTCAGCGCCGGGATTGATGTCCGGGTCGATGGTGATCTTGAACACGCCGCCTTCGCCCTGCGGCTGAACCTTGCCGATCGAGTGCGAGAAGGCGAGCTGCTGCTCGTTGGTGAAGAAGGCGGCGCGCACCACCAGCACGCCGCGCCGTTCGAGCAGCTCGCGGACCTCGGCGCCGTGCTGTCCGGATGCCAGCGTCGCGGCGTCGGCTTTGATTTCGGTGCCGATGCGGGGGGTCAGATCGACGGTTTCAAGCGGCATGGAGATACTCCGTGACAAGGTTTTGGATGATGAACGCATTGTATCTGGCTTGAGCCGCGCGAGAAGCCGGCGATCACGATCGCGTCGCACTGGCAGCGTCCCGCAACTCGTCATAGGCCTGCTGCAGGCAATCGGCGTAATGCGCTGGGTCGGGGAGCTTGTCGCGGTCGGCGACCACGGTCAGCGTGATTTCGCCGCAATAGCTCAGCACGAAGTGAAAAATCCCCATGCCTTCGAGCAGCGTCCCCAAACCGAACTGGGTGATCAGGCGCGCGCCGGCGAAGTAGAGCGGCTGCTGCGGGCCGGGCACGTTGGTGACCGTGGTATTCGCTACCGCGCCGCCGCCGACCCGCGTGCTGACCCGGGTCGCCAGGCTGACCAGTCGGCCCGGCATCAGCTCGCTCAGATCGGTCAGGGTGCGCGCGCCGATTGCCTCGTTCACGCCCTTGGCGTTTGCCGTCTCCTCGCGGATGCCGCGCAGCCGCTCGATGGGGTCGGCGATGTTGGTGCCGAGGCCGATGACCATGTTGGCGATGCGATTGCCGAGCAGGCCGCGCTCCTCCTCCGATCGGATCGAGATCGGGCAGGTCGAAACCAGCATGTCTTCGGGCAGTTCGCCCTTGTCGAGCAGGTAACGGCGCAGCGCTCCGGCGGAGATGGCGAGCAGCACGTCGTTGACCGTCGCGCCGGGGACGAGATCGCGGATCGGCCGCATCTCCTCGATCTGGAAGCGCCGGGCGTCGAAAACGCGGTGCGGACCGATCGGCCCGGAAAACCGCGTTTGCGGCACCTTGTGCTTTACGGGCTTGCGCAAATCCCCCGCGTCGATCGAGGATTTGATCTTCTTCAGCACCGGCAGGCTGCGGGCGATCGTGGCGATGGTGCTCCCCGGATTGCGCATCCGCTTGACCTGCGCGCGCAGCAGAAGAGAGGCGGGCTTCGGCGCCTTCTCGGGATCCCAGGTGGGCGCCGCGACCGCCTGGGCGGCCTCGTCGAGCGTGTGGAGCGCGGTGGTTACATCCGCGCCCGAGACGCCATCGGCGGCCGAGTGGTGGATCTTGGCGAGCAGCGCGAAACTGCCGGGCGGAAAGCCATCGACGTTCTCCAAACCCTCGATGACGTGGAACTCCCACAGCGGCTTGTTGAAGTCGAACGGGCGAGCGAACAGCCGGGAAACAAGGATGCAGAGCTGTCGCCAATCCCCCGGCGCCGGCAGCGCGACATGGCGGATGTGGTATTCGAGGTCGAAGCCCTCGTCGTCCACCCAATAGGGTTCGTCGAAATGGGCCGGGACGAACATCAGCCTTTCGCGGAAGAACCGGACGAGATGCAACCGCTGCTCGACGTGCTCCAGGATCGACTTGAACCGCACCTTTCCCTCCGGCGCGGCGGAGGGGTCGTAAATGTTGAGCCAGCCGATTTGCAGCGGCGTGTTCGGCCTTTCCATATAGGCGAACATCGCGTCTTGCGGACTGAGTTGCTGCATCCTGCGGTCTCCTGCTCCCCTCCACCTGGGCGCGCGGCTCCCCGCGCGGCTCGGTGGGATGGCCGTCCTTAGCCCAGCGCGCTTGCGCCGCAAGCGTCAGCAGCATTTGCGCAACTTCGGCGGCTGCGGCGATCGGTGCCCCTTGCCCATCCGCTGTCTCCGCAGTGCCCCGCTTGCCGCGCCCCGCCGCCGCTGTTACCCGCCGCCGCGCCGTGCCCTTCTTCCCGGAGCTGTCCATGCCCGATACCCAGCGCCCCAACTACAAAAGGGTGGTGCTCGCCTATTCGGGCGGGCTCGACACTTCGGTGATCCTCAAATGGCTGCAGGTGACTTACGGGTGCGAGGTCGTCACCTTCACCGCCGATCTGGGGCAGGGCGAGGAGCTGGAGCCAGCGCGGGCCAAGGCCGAGCTGCTCGGCATCCGGCCCGAGCACATCTATATCGACGACCTGCGCGAGGAGTTCGTGCGCGACTTTGTCTTCCCGATGATGCGCGCCAACGCCCGGTACGAGGGAGATTATCTGCTCGGCACCTCGATCGCGCGGCCGCTGATTTCCAAGCGGCTGGTCGAGATCGCGCGGGAAACCGGGGCGGACGCGGTCGCTCACGGCGCGACCGGCAAGGGCAACGATCAGGTGCGCTTCGAGCTTTCCGCCTATGCGCTCGATCCGAGCATCAAGGTGATCGCGCCGTGGCGGGAATGGGAGCTGACCAGCCGTACCGCGCTGATCGCCTGGGCCGAGGCGCATCAGGTGCCGGTGCCGACCGACAAGCGCGGCGAAAGCCCGTTCTCGACCGACGCCAATCTGCTGCACACCTCGTCCGAGGGCAAGGTACTGGAAGACCCGTGGGCCGAGGTGCCCGACTATGTTTATTCGCGCACGGTGAGCCCCGAGGACGCGCCCGACACGCCCGAATATGTGACGGTCGATTTCGCCAGCGGCGATGGCGTCGCGCTGAACGGCGAGCCGTTGAGCCCGGCGGCGCTGCTGACCGCGCTCAACGAACTGGGCCGCCGCCACGGCATCGGCCGGCTCGATCTGGTCGAAAACCGCTTCGTCGGCATGAAGAGCCGGGGGATGTACGAGACGCCGGGCGGCACGATCTATGCGGTCGCGCATCGCGGCATCGAGCAGATCACCCTCGATCGCGGCGCCGCCCATCTGAAAGATGAGCTGATGCCGCGTTATGCCGAGCTGATCTACAACGGGTTCTGGTTCGCACCCGAGCGCGAGATGCTGCAGGCGGCGATCGACCACTCGCAGGCGCGGGTGAACGGCACGGTGCGGCTGAAGCTCTACAAGGGGTTGGCGCAGGTGGTCGGCCGCCGTTCGCCGGATAGCCTTTATTCGGAGCGGCACGTCACCTTCGAGGATGACGCCGGTGCCTATGACCAGAAAGATGCGGAGGGATTCATCAAGCTCAATGCCCTGCGGCTTCGCCTCTTGGCGCAGCGGGACAGATAGCGCGGCTGGGCGGTACGGGCCTGAGAAACCGGCCTGAATGACAGGTTCGGGTGACTTGTCCACCGGGAAGCGCCCACCTGTGGATAAGTGCGTACGATTTTGCTTGCGCGACTCGCTCGGGCGGCGCAGATTTTCCTTATCGGACGGACCACGCCGACCGGCTCTCTCGGGACCAAACCCCTGAAAGAGCCCGGGGAGTTGAAGCTGTTCGAAACGGTGGCGATGCCCCCAGCAGCGTCGGAAAACACGCAGGGCCGATCCTTCGGGACAGCCTCGCGAACCGAAGATGCGGTGAGTGGCGCGCACCCGGGTGACCGGATCGTTGCGGATCGGATGGGCCACGGTAGAGCAGCCCTCTGCTTGTACCCGTTGCTCCGGAAGTAGCCGGAATGCCTCGCAGGAGGCGGGAAGGCGCCAGGTAACGACGCGGTCAATGGACTGCCAGGCGAAAGGAACCGCCCACAAGCGGGACCCCTCGTCTGGCGGGACGTTTTTGCGTGAAGGTGTTCCGCAGGCGCCGTTAAAGCCGGATGACATCAACCCCGCTCACATCGTCTGTCGTCCGACGATCGCGGAGTGGAACACATCGCGCTGCGGTGGCCGGCTCCCGTCCGGGGCCTTTGGAGCCTAATGGACTGCTGGTCGCGTATAGGCCGTGCCGCCAGGCAGCGGCCCTCCGTTCAAACTTCTGGTGAATGATCGCGCGGTTCGTGCGTTGTGGTTGGACGGGCTGTGCTGGTCCGGCATTCAGCGAAGGGACGCCTGGTATGCGCGCGCGGACGAATCTGTTGGCCACAGGAGGCATCGCTTTGATCCTGCCCCTGGCGCTCGGCCTTAACGGATGCGCCAAGATAAAGCAGAACGATCCCCATGACGCCGTCCAGGCGCGCGCGGAAGCAAGGCGGCAGCAGGCTGCCTGCGCGTCGCCGGCCGCCAACGATCGCTTGAAGACCATCCTCTTCGATCGAGCGATCAGCGCGCACGATGGCGACCCAGCGAACCTTGAAACGCTGGCGGATTACTCACTGGTCCGGATGGAGGAACCGATCGTCAAAGGCTGGGATCCGGCGCTCGACATCACCCGCTGCAAGAGCCGCCTGATCCTGCAACTTCCGCCGGGGGCGGAGCGGGCGTTTGAAGGCGAGCGCCAGTTGCGCGCCGACATCGACTACACGGCACAGGCCGCCGCCGATGGGCGCGGCTTTGTCTATCAGGTCAACGGCGCTGAACCGATCGTCAACCGCCTCGCCGGGTTCAATCTGACGAGCCAAGCCTATCGGCCTCCGCCGGCGATCGACGAAGCCGAAGGCCGGCAAGACCTGCCGGAGTCCACGAAATTCGCCGAGGCCGATGCGCCGCCGCAGCCGCCACCGCGTCCCCTCGCGCCGCGGCCGACCGCTGCCCCCGCTCAAAGGCCCGTGGCTCCCGCCACGCAGCGGGACTTGCCGCCGCCGCGCGATTGGGACACCCAAAGCCCGGAGCCGCGAACGCGATCCCCGGCGTCCGTCGGAGGCGCGAATGGCGAGGCGATCGTCAGGTCGTTTTACAATGCGCTCGGGGCTGGAAACGGCGCGGCCGCATCGTCCCATGTCGTTCCCGAGAAGCGATCGGGCCGAGCGTTCTCGCCCGAGGCGATCAACCGGTTCTACGGCAGGCTGCCCGAACCCATCCGGCTTACTGGCATCAGGGAACTGGCCCCGGGATCCTACCGGGTGAGCTATCGCTATTCCGCCGGCAGATCGCACTGCAACGGCAGCGCTGTCGTGCGCCTTACGCAGCGGAACGGCCGCGATCTGATCCGATCGATCCAGGCGCTGAGCGGCTGTTGAGACGCGCCATCGCCTGATCTGGTCCGAGGGTTGGCCGCGTGGGCTTCGATCGTGATCTGGAAGCCCTGGAATCGGCACGACTCGCCGATGCGACGACGAACGGCATCGCGGTGACCGCTGGTGGGGGAACAAACCTTGCGATCGATCGCCAGGACGCACTATGCGGCAATCTCGGGATGTTCCACGCGGCATGGCCAAGCTGGCACGCATTGGAATTGATGCCAAAGGAGCCTGAAGCGTGACGACCCAGACCATGTATGAACGCATTCTCGATCTCGTGCAGGCGGAAGGCGTCGATACGCTGTTCGGCATCCCGGACCCCAGCTTCTTCGCGATGTTCATCGAAGCCGAGCGCAGGGGCATGGAGATCGTCTCCCCCCACCACGAGCAGGCCGCCGCGCTGGCCGCGGACGGTCTCTACCGCATGACGGGCAAGCCGGCGGTGCTGTGCCTCAACAAAGGCCCTGGCGTCGCAAATGTCATGGCCGGGGCCAATTTCATGATGAAGGAAAACGTCCCCGCCGTCTTCATCATGGCCAACCGCCAGCGCTTCTACGAACAGAGGGTGCGGCGCGGAAAGATGCAGTACATGAGCCAGCCGCCGTTGTTCCAGAACACGGTGAAATACACCGGCATCATCGAATATCCGCAACAGACCGACGAGATCTTCCACGAAGCCTTCCGCAAGGCGCAAAGCGGCGTTCCCGGCCCGACGTATATCGAGCTGCCGCTGGGCGTGATGCAGGCGAAGTTCGACGGATCGCCGGTCCTGAAACCGCACCAGTACCGGCTCGTCCACCAGCGTGCCGACGCCCAGTCGCTGGCGGAGGCGAAGGCGCTGCTGGAGCAGGCCACGGCGCCGGTGCTGCTGCTGGGGCAGGGCGGTTTCGTCAGCCGCGCCCACGCGATGCTGACCGAGCTCGCCGCCAAGCTGAACTGCCCGATCCTGCAATCCAACGCGGTCGAAGCGGTTCTGCCTGGAATGGAGGACCGCACCTTCGCTTATAGCTCCGAGGTCGGCGCGGAGATCGCGCAGGGGTCCGATGTGGTGCTGGCAATCGGCACCGAGCTCGGCGAAGCGTTGAACTATGGGCGAGGCCATAGCTGGAAGCAGGGCAACGAGACGCGCAAATGGATCTACCTTGAGCGCGACGGCGACGCTATCGGCGTCAACCGCCCGATCGACGTGCCGCTGGTCGGCGATCTGCGCGACATCGTGCCGCAGCTCAACGAGGCGCTCGCGGGTTTGACTCGCTCGCTGCCCGCCGGGCTGCCCGAATGGACGCGCCGTCGTGACGCGTACAAGCAATCGATCGTCGACTATATCCCGACCCGGTCCACGCCGATCCATCCCGGACAGGTGCCGATCGAGGGCACCCGGGGCCTGCCGGCGGACTCGATCCTGATCCGCGACGGCGGCGGCGCCAGCATGTGGGCATCGGCGCTGGTCCAGTTCATCCCGCGCGATTCGATGTGGAGTTCGAACTGGGGCGCCATCGGCAATGGCCTGCCGATGGCGATCGGCGCGCAGCTTGCCGTCGGCGATACCCGGCGGGCGGTGCTGCTCACCGGCGATTCCGCGTTCCTGTTCCATATCTCCGAGCTGGAGACGGCGGTGCGAAAGAAGCTGCCGATCATCTGCATCGTCACGGTCGATCACGCCTGGGGGCTTGAAGCGGCGTCCTACAAGGCGAACTTCGGCGAGAACACATCGACGCCGGAAGCGCGGTGGAGCAACGAGGTTCGGCTCGATCTTACCGCCGAGAGCTTCGGCGCCCACGGCGAGTATGTCGAAAAGCTTGAGGAGCTTGCGCCGGCCGTCCAGCGCGCGCTTGCTTCCGGCAAGCCGGCGGTGATCCACGTCGAGGTGGACCAGATGGCCGCCTCCAGTTTCGACGGCATCCCGGGCTTCCTCGAATTCCGCGCGTGGTTCGGCGAGGAAGGCGATTTCCTGGGCGTACCCGGCGTCGCCCCGGCAGCTCCCT
>JBDSIY010000009.1:0-38653 GCA_039917735.1 Novosphingobium sp. | reverse complement strand
AGCGCGGCCACGCAACGGAGAATGGCATGACTGATATTCTGGGCTACGCGGGCAAGCGCGTCATCGTCACCGGTTGTTTCTCAGGGATGGGTGCGGCGACCGCGCGCATCCTGCTCGACCTCGGCGCCGAGGTGCACGGGATCGACTACCAGCCGGCGACGCTGCCGCTCGCCTCTTTCACCAACGTCGATCTGCGGGATCCCGCCTCGATCGAGGCCGGCGTCGCTCAAATCGGCGGCAAGGTCGATGCCCTGTTCAACTGCGCCGGACTGCCCAATTCCTTCCCGGCGATGGACGTGATGAAGGTCAATTTCCTCGGCACCCGCCACCTGACAGAGCAGGTCGTGCCGCTGATGGGCGAGGGCGGGGCGATCGTCAGCATCGCCTCCAACGGCGGCCTCGGTTGGAGCCGCAACCTGGCCAAGAACATGGAGCTCATCACCACCGAGGGCTTCGCCGCGGGGCTTGCCTGGTGCGAAAGCAATCAGGACACGGTGGGCGGCGGATACGCCTTCTCCAAAGAGAACGTGATCGTCTGGACCCAATTCATCGGCACCCGGCTGATCAAGCAGGGCATCCGCATCAACTGCACCCTGCCGGGTCCGACTCAGACGCCGATGATGGGCGAGTTTCATCAGGCGTCCGGCAAGGATATGGTCGATGCGATGATCGGGCCGCTCGGCCGCTACAGCACGCCGGAGGAACAGGCCGGACCGCTCGTGCTGCTGAACAGCGACCTTGGGGGCGTGGTCAACGGCATCGTCCTGCCGGTGGACGGCGGCTTCATGGGCGGCCTTGGCACCGGCCAGGTCGATCTCAGCATGATGATGATGAGCCGCGCCCAGGCGCAGGAACCCGCGTCGGCCTGAGCTCGTCGCGTGCCGCTTGGCGCGGCGCACAAGGGTGACAGATCTGACAGGTGGGCACAGGGAGCCAGTGTCACCCTGTACCCGCCTGTCGCCTTGCACCTCCACCGTCGGGAGGCCGGACCGTTTCCCCGGCATCGCCATGGGGGTGTCGGCTGGCGACCGACCTGGCGAAGGAGTGAATATGCGAAAGTGGTTGCAGACGTTCGGAGCCGCTGCGGCGATCCTGCTCGCCCCCAGCGGTGCCGCGTCCGCGCAGGTGACCAACGTGCCCGCCTTGCCCGAGCCCGGCGCCATCCCGCTGTACCCGGGTGACAGGCAAGGCTCGGCAAGCGACGAGGTCTGGACCAAACTGGGCCCAACGGTCGTGATCCGCAACGTCACCCGCCCGACGCTGACGCCGATCCTGCCTCCGCCGGACAAGGCCACCGGCGCGGCCGTGATCCTCGCACCCGGCGGCGGAATGGTTTTCCTGGCGATGCCCCAGAACCAGATCGCAAAAACCCTGGTCGAGCGCGGGATCGCCGTGTTCGTCCTCAAATACCGCGTGGTGCCCACCCCGCCCGATGTTCCCGGCCTGATGGTCAAGCTCCATGAGCTGCAGGATCGCTCCAGGACCGGCGAAGTGATCCTGTCCAATCCCGAGGGCAATGCCGACGCTCAGGCAGCGGTCGCGCTCGTCAGGGCCAATGCCTCGAAATGGAGGATCGATGCCCACCGGGTCGGCCTGCTCGGGTTCTCCTCGGGCGCGCAGGTTTCGCGCGTCGCGGCGCTGTCCGACAAGCCCGAAGGCCGACCCGATTTCGTCGGACTGATCTACGGAGCGATGGATGCGGTCGCGGTGCCGGCGACGGCTCCGCCGATGTTCGCCGCGATCGCGATGGACGATGCCACCGTCCCCAACGCCGGCTTCCCCGTGGTCGAATCGTGGCGCCGCGCCCACCGCCTCGTCGAGCTGCACGCCTATCAGACCGGCGGACACGGGTTCGCCCAAGGCGGCCCGGATGCCACCCACCGCCTTTACCTCGAGCAGTTCATCGCCTGGCTGGCCATGCAGGGGTTTCTCGACCCGCCTGCCACAGGGGCGGCCAAGTAACGCCTTCAAGAGGTGATGACATATCGTTGATCATCCTCGGGACGGATACTGGCCGGCAGTCGAAATAGGTCGCGCGGTGTCTCGACGTCGCTCGACAGGAGCAGTTTGGTGTAAAGTCGTCCGGCTCTAACGCGCGAAAAACAACGTGATGCGCGTACCGGTGTCGGCGCTCGACTGTACCGTCAATCTTGCGCCGGCGTTCTCTTGCAGCGACCGAGCGATGACCGCGCCGAGCTTTCCCGGCGTGGGCCAGCTGACTCCAGCGGGCAATCCAACGCCATCGTCGGCGATGGTGATGTGGCAGCCCGACTCCTCGATCAGACTGTGGAGCTGGATCGTGCCTTGCTCGCGTCCGACAAAAGCGTGCTTCAGCGCGTTGGTCATCAGCTCGTTGACGACGAGCCCCGCCGGCATCGCGACGTTGATCGACACCGGCCAGCTATCGACCAACAGGTCTAGGCGGATTCCCTCGACCGCATGCGCTTGCATCACCGAACTGGCGACCATGCTGAGATAGGCGCCAAGATCGATGTTATCCTCAGCGCCGCCTGAAGGACTCGAAAGCTGGTCATAGAGCAGCGACAGCGCATTGATCCGGCCGGCAAGGCGATCAAAGGTCTTGCTGATTTCCTCGTCGGAGACGCTGCGTGCCTCCATCCTGATCAGCGCGGTGATCATCTGGAGGTTGTTCTTCACCCGGTGCTGCAGTTCTAGCAGCAGCGCATCCTTGTCGTGGAGCTTCTGCTCGTAGTCCTCGGCACGGGCACCGCGACCGCCGACCTCGGCGAGGGCCACCAGGCGATAAATCGGAACCTCGTCATCGTCGTGAATGACGTTCGACCAGGCATCGACCTCTATCGAGCGGTCATCGATGCGGATCGTGAACCGCCCGACATAGTCCTCGCCACTTTCGACGGCTTGGCCGAGCTCGTCGCGATCCTGCGCGCGTGACGCGATGCCCGGCAGCGCCTTCCAGTCTTTCCCCTGAATGTCCTGTGCGGCGCATGCGGTCAGGCGCTCGAACTCGAAATTGGCGTAGGTGATCGTCTCCTGCCCGCACAGCTCGGATACGGCGATCGCCACCGGAACGTGATCAAGGAATTGCTTGAAGCGATCACTCTCGAGCGCGTCAGCGAGATGGGGTATGTCGAGGAGATCCTCCACACGGTCCGCTTCGGGTTGATCGTTCATGTCGTTCCAGGTTGATGCCGGGGGTCGTCCCATAGCACTGAACTGCCGCAGTGCGACAATAACCGGCGAGCGACTGGCGGAATGGGGCGAGACTATCGGCCTGACGGGTTACCTCGCCGGGTGGACTCGCCCCGAGCCTTCGCCAGGTGACAGGGGTTGACAGAGTTGACACGGTACATGGGACCGCTGTCACCTTATCCCCACCTGACACCTTGCGCGACCACCAGCGCGAGGCCACTGCCCGGGAGTGCCATGCGGGAGCAATCGTGGCGCTCTCCCGCTCGCGACCTGATTGGCTGATGAGCACTGCCATATTTCGACGATACCCCGCGGGCGGGAATGGAGGAAGGCGTTTGCGCTGGCCGAATTTAATGCAGCGTCACCGTAATTCCGCATAGAGCCGGCCGCGCGAAACTCCCGAGCCGTCAATTCAGTATTGTGTCCCCGGAATTCAGCGAGTGCGTTGACGCCGTCAGCAAAGAGCGCTGCCCCGCCCAACAAACCAGCCACGGGCTCAGCGCCTAGTGCGCCGAACACGAGGGCCGATCCACCGGCTGCATTGCTCACGTTGCTCGCGAAGTTCGCAAGCTGGCGAGCTGTCGAGTTGCAATCGACCTTCGGCTCCACCTTTTGCGGCGAAGGTTCACGTAGCTCAAGTGTCGCCACGCGATTTCCGGATCAGCGCTCGGACTACACCAGTCCCCATAATCCGCTTTCTGATCCAGAGCCACACGAATGAGGTGGTGCAGCAGATGCCCACCACGCCAACTATCATTCCGACATTAATCAGAGCGGGGATATCCCGCCCTTCACGCGACAGGTGGAATGCGAACCAGATTAGGAGCGTAGCACATGCCAGCGCTAGCAAGCCGATCGTCAGCAACGATCCGAGCAAAGTTATCCGCTTCATCGCCGGCATCCCGTGTTAGGCACGCCAGCGGCGTTCTCAGCGGCATTAAGCGCCGACTTGATCCCGTTCTTCCAGCTGTCAGGGAAAAACCCGCTCAGCGGAATGAGCCGAAACGCAGCACCATTGAACTCGTTTCTGACATTACCACCAGCAGCTAACGCAACGCCATAGCCGAAGACAGCGGTTGCATAGCCGCTAGCCTTGATGGCCGTCCCAAGCCCCGCGATCTCGCCACCTGCGAGAACTCCCGTTGGGTTCAGAAGAAATGCACTGCCGGCAGCGACGGCAGCACCGCCCTTCTGAACAAGGCCTCCAACTTGAGCGCCCTTGATTCCGCCTGCACCAACTCCTTCCCCGATGTCTTGCGCCCTAATCTGGGTTGGCGTGCATGGAGGCGGGTTTGGATTTTGCGGCAATGACGGGGTGGGTCCTGCCGGCGCTCCTCCGTCCCCGGCACCTCCGGTTCCACTCCCGCCGCCGCCCAGATCGAAACCAGAGTAAGTGATACCCCACGAAGTTCCGGGGACACCGAAGTTCGGGGGACACTATACCGATCTTTCCGCTACACCGCTGTTGCGCGGCTTGGGCCCGGGCGGTCGTGGCGCTAGGCGCCGGGCGAGCGCGAATTCCTGGCGCGCCACCCACGCCTCGCTGGCAAGCGGCCGCCCTGTGCGCAGCCGCGCCTCGATCGCGTTCACGATTTCCTCGCCGTTCCGCCCGATGCCGCCGGCCTCGAGCCCGTGACGCAGCATCGCCCGCCAGTTCGGCACCTGCTCGGCAAGCGCCGCCACATCGGTGAGCGGATCGTCGGGGGCCCGCCTGCCGGCGAGGTGGCTGCGTGCGCTCGACCAGCGCCACTGCTCCGCCCGCGCGACCATCTTCGCCGCCACCGGATTGTTTTCCACATAGCGGACCGCCGCCATGAGATGCGCGTCGTCCATCGGATAGGAGGCGAAACGGCCCTGAAACAGATAGCCGCGCCAGCCTTCGCGGAAGTTGACGTGGCGGGTGTAGCGCCGGTGCGCCTCCCCCAGCGCGGCTCGCAACCCGTCGGCGGTTTCGGGAACGAGGATAAGATGGACGTGGTTGTCCATCAGGCACCAGGCGAGGCAGCGCACCTTCGCCTGGAGGCAGCCATCGCCAAGCAACGAGAGGTAGCGCAGGCGGTCGTCATCTCCGAAGAACACCGGCAGCCGGCGATTGCCACGCTGGGTGACATGGTGCGCCACCTGCGGGATCACGACGCGGGCAAGACGAGCCATGCGCCGGAGGCTACGCCAACGCGCGAGAGCCGTCAATTAAGTATCGTGTCCCCGGAACTTCTCGGAACTCGGTGTCCCCGGAACTCGCGCCATCCCCGGAACTCGCGCCATCTCGCAGTGTTGCCATGTAGCTATTCAGACGTAAGGCGACCCTGCCGGGCCGCAGAAACAAGCTGCTCGACCGTCATCTGCCTCTTGGGTGCGCTCTTGGAACGGAATATGGACAGGAGATTTGGCTCAGGTCTAAAATATAGAGACGTATCGAAGGCGGCAATTTCCATATTGCACTGCTTCGATATTTCGAGCAGCGCATCTATGGCGTCGTCACCATCTAATTTCAGGTCCTGAACCAAGCGGGAATGGCCGGATATCTGGCTCCGTTCCAATCCGCTTCGTCTGGCGAGCACCGAGAAGACAACTTCTTCCGTATCCGGCGGCATCAGCCACCTCCGTTATTGTAGCACTGGTAAGTGTCATAGCCAATCACCGCAGCATCAATAGCCAAAAGCCCCGCTGCGACATACGGATTAGCACGTCCAGCAATTCGGAGCAGGTTCGTGCTCCCGCGCCCGAGAAATTCGACGCGGGAAACATTGACCTCAGCGAAGTGTCCGAGAACGCTCAGCAGGTTAGTCGTCTTCGAGCCAATCACCCGATAAGGCGGCACGATTGCTTTCGAGATCGGGATCGCTAACACACCGGACGCCGCCGTAGCTCCGCCCAAGCCGTAGTGATTGAGCGCACTGCTACCAGCGCATTGCCCTAGCTTTTTCCAGTCAAACGGCTTGGGCTTCTTGCCAGTGACAACGATCTCATCATTTTGCAGCGCGGCATTGGCCACACCCCCGCCAAGCTGCGGAAGGAAGTTACCGGAGCCTAGGCTGAACTTGGACAGGCTGTTTTGAAGGTCGCTTATGAGATTGCTGTCACAGATTGAACCAAGAGGGCAAGTGGGGGATAGCCTGGCCATAACCACTATGTCATCATATTGTATCGGCGATGGTGTGCCGGTCGTGTGGCATTCAATCTCGCCACCACCGCTGCGGTCCCCGCAAACGTGACCCACGCCATTCTCCAGCCAGATACTTGTCCCACTCGGATCGGCGTTGTTCACCGGATCGCCATGCGCGTAGTTGTACCAGTTCATCCCATCGCCATAGCCGATCGGATCGGGCTGCATGAACCGGCCGAGGGTGGGCGAGTACATGCGGGCCTTGTAGTAGTACATGCCGAGTTCGGGAACCCACATCTGGCCGGTGTACTGGAACCGGCCGATGTTGCCCGGCTGCGGGATGCCGGATTCGTCGTAGCGGTTGATCGAGCCCTGGGCGCTGGCGCAGTCGCTGGTCGCCACGATCGAGCCCAGCGCGTCCGGATGCAGCAGCCGCGTCGCCGAGCAGTTCATCGCCGAGCCCTCGTCCCACAGGATCGGCTCGTCGGCGCCCGGGCCCCAGGCCCGGTGAAAGCAATTGCCGGAGCGTTGCGAGTTCGGGAAAGAAGCCGTGCTCTGCCCCCTATGCCCGTCGCCCCGGCGAAGGCAGCGGCCCAGATAATGGCGCGTTGAGGCGGGCACGGCGCGATTGTGAAATCTTATATAGGCCCCTGCCTTCGCAGGGGCGACGGGAGCGGCGCGTCGGAGCGCCCGCGCCGGGCTAAGCCGCCTCGCGCTTCCGCGACGCCTTCTTCCGCTCGTTCGGATCGAGGATCGCCTTCCTCAGCCGGATCGACTTGGGCGTCACTTCGACCATCTCGTCGTCGTCGATATAGGCGATCGCCTGTTCAAGCGTCATCACCCGGGGCGGGGTGAGGCGGATGGCGTCGTCCTTGCCGGTCGAGCGGAAATTGGTCAGTTGCTTGGACTTCATCGGATTGACTTCGAGGTCGTCGGGCTTGGCGTTCTCGCCGATCAGCATGCCCTCGTAGACCTTCTCCTGCGGGCTGACGAACAGCGTGCCGCGCTCTTCGAGCATGTTGAGCGCATAGCCGACCGCTTCGCCGGTGCCGTTGGAGATCAGCACGCCGTTGCCGCGGCCGGCGATCGGGCCCTTGTGCGGGCCGTAGCGTTCGTACAGGCGGTTCATCACGCCGGTGCCGCGCGTGTCGGACAGGAACTCGCCGTGATAGCCGATCAGCCCGCGCGAGGGGGCGCTGAAAGTGATGCGGGTCTTGCCCCCGCCCGAGGGGCGCATGTCGGTCATCTCGCCCTTGCGGGTCGCCATCTTCTCGACAACGGTGCCGGAGTGCTCGTCGTCGACGTCGATGACGACGGTCTCGTAGGGCTCGGTGCGGTGCCCGGCCTCATCCTCGGCGAACAGCACGCGCGGGCGGCTGATGCCGAGCTCGAAGCCTTCGCGCCGCATCGTCTCGATCAGCACGCCTAGCTGGAGTTCGCCGCGCCCGGCGACCTCGAAGCTATCCTTGTCGGCGCTTTCGGTGACGCGGATGGCGACGTTCGATTCCGCCTCGCGCTCCAGCCGGTCGCGGATCATGCGGCTGGTGACCTTGGTTCCCTCGCGCCCGGCCATCGGGCTGTCGTTGACGGCGAAGCGCATCGCCAGTGTCGGCGGGTCGATCGGCTGGGCGTGAAGCGGCCGGGTGACCGAAGGATCGGCGATGGTGTTGGCGACGGTCGCCTGGGTAAGTCCCGCGATCGAAACGATGTCGCCGGCGCGCGCTTCTTCCACGGGCACGCGTTCGAGTCCCCGGAACGCCATCAGCTTGGAGGCGCGGCCGGTCTCGACGATCTTGCCGTCGTAGTCGAGCGCGTGGATCGGCGAATTGACCCGGATCGTGCCCGAGGTGATCTTGCCGGTCAGCACCCGCCCAAGGAAGGGATCGCGATCGAGCAGGGTGACGAGGAAGCTGAACGGGCCGTCCTCGTCGGCGGTGGGCGGCGGGACGTGGCTGACGATCGTCTCGAACAGCGGGGCGAGGGTGCCCGAGCGCGCATCCTGGTCGTCGCTCGCATAGCCGTGGCGGCCCGAGGCGTAGAGCACCGGAAAGTCGAGCTGCTCGTCATGCGCGTCGAGGCTGACGAACAGGTCGAACACCTCGTCGAGCACCTCCTGGGCGCGGCCGTCGGGGCGGTCGATCTTGTTGACGACGACGATCGGCCGGAGGCCCAGCGCGAGGGCCTTGCCGGTGACGAACTTGGTCTGCGGCATCGCTCCCTCGGAGCTGTCCACCAGCAGGATCACGCCATCGACCATCGACAGGATGCGCTCCACCTCACCGCCGAAATCGGCGTGGCCGGGGGTATCGACGATGTTGATGCGCGTGGTTTCGCCCAACCCGTTCCACTCGACCGACGTGCATTTGGCCAGGATGGTGATCCCGCGCTCTTTCTCGAGGTCGTTCGAATCCATCGCCCGCTCTTCGATCCGCTGATTGTCGCGGAAGGTGCCGGACTGGCGGAACAGCTGATCGACGAGCGTGGTCTTGCCATGGTCGACGTGCGCGATAATCGCGATATTGCGCAGGGGCGCAGACATGAGATTAGCCTTCGTGCTGGTGGTTGGCGAGCGTTATGCTGCGCCGCAACATATTCGGGCCATTACCCGAACTGGGCGGGCGCGGCAAGGCGGGTTCATACCGGAGCTCATTGTGTTGAGAACGCTCAGGTTCTATGCGTGTTAGACGATGCGGGAGGTATGAGACGGCGTTCGGTGGCGAGTCAATTACGGCGTGGGGGGCCGCAATGAGGAGGCGGGTCAGGGGAGCTTGCTCGCGCCTTAGCCGCCGCGGGGGGTCTCTGAGCGCGGCCGCTCTGGCGCTGTCGGCGCACCAGCCCGCTGACGCGGAGGCATGGGCGCCACAAACCCCGCCAACGGCTCAATTCGGCAACGCGTTGCCCGCGCCCGCCAGCGCGGGAGACGGTCGCCACGAGATCGTCGTCACCGCTGCGAAACGCGAGCAGGTGCTGCAACATGTCCCGGCATCGGTGTCGGTCACTTCGGGCGAGGAGATCGAGCGCGCGCACGTGCTCGACCTGCGCGAGCTGTCGAGCCTGGTGCCGTCGCTGAGAGTCAGTCAGCTGCAGAGCCTTGGCGCGACCAATTTCTTCATCCGCGGCTTCGGTAACGGCGCCAACAATCTCGGGATCGAGCCCTCTGTCGGGCTGTTCATCGACGGCGTCTATCGTTCACGATCGGTGGCGATGGTCGGGGATTTGCCCGAGGTCGAGCGGATCGAAGTGCTGCGTGGGCCACAGTCGACGCTGTTCGGCAAGAACGCATCGGCCGGGGTCATCTCGGTAGTCACGCCAGCGCCCGGGCACCGCTTCGGCGGCCATGTCGAGGCATCTTACGGCGACGCCAACGCGATCGTGCTCAAGGGCGCCGTCACCGGGCCGGTAGCCGAGAGCGTCGCAGTGAGCCTGTCCAGCAGCCTCAACCGGCGCGACGGCTATGTGCGCGATCTGGCTACCGGCCACCGCATCGACAACCGCAGCCGTTGGCTGCTGCGCGGTCAGGTGCTGGCGACGCCCACGGACCGGCTCAGCATCCGGCTGATCGGGGATTACGGCAGGATCGACGAGCGCTGCTGCACGGCGGCCAATCTGCGTTCCTCGGCGGCGACGGCGGGGCTCACCGCGATCGGCGGCAGGGTCAATCCGGCAAACTTGGCCTTCGCCGACGTGGTTTACAACAACTTCGATTCGACCAACGCGATTCGTAACTGGGGCGGGTCGGGGCAAGTCGATTACGAGCTCGGCCCGCTCAAGCTGGTTTCGATCACAGCCTGGCGCCGCACCGATGCGATCACCAATCAGGATTCGGACTTCACCAGCGCCGATCTGCTCGGCCGCAATTTCCAGGACCTTTCGATCCGCACCTTCACCCAGGAGGTGCGGCTTTCGGCGAGCCTGCCCGATCGGGTCAACGCGCTGGTCGGCGCCTATTACCTCAGCGAGACGATCGACCAGGCGAACCAGCTGCAGCTCGGCACCCAGTTCCGCTCTTATGCCGATACGCTCATCCAGGCGCAGACCGGCGGCGCGCTATCGGTCACGGGGCTGGAGCAGCTGTTCGGCTCGCTCGTCGGCAACCCCGCGCTTTACGCCGGCCGGTTCTTCACCACCGGCGCGGGGCTGGACGAGGCCTATCGGCTAAAGGACGAGAGCTGGTCGGTGTTTGGCCAGATGGAGATCAAGCTCGCCGATCGCCTGACGCTGACCGGTGGCCTTAGTTTCACCCACGACGCCAAGCGCTTTGCCACCAACGTGAGTTCCAATTCGGTGTTCTCAGCGATTGACGTGCCGGCAATGGTGGCCGCGTCGACCTCGGCCGGCGTCGCCCAGCAGGTCGGGAGCATCCTGGGCGTAGCCGGCGGCATGGCCGACGCCGCGCAGATCGCCTCCTTCGCGTCAGCGCAGCCGGCAACCTATCAGCAGATTGTCGGCGGCGTTTCCGCGCAAACCCAACCGCTCCTCGCGCTTCGTGCGGTGCAGTTCCTGCCGCCCTTCCTCAACGTGCCCAATGCGGTCGAGCCAGGACGGGTGGGCGGCGGGGATCTGTCCTACACCGCCGCCCTATCGTATGACGTCGGCGAACGGGTCACGCTTTACCTGCGCTACGCGACCGGCTTCAAGGCAGCGTCGGTCAACCTTTCGCGTGACAGCCGGCCCACGGCTGCCGACCTGCCAGCGATCAAGGCGCGCGGTCTTGGCCTGGTCAATCTGAGCACCGGCGGCCGCTTCGCGCGGCCGGAAGAGGCCGTGCTCTTCGAGGGCGGGGCCAAGGGCAACTGGGGTGTCGCATCGGCAAATCTCACGCTGTTCCGCCAGTCGATCAGGGACTTTCAGTCCAACATCTTCACTGGCACCGGCTTTCTCCTGGCCAACGCCGGAAAGCAATCCGCCCTCGGCATCGAGTTCGAAGGCACGGCGCGCCCGCTTAAGGCGCTGACTTTGGGGCTCGCCGTGACCTGGCTCGACGCCCGCTATGACGAATTCGCCCAGTCTGCTTTCGGCGATCTCAGCGGTACCCGGCCGGCGGGCGTCTCGCCACTGTCGGCGACTTTCAGCGCCCGATACGACGCCGCGCTCGAGCGCGGGGCGCGCGTGATCCTGCGGGGCGATTACCATTACGAGGCCCCATTCCGGCTGATCGAGGGGCTGCCCGGCCTGGTGGTGAGGGACTCGCTGACCGGCAGGCTGATCGATGCTTCGGCGGCTTTCGCGGCGGCGCGCGAGTTCCGGCAGGATGTCAACGAGGTCAACGCCTCGGTGACGCTCGCGCTTGCCAACGGATCCGAGTTCGCCGTCTGGATGCGCAACCTGTTGAACGACCGGACCATCCTGCAGATCTTCGATTCCCCGGCGCAGGCCGGCTCGATTTCGGGCTATCCCAGCCAGCCACGCAGCTACGGCGTGTCGGCGCGCTACAGCTGGTAGGCAGGTACGGATGCCGGCGCGTTTCCGTTTGCGCCCCGTCGTCCTTCGTGATGCTATGCGGCGTGCCGATAACAAAAGGTGACCCGCAATGCATTGGATGGTGCTGCCCTATCGCCGATATTTCGAATTCTCCGGGCGATCGCAGAGGATGGAGTATTGGATGTTCGTGCTGTTGCAGCTGCTCGTTTCCCTGGTGATCGGGGCGCTGTTCGGATCGCCGGAGTATGTGCGCGAGGGGTGGTACGTCGGCGTCAGCAGCGCGCTGTCGACCGGTGGCGGGCTGATCCAGAACATCTTCGGTCTCGTCAGCTTCATCCCCGGCCTGGCGGTCGCGGTGCGGCGGCTGCACGATCAGGACCGCTCGGGCTGGCTCCTGCTGCTCGCGCTAATCCCGTTTCTCGGCTGGTTCGCGCTGCTGGTGCTGATGTGCCTTGATGGCACCGATGGGCGAAACCGGTTCGGACCCGACCCGAAGAACCCGACCGACATCGACGTTTTCGCCTAAACGCTTCGCCAAAGGCGGAGCGGCCTACGGCGCGTGGTTCGGTCGCGATGGGCGGCCGGTCTTGTTCGCCCATTCCTCGATCAGCCCATCGTAGAGCGGGTGTTCGATCAATTCGTATTTCTCGGGGAAGTTGAAGTTGGCGCTCGGCATGCTGCCGGTCTCCATCCACTCGCGCGCCATTTTCAGGTGATTGGCGGCGGCCGTCACCCAGCCGCCGGTCAACATATTGAAGCGCGCGCCGGGCACGCTGAAACCCATCGTCGCGATCGGAACTTTCGAGCCGAAGGCCTTGACCAGCTCCGGAACCGGATCGGGGCGGGGAGGGTAGAACAGCACGTCGGCGCCGGCTTCGGCATAGGCGTGGCCACGCCGGATCGCCTCCTCCATGCTGCCGGTGCCGCCGCCGCCGGCCTCGCTCGGGTAAAGCTCGTCGCACCGGGCGATGATGATAAAATCCTGGCCGCTGTCACGCCGCGCCCGCGCCGCCGCATCGATCCGTGCCTGCTGGTCCTCGATCGACCAGAGCCCGTTGACCAGCTTCGAATGCTTGGGATTGCGCTCGTCCTCGACGTGGAAGCCGGCGATGCCCTGCTGGATGTAGCGGCGAGTGAAATGATAGGCGTCGGCAACCGTCTCGCCCAGCGTGTCGCCGTCGGCGATCAGCGGGATCGACAGGACGTTGGCGATGCGGCTGGCCTGTTCGATCTGCTCGACCTGGCTGAACACGCCGTTGTCGGGAACCGCGTAGTGGAACGCGCTGCAGGCGTGGCCGCCGAGGTAGGCGGCGGGAAAGCCAACGGATTGGACGATGCGCCCGGTCAGCGCCGAGTAGGTGTCGCCGCAGACGAAATGCTCGCCCTTGTCGATCAGCGCGCGCAGCTTTGCTCCGGGTGTCGGCATGTTCTCTCTCCAACCGCGATTTGGCGAAGCCGTCGCATGCCGGTTCCGGTGACGCAAGCGGTCTGCCGACGTCGCGCTAAAGCGCGCTCAAGGTGTCGATGAGTGCATCGAAATGATCGATTACCGCATCGGCGCCGAGTTCATCGGGCGGCAGGTCGTTGAAGCCGAAGCTTGCCACCACGCAGGGCATTCCCGCCGCCCGCGCTGCCAGCGTATCGAAGCTGGTGTCGCCGACATAGGCGGAGCGGCCGCCATTCTCCAGCGCACCACTCCGCCGGACCATCTCGAGCAGCAGATCCGGTGCCGGCTTGCCGCGTCCGGGCCCAAGCGTGTCGCCGCCGATCACCGCAAAGAACCGCTCCGCCAGCCCAAGCTCCGCGATAACCCGCACAGCCAGGTGCTCCAGCTTGTTGGTCACCACCGCGAGCTTCACCCCTCGCGCCGCCAGCCCGTCGAGCATCGCCTCACCGCCCGGAAACAGCCGGGTGTGGACGGCGATGTGCTCCTGATAGAAGCCGATCAGCGCTTGTTGCAGCTCGGCGAACTCGGGCACCATCCCGCCGGTCAGCGCCAGCGCCCGCTCCAGCATCTTCGCCGAGCCGCCGCCGATCAGCGCCCGTACCGAGTCCGCCGGAACGGCCGCGCGCCCAGCCAGGCCAAGCGCATGATTGACCGCTGCGGCGAGGTCGAGATGGGTATCGAGCAGGGTTCCGTCGAGATCGAAGCCGACGATGTCGAAAGGAAAGCTTTTCATCCCCGCCGCGATGGCCCGATGATGTGGAAACGGCAATAATTTGCTGGCAAGGGCGCCATTATGATCGAGCCCGCCGTTCCCCTCGCAATCGTCATCCTCGCCGCCGGCAAGGGCACGCGGATGAAGAGCGCGCTACACAAGGTGCTCCACCCGATTGCCGGAAGGCCGATGCTCGATCATTTGCTGGCCAACGCCGCCGAGTTGGCGCCGGAGCGTACGGTGATCGTCGCGGGCCACGGCCGCGAGCAGCTGCAGGCGGCGGTGGCCTCCCGCGCCACGGTCGCGGTGCAGGAGCCGCAGCTCGGCACCGGCCACGCCGTGCTCCAGGCGCGCGACGCGCTGGCCGGCTTCTCCGGCGACGTGCTGGTGCTCTACGCGGATGTGCCCTTCGTCACCGCCGCGACGATGCTGGCGATGCTCGACCGGCTCCACGCCGATGACGCGCCGGAGGTGGTGGTGCTCGGCTTCGACCCGACCCAAACGCTGCGCTACGGCCGAATCATCGCCGAGGACGGGCGGATCGTCAAAATGGTCGAGCATGCCGACGCGAGTGAGGAGGAGCGCGCGTGCCGGCTGTGCAACTCCGGGCTGATGGCGGTGCGCACCGAGGCGCTGTTCGCGCTGCTCGACCGGCTCGGCAACGACAATGCGCAGGGCGAATACTACCTCACCGACATCGTCAACATCGCCACGGCGAATGGCAGGCGCTGCGCGGTGGTCACCACTGCCGATCCCGATGAGGTCGCCGGCATCAACAGCCGCGGCGAACTCGCCGAGGCGGAAGGCCGCTGGCAGGCCCGTCGCCGCCGCCGGGCGATGGACGAGGGCGCGACGCTCACCGCCCCGGAAACGGTGTGGTTCGCCTGGGACACCGAGGTGGGCCGCGACGTCACCATCGGCCAGAACACCGTCTTCGGCCCCGGCGTCACCATCGCCGACGAAGTAACGATCTACCCGTTCTGCCATATCGAGGGCGCGACCATTGCCTCTGGCGCTTCGGTCGGCCCCTATGCCCGGCTACGCCCTGGCACCGTACTCGAGGCCGATACTCGGGTCGGCAATTTCGTCGAGATAAAAAATACGCACCTCGGCGCCGGCGCCAAGGCCAACCACCTCACCTATCTCGGCGACAGCGAGGTCGGCGCCGCCGCCAACATCGGCGCGGGCACCATCACCTGCAATTACGACGGCTATTTCAAGCACCGCACGGTGATCGGCGCCCGCGCCTTCATCGGCTCGAACAGCGCGCTGATCGCGCCGGTGCGGATCGGTGCCGACGCGATCGTTGCCGCCGGCAGCGCCGTCTCGCGCGATGTCGCCGACGGCGAATTGCGCCTGGTTCGGGCCGAGCAGCTGGTCAAACCGGGCTGGGCCGACGCCTTCCACGACGCAATGAAAAAGAAGAAGGCGGAGAAGGGGTAGCCCGAACTCTACACCACCCGTCGCCCCTGCGGAGGCAGGGGCCCAGATAACCCTTCCTCATCGACGCGGCGCTCCGTCATTCCGCACCGTTATCTGGGCCCCCGCCTTCGCGGGGGCGACGATGATCAAACAGATGAAGGGGAGTTGAGAGACGGTTGCGAAGCTCTCCCCACTTGACCGCGCGTCCGCGTTGCGGCCATCCCAGCGGAGGGGGAAGCCATCAATGCGCAACGAGATCGCCGCCGCCGGCAAATACCGCCACCCGCTGCTCGACCGCGAGGACGACCGGCTGCACGTCATCACCGTCGCCGAACTGTTCGCCCCGCACAACCGCCGCCTCGACCTGCCGATGGCCCGCACCTACGGAGTGAAAGCCGCCGCCGCGCTCGGCGATGCGGACAAGCGGGGGAGCTTGTTGTGAGCGGCTTGACCCATGATATCACATGATGATATCGTCCGCTCATGACGCGCATCCTCGCCGATATTCCCGATGATGACATTCGCTGGCTCGACGAGCGCGCCGCCGAACAGGGCAAGTCGCGCGCCTCGGTGTTGCGCGAGGCCGTCGCAATCTACCGGGCAGAGGCGCGACCGTCCGGCGATATGGCCTGGCTCGACGTGGGTTTCGGCGCCTGGAAGGATCGCACCGACATCGGCGATTCGGTGGAGTGGCAGCGGCGGGAACGCGCCTCATGGACGCGGCCCTGGGATGATGATTACGAGCATGTTCGCGCTGAATTCCCCGACCTGTTCGATGAAGAGGATGATCGGCAGCGGCAAATCTATCTCGACATGATCGCAGGGAAATATCCGCCCGTCCGTGATTCTGGTTGCCAGTGAGCGGGTCCACCTTCGACGCCAATATCGTGATCGACGCCTTGGCGGGGTTCGCCCCGGCACGAGCGGAGATTCGCCGCGCCGTGGAGCTTGGCGGCGGCATCTGGATCAGCCGCATGGTTTGGATCGAGGTGATGTCCAAGGGGACGGCGCAAGGTTTGAGGGACGCCGCGATCTTGCTCTCCGGCTTCGGTACCGACGAGATCGATGGCGAGATCGCCTCGCGCGCGGCCGCCCTGCGACGTGAACGAACCCGGCTCAAATCGCCGGACGCGGTGATCCTGGCCACCGCCCTGTTGCGAGGCCGAATCCTCGTTACCCGCAATACCAGGGACTTCCCGGCGAACATGCCGGGCATCCGTGTACCCTATATCCTCTAGCGAAAGCGCTCTTCTCATGTGCGGCATCATCGGCATCGTCGGCAGCACCCCCGTGGCGGAGCGGCTCGTCGATGGGCTTCGGCGGATGGAATATCGCGGCTATGACAGCGCCGGCATTTGCTCGGTCGACAACGGCAAGCTTATCCGCCGCCGCGCCGAGGGCAAGCTGTTCAACCTGGTGCGCGAGTTGGCGCGCGATCCGGCGCCCGGCACGATCGGCATCGCTCACACCCGCTGGGCAACCCACGGCGCGCCCACCGCCGCCAACGCTCATCCCCACGCGACGAGCGAGATCGCGCTGGTCCACAACGGCATCATCGAGAATTTCCGGATATTGCGCGAGGAGCTGACTGCGCGCGGCCGGGTGTTCGAGAGCGAGACTGACAGCGAGGTGATCGCCCACCTCGTTTCCGAAGCGATCGAGGCTGGCGCCTCGCCGGAAGAGGCGGTCAAGGCGACGCTGCCGCAACTGCGGGGCGCCTTCGCCGTTGCCATCGCATTTCGCCGCCATCCGGAACTACTGATCGGCGCGCGGCTCGGCTCGCCGCTGGTGGTCGGGTATGGGGAAGGGGAAACCTACCTCGGCTCCGACGCGCTGGCGCTGGCGCCGCTGACCCAGCGGATCAGCTATCTCGATGAGGGCGACTGGGTCGTCATCACCCGCGACGGCGCGCGGGTCTACGACAAGGACAACGCGCCTGTGGAGCGCGAGATCACCACTTCCGGCGCCTCGGCGGTAGCGATCGAGAAGGGCAATTACCGCCATTTCATGCAGAAGGAGATCTTCGAGCAGCCGACCGTGGTCGCCCAGACGCTGCGCAGCTACATCCGCCAGGTCGATCAGACGGTGGCGCTGCCGCAGATCGATTACGACCTCGCGGGGGTGAACCGCATCACCATCGTCGCCTGCGGCACCAGTTTTTACGCGGGGTTGGTGGCGAAATACTGGTTCGAGCGCTTCGCCCGGCTACCGGTCGACATCAATGTCGCCTCCGAGTTCCGCAATCGCGACCCGGTGCTCGAGCCGGGCGGGCTGGCGCTGTTCATCTCGCAATCGGGCGAGACGGCGGACACGCTGGCGGCGCTGCGCCACTGCAAGGCGCTAGGGCAGACGATCGCCGTGGTGGTCAACGTGCCGACCAGCTCGATGGCGCGCGAGGCGGATATCCTGCTGCCGACCCACGCCGGGCCGGAGATCGGCGTCGCCAGCACCAAGGCGTTCACCTGCCAGCTTGCGGTGCTGGCGGCGCTCGCCGCGCATCTGGCGGTGAAGCGCGGCCGGATGGACCGCGCCGAGGAGGCCGAGGTCGTCGCCCACCTGCTGGAAACGCCTGCGAGACTGAACGCCGCGCTCGACCACGACGACGAGATCGCGGCGATGGCGCATCTGATCGCCCCGGCGCGCGACGTACTCTACCTCGGGCGCGGTCCCGATTATCCACTAGCGTTGGAGGGGGCGCTAAAACTCAAGGAAATCAGCTACATCCACGCCGAAGGTTATGCGAGCGGTGAGATGAAGCACGGCCCGATTGCGCTGATCGACGAGGCGGTGCCGGTGATCGTCATCGCCCCGTCCGGCCCGCTGTTCGAAAAGACCGTCAGCAACATGCAGGAAGTCCGCGCCCGCGGCGGCAAGATCGTGCTGATCTCGGATCGCGACGGCTTGGCGGAAGCCGGCGAAGGCTGCCTGGCGACGATCGAGATGCCCAAGGTCCACCCGCTGATCGCCCCGCTGGTCTACGCGGTGCCGGTGCAACTGCTGGCGTATCACGTCGCCTGCGTGAAGGGCACCGACGTGGACCAGCCAAGGAATTTGGCGAAGAGTGTTACGGTGGAGTAAGGCCGGAAGGCCGATATCTGTAACTTGGATAATCAATTTACCTGGCGCCGCATCCGTCGGTATCGCTCTGCTATCAGCCCGGTCCCGCGTAGCGATCCCAGCGTCGCCAAACCGGCACAAAAGATGGAGCAGAGCGATGGATGCGAAGGTCGGAGAAACCGTTTCGGGCGGGTGCCCATTCGGACATGGTAGCGGCAAGAGCGGTGGCCGGCGCGCCAACCGCGACTGGTGGCCCGAAGGGCTGAGCCTGGCCGGCCTCAACCAGCACGCGCCGCGATCCAATCCGCTGGGCGAGGATTTCGACTATGCGGCTGCGTTTGCCACGCTCGATCTCGATGCGGTCATCGCGGATCTTACGGCACTGATGACCGATTCGCAGGATTGGTGGCCGGCGGATTTCGGCCATTATGGCGGGTTGTTCATCCGTCTCGCCTGGCACAGCGCCGGCACCTATCGCATCACCGACGGGCGTGGCGGCGCCGGTGGCGGGCAGCAGCGCTTCGCCCCGCTCAACAGCTGGCCGGATAACGCCAGCCTCGACAAGGCGCGCCGGCTGCTCTGGCCGATCAAGCAGAAGTACGGAAGCGCGCTCAGTTGGGCTGATCTGTTCGTGCTGGTCGGCAACGTCGCGCTCGAGTCGATGGGCTTCAAGACCTTCGGATTTGCTGGCGGTCGCGCCGACACCTGGGAGCCAGAGGAGTTGTTCTGGGGCCCCGAGGGCAGCTGGCTGGGCGACGAACGCTATTCGGGCGAGCGCCAGCTTCACCCTGGCGTCGGGGCCGTGCAGATGGGCCTCATCTACGTGAACCCGGAAGGCCCGGCCGGCGAGCCCGACCCGGTGGCATCGGCGCGCGACATCCGCGAGACCTTCGCCCGCATGGCGATGGACGACGAGGAGACCGTGGCTCTGATCGCCGGCGGCCATACCTTCGGCAAGACCCACGGTGCCGGCGATCCCTCGTTCATCGGCGCGGAGCCGGAAGGCGGGATGATCGAGGACCAGGGCCTGGGCTGGCGCAGCAAGTTCGAAACCGGCGTTGGCGCGCACGCGATCACCTCGGGGCTGGAAGTGATCTGGAGCCAGACGCCGACGCGCTGGTCGAACCATTACTTCGAGAACCTGTTCGGCTTCGAATGGGAGCTTATTGAAAGCCCGGCGGGCGCCAAGCAGTGGGCGGCCAAGGACGCGCCCGAGGACGTGCCCGATCCCTTCGATCCAGTGAAGAAGCGCCGGCCGACGATGCTGACCTCCGATCTCGCCCTGCGCTTCGATCCCGCGTACGAGGCGATCTCGCGGCGTTTTCGGGAGAACCCTGACCAGTTCGCTGACGCTTTCGCCCGCGCCTGGTTCAAGCTCACGCACCGCGACATGGGCCCGGTCGGTCGCTACCTCGGCAAGCTGGTCCCCGCCGAGACGCTGATCTGGCAGGACCCGATTCCGGAGTGCAACCATCCACTGATTGATGACGCCGACATCGCCTCGCTGAAGCATAAGGTGCTGGGGAGCGGCCTCACCGTCGTGCAGCTCGTCTCGGCCGCATGGGCCTCGGCCTCGACCTTCCGTGGCTCGGACAAGCGCGGCGGCGCCAACGGAGCCCGCATCCGGTTCGCACCTCAGAAGGACTGGGAGGTCAACCGGCCAGCCGAGCTGGCACAAGTGCTCACCACGCTCGAGGCGATCGGTGCGGGCTTCAACGCCGGCGCGGCGGGCGGCAAGGCGGTGTCGATGGCCGACCTGATCGTGCTCGCCGGCTGCGCGGGCGTCGAGAAAGCGGCGAAGGACGCGGGCGTGGAGGTGGTCGTGCCGTTCACCCCGGGGAGGATGGACGCCAGCGAGGAATGGACCGATGCGTTGTCGTTCGAAGCGCTGCGGCCCGCCGCGGACGGCTTTCGCAACTACTATTGGGACGGCTGCTTCATGGCTCCCGAGGAAGCGCTGGTCGACAAGGCCCAGTTGATGCGGCTGTCGGTGCCGGAGATGACGGTGCTGGTGGGCGGAATGCGGGTGCTCGGCGCCAACGCCGATGGCGGCGGCGAAGGCGTGTTCACTGATCGGGTTGGCCAGCTGACCAATGACTTCTTCGTCAATCTACTCGATATGCGCACCGAGTGGAGCGCGACGGAGAGCAGCAACCGCTACCAAGGGATTGACCGCAAAACCCGCCAGCCGCGCTGGACGGCCAGCCGCGTCGATCTGATTTTCGGCTCTCAGTCCGAACTGCGCGCCCAGGCGGAAGTCTATGCCTCCTCGGATGCCGGCGAGAAGTTCGTCAGGGACTTCGTGGCGGCGTGGGACAAGGTGATGAACGCCGACAGGCTCGATCTGCAAAAGGCGGCGGATGCGTTCAGCCAGAAGCTGGCGGCCTGATAATAACCGAGAAGACGGGGTTTGGTGACGTTACGCTGGGCAGCGAACGTCAACGGGGATGATTTATCAAGCACCCACCAACCCCCGCACCGCGCCCGCGAACAGCGCCCGCCCGTCGCTGCCCCCGTGCGCCGCCTCGATCGCGCGTTCCGGGTGGGGCATCATGCCCAGCACGGTGCCCGCTTTGTTCAGCACACCGGCGATGGCGCGGGACGAGCCGTTGATGTCCTCGGCGTAGCGGAAAGCGACGCGGCCTTCGCCTTCCAGGCGGTCGAGCGTGGCTTCGTCGGCGAAGTAGTTGCCGTCGTGGTGGGCGACGGGGAGGTGGATGCTTTGGCCGGGCGCGTAGCCGGCTGTGAAGCGCGTCTCAGCGTTCTCGACGGTCAGCGCCACCTCGCGGCAGACGAAGCGGATGCCGGCGTTGCGCATCAGCGCGCCGGGCAGCAGCCCCGCCTCGGTCAGCACCTGGAAGCCGTTGCACACGCCGAGCACCGGCACGCCGCGCCCGGCCGCCGCGACTACCGCGCGCATGATCGGGCTCCTCGCTGCCATCGCGCCGGAGCGAAGGTAATCGCCGTAGGAGAAGCCGCCAGGCAGGGCGATCAGGTCGAGCCGATCGGGTAGGTCGGCGTCGCCGTGCCACACGCGCAGCGGCGCCGCGCCCGAGACTGTCTCCAACGCTACCGCCATGTCGCGGTCGCAGTTGGAGCCGGGGAAGGTGATGACGGCCGCGCGAAAACTCATGCCGGGACTCGTTCGATCCAGTAATTCTCGATCACCATGTTGGCGAGGAGCTGGCGGCACATCGCGTCGAGATCGGTGTCGGTGACGCCCTCCTCGACATCGAGCTCGATCAGCCGCCCGGCGCGGACTTCGCGCACGCCGGCAAAGCCCAGGCCCTCCAGCGCGTGCTGGATCGCGCGCCCCTGCGGATCGAGCACGCCCGGCTTCAGGCTGACGTGAATCTGCACCTTCATCGGCCCGGGCCTTTCGTTGCGGGAGCGCCCGGGCTATGGCGCGGCCGGGCGTGGCGGGCAAGCGAAGGTGAGGGGTAAGCGGTATGGCCATCACCTTTCAGGGCAAGGTCGCGATCGTCACCGGCGCCGGCAACGGCCTCGGCCGCGCCTATGCGCTGGCGCTCGCGGCGCGCGGGGCCAGGGTGGTGGTCAACGACCTTGGCTCGGCGCGCGACGGCACCGGGCATTCGGACGCGGCGCGCGCGGTGGTCGAGGAGATCTCAGCAGCCGGCGGCGAGGCGATGGCCGATGGCGGCAATGTCGCCGTCTATGACGATATGGTGGCGATGGTCGCCCGGGCGAAGGCGGCCTGGGGCGGCGTCCATGTCCTCATCAACAACGCCGGTATCCTGCGCGACAAGACCTTCGCCAAGATGGACCCGGCGGATTTCGAGGCGGTCGTGCGCGTCCATCTGTTCGGCGCGGCCTTTGCCAGCAAGGCCGTTTGGGATGGGATGCGCGAGCAGAACTATGGTCGCATCCTGATGGTGACGTCGTCCTCGGGGCTCGGCGGCAATTTCGGCCAGGCGAACTATGCCGCGGCCAAGGCCGGGCTGATCGGGCTGGCAAGGACGCTGCAGCTTGAGGGCGCGAAATACGACATTCGGGTCAATTCAATCGCCCCGACGGCGGGAACGCGGATGACCGAGGACATCTTTCCCGATGAATCGTTCCGGATGTTCCAGCCCGAGGATGTCGTGCCGGCGGCGCTGTTCCTGGTCTCTGACGATGCGCCGGCGAACGCGGCGGTCGCGGCGGGGGGCGGGGTCTATCAGGGCGTGGCGATGACGATGACCGACGGGCTCTATCTGCCGCCGGAACTGCGCACGCCCGAAGCCATCGCCGAGCAATGGGCGCGAATCGGCGACCGTCGTGGCGACATGGTCATCGACAGCGGCATGGACCAATGGCGCCACGCTCTGGCGATGATCGAGCGGGCGCGCGACGGAACTTAAGGCGAGCGGTTGCATCCCTCGGCGCAGATGATCGTTCGGGCAGGAGCGCTACTGACGGCGCCGATCAACGGGACAGGACGATCATGAAGCTCGATCTTCACATCACGCGGTTCGACTGGGCCGGCGGCGCGGCGGGCATCGGCCCGGGCGTCGCGCGTCTGGCGCGGACCGCCGAGGCGGTCGGCATCAACACGCTCTCGTTCATGGATCACTTCTTTCAGATGGACATGATGGCCCCGGCCGAGGATCCGATGCTCGAGGGCTATACCGCGCTCGGCTTTGTCGCCGGAATCACCGAGCGGCTGCGCTTGCGGCTGCTGGTCGGCGGGGTCACATATCGCCACCCGGGCGTGCTCGCCAAGACCATGACGACGCTGGACGTGCTGTCGGGAGGCCGCAGCGAACTAGGGCTCGGCGCGGCGTGGTACGAGCGCGAGCACAAGGGCCTGGGCGTTCCCTACCCGCCGATCGCCGAGCGGTTCGAGATGCTCGAGGAAACATTGCGCATCTGCCTGCAGATGTGGGGAGACAATAACGGTCCTTTCGAGGGCAAACACTACCAGCTCGCCGAGACGCTGTGTTCGCCGCAGCCGATCGCCTCGCCGCGTCCGCGCATCATGATCGGCGGCGGCGGCGAGAAGAAGACGCTGCGGCTGGTCGCCCGATACGCGGACGCCTGCAATTTCTTCGGCGAGCCGGAAGCGGCGGCGCACAAGATCGAGGTGCTGCGGCGGCACTGCGATGCGATCGGGCGCGACATCGGCGAGATCGAGATCACCGCGCTGCTCTCCGTTCACGACGACTGGACCCCGGACGACGTGGTGCGTGCGGCTGAAGGCTACGCGGCGGTCGGAGTGGGGACGGTCATGGCCTCGGCCGTGGGCGCGGACCCGATCGGCAAGCTGGAGACGCTGTTCGGGCCAGCGGTGGACCGGGTCAGCGGGATCGAAGCGCTGAAACTCTGATCTTACGCAACCGGGCTAAATTCTCCCGTCACCTCGTCGAGCAGATGCAGGATGCCGTCCGAAATCCGGAAGTACGCGCCGCGCAGCTTGAGCGCGCCGTCGCGCTCCTGCCGGCGGATGCAGGGGAAGGTGCGCAAATTGGCGAGGCTGACCTTGACCCCGGCGTGCTCCATCGCCCGCTCCGCCTCACGCCCGGTGGTGCCGAGCCGCGCGGCGATCGGGTTGCGCGCCTCGTCGAGCAGGCCGATCCAATCGGCGATGAAGCCGCCTTCGCCGGGCGGCGCGCCCTCCAGCTCCTGGGTCAGCGCCGCCCTGCAGCCGCCGCACAAGCCGTGGCCCATGACGATGATCTCCCTGACCTTGATCACCTGGGTAGCAAATTCGAGCGCGGCGGAGACGCCATGATGGCCCGGATTGGTCTCGAACGGCGGCACCAGCGCGGCGACGTTGCGGACGACGAAGATTTCGCCCGGACTGACGTCGAAGATCTGCGCGGGATCGACCCGGCTATCCGAGCAGGCGATGACCATCACCCGGGGCTGCTGGCCTTCGCCGAGTTCGCTCCAGCGGGCACGGTGCGGCGTCCATCCGGTCTCACGGAACCTGCGGTAGCCGCTGACCAAGGTGGCGAGTTCGGGAGAATGCGGTGCGCTCATGCCGGGCGTCATGCCGCCGCCGATTGGCGCTGGCAAGGCCGGAGACTTCCGCCTATCTCGGCGGGATGAACGACCTTTCGACCGCGCCCCAGCCACAGCCGTCGCCAGAGCGGATGCGCAAGCCCGACTGGATCCGGGTCAAGGCGCCGACCTCGCGCGCCTATGGCGAGACCCGCGATCTTATGCGCCGGCTCAACCTCAACACCGTGTGTGAGGAAGCCGCCTGCCCGAACATCGGCGAGTGCTGGACCAAGAAGCACGCGACGGTGATGATCCTGGGCGATACGTGCACCCGCGCCTGCGCCTTCTGCAACGTCAATACCGGCATGCCGCGCGCCGTCGACGCCGCCGAGCCCGAGCACGTCGCCGAGGCGGCGGCGCAGCTCGGCCTGGAGCATATCGTCATCACCTCGGTCGATCGCGACGATCTGCCAGACGGTGGCGCTGGCCAATTCGTCAAGGTCATCGCCGCGCTGCGGCGGGCCGCCCCGGCGACTACGATCGAGATTCTCACCCCCGATTTTCGCGGCAAGATGCACGCGGCGGTGGAGGCGATCGTCGCCGCGCGGCCCGATGTCTACAACCACAATCTGGAGACGGTGCCCCGGCTCTACCCGACAATCCGGCCGGGCGCGCGCTACTATGCATCGCTGCGGCTGCTCGAGCAGGTCAAACGCCACGATCCATCGATCTTCACCAAGTCCGGGATCATGCTCGGGCTCGGCGAGGAGCGGCTCGAGGTGCATCAGGTGATGGACGACATGCGTTGCGCCGACATCGATTTCCTGACCATGGGCCAGTACCTGCAGCCGACGCCGAAGCACGTCTGCGTCGCCGAATTCGTGACGCCGCAGGCCTTCGGCTCCTACGGCGCGATCGCGCGGGCCAAGGGCTTCCTCCAGGTCGCATCCTCGCCGCTGACGCGATCGAGCTATCATGCCGGCGACGACTTCCGCGCCATGCGCGCCGCGCGTGAGGCAAAGCTGGCTAAGGCGTGAGAGTGCAGGCATTGGCGCACGCGCATCGGCACGCTCAGCATGCGTGGGCTTGGGGGTCTGGAGCTTCGACTCGCGCGACTTATATTCCATCAGCCGCTCATTGCGAGCTTGTCGAAGGCCACGCGCGACTTCAGACCCAAATGACTGCGCCGGTGGAAGGTTGGCCTCGCTGATGCGCGGCATCCACGAGTTCCGGCACCTGCCTTACAGCGCCGGGCAGATGTTCGATCTTGTTGCCGACGTCGCGCGCTATCCCGAATTCCTGCCCTGGGTCGAGGCCACGCGCGTTCGCTCCGACAGCGAAACCGAGATGATCGCCGACATGCTGGTGGGTTTCAGCGCGATCCGCGAAAAATTCACTTCACGCGTCGACAAGCGCAGGCCAGAGGAAATTCGCGTCCACTACATCGACGGACCGATGCGCGATCTCGACAACGTCTGGCGCTTCCACCCCGTCAATGAGCACGAATGCGAAATCGAGTTCTCCGTCAGCTTCGCCTTCCGCAACCACCTGTTCGAGCGGCTCGCAGGCCAGTATCTCGATCGCGCCTTCCGCAAGATGGTTGCCGCCTTCGAGGAGCGGGCGGGTGAACTCTACGGCAGCAGCAGTTCGAGCGCGGCCAGCGTCGCCTGACAGCGCACCGACGCCCGGCTCGGCGCATCGAACAAGCGCTCTTCGGTATGCGCGTCCTCATGGTCGCGCAGGCAACGCGCGAAGATCACGGTGCCGACCGGTTTCATCGTGGTGCCACCCGCCGGACCGGAAATGCCGGTCACCGAGACCGCCACATCGGCGCCGCTGTGGCGCAACGCGCCCTTGGCCATCGCCCACGCGGTCGCGACCGAAACCGCGCCGAAGGTGTCTAGAATGTCCTCGGCCACCCCGAGCGACTCGCGCTTTGCTTCGTTCGAATAGGTGACGAAGCCGCGATCCAATACCGCCGAGCAGCCGGCGATCTCGGTCAGCGCCGCTGCCACCAACCCACCGGTGCAGCTCTCCGCGAGCACGATCCTGCGGCCGGCGCGGGCGTTCTCGGAAATCACCCGTGCAGCGAGCGCGACGATGTCGTCGGGAAGGATGCTGTCGCTCTCTTTCACGGTCAGGCGCGGCAGATGTTGAGCGAGCCGACCTTGCCGGCGGCGGCGCTGTCTTTCGCGGTGCCAAGCTCGACCAGCATGCCGATCAGCTCGGCGGTGTTTTGCACTGGCAGTGGCGCGAGCAGGCCGACGATGCGATCCGCGGTTCCGCATTGCGCCAGTGGCAACTGCGAGCTGACCATTCCCTCGACGATGCCCAGCAGCATCTGCTGCATTGGCGGGTCGGGCATCGCCCGGATCAAGTCGGCGCCCTGGCCCTTGTCGTTCGCGCTCATCTTGAGGAAGGCCGCCTTCGCCTCCGGCCAGCTCGCGGCGCGTCCCTCGCCGTAGCGCGCTGCCAGTGCTGGCCCTTGGCGGCGAAGGAAGGCACTGGCGGGCAGCGCCTGGGTGCAGCGCTGGGTCGCGCCGTTGATCACGCTCGGGAGCGCGAACTGCATGAGCGAGGCAAATTCACCGGCGGTCAGGCAGTTCGGCGCGGCGGCATTGGCGATCCCTGGCACGACCGCGAGCATCGCGGCGGCAAGCGAGGCAATTCTGCGCATCATGAGGGCTTTCGATGGTGGGAGGATGACGTTCAGGTCCTGGCGAGGGCGGCGATCGCCTGAGCGGCGATGCCCTCTTCGCGGCCGGTGAAGCCAAGCTTTTCTGTGGTGGTGGCCTTGACGCTTACCTGGGCGATGTCAATGCCGAGCAGTTCCGCCAGCCGCGCGCGCATGGCCTGGCGGTGCGGGCCGATCCGAGGCGCCTCGCAGATTATCGTGACATCGACGTTGCTCACCGCATAGCCGCCCTCGGCGACGAGGCACGCGGCGTGGCGCAGGAAGCGGTCGGACGAGGCGCCGCGCCACTGCGGGTCGCTCGGCGGAAAATGGTCGCCGATGTCGCCCGCGCCGAGCGCGCCGAGCAGCGCGTCGACCAGGGCGTGGATCGCGACATCGGCGTCGCTGTGCCCCGCAAGGCCCTGAACATGCTCGATTTTGATCCCGCACAGCCAGAGCTCCTCGCCGTCGGCGAGGCGATGGACGTCGTAGCCGGTGCCGACCCGCACGGCGGGAAGCGTTCCGTTCGCACCCTGCGCGAAATCCCGCGCGTAGGTGAGTTTGCGCAGCGCTTCGTCACCCTCGACCAAAGCGACGGCGATGCCGTGGGCGCGGGCGACCTGCGCGTCGTCGCCAGCGTCGACCGCGCCCGCCCAGGCGCGATGCGCGGCGAGGATCGAAGCGAAGCGGAACGCCTGGGGGGTCTGCACACGGCGCAGCGCATCACGATCGGCGGCCGCGGCCATCATGCCATCTCGCGCCTCCAGCATGCTGTCGGACACCGGCAGCACCGGAATCGCTGCCTCGTGCTCGTCGAGAGCGGCGATCAGCCGGGGGATCACCGTGGCGGGAACATCGGGCCGCGCCGCGTCGTGGATAAGAACCCGGTCGGGTTCGTCCTTGGCCAGCGCTTCGAGCGCGCGCAGCACCGACTGCTGGCGAGTGGCGCCACCGACGACCAACTGCACATTTGCGATCCCTTTGAGGATTTCGGCTGCAAGTTGCTGCGATCCTTCGGGAATTGCGACGATCACTGGCCCCAGTCCAGCTGCAGCCAGCCGCTCGACGGAATGGCGGACCACAGGCTTGCCACGCCACATCGCGAACTGCTTCGGCAGCGGTTGGCCAGCGCGCAGCCCTTGGCCAGCGGCGACCACGATCGCGGCGGCGGGCGGATTGGGGAAGGGGCTCGCCATGGGCGCGCGGGTATCCGCTTGCCGCACCGAGGGCAATCCACTATGCGCTGCCTGTTTTTTAGGCAGACCGGCGAGTGATCATTTCCGCTTCCACCCCAGCCAATCCGCCAGTGCCGTCGCCGAGACCGATCATGGTCGGGCCGGTGCTGATCGACTGTCCGGTGATCCTCGCGCCCATGACCGGGGTCACCGACATGCCGTTCCGCCGGCTTGTCCGCCGCTACGGCTCGGGCCTCAACGTGACCGAAATGATCGCCTCGCCGGCGATGATCCGCGAAACGCGCCAGTCGCTGCAGAAGGCGGCGTGGGATGCCTGCGAGGAGCCGGTGTCGCTGCAGCTCGCCGGCTGCGAGCCCGCGCAGATGGCCGAGGCCGCGAAGCTCAACGCCGATCGCGGCGCCGCGATCATCGACATCAACATGGGCTGCCCGGTCAAGAAGGTGGTGAACGGCGACGCCGGCTCGGCGCTGATGCGCGATCTCCCGCTCGCCGCGCGGCTGATCGACGCGACGGTCAGGGCGGTGGATGTGCCGGTGACCGTCAAGATGCGGATGGGCTGGGACCATGCGTCGCTCAATGCCCCCGAACTCGCCCGGATCGCCGAGGATCTTGGCGCGCGCATGATCACCGTCCACGGCCGGACCCGTTGCCAGATGTACAAGGGCGAGGCGGACTGGAGTTTCGTGCGCCGTGTGAAGGACGCCGTTGCGATTCCGGTGATCGTCAATGGCGACATCCAGACGGTGGACGATGTCGCCGCGGCGCTCACCCAATCTGGCGCGGACGGGCTGATGATCGGGCGCGGTGCCTATGGACGGCCCTGGCTGCTCGGCCAGATCATGCACTGGTGGCGCCATGGCGTGCTGCCGGCGGATCCTACGATCGACCAGCAGTTTGCAGTGATTAGCGAACATTACGAGGCAATGCTGAGCCACTATGGAAAGGACATCGGTGTCCGCATGGCGCGCAAGCACATCGGTTGGTACACTCGGGGTCTGCCTGGCTCGGCCGAGTTCAGAAACCGCGTGAACTTCGTCGACGATGCCGATGCGGCGCTGAACATGATTTCCGCGTTCTACGGGCCGTTCCTCACGCGCCGGGCGGCATGACGGGCTTCCCGGCAGGTTCCGGCCCCGATGCCAATCGCCAGCTCGCCAGCCTGCCGCTGGCGGTCGTGTTGCTCGCTCCCGGCCTGCGCATTGCTTCGGCCAATCCCGCGGCAGAGCAGTTCTTCGGCCAGAGCCTGCGGCGGCTCGCCGGGCGCCGGCTGATGGACACGCTGGCGTTCGAGGAACGGCGCATGGCCGAGCGGATCAGCGACAGCGATACCCCGGTCTCTGCCCGTGAGATCGGCGTCATAGTCAAGGGCAAGGGCTCGCGGCGCCTCGACATCGCGGTTTCGCCGGTGATCGACGAGCCGGGCTGGCAAATCCTCACACTCCACGACAACTCCGCTACCGAGGCGCTGGGCGAGGATTCGGGCGCGGCCGACAACCTGACGCTGCGGGTGCCGGAAATCCTCGCGCATGAGATCAAGAATCCGCTCGCTGGCATCCGCGGCGCGGCACAGTTGCTCGCACGCCGGGTCGATGGCCCCGATCGCGCGCTTACCGAGCTGATTACCGGGGAGGTCGACCGCATCGCCAAGCTGATCGACCAGATGCAGACGCTGAGCAGCCGCACCGCCTCTCCGGTCAAGCCGTGCAACCTCCACGAATCGGCGCGCCGCGCCATTGCCGTGCTCGATGCCGCGCACGGCAGCAACACCCGCGACCTGCGCATCGACGAGGAGTTCGACCCCTCGCTGCCGCCGGTGCTGGGCAGCCCCGACGGGCTCGTCCAGGTGCTGATCAATCTCCTCGCCAACGCCCGCGAGGCGTGTCGCGAGATGTCCGAGCCGCGTGTGGTGGTGCGCACGCGCTTCGCCAGCGGGCTGCAGTTGCGCGCCGCCGATTCGGGCAAGTCGGTGAGGCTGCCGATCGAGGTGAGGGTCAGCGATAACGGACCAGGCGTCGATCCGGCGATGCGCGACCACATCTTCGAACCCTTCGTCACCACCAAGAAGGCCGGGCAGGGGCTCGGCCTGCCGCTGGTGCGCAAGCTGGTGCGGGAGATGAACGGCAGGGTCAGCCACGAGCGCGACGAGGCGCGGAAACTCACCCATTTTCGCGTCCACCTACCGCTCGCCGAGGAGACGCGGCAGTCGTCGGCGCGCGGGCGGTTCGCCCGATGAGCGTGCTGCTCGTCGAGGACGACGCGTCGATCGCCATCGTCATCACCGCCGCTCTGGAGCTTGAGGGCTTCGCGGTCACCCATTGCGTCAGCCTGGCCGAGCGCGACCGGCTGCTGGCTTCCGGCGACTATTCGGCACTGGTTACCGATGTCATGCTCCCCGACGGCGACGGCATCGAATCGCTTGGGCGGGTTCGCGAATTCCACCCGGCGATGCCGCTGATCATCCTGTCGGCACAGAACACGCTCGATACCGCCGTGCGCGCCAGCGACACCGGCGCTTTCGAATATTTCCCCAAGCCTTTCGACATCGACGAGCTGGCGCGCACCGTTCGCCAGGCGGTGGGAGCCAGCGCAGTTGCCAGCGACCACGGCGAACCGCCGATCGGCGAGGCGCTGCCGCTGGTCGGCCGCAGCCCGGCGATGCAAGCGGTCTACCGGATGATCACGCGGGTGCTGCGCAACGATCTCACCGTGCTAATCCTGGGCGAATCGGGGACCGGCAAAGAGCTGGTGGCCGAGGCGATCCACCAGCTCGGTTCGCGCCGATCCGGGCCATTCGTGGCGGTCAACGCGGCGGCGATCCCGGCGGATCTGATTGAAAGCGAGCTGTTCGGCCACGAGCGCGGCGCCTTCACCGGCGCCGTCGCGCGCTCGATCGGCAAGTTCGAGCAGGCGGCGGGCGGCACCCTGTTCCTCGACGAGATCGGCGACATGCCGATGCAGGCGCAGACGCGGCTGCTGCGCGCGCTGCAATCGGGGACCATCCGCCGTGTCGGCGGCAATGAGGAAATCCGCCTGGATGCGCGCGTCGTCGCCGCCACCAACAAGGATCTCGAGCCGCTGATCCTCGGTGGCCAGTTCCGCGAAGACCTGTATTACCGGCTCAACGTCGTGCCGATCCGGTTACCGCCTTTGCGCGACCGGCCGGGTGACATCGAGCCGCTAACGCGGCACTTCCTCCACCTCGCCGCCAGCGAGGGCCTGCCGCGCCGCCAGTTGACCGCCGAAGGGGTGGCGCTGCTTGGGCGTCAGCCATGGCGCGGCAATGTGCGAGAGTTGCGGAACTTGCTCTATCGCGTGGCACTGCTCGCGCGCGACGAGGTGATCGACGCCGAGGCACTGGCCCAGCATCTAGAGCCGGCTCTGGATGCGATGGGTGGCGGCTCCGAGGGCGAGACACTCGACATCGATTCGGTCGTGGGGCGCTGGCTGGAAGTTGCGCGGCCGGCTCCGGGGACGGTTTACAGCGCGGCAATGGCGGCGTTCGAGCGCCCGCTGTTCGCCGAGGTGCTGCGCGAGACCGGCGGCAACCAGCTGCGCGCCGCGAAACAGCTCGGCATCAATCGCAACACGCTGCGCAAGCGGTTGGGCGAGCTGGCACTCGATCCCGAGGTTTTCGTCCACCGGGTCTGACGTGCCGGCGCGAGACGTAGGTCGTTCTGATCATCCGATATTTCCTTGCACGCCGGCAACAGCATTGTTGTATGGCTGCAACTATGACCGAGATTGCTCCAGCCAAGCGGCGCTGGCCGCGCTGGCGGCGCCGCATCCAGATCGCGGCACGTCGGGCGAATTTGTTCGCGCTGGTCGAAATCGCTGCGGTCGTGCTGTTTCTCGTAATGACAGTGGTCACCTGGCTGGCGCTGAAGAGCAATTTCGGCAGCGGCGCGCTGCTGCCCGGCGGCGTCACCGCGTCTCTGCTGATCGGCACGCTGGTGCCGGCGATCGCGATCCTGGTGCTGCTCGGCCGGCGCATGGCGTTGCGGAAAGCCGCCGAAAACCCCGGCGCCACCGGGCGGATGCATGTCCGGCTGGTGTTCATCTTTTCGTTGATCTCGGCAGTGCCGACGCTGCTGGTCGTTGTATTCGCTTCGTGGCTGTTCCAGTCGGGCGTCGAGTTCTGGTTTTCCGACAATTCGCGCGGGCTGCTGGAAAATGCCAACAAGCTCGCGCGCGGCTATTACGAGCAGGCGCAGCGTGACGTCGGCTATGAGACGCTGGCGATGGCCGACGACCTCGGCCTTTATCTGCGCGAGGATACGATCGCCAGCCAGCGCTTCCCGAAGTTTCTTTCCGATCAAGTGGTTTACCGTAAACTCGACCAATCCGCGATTCTGCAGAAGGGCGCGGACGAGCGGCTGCGCATTGCGGCAATCAGCGATCCCGAGGGCAATGGCGAACAGAGCCGCGTCAGCCCGGCGACGCTGCGGCGGCTCGATGCCGGCGAAACGATCGTCGTCCAGGCCAATGCCAACAAAATCGAGGCGGTGGCGGCGATCGACCGGACCGCCGGCATTTATCTCTATACTTCGCGCAAGTCCGACCTGCTTGCGCTCAGCCAGGGCAAGCGGGCCGAGAACATCGTCCGCGCGTATGAGGTGCTGACCTTAAGGGCGCGGGTGTTGCAGCTGCGATTCAACGTCGCGCTGTTCGTCGCCTCGCTGGCGCTGGTGGGGGTGGCGGTGTGGGTCGCGCTTCGCTTCGCCGACCGCCAGGTCAAGCCGCTGTACGAGTTGGTCGACGCGGCGCGCAGCGTCGGCAGCGGCAACTTCGCGCTGCGCGTCGAAGGCCGCACCGGGGCCGACGAGATCGGCCTGCTCAACCGCGCCTTCAACCGCATGACCGCGCAGATCGAGAAGCAGACGCAGGCGCTGGTCGGCGCCAACCGCCAGTTGGAAGAACGCCGCGCTTTCATCGAAGCGGTGCTCGAATCGGTCACCGCCGGCATCGTCTCGCTCGACGACAAAGGGCAGATCCTGCTGATGAACAGCAGCGCTCAGAAGCTGCTGCTCGATAACCCCGGACCCGCCCCGGTTGGCCTGACGCTGGACGAGCTGGCGCCGCAGATCGCCGCGCTTACCGAGGCAGGTGTCGCGGGCGGCCTCGTCCAATACAGCAAGGGCGGCGACCTCTTGACGCTGGCGGTCAAGATCAGCCGCGATCGCACCGGCCGGGTCATCACCTTCGAGGACATCACCCGCCAGTTGCTCGATCAACGTCAGGCCGCCTGGTCGGACGTCGCCCGGCGGATCGCGCATGAGATCAAGAACCCGCTGACCCCGATCCAGCTCGCCACCGACCGGCTCACCCGCCGCTACCGCAAGCAGATCGTCAACGACCCCGAATTGTTCGAGCAGCTGACCAGCACGATCGTCCGCCAGGTCGGCGAGCTGAGGAAGATGGTCGACGAGTTCTCCTCCTTCGCGCAGCTGCCCAAGCCGGTGTTCCGGATCGAGGACCCGGCTGCCTTCGCCCGCCAGGCGCTGTTCCTCCAGGAGGCGGCGCGCCCCGACATTGCCTTCGCCTATGCAGCCGAGGGCGAGATCGGCACGATCGCCTGCGACCGCCACCAGTTCGGCCAGGCGATGACCAACGTCCTGAAGAACGCGGTCGAGGCGATCGATGCGCGCGCCAAGGACGCCGGGGCGGAGTTCCGGGGCCGGATCGAAGTGGCGCTGCGAGAGGAGGGCGGGACGTTGATCGTCACCATCATCGACAACGGCATCGGCCTGCCCAGCGATCGCGAACGGATCGTGGAGCCCTATATGACGACCCGCGAAAAGGGCACCGGCCTTGGCCTGGCAATCGTCAACAAGATCGTCGAGGAGCACGGCGGCGAGATGATATTCACCCCGGCCGAGGGTGGCGGCACGCGCGTCAGCATGAGTTTCGCGCGCGATCCGCTGGCTGCTCGGCACGGTTCGGAAGCTGCGGAATAGGCGGGAATCAGACGATGGCCCTCGATATCTTGATAGTCGACGACGAGCGTGACATCCGCGAGCTGGTCGCGGGCGTGCTCGAAGACGAGGGCTACGGCTGCCGCACCGCGGGCGACAGCGAGGCGGCGCTGGCCGCGATCGACGAGCGCCGGCCCAGCCTGGTGCTGCTCGACGTCTGGCTGCACGGCAGCGCCATGGACGGGCTCGAAGTGCTCGACGCGATCAAGGCGCGCGAACCGGCGCTTCCGGTGATCATCTTCTCCGGTCACGGCAACATCGACACCGCCGTCTCCGCGATCGGTCGCGGCGCGGTCGATTTCATCGAAAAGCCTTTCGAAGCGGAGCGGCTGCTGCTGCTCGTCGCAAAGGCGACAGAGACCGAGAGCTTGCGCCGCGAGAACGCGCGGCTGCGGCACGACTTTTCGGCCGGCGAGGAGTTCACTGGCAACAGTACGATAATCAACCAGGTCCGCGCCACGCTCAAGCGGGTCGCCAGCACCGGCAGCCGGTTGCTGATCACGGGTCCTGCGGGGGCCGGCAAGGAGGTCGCGGCGCGGCTACTCCATGGGTGGAGCACCCGCGCCGACAACGCTTTCGTCACCGTAAATTCGGCGCGTATTACTCCGGAACGCTTCGAGCAGGAATTGTTCGGCGAGGAAGCGGACGGCAGCCTGATCCGGCCCGGCCTTCTGGAAGCGGCCGACGGCGGCACGCTCTACCTCGACGAGGTGGCGGACATGCCGCTTTCGACCCAGGCGCGCATCCTGCGGGTGCTGACCGAGCAGGCCTTCGTCCGCGTCGGCGGCCATCGCCAGATCCGCGTCGACGTGCGGGTCGTCTCGTCGTCATCGCGCAACCTGGAAAAGGAGATCGCCGAACGGCGCTTCCGTGAGGACCTGTTCTACCGACTCAATGTTGTGCCGGTGGCGATCCCGGCACTGCGCGACCGGCGCGAGGACATCCCGGCGCTGGTCGACCACTTCTTCGCGCGGTTCGCCAGCGAGCAGGGAGTGGTGCCCCCGGAGATCACACCGGACGCGATGACTGCGCTGCAAGCCTATGAATGGCCCGGGAATGTGCGGCAATTGCGGAACGTCGTCGAACGAACGGTGATCATGACCCCGCGCGACAAACTCCAGCGGATCGAGGCCGACATGCTGCCGCCCGAAATCCTCAGCGGCAGGCTGCAGGGGGACTCGCGGATGTCGTCGATGATGGGCGTGCCACTTCGTGAGGCGCGGGAGAGTTTCGAGCGCGAATATCTGAAGATTCAGATCCGCCGTTTCTCTGGCAACATCTCGCGAACGGCGTCGTTCATTGGCATGGAACGCTCGGCGCTGCACCGCAAGCTGAAGCTCCTCGGCATGGTCGAACGAAGGGAAGCGGATGCCGACAACGAGGAACTGGACTGAGTGCCGGAGTTTCGGATTTACGTGCCGCTGGCAAAAAGGTAAGAGCGCTTACGAATGATACCGGCCGTGAGGGGCCAGATTGCAGACCGCATCAGCGGCTGCCAAGAAAAAGGAACGTTAAAATGGCTGGACGCACCCTAACCGCGCGCCCGCGGTCCGAGCCCGAGGAAACCCCGGAATCCGAGGCTCCGGCTGCCAAGGCCAGCCTTTCCGAAGTTCCGCCGACCGAACTGCCTGCCGCGCCCGGCGGAAAGCCTCAGAACCTGCAGGACCAGTTCCTCAATCTGCTGCGCAAAAACAAGACCCCGGTGACGATGTTCCTGGTGAAGGGCGTCAAGCTGCAGGGGATCATCACCTGGTTCGACAATTTCTCGGTTCTGCTGCGTCGCGACGGCCAGTCGCAGCTGGTGTACAAGCATGCGATCTCGACAATCATGCCGAGCATGCCGATCGATTCCCGCCAGTTCGCGGCGACCGGCGAGGGTTCGAAAAAGCTGCGGCTGTTGCAGGACGTGTTCCTGTCGAGCGTCCGCGGCGCTGGTGTTCAGGTGACGATGTTCCTCGTCAACGGGGTCATGCTCCAGGGCCGGATCGCGGCCTATGATCTGTTCTGCATGCTGCTGGAGCGCGAAGGCTATGTCCAGCTCGCCTATAAGCACGCCGTCTCGACGATCCAGCCGATGTCTCCGGTCGATCTGACCGGCGAGCCTGATGCCGATGCGGAAGGCGGCAGCTGACGCGCGGCGAGGATCTTGAGGCCGACGACGCAAGGGGCGAGGTGGCTCGCGGCGCGCGGGCCATCGTCGTCTACCCCCAGCTGCGCGGCCGCCAGTTGCTCGATGCGGATGCGCGGCTCGATGAGGCGAGGGGGCTTGCACTCGCCATCGGCATCGTAGTCGCCGACGCCTTCACGGTGCCGGTCCGCACTCCGCGCGCCGCGACGCTGTTCGGCGAGGGCCAGGTCGCCAACATCGGCACCGCCTGCGCGCAGTCCGACGCCGAGCTGGTGATCGTCGATGGCTCGCTGTCGGCGATCCAGCAGCGCAACCTGGAGGACAAGCTCAAGCGCAAAGTGATCGACCGCACCGCGCTGATCCTTGAAATCTTCGGTGAACGGGCCGCCACCGCCGAGGGCCGGTTGCAGGTTGAGCTCGCGCATCTCGACTATCAGGCCGGCCGACTGGTGCGCAGCTGGACTCACCTCGAGCGCCAACGCGGCGGCTTCGGCTTTCTCGGTGGCCCCGGCGAGACCCAGATCGAGGCCGACCGCCGGTTGATCCGCGACCGCATGGCCCGCATTCGCCGCGAACTCGAGCAGGTAACCCGCACCCGGGGGCTCCACCGCGATCGACGCGAGCGCGCACCATGGCCGGTGATCGCGCTGGTCGGCTATACGAACGCCGGCAAGTCGACGCTTTTCAACCGCCTCACCGGCGCCGCTGTCATGGCGGAGGATCTGTTGTTCGCGACGCTTGACCCGACCATGCGCGCGATCCGGCTGCCTGGTGTCGAAAAGGCGATCCTGTCAGACACGGTCGGCTTCATCTCCGAGCTGCCGACGCAGCTGGTCGCCGCCTTCCGCGCGACACTGGAGGAAGTCATCGCCGCCGACACCATCCTGCACGTCCGCGACATCGCCAATCCGGACAGCGAGGCCCAAAAAGCGCAGGTACTGAAGGTTCTCGGTGAGCTGGGGGTAATTGCCGAGGACGGTGCCGATATCGACGACGACCGGCCGCCGGCGCCGATCATCGAGGTGTGGAACAAGTGGGACCTGCTGCCTCCCGACCGCGCCGAGGAGCTGCGGGGGATGATCGCCGGGCGCGAGGATGCGGTCGTAGCGTTGTCGGCGTTGACGGGCGAGGGCGGCGACGACCTGCTCGACCTGCTCGGCCGCGCGCTCACCGAGGATGCGCGGCTGGTAAGCTTCGTGATCCCGGCGGCCGATGGCCAGCGGCTCGCCTGGCTCCATGCCCGGGGCGAGGTGCTCGGCGAGGAACCGGCGGGCGAGGGTCCCGAGGGGCCGATGCTCAGGCTGCGGGTGCGGCTCACTCCGCGCGAACTCGGCCGGTTCGGGCAGCTGCCGGTCAGGCTGGGCGAGGGGGCTCCAACCGGCGTGGGCCGGGCTTAAGGTTCGCGCTTCGCGCCATGGTTCACCTGACGGTCCGCATCGCCAAGTTCTTCGGCTATCTGCTCGGCGCGCTGTTCGAGACCGGCGCGATGGTGATCGGTCTTGGTGGGGCTGGTTTTCTCCTGGTGGCCGGACTGGGCCTCGGCTTGCGTCGGCTGATCGCCCGGCGCCGGTTGTAGAGCCCGAAAATACTCCCCTTCGCGCAGCTAACGGAAGGCTAGGCCTCGCCGCGCTCCTGACGCTTAACCGCCTGCCAAAGCGCTTCCTGCTGGTCGAGCGACAGCGCGCCCAGCACATCGCCGCGGTCCACCGCCAGCCGCTCCATCGCCCGAAACCGCCGCTCGAACTTGGCATTCCCGGCGCGAAGCGCGTCCTCAGGCGCAACGCCATAGGCACGAACCAGATTGACGGCGGCGAACAACAGGTCGCCGGCTTCCTCCGGGCGGCCGGCGTCGTCGGTTTCCGCCAGTTCCGTCATCTCCTCGCGGAGCTTCCCGGCGGGACCGGCGGCGTCAGGCCAGTCAAAGCCGACGCGCGCGGCACGCTTCTGGAGCTTTTCGGCGCGCATCAGCGCCGGTAGCGCAAGCGCCACGCCGGCAAGCGCGCTGTCAGCGCCACTGGCCGCACGCTCATCGGCCTTGAGTGCCTCCCAACGCTCACGGCGCGTGTCGTCATCAAGCGAAGCGTCCGTGGCGCCGGCGAACAGATGCGGGTGGCGGCGTTCGAGCTTGTCGGCAATCGCCGCCACGACATCCTCGAAGGCGAAAAGTCCCGATTCCTCGGCGATCCGCGCGTGGAACACGACCTGGAGCAGCAGGTCGCCAAGCTCGTCGCGCAAACCCGCCAAATCGTCCCGATTAATCGCGTCGGCCACCTCATAGGCTTCTTCGATCGTATAGGGCGCGATGCTCGCGAAGGTCTGTGCCCGATCCCATTCGCAGCCATGCTCGGGATGGCGCAGCCGCGCCATGATGCCGAGAAGGCGATCGAGAGAACCTACGCTGTCC
>JBDSIY010000008.1:0-29260 GCA_039917735.1 Novosphingobium sp. | reverse complement strand
GAACCGCTCCGCGTTGACGGCGTCCGGATCGATCCGGGCGGTTGCGGCCTTGCCCCCCAAATCGCATCGATCGAGGCAACCGAGGCCAGTGCCTGGCTAGCCGCGCACCCCTGCCTCTAAAAAAGGCAGCGCGACGAGCCCCTGCTCCTGACCAGGGCGCCCGCCGTTTACCCGCCCGTTAAAGGATGAAGGAGCTCGATGTGATCGATGTGAGGCCGTTCAGATGGATCTGGAAGTTGGCGACGCCGTTGCCAGTCGTGTCGCCGTAAATATTGATGCCGTTACCCGATAACGCGAAGCGCAATTCGCCGGCAACGCCGTGGAAGGCCTGCGAGCCGATGAAGGTGAAGTGATCGTTGGCCGATGTATTGGTATTGGCATCGATCGATGTCAGGCTGATCCTGTCGCCCTGGGCGGCGGTGAAATCGGTTATCGTGTCCTGCGAGGCGAGGAGGTTGGTGGTGAAGTCGGTTGGCCGGAACACGAACAAGTCGGCTCCGAGCCCGCCGGTGAGAATATCGGCGCCAGCGCCGCCCTCGATATAGTCGTTGCCGTCGCCGCCGAGAATCGTGTCGTTGCCGTTGCCGCCATAGAGCGAGTCGTCGCCGGTGCCGCCCTCGAGGCGGTCGTTGCCGTCGTTGCCGTACAAGCGGTCGTTGCCGGTGCCGCCATAGAGCGTGTCGTTGCCGGAGCTGCCCTGCAGGAGATCGTTGCCCCCTTCGCCATAAAGCACGCTGCCACCGGCGGCGGCATACAATGTATTGTCGAGAGTGTTGCCATGGAGGGTGAGGCCCGTGGCCATCGCGCGCAGGTTCTCCACATTGTTGGTCAGCGTGTAGTTGATATAGCTGTAAACGGTGTCGTTGCCCTCGCCAGCCGCCTCGACCACAATGTCGTTCGCCAGATAGATCGTGTAGCTGTCGTCGCCCTTGCCGCCTTCCAGGATGTTGCCCCCGGTCTGGGTGCTGCTCGGGGTGCCGCCGATCAGCGAGTCGTTTCCGTCATATCCCATCAGATGATAAGTGCCGATCGCGGGAGTCCTCAAGGTATCGTTGCCGGCGGTGCCATCGATCTGCACCACCTGGAAGGTCTGGGCTGTGCCTGTAAGCGGCGGCCCGTCGGTGTAGCCGAGTTGAACCACGTCCGCGAGAGTCCAGGCGGCGTACTGGCTGGCGACGCCCGACAATTGGCCAGGCAGGGCCAGTCCGGTCAGCGCGGCGAAATTGCTGGCTGCGTCGGCCAGGGTAATCGCCGTCGACTGAATGTCGCTTGAGCCGGTGACCTTCGAGTTGACGAAGTTATAGCTGGGGGTGATATTGCCTGACAGCGTGGCGGCCGCGACATTGAAGAGCGAGATCCAGCTGACCTGGTCCTCGGCGCCGATAACGACATTGTTCGTCAGCGTGGCGTCGGTCGCGCCCCTGACAGCGATGCCGTTGTAGGCGCCGCCGACGATCACATTGTCGGCGATGGTGACCCGTTGGTAGGGCAGGTTGCCGACTTCGTCCTGAATGAAGATGCCCTGGACGATGACGCCGCTGCCGCGATCGAAAACGTTGCCGGTGATGGTGATATCGGTGGCGGCGACGGTGGTGGCGCTGGTCCAGAACTGGATGGCGTCCGGGTGGACGGCCCCGACATGGTCGAAGCTGGTGAACACATTGTTGGCGATCGTCACGAAGGACGAGCCGCCGCCAGCGATGCCGTTGTCGCGGATCAGATCAAACCGATTGCCGGAGAATGTGATGTTCTGCGACATCGAGTGATTGATCGCGTCCGTTACCTCGTGGAAGTAGGAGTTGGTGACGCTGACGTTGCTGCTGCCGCGCACCAGCAGGGCGCGGAAATCGTCGTTCGACGAGCCATTAAGCGTGCCATGGACGTTGATCTGGTCGAGCACGATGCGCTGCGAGCTCAGAACCTGAAACGGCACGTCCGATTTCACGAACATTTCCAGGTTGGTGAAGGTCAGCCCCTGCGAGGTCTTCACCATCAAATCGGTGAGAACCGCGGGATTTGCCGGGTCCCTCGACGTGATCGTGATGTTGCCGGCCTGGGCAATGTTCTGGATCGTGACGCCGCTGTAGGTGCCCGGGTCCAGCAGGATCACATCCCCGTCCCGCGCCAGACCCACGTATCGGATGAGATCTGCTGTATTCGCTACGTTGTAACTTGCCATTTTCTTCGCGCCCCCGCACTCTAACAGTACCTAGGACGGAGGCAAAAATCCTCCGTCCCCCAAAGGGGTGAACCGCAAATCCCTTGCGGCGAGTTCGCGTGGACCGGGAACAATCAGAATTTAATTAGCCCGCCGAACGAACCAGGACGATTTATCCGCCTAAGAATCGTTCGGAACACAGTTTGCGTCCCCGCGCGAAAAGAACGAATCGTTCCTCCACCCCGCCATCAGTATTAGTGGAAGTTATTGTGCACCGCAACAAGATTCGCCAGCGCCGTCCTCGCGAGCGACGAGCCGGTGCCCAGTTGCGGCGGACGGTGGACGCCATTGTCCCGAGTTGGATCCAATTGCAGTCCGCCGAACCTTGGCAGCGCCGCCGAAGCCTGACATGGTGCCGCCGATTGCCTGGGTGACGTGGGCGGCGATCCGTGTGCTCGAGACGGGCTTCCAACTTCCGCGTTTTGAAATTTGACAAGGGTAAGCGATGGCGAGCGTATTTCCGTCAGGTGCAACATCCGCCTCGTCCGGGCATCAGCTCGGGCGTTATATGCGGACGGCCTGGCCCTCCCGTATTACCCGGATCTGCTATTTCGTGCTCGGCGCGCTTGCCGCCGTCTACGGCTTCTCCTTCGGAGTCTACGGCGAGTTCGAGCCGGTCGGGTTCATGGTTCCGCTTGTAGTGCTGCTGGGGCTGCTGCTGTGGGTGATGCCGATAACCAAGTATCCTCCGGTGCGGCTGCTGCGGTGGTTTTTTCCGGGCTTCGTTTATGCCCTGCTGTGCTGGCCAGACTATCTGGCCGTCGAACTTCCCAACCTGCCCTGGATCACCGCGGTACGTCTGCTGGGCGTACCCATGGTGATTGTGCTGCTGCTGTGCTCGTTCACTTCACCCCGCTTTCGCACATGGATGAGCGACGTCTTCGATGGTGACCGGTTGATCCTGCGGCTGGCGATCACCTTCATCGTGATCTGCGGTCTGTCGGTGCTCCTGTCGCGGGACATGGCCTACTCGATGAGCAAGTTCGTGATCGCCGCGTGGTCATATTTCGGCGTTTTCGCGGTGGCCTGCTACTATTTCAGCAAGCGGGGGAATCCGCAGCGGTTCGCGCGGATGCTGGTATACATCACCCTCTTCAGCATCGTGGTCGGGTTGTACGAGGCGCGGTTCAGCCAGCTGCCCTGGGCGCAGCACATCCCGTCTTTCCTGGAAATTCAGGACGAAAACATCAAGGAGCTGCTCGCCGGAACCGCTCGCGCCGCGACGGGCATATATCGCGTGCAGTCCAAGTTCAGCACCAGCATCGGGCTGGGCGAATTTTTCGGCCTGGCGCTGCCCTTCATCATGCATTTGGTGTTCTCGGCGCGCCGGCTGTGGGTCAAGTGGCTGATCTTCATCATCATTCCCGTAGCCTTCTATATCTCGATCCGAACGGACTCGCGGCTGTCCTTCATCACCTTCGTTTCCTCGGTGATGCTCTACATCCTATTCCGCGCCTACATCACCTGGCGCCGCGAAAAGTCCAACCTCTTCGCCCCGGCGGTGATGTTGATCTACCCGCTGATGATAGCGGTTTTCGTGGTTCTTGCCTTCACCTGGCGGCGGGTTGGGGTGTTGGTCTTCGGAACTGGCGCACAACAGTTCAGCACTGAGGCGCGGAAGATGCAGTGGGCCCGGGGCTGGCCGAAGATCTTCAAAAATCCGTTCGGTTATGGGATCGGGACCAGCAATGACGTGCTCGATTTCCACACACCGGGCACCGGACGGCAAACGATCGATTCGTACTATCTCGGCGTACTCCTCGAGTTCGGCTTCATCGGTTTTATCGTCTTTTATGGGATGTTCATCGTGGCCGCCTACCAGGCCGGGCGCGCGTCGATCAGGACGAACGATGATGAGACCCTGTTCCTGGGAGCCGCGGCGATCGCGCTGGTCAACTTCCTGGTGACAAAATCGATCTACAGCCAGCTCGAGAACAATTCGCTCGGGTTCATTCTACTCGGATTGGTGGTTGCGCTGTTGCGCCGCTACAAGGCGGAACGCGGCGTGCTTCCGGCGCTGCCGGAGGACGATGGGCTGACCCGGCCGAAGACGTTCCAGGTCAAGCACTATGGCGGGATGCCGCAACCGGCCTGACCGTCCATGCCCGGGATAGGCGGAGCGAACCGCCGATTGCCGTGCGATGCTCTAAAGCTCGCGCAGCGCCGCTGCGGGCCGCGCGCGCAGCAGCGGCAGCGAGCTTGCCAGCGCGAACAGCACCACCAGCGCCACGCCGCCGCCGAGCACGGCGAGCACGCGCGGCCAGTCGGGCAGCCAGTCAAAGCCGAACAGCTGCACGATCACCAGCCAGCCGAGGGTGCTGCCGAGCACCAGCGCGACCAGCGCCAGCAACCCGGCGAGCATCGCATATTCGGCAAGCAGCATCCCCAGCAACTGGCTCCGGCTGGCGCCGAGCACGCGCAGGATCACCGTGTCATATATGCGCGCGGCCCGCGCCGCCGCGATCGCTCCGAGCAGGACGGCGAGGCCGGCCAGCACCGTCACCGACGCCGCCGCCAGTATCGCCACCGACATCCGGTTCAGCAACGCGCGCGCATCGCGCAACAGCCCGCCGGTCTCGATCACCGAACTCGACGGGAAGCCGCGCACCAGACGCCGCAGCAGCGCCGCTTTCGGCCTGCCTGGGGGCAGGTCGATGGTCGCGGCGAAGTTGTGCGGGGCGTCGCGCAGCGTGTTGGGCGAGAACACCAGCACATAGTTGAAGCCCATCGAATCCCAATCGATCCGACGCAGTGACGCCACCGTGGCAGTACGCTCGACGCCGAGCAGGCCGATGGTCATCCGGTCGCCGATCTTGAGCCCGATCGCCTCCGCGAGATCAGCGTCGACCGAAACCAGCGGTGGTCCGCCGTAGTCCTTCGACCACCATTTGCCGGCAACGAGGCTGTTCCCTTCTGGCAGCGCTTCGGAATAGGTAAGGCCCCGCTCGCCCTTGAGCGCCCAGGCGGCGTCGGGCAGTTCGTTCAGGTCAGCGACGCGCGTCATCCGCCCGGCCGGACCGTAGGCGAGGATGGCGCCGCGCAGCGCCGGGATCATCCGCAGCCCCGCGCCGGGAGCCGCGGACATCACCTCGGCGCGGAAGGCTGCAACGCGCTCTAGCGGCACGTCGAGCACGAAATAGTCGGGCGCCCGCGCCGGCACCTTGGCCGCGATGTTGGCGTTCAGGCTGGTCTCGACCGCCGCCAGCAGCAGGAAGGCGGAAAGCCCGAACCCGAGCGCGGTGACCAGCGCTCCAGTCGGAGCGCCAGGCCGGTGCAGGTTCGCCAGCGCGGCGCGCACCAGCGGTCCGCGTGGACGCGGCAGCCGTGCGGCGCCTGCGCGGATTGCGATGCCGAGCCCGCCGAGCAGCGCCAACAGCGCCGCCGCGCCCCCGAGGAACAGCGCGGTCACGCGCGGTTGCGCGGCGCTTACCAGCGCGATCGCCGCGATCCCCGCGATGCCGGCGCCGACCGGCAGCAGCCCCTCGCGCCATCCGATGCGCAGCGGCGATACCCGCGCGCGCATCAATGCCAAGGCCGGAAAGACCCGTGCGCGCAGCAGCGGCGGCGCGGCGAAGACCAGCGCGACGAGGAGGCCGTAGGTAGCGGCTTTGGCAAGCGCAGCGGGATCGAAGACGAAGCCACTCGCCACCGGCAGCAACCCTTGCAGCGCCAGCGCCAGCAGCGGCGTCACCGCCACCCCCGCTGCCAGCCCTGCGATGCTGCCGGCCAGCGCCACGGTGCCGATCTGCAGCACATAAATGCGGGCGATGTCGCCGCTGGTCGCGCCAAGCACCTTCAGCGTGGCGATGCTGCCGCGCCGCGCTTCCAGATAGGAGGACACGCCGCCGCCGATGCCGATGCCGGCAATCACCAGCGCGGCGAGCCCAACCAGCACCAGGAACTCGCCCATTCGCGTCACGAATTTCTCGGTGCTTGGCGCGGCGTTGTCGCGGGTGCGGAACTCGAAACCGGCGTCGGGAAAGCGCGCCTGCAGCCGTTCCACGGCGTCGCCGGGGCGTATTCCCGAGTTGAGCAGCACCCGGATCTTGCTGCGGTACATCGCGCCCGGAGCCGTGAGTCCGGCCCGCGCCGGCAGGTCCATGCCGGTGATCGCGACAGGAGCGAAGTTGAAGCCCTCGCTCAACACCTCGGGCTCCTGGTCGATGATGCCGCCGACGGTGAGCGGCTGGCCGCCGATGGCGATCCGCCCCCCGGGGCCGACCCCGAGCCGCTCAGCCGCGCCTTGCGCCAGCCACGCGGCGCCAGGTGGCGGTGCGCCGACGCGACGGCCGTCCGTCAGCACCAGGCGACCAACCAGCGGCCAACGCGCGTCCACCGCCTTCAGCGAGATCGGCGCGCTTGCCTCTCCGGCGCTGGCCATGGCTTGCATGCGAAGCCCTGTGGAGACGGCGCCGAGCGCGGTGAGCGCCGCGCTCTCCTGTGCGGTCGCGCCGCGCTGCCACACTCGTAGCTCGATGTCGCCGCCCAGCATCTCGCGTCCGTGCGCGCGCAGTTCGCGGTCGATCGCCCCCGTCAGCGTGCCGATCGCCGCGAGCGCGCCGACGCCCAGGAACAGGCAGACCAGCAGCAGCCGAAGCCCGCGAAACCGCGGCGAAAGATCGCGCCGGGCAATCCCCCAGGCGATGTGCCAGGTCACGCGTTAATACCTCCCCGTGCCGGGGAGGACTTCAAGCACCGCGATCCTCCGCGATCCGGCCATCGGCCAGCGTCACGATCCGCTCGCAGCGGGTCGCCAAAGCCGCGTCGTGGGTGATGATGACCAGCGTCGCCCCGGTCTCGACGCGCCGGGCGAACAGCAGCTCGATGATCGCCTCGCCGGTGGTCGCGTCAAGATTGCCGGTCGGTTCGTCGGCGAATAGAAGCGCGGGGCGCGGGGCAATGGCGCGGGCGATGGCAACCCGCTGCTGCTCGCCGCCGGAAAGCTGTGCCGGGTAATGGGACAGGCGGTGTCCAAGCCCGACCGCCTCGAGCTCCGCCGCCGCCCGCTCCCGCGCCGCGCCGACGCCGGCCAGCTCCATCGGCGTCGCCACGTTCTCCAGCGCGGTCATCGTCGGCAGCAGGTGGAACGCCTGCAGGACGATGCCGATGCGGCCGCGCCGCGCCCGGGCGAGCCCATCCTCGTCCATCGCCGCGAAATCCTCGCCGGCTACGGCCAGTGTGCCGGAACTTGCGCGTTCCAACCCCGAGAGCACCGCCATCAGCGAACTCTTGCCCGAGCCCGAGGGGCCCAGCAGCGCCAGCGTCTGCCCTTGCGGCACGTCGAGCGAAATGCCCTTCAGCACGTCGACGGCGCTGTCACCGCTGCCCAGGGTAAGCCGCAATTCGCGGGCGAGGAGTGCGCTGGCGCGCACGGGGGCAGGGCTTGTCACGCCGAGCAGATGGCATAGCTAAGCGCAGAATCAAGGAGGAGCCTGTATGAAATTGTACGCGGCGCTGATCGGGACCGTGCCTGCGCTCGCGCTGGCCGGCTGCGGCGGCGACACCACGCCGGCGGCGTTGCCCTCGTCGGCGGTGGCCAGCGCAGCGCCTGAAATCCCGGTGATCGGCGCGGAGGTGCCGATCCTGGCGTTCGGCGACAGCCTGTTCGCCGGCTATGGATTGGAGCCAGGAGAGTCCTATCCGGCGCAGTTGGAACGGGCGTTGCGGGCGCGTGGGATCAACGCCCGCATCGCCAACGCCGGCGTTTCCGGCAACACGACCGCCGACGCGCTGCAGCGGCTCGCCTTTACTCTGGATGGCCAGAAACGCCCGCCCGCGCTGGCGCTGATCTGCCTCGGCGGCAACGATCTGCTGCGCGGGTTACCGCCCGAGCAGGCGCGCGCGAACCTGGAAACGATTCTGGCCGAACTCGACCGGCGCGGCATCCCGGCGGTGCTGATGGGGATGCTTGCCCCACCGAACCTGGGCGCGGAGTATAAGCGGCGCTTCGACGCGATCTACCTGGAGGTGGCGAGGCGCCACCACGCGGCGCTGGTGCCGTTCTTCCTGCAGTCGGTGATCGGCAAGCCGGACCTCATTCGCGCCGATCACATCCATCCGACGGCCGAGGGGGTAGGAGAGATCGTTGGGGCGACGGTGGATACGGTGGCGGGGGCTTTGAAGACGTAAAATCCACCCGTGCCAGGGAGAAACTATAGCCGCTCGGCCCTCCCTCCGCTCACCCGCCACACCGCCGCTTCGCCCATTATCGCCGAGAACGGCGCGGCCTCGGTCCCGGTCATCCACACCTGCGCTGGCCCGGCGCGCAACCGCTCGAACAACGCCTCGCGCCGCAGCGGATCGAGATGCGCGGCGATCTCATCGAGCAGCAACAGCCGGGGGAGGTCAGCATTGAGCAGGCCACCGAACAAATTGGCGTGCGCGAGCGTGATCGCGACCAGCATCGCCTTCTGCTCGCCGGTCGAGCAGTCGCCGGCCGGCAGGCCCGTCGCGGCCATCGTCACCGCCAGATCGTCGCGGTGTGGGCCGGTGAGCGTCCGCTGCGCCGCGCGATCGCGCCTCCGTCCCTCGCGGAGCGCCGCGGCGAGCGCGTCCGCCGCGATCGGTCCGCCCGGCACATAGGCGAGCGACGGCCGCGCGAACGGCGAGTCCGGCAGCCCCGCGAGCGCCGCGTCGAGCCGAGCGACCAGCATCGCGCGGGCCGAGGCTACCGCCGCCCCCGCCACGGCGAGCTGCGCCTCGATCCCGTCCAGCCAGGCGGGATCGGGATTGGCATCGCCCGCCAGCAGGCGGTTGCGCTCGCGCAGCGCCGCCTCCAGCCGCGCCGCCTGCCGGGCGTGGCCGGGTTCCACCGCCAGCGCCATCCGGTCGAGGAAACGCCGCCGTGCGCCCGGGCCTTCGGCGAAGATGCGGTCCATCCCCGGAGTCAGCCAGCCGATGCTCAGCCATTCGGCGAGCCGGAGCGCGGGGGCGTCGGCGCCGTTGACCTGAACGATCCGCCGTGCGGGCCGCGAGCCTGTCCGCTCGGGGCCGATACCGGTGCCGAGCGTGACCGTGCCACCAGCGAGGGACAGCGTGGCACTGACCGCGAAGGAGCCGTCGCCATCGCGGGCGGCGATCTCGCTCAACCCGGCCCGGCGCAGCCCGCGACCGGGTGCGAGCAGCGAGATCGCCTCGAGCACATTGGTCTTGCCGGCGCCGTTCTCGCCGACCAGCAAGTTGAACCGCGCCGGGGAATCGAGTGCGGTCTCGCGGTGGTTGCGAAAGCCGGTCAGCAGGATGCGGGCGAGCGCCATGAAACTGGCACTCAACCCTGCCGCTAGACCTGGCGCGCCTTGCCGAAGGGCGAGAAGTCGGTATCGGTATCGAACACGTCGACCCCCTCGCGCCGCTTGAGCGCGCCGACCACCGCATAGGTCACCGGCGTCAGCACCACCTCCCACAGCACCTTCATCGCCCAATTGGTCACGAGCACGAGGAGCACGTCGCGGGTCGACCACACGCCGAGGAAGGCGATCGGGTAAAAGATCGCGCTGTCGACCGCCTGACCGAACACGGTCGAGCCGATCGTGCGCGTCCACAGGTGCTTGCCGCCGGTCATCACCTTCATCCGCGCCATGACAAAGGAGTTGACGAACTCGCCGGCCCAGAACGCGGTGAGCGAGGCGACGACGATGCGCCAGGTGCTGCCGAACACCGATTCATAAGTGAGCTGGCAGATCTCCCCCGGCTGATGGCTGGCGAGCACCGACGCCAACCATGGGCTGGCGCTGGCAGCGCAACCCCAGCCGGTGAGCGGCGGCATGGCGACGACGACGATGCTCATGAACGCCATGAAGATCAGCGCGAAGAACCCGGTCCAGACGCAGCGCCGGGCATTGGCATAGCCATAGACCTCGGTCAGCACGTCGCCGAGCACGTAGGAGATCGGGAAGAACAATATGCCGGCGCCGAAGGTGAGCGAGCCGACATGAGTCAGCTTGGCCGCGCCAATCAGGTTCGACAGAAGAAGGATGGTGACGAAGCCCGCCAACAGATAGTCGAAATAGCGGAAGTGCCGGCGCGCGCCGGCGCTGCCCTCGATGCGGGCTAGCGGCTGGTTCATGGCGCGCATGGGTAAGCCGGAATTTTCATGACGCAAGCCGGGGCCGCTCTGCGCGGCCGCTTATCCGCAGCAACGCCGCCGCCGCGCCTTTGCGCCGGCGGCGAAGCAAGGCTATGAAGCCCGCCGGAGCCTTCCGCGCGGCGCCCGTAGCTCAGCTGGATAGAGCACGAGCCTTCTAAGCTTGGGGTCGCAGGTTCGAACCCTGCCGGGCGCGCCATATTGTTCAGCGGTCCGACGCCTGCGAACGGCATCGGCACTTCGGTGCGGCCGTTGACGTCACTGCCCTATATCAGGGTTTCCAGCCGCAGTTTACCACAGGCGTGGTCATTCAGCGGATTTACACGCTCAAGACCATCGCGCTGCGGTGTTCGCCAGAGGTTCCTCGCCAGGCAGGACGTTCAGGCCGTTTCCCCGGAGTTGCTCACGCTGATAGCGCAGCAGTGAGCCACAACGGCGCTTCAGCTTTTCAGCTCCAGCATCGCGCTTGCGTTCAGCCACCGGGCTTCGGCGAGTTCAAGTTCGGCGGCGTGGTCCGAGCGGCGGCGCCCCAGATCGCCGATGGGCAATCTGGCGAGTTCGGGCGTCGCGCCGGCAGGGTCGAACATCGCCCGGTCGATCGCCGAGAGCGAGGCCTGCAATCCGGCGATCGCGGCTTCCGCTTCGGTCACCGCCTTCCTGGCCAGACGCGCTTCATCCCGCGCCTGCGCCGATGCCTTGCGCCCGACCTTCGGGAGCTTGGCCTTCGCGTCCTGCTTCGGTTGGTTCCGCCCCAGCACGAAATCGATGTAATCCTCGATACTGCCAGGGTAATCGCTCGCCGTGCCATGCTCGACCAGCACCAGCCGGTCGGCGGTCAGTTCGACCATGTGGCGGTCGTGGCTGATCAGGATCACCGCGCCGCCATATTCGTTGAGCGCCTGGACCAGCGCCTCGCGGGCATCGACGTCGAGGTGGTTGGTCGGCTCATCGAGGATCAGCAGGTGAGGCGCTTCGCGGGTGATCAGCGCCAGCGCCAGCCGGGCGCGCTCGCCGCCCGAGAGCAGGGCGACCTGGGTGGTGGCACGGCTGCCGGAGAAGCCGAACCTCCCGAGCTGCGCCCGCACCGCGCCGGGGGTCTTGCCGGTCATCGCGCGGGTCATGTGTTCGAGCGGGGTGGCGTCGCCCGCCAGCTCCTCGACCTGATACTGGGTGAAATAGCCGATCTGGATCTTGCTCGAAGCGTTGAGCTTGCCCTCCATCGGCGCCAGCTGCCCCGCCAGCAGCCGCGCCAGCGTGGTCTTGCCATTGCCGTTGCGGCCGAGCAGCGCGATCCGGTCGTCGGGATCGATCCGCAGTTCGAGCCGCTGCAGCACCGGCTTGCCCGGGATGTAGCCGACCGACGCATGCTCCAGCGTGATCATCGGCGGCTTCATTTCGCTGGGGCTCGGAAAGTCGAAGCTGAGGCTGGGGTCCTCGATCAGCGCGGTGATCGGCTGCATCCGCGCCAGCATCTTGGCGCGCGACTGCGCCTGCTTGGCGGTCGAGGCGCGGGCGCTGTTGCGCGCGACATAATCCTGCAGCCGCGCGCGCTGCGCATCCTGCGACGCCTTGGCGGCGGCGAGTTGCGCCGCACGTTCGGCCCGCTGGCGCTCGAAGCTGTCGTAATCGCCGCGGTACAGCGTGAGCTTGCCCGTCTGCAGATGGAGAATGGTGTCGACGACATTGTTGAGCAGGTCGCGCTCGTGGCTGATGACGATCAACGTTCCGGGATAGGACTTGAGGAAGTTCTCCATCCACAGGCTCGCTTCGAGGTCGAGGTGGTTGGACGGCTCGTCGAGCAGCAGGACGTCGGGCGCGGAGAACAGCAGCGCGGCGAGCGCCACGCGCATCTTCCAGCCGCCGGAGAAACTGTCGAGCGGATCGGCCTGCATCGCCTCGTCGAAGCCCAGCCCGATGAGAATCCGCGCCGCCCGCGATGGCGCGCTATAGGCATCGATCGCCAGCAGCCGCTCGTGGACATCGCCGAGGCGGTGCGGATCGGTGCAATGCTCCGCCTCTTCCAGCAGCAGCGCACGTTCGACATCGGCGGCGAGCACGGTGTCGAACGGAGAGGCGGCACCGCTCGGCGCATCCTGGGCAATGTAGCCCAGACGGGTGCGGCGCGGCATCTCGACCTCGCCCTCGTCGGGATCGAGCGCGCCGATCAGCACCTTCATCAGCGTCGACTTGCCGGCGCCATTGCGGCCGATCAATCCGACATGGCTGCCCGGCGGAATCGCCGCGCTGGCGCGATCGAGGATCGTCCGGCCGCCAAGCCGAACGGTGATGCCGTTGATGGTGAGCATGGCCGCGCCCCCTAGCACCGGAATGCCCGCAGCCCAATCCCCGGCCTGCCGATGCCGACCAGCCTCGATCCCGTGGGCGCCGATCGACGCGTGAATGCGTCAATCTGCGATCAGCGTGGACGACCCCTCGCGCCAGCCTACGATCTCTTCGCGCATCGGCGGGACAGGGTGCTTAAGATCGCGATTACGCGGTCAGTACGCCGCTGCGTCCGGCTCATTCCGCCAGGTAGCGTTCCAGATCATCGCTGCCGCCGATCCGCTCGCCGTCGATGAACACCTGCGGTGTCGTCTCCACGCGATGCTCCGCCTCGAAGCGCTCCACTTCGTCGCGTGAGGAAAGGATGCGATCATCAATCTCAAAGCCCGCGGACGCCAGCATCTGCTTGGCCTGGACGCCGAACGGGCAGGTGTGATCCGGAAGCACCATTCGGTACAAGGTTGCGCGCCTGGTCTCGCTCATCATTGCATCTCCATTGTCGGACTCGGCGTCCATCAGAGACATAGCGATGCAGCGTCGCGGACGTTCCGTCGGCCCGCGGTTCCTCGATCACGCGATACGTCAGGTGATCGCCGATCGGACTGAACAGTGAAGCCGCGTAACCGGCCGTGACCTGCCGCCGCGCCAACTCGCCTGGGGAGACGCGACGCCCGCTGATCGAACGACCTGCCCTGGGAAAGGCATCTCAACGAGGGTCCGTGGCTGACCGAGCGGCGGGGCTTCCGCGCGAGCGCGTGGCACCGACGGGCTGCGAGCATGGCGCGGTGAGAGGATCGTTCAAATCGTCAGGATCACCGTGTCATCCGGCCGCGGCGCAGCAGCCTGGTAGGACGGCAGAGGATCGAACCTTTCGTCGAGCAGTTCGGTCGCAACCAGGCCCGCGAGCTTGAACTGGCCAAGCCGACGCTCGTCGTCGCGCCAGTTCTTGCTCATGTTCAAGGCGCTGACGAACAGGTCGCCGCGCCGCTCGAACAGCAAGTGAGGCGCGAGCTTGATGAGGTCGCCATTGTACCGCGCCGCGACGGTCTGCTGGCGGGCGATGGCCTCGATCACCTTCAGGCGAGCCTGGGTCATGAGCGGCGGCCCGATGGGCGGGGGGAAAGGTTATTGTGCATTGCAGCATAATGGGGGTGACGGCGAGAGGTTGCAAGCGTTGTCGCCAAATTCGCGAATTTCCGCCCCCGATTTGAGAGGGCATGTGGGTGTGTCATGGTCGTCCCGGGGATCCTGACCTTTGCGCGCGCTCCCGAAGCCGTGTACGCAATAAGGATGACGGCTTTGGGACCGGCGACCGACCGGTTACGCGATCAGGCGCGCGCCGCGGCGCGGCAAGGAGATCGGGACGGGGCCGCCGGCTTATGGCGGCAACTGGCGGCGCAACGGCCCACCGACCCGGAAGCGGCGAATGCGCTCGGCAATCTTGCGCTTTCGCGAGGCGAACCGGCCGAGGCGCGGCGCTGGTTCGAAACTGCGCTAGCCGCCGACCCGGGGCAGCCGGGGCTCCTGTTCAATTTCGCCGCGGCGGCACGTGGCGAAGGCGACCTTCACGCCGCGATCCAGGCGCTGGACCGCGCTCTCGCCACCGATCCCAGCTTTGTGCAGGCGCAGTTCCAGAAAGGCGTGCTGGTTGCCGAGCTAGGCGAATCGCGCGATGCAGCGCGAATCTTCCGTGATTTCCTCGATACCGTACCAAATGAGGTACGCGACGATCCGCGCTTTGCCGCACCGCTTGGCCATGCGCGGGCGGCGGTTGCGGCCGACGACGCGCAATTGCGCGAGCGGATAAAGGGTCCCGCGCCTAGCCGGAACGTCGGTGCAGCGATCTCGCACCTGACCGGACAGGCGCTGCTCTACCGCTCCCAACCGACGTTCTTGACGCTCCCCGAACTGCCCGCGATCCCGTTCCTTGACCGCGCCGAGGTGCCGTGGCTGGCGATGCTCGAAGCCGCCTTCGCGACGATCCGCGCGGAGGCGCTGACGCTGCTGCGCAGCGTCGCGGACGATGCCTTCGTGCCCTATGTCGCCAATCCGCCCGGCACGCAGCTCAACCAGTGGGCGGGGCTCGACCACAACCGCGCTTGGGGAGCGTTCTTCCTGTGGCGCCACAGCCGGCGTGACGATGCCAATTGCGCGCGGATGCCGGAGACCTCGGCGCTGCTCGAGCGGCTGCCGCTGCTGCGGTTGGAGGGGCGCGCGCCGAACGCGTTCCTCTCCCGCCTGGCGCCGCGTACGCGGATTCCGCCGCACACTGGGGTGACCAACGCACGGATCACCGTGCATTTGCCGCTCGTCACGCCGCGCGGCTGCGGCTTTCGGGTGGGGCCCGAGTCGCGCGAGTGGCGCGACGGGGAAGCCTGGGCTTTTGACGACACGATCGAGCACGAGGGGTGGAACGACAGCGACGAGGCCCGGCTAATCCTGATCGTCGATGCCTGGCACCCGCGTCTCGATCCCGACGAATGCGCCTATCTCGCCCGCGCGCTCGCCGCCTACGACGCGCATTACGGGCGCCGCCGCGCTCCCGGAGATGACCTCTGACCGGCGGTCCCCCCGCCCGCCCGGTTCCACAATGAAAAGCGGGTGCCGGACGGAAGCCCGACGCCCGCCTTATCAAAGCCTGGGGCGATCAGAACTTGAAGGTTACGCCCGCATTGAAGTAGCGGCCAATCGAGTCGTAAGTCGCGGGAAAGGTGTTGCCGCTGTTCTGGGTCGTTCCGCCGTAATCGTTGCCGACCACGGGAGGCTGCTTGTCGGTAAGATTGTCGACCCCGAGACGGAAGTTGAAGGAGTCGTTGATCTTGAAGCGCAGCGACAGGTCGAACCAGTCGTATGCCTTGATCCTCGGCACCACGAACGCAGTCGACGGTTGTACAACGTAGCCCACTTTGCCCAACAGCGTATCGTTGGTTAAGCCGCTCATGTGGCGCCACGTAACTTGCATCAGGACCTTACCGAACTCGATCCCGGAGGTCTGTATCCAGTTCCACTTCGGCGCGGGATCGAGACAGGTCTTGCCGACCTGGCCCTTGCATTCATACGTTTTCAGTACGCTGGCGTATTGGTACTGAGACTTTAGAGTGTGGGTGAGAGAGAGGCCCAGCAGCAACCGCACATTGTCTGTTATGAGGGTATTGTAGTTGACGTTCAAATCGATGCCGCTCGCGCGAAGGCGGCCGATGTTGCGGCGCGTGGCATCGACGCCGTAAGCCGGGTTGCCTTCCAGCGAGCCATCGATTGGGTTGCGTATGATCAGCGAGCAGAACGTGCCGGTGGCAACCCGCTCGGCGTAATAGCAGGCATCGATAATCGCCTGCTCGGGCGTCTCGAAGATTGCCTTTTTGACCTTGATATCGAAGTAATCGACCGAAGCGGTGAAGCCGCGAAGGAAGGGTGGATTGAACACGGCCCCGACGGTAAGCGTATTCGCGCTTTCAGGGACCAGATTAGGGTTGCCGCCTTGGAAATTGTTCACCTGCCCTGACGTCGGCTGCGAAATCCGGCCGATTTGGCCGGCGGCAATGCCGCCCCCGACCGTCGCGCATAGCTGGCGCAGCGTAGCGTCGGCGGGATTGAACGTGCCGGCCGCGCAGGGATCGAACAGCGCGTCGCCAGTGCCGGCGGTGCGCGGCAGGCCGATCTCCTCCAGGTTGGGCGCCCGCACCGCGCGCTGGAACATTGCCCGGAACCGTACGGCTTCGACCGGCTGCCAATCGCCGCCGATCTTGAACGTCCAGTTGCTGAAGCTGTTTTTGTAGCTTTTGACGAGCCCGTTGAGCAGCTGCGTATCGACCGTGGTGCTGTTTTTGTAGTCCGAATAGCGGAAGCCCGCTTCAAGCCCGAGCGACTGGAAGAAGGGGCGATCGGTCAGGATCGGCACCTTGAGCTCGCCGTAGACCTCCTTTACGTCGAATTTGGCGTCGACGATCGACGACGAGCCATAGCCGATGGCGTTGCCGACAATGTAATTATCATCTGGGCGGTTGAACGCCGTCTGCTTGCGGTATTCGACGCCCAGCACGAACGCCGGCGGGCGGGAATTGACCAGGCCGAAAGGAAGGTCGCCGCTGACGAAGGCGCCCGCGACCAATTGGTCGGTCTTGTCCTTCTCGGAAATGCCAAAGGAGATGAATTTCGCCGCGGCCTGGCTGAGCGTGCCGAACCCGAAGAGGTTGGCTGGAGCGCACCCGTTCGCCGGATTGCTGCAGACCGGTCCGCTGGGTCCCTGGACGACGAGCAGCGCCTGCTGCGCCTTGGCCAGCGAAACGTCGTTCAGGAACGCCTGGCTCTGCTTGCTCTTGCCGTATTGACCGAACACTTCCCAATGGAAGCGATTGTTGGCCCCGAAATCACCGCGCAGCCCGCCCACCACCTGCCAGGCCTTGCTGTCATACGCGGAAACGCGCGGGCCCAGTTCGGTGATGCGGCGCCGCAGCCCGAGTGTAACGATCCCGTCTCCCGCCACCCGGTCGCCGGTCGTCCCATCGTCGAACTGCGCCAGGATCGCCCGCGCGCCCACGGCATTGGGATTCAGCGCGGGATCGAGGAACGGATTGGTGAGATAATTGATGTCGAAGGTGAAACCGAAGGTGCCCGACGAGCCGACCTCGGTCTGGATCTTGGATGCGCCGTACGACCCGCGCGCGAAAAACTCGACGTCGTCCGTAAGTTCATAATTGGCGAGGACGGTCGCATTCCACTTCTCCTGCGGAACTTGCAGCAGGTTCTGCGGATTGAAGTTGAAGCTGTCGCGCGCGCCGCTGTAAGGCAAGAAGCCGTTGGGCGTAAAGGTGAAGCGACCGGTGGGGGTATCGATTGAGCCGAACTCGTTGGTCGAGGAGCCGCCTGGCGAAAAATCGGCGGCGGCGAGCGCGAAGTTGGAGAAACCACGGGCTCCCTGCGTGATCTTGTCCACCTTGGTGTAGTTTCCGCTGGCAATGATATGACCGCGATCACCGAGCGGGATGCCCCCGGTCAGCGACAGCGAATAGTTCATGCCGTCGCCCCGGCTGCTGATGCCGGTTTGGGCGTTGCCCTCGATCCCCTCGAATTCGTCGTCAAGGACGAAGTTGACGACGCCGGCGACCGCGTCCGAACCATACACCGCCGATCCGCCGCCGGTAACCACCTCGACCCGTTTGACCAGGCTGGCGGGGATCATGTTGAGATCGACGATGCCTTGAGTGTCGTAAGGAACGAAGCGATGTCCATCGACCAGCACCAGTGTGCGCTCTTCGCCAAGGCCGCGCAGATTGACGGTGGCGACGCCCTCGTTGCCGTTGTTGCTGTTCTGACCGATGCCAGCAACCGCCTGGGGGATGCGGCGAAGGAATTCTTCGACACCCGGCTTGTTCGAGAGCCGCAGCGCTTCCTGGTTGACGACCGATACCGGACTGGCGGCGGTGAGATCTGGACGCGAAATGCGCGAACCGGTGACGATGATCGGCTGCTGGTCGCTATTTTCGCCGGCAACCGTCTCCGAAGTGGCGCCGATGGCGGGGTTGTCGGTGTTCTGGGCATAGGCCGGAACGGTGAGCCCGGCGATCGCGAGGGCCAGCGGCGCCGAGCCGGACTTCAATGCGTTCGTGCTGATCTTCACCTTTTGGTCCCTAAACATCGCGGACAGATCCGGGGATGCCGCGCGCCAATTTCCGGTTCGGCCTTACGCCGGCCCTGGATCGCCCGACCGCGCTTTCCGCAGCCAAGTGCCGGAAACGATAAGCTAAACATGCGCGCAATTTTCTCCCGGCAAAGCACTTTGTGCACCGCAAAACCGGATGTCTCGATACTGTAACGTTTTTGCAACAGTAATAATTGATATAAGTTAAAGGCTTGCGAAGGCGGTCGCCAGATTTGCATCTATCTTTCAAAAATAACGTTTTGTGCGAACTAATATTCCAGTATAGATAGTATTTACGTCCAATTTGTTACCCAAGGGAGGGGTTCGGCCATCGGCACTTGATCGCGGCAGGACCGGTTGCCACCACAGGCCGCTCGCCTATCGGCCCAGCCCGCGCTACGGCAGGGTCGCCCGCAATGTGCGCGCCACTTACCATTTCGCGGGGATCTCAGCCTTGCGCTGAGCCTCGCTTCCACGCGCGGCCGGGCGAGCAGTGCGATCATCGCCGTGTTGCTGCTGTTAATCCGAAAAGCCCGCGAAGCATCGTTGCGACGATTAAGTTGGCATTGCCTTCGGAAAGGATACGCGACGAACGACAGACCTGGCTGTTGCCACGCACCCACTGTTCCGTGACAATGAGCGCTAAGCCATCGGCAAGACCAGGACGAGGACGGATGCGAACAGCGCGAACAGGCCTCCCAGGAAAAAACGATCGGCCCAGTTCTCAAAGCGGGTCTCGAGCCTCGGATGGCGCATCGCAAAATAGGATGCGATGCAACTGGTACACAGCAGAACGGCGGCAACCCATGCAACTTCGTCCGAGAACGTGTCACGAGCCAGTTTGCTCGCGTTGAGCGCAACGATGATTACGAGCGCGATGCCAAGAAGATTGGAGGATGCGTTCAGAATATGAGGGTGTTTTCGACACAGCGGTTCTATCCCGTTTGCTTGAGGCGGCGTCAGCCGCCGATCAGGCCGATCAGATCGACCAGCGCCCGCGCCGCGGCCAACCCCGGCGATGTGGCGACATATCGAGGGACCCACGCCGGCCGGAATTTGGCCTTGAAGGCTCGCAATCCGGAGAAGCCGTATAGTTGTTCGGCGTGGCCATAGATCGCGTTCCCGATCCGCGACCAGAGCGGAGCCAGCCGCTGGCCACTCAATCCCGACAAGGGTGCCATGCCGAGGTTAAATCGCCGGTATCCCTGGCCTGCCCCCCATTGCATAAGACGCACGAAGAGGAAGTCCATCGTTCCGGACGGCGTGCCAGGCAGGTGACGCATCATGTCGACGGAAAGTTCGGCATGGCTGGCGGTGGTCCACAGGTTGGCGAAGGCGACGATCCGGCCTTCGAGCCAAAGCACCGCGATGTCGAAATGGGCGAGATAGTCGGGGTCGAAACGTCCGACGCTGAATCCCTTCTCGTTTCCCCCCTTTGCAGTGAGCCAGGCGTCCGACACCGCCCGCACCGCCTGAATGTGGCCCGGTGCGTCGGCCGCCGGGACAATCTCGAACCGCAGGCCCGCCGCTTCGCACCGGCGAACCGAATACCGGAGCTTCGACGCTTGCGGCCCATCGAGGGTGAAGCTGGCCAGATCCACCTCCGCTTCTTCGCCATATTTCATGACCTGGAGGCCCAGCTCGACGAGCAATGGCAGCATCTCCTCGCTCGCCTGGTAGAAACACAGCCGACCGTGCGCCGTGTCGCAGGCCGAGCGTATCGCCCAGACCAGCTCGGGCCATGCCGCCGCTGGTCCGACCGGATCGCCCATGACCACCCAGGTCCGGCCCTGAATCCGATACATGACGAACGCATCGCCCGCCTGCGAGAGCAGGAAGAGCTTATCGCCGGCAAGGGCGAGCGCGGCGTCGGCACGCGGCGACACGGCGAGTGCCCGTGCGGCGACTTCGCCCGGGAGCTGGGCAAGTCCTTCCGGACGGACCGGCGCCCATAGCAGCCGCCAAGCGGCGATCCCGCCCAGCAGAATGACCGCACCCAGGCTCGCGCGAAGGAAGCGCGGCGCATTGCCGGCCCAGGCAAACGCCCACCACAGCTCGTTCGCATAATCGACCTGCTTGTAGGCGAAGAATCCAGCCCAAACGCTGAGGCCAACCACCACTCCGGCAATCGCCAGCCAGGTTTGCCGCAAGGGCGCATCGATCACACCACGGCGACGGTAGAAGGCGGGCCGGCAATATTGCAGAACCGCCGCGATCACCGTCAGGACCGCTGCCTCCTCATAGTCGACGCCCTTCAGAAGCGAAAAGAGCGCGCCGCCGGCAAGAAGGATTCGGGCAGCATGGAAGCCTGTTCGCAGCCGCGCGTTCACCGCGGGCGCGACCAGCAGCAGCGCCGTCCCGGCCAGGCTCGCCAGGAAATGTGACGCCTCGACGAAAGGAAGCGGTACGACCCCCGCGAGCCAGGCCATGCGCGAATGCACCGCCGGCAGAGCTCCCGAAACCAGGAGAACCATTCCCCCCGTCCCCACCATGATCGCGATCAGCGAGGGCGCAAGCGCACGGCCTACTCGCTCGACCACCGACAGCCCCATCGTGATCTGATGGCGCAGCCGATGTCCTTCGAATGCGCCAACCAATCCCGCCGCGCATGCGAGCGGAAGCAGATAGTAGATCATCCGATAAAGCAGCAGCGCGGCGAAAACCGCTCCGCGATCGCCGGGGACGATCGCCAGTATCACCGCTTCGAACACGCCGATCCCGCCAGGGACATGCGTCACCAGGGCGGCGACGATGGCCAGCCCATAGGCGATGAAGAACAGGCCGAACGCATAGGGAGTGGCGCCGGGCACGAGCACGAACAACGCCGCCGAGGCGGCGGTCAGGTCGATTGCGGCGACGCCGATCTGCGCCGCCATCATCCCCAACGGTGGAATCGGCATGCTCAAACCACCGATGCCGAGGCGGTCCATGCCGCGCGAGCGTGCGAAGAAGAGGGCGACGACCAGCGCCAGGATCGCGATACCGAGCAGGTGCTGCTCGGACGGGACCAGCATCGCCGCGCCGATTTGGACGGGCTGCGTCCCGCTGGCGAGGGCGAACCCCGAGACGGTTAAGACGCCGCCCCAGAAGGTGCATGAGGCAAGCAGGCTGATCCGCGCGATATCGGCAAGTTCGAGGCCGGCGGACGAATAGACGCGGTAGCGCGCCGATCCGCCCGTCAGAGCCGAAAGGCCGAGATTATGGCCGATCGTATAGCTTGTGAACGAAGCAATCGCCGCCGTCCTCCACGGCAGCTTCGAGCCGATCGTTCGCAGCGCCAGATAGTCGTAGAGAGTCAGCGCCAGATAGCTGACGGCAGTCAGCGCGAGCGCCCCGCCGATCCGCCCGGGGGAGGTGCCATGCAGCGCCACGCGGACATCCTTGAGGCGAACCTCAGCGAGGATCGCCCGGAGCGCTTCGAAGCCAAGCGCGGCAAGGATTAACACGGCTCCAACGGCGAGCCCGCGATGATGCGCCTTCACCCACGCAAATATCGCATGGCCAAGGCGGTAGGGCCTCAGAGGCGTGTCCACAATTGCAACTTGCATGGCCAAACCCCGATCAGGCAGCCCGAAATCTTCAGTTCAGCAGGGGACGGTTCAACGATGTGGGAGGAAACGGTGCCGTCCGTATTGGATTTTGCCGCAGAATAGGCGCAAGCGCCGTGAAGATCGTTTCGATCAGCTTCGCATGGTCGTTGCGTAGAAAGTGATCGCCGGGAAGTTCGATGACTTTTGCCGCCTTGCCGAGCAGCGTCGGGCAGAGGCTGTCGTTCTCGCTCTGGCCGTAGATACAGATCAGCGGCGCCCAGGTCATCGCTCCGATGTCGCTCACCGCGTCGGCGTCCGGGGTTCCATGATATCGCAGGCCAGTAGGGTCGGCGCGGAAGTAGACGGTCTGGCCGGGAACGACGAGCACCACCGCCGCCACCTTTCGATGGAGGTCCGGGGGCAGCGCTTCCAGGCCTGCGACGAGGATGTCGGAGCCGAACGACTGACCCATGAGAATCACCTGGTCGGCCCCGGACCGTACGAGGGCCCGACGGATGGTTTCGGCGACGAGTGCATTCACGTCGCCCCGGCTCCGCTGCGTGTTGAAGACAGCCGGTGAGCTGACGCCGAATACGGGAATGCCTCGCGCCGCGAGCGCCGGCGCGACATGCCGTCCCATTCCAAACCGCAGCCCCATGTCACCAGAAAAATAGACTGCTGCCACCCGGACGGGCCTGGCATTGTTCATCCCGTAGAGGTGAATTGAATTCCTGTCGGCAAAACCGGCGGCAAAGGCGAGCGCCGCGAGTGCAAGCACGAGGATGCCGAGCGCCGCGCCGATCCACACAACCGGCTGGTTCAGACGGATGCGGTGCTGGGGGCGCGGGCGACCGGGTTCCATCGCCTGACGATACGCCGGCCGGATGCCGCGGATTGTGGAAGCGGGATTAAGATTACGTCATGCCGCTCGACCCAAATGGGATCCTATCCGGCTCATGACCAAAGGTTCGCATGACAATTTCGCAGCGGCAGGGTAGACCAAAAAATATCCGGCGCGGTATTTCCGGAGAGCGTCGCGGCGGCCCGATCGGCTGGCGGAGGTTGCGCATGACCAGCCGTGAAATCCAGGACCTTGCGGTAGCGGCGATCGGCGGCGCCTGATGCAGCCCGTCCAGGATTCTGGCGTCAACAACAAGTGGCCGATCTTGGCCGCCCTGATCCTGCTGGTGGCGGGCGCAGCGGCCGTCCCCCACCTGCAATGGCATGCGTTTGAACGCGCCCCTCGCCGGGCGGTGACCTTGCTCCCCGGCCTGACGGTGGAAGAGGCGCTGCCGCCGCGACAGGGGTTGATCGTTACGAGCCTGCAAAACGGCAGCGAGTCCGCAAGGTCGGGGATCGTGGTCGGTGACCATATCGAGGCTCTGGACCATCATCGGGTCAGGGATTCCCGCGATACGATCGATTATCTCAAGAAGGACCGGGCCTCGACGATCGTCCTGGAAATCGTGCATGACCAAGCAAGGCGCGACGTGCGCTTGCGGCGCCTGGGGGAGGCGTACCATGGGCCATAAGCTGTTGCTCGTCGAAGACGACGATGCGACCGCCGACTATATCCAGAACGGATTGATCGAGGAGGGATTTACCGTGGACCGCGCCGGCAATGGTCGCGACGGGTTCTTTCTCGCCAGCGACGGCAGCTACGACGCGGTGATTCTCGATCGCATGCTGCCTGCGATGGATGGCATGGCCGTGCTGGGGGCGCTGCGCGCCGCCAACATCGAAACCCCGGTCATCATCCTTTCGGCATTGGGATCGCCCGATGATCGGGTCGCCGGCCTGACGACCGGGTCCGACGACTATCTGGTCAAGCCGTTTGCCTTTGCCGAGCTGCTCGCGCGGTTGCGCCTGCTGCTGCGCAAGCGCGGCTCGGGCACAGCGGCCGTCACCAAGCTGGTGTGCGACGACCTGGAGATGGACCTGCTGTCGCGAAAGGTGCGCCGAGGTGGCGCGTCGGTGGAACTGCAGCCCCGTGAATTCCGCCTTCTCGAATATTTCCTGCGCCACGTCGATGAGGTCATTACGCGCACGATGCTGCTGGAGGGCGTCTGGGACTATCATTTCGATCCCGGGACGAACGTGATCGACGTGCATGTCAGCCGCCTGCGCAAGAAGCTCCAAGAGAGTTCCGACCGGGCGCTGCTGCATACAGTGCGGGGCGCCGGATACCGGTTCGGACCTTCGGCCTGAATGCCCGGCTGGGCGCGCCGCCTGCTACGTTCGACGATGACGCGGTTCGCGTTTCTTGCGTTCCTGTGCCAGCTCCCGGTCACCGGAGGGGTGTTGCTGTTCGCGCAGCAGCGCAGTGAGAACGCGTTGACGAGGGGGCAGCAGGAGTGGGTCGAGGAATTGCGCCGCGAGCTGCTGATCGCTTATCACGGCGCCGGACCCTCTGGACTGGCGCGCGCCATCGCCGAGCGGCACCGGTCGGTGCGGGGCGATCTGGCGGTAATCCTGCTTGCCCGGGGCGACGGCACGCCGATCGCGGGAAATCTCGGCGCGTGGCCGCCGGTCATCCCGGACCAGACGCCGTGGCGCACGATCGACCTCTATCGCGTCGACAGCGACCGGCCGGAAACCATTGGCCTCTCCGCGATGCTCCTGCCCGACGGCACCCGCCTGTTGACCGGGCGCGTAATCGACGCGAGCGTGCGGCTTTCGCAGATCAATGCGGAGGCGATGGTCGTCGCGCTTCTGCTCGGCATTGTGTTGACGCTGCTGAGCGCCTTACTGCTCGCGCGGATCTTCTCGCGTCAGGTCGAAAGGATCGTCCGCACTACCGCCGCGATCGGTGATGGCGCGTTGACCGACCGGGTGCCGGTCGATGGCAGCGGCGATGCGTTCGACGCGTTGGGCGAGGCGATCAACGCAATGCTCGACCGCATCGAATCGCTTATCTCGGAGCTGCGGCTGCTGACGGACGGGCTGGCGCACGATCTCAAATCTCCCGTCACGCGACTGAAGTCGGTACTTGAGCACGCCATTCTCGAGACGCGTGATCCGCATGCCTCGGCCGCGCTGGAGAAGGTCGCGCAGGAGGCGGAAACGCTCCTCGGGATGCTCACGACCGCCTTGCTGATCAGCCGGACCGAGGCAGGGATCGGGCGCGATCGAATGAAGCGAACAGACCTGGAAACACTGCTGTCGGATCTGGCCGAAGTCTATGGGCCGCTGGCCGAGAACGATGGCTTCACGATCGACACGCACGCCGCTCCCGCGCTGCGGGCGCTTCTGCATCGCGAATTGATGAGTCAGGCGATCGGCAATTTGATCGAGAACGCGCTGAAATATGCCGCGCGCGGAAGCCGTATCACGCTGTCAGCAGCCGTGGCAGGCGGGATGTTGCAGCTGGCGGTGGCCGACGATGGACCGGGTATCCCGGAGTGGCGGCGCGAGGAGGCGCTGCGGCGGTTCGGGCGTCTTGACCCGGCGAGGCATGCCTCGGGATCCGGGCTCGGACTATCGCTGGTGGCCGCGGTGGCCCGCCTGCATGGTGGGGATGTTGCGCTTGAGGACAATGGCCCTGGGCTGCGCGTCGTCCTTACATTGGTTGCCTGAGCTTCGGCGGCAGTGTTAAGGCGGCGCCACCGCTGACCTTGGCAATCACGCGGCCAGCGCGGGCGGCGCAACCGGTGGATCGGCCGACATCGCGCCGCCGCCGGCGCCAGCATCGACCCGACCGCTCCGCGCCAGCTTGCCCCAGCCCACCAACGGCCCCCGCAACGCATTCGAGGCTGCGCGGATCACCACGAGATACATCAGCTGCCGATAAATGAAGCGCTGCGCGACGAGCAGCAGGGCCGGATAGCGCCGCTCGCGTCGATCGAGCCGGTAGGCGATCCAGCCGCAGGCGATATCGATCACAGTAAAGCAGATCCAGTAGAGGCCCATCTGCAGCACATCGCTCTGGGTTTGCGCAAAGCCATGCTGATGGATGCGCAGCGCGGTTCCCACGATGCTGACCAGCAGCGCGAGGTCGATCAGCGGAGAAACCAGGGCGAAGCCGACCTGGAACACCCATGCCTGGGGAATCCCGACAAAGGCGAGGCCGGCGGGCCTGCGCTCGCGCAGGACGGCGCCGTGCTTCCAAAGACATTGCAGCGTGCCGAACGCCCACCGGAAGCGTTGCTTGGCGAGCGCGCGGAAGCTCTCCGGCGCTTCGGTCCAGGCGACCGCATCTACATCATAGGCGACGCGCCAGCCGTGGCGCTGTATGGCGATGGTCAGGTCCTGGTCTTCGGCGAGCGTGTCGGTCGGATAACCGCCGGCCTGGTCGAGCGCCGCCCTGCGCCAGGCGCCGACGGCCCCCGGAACCACCATGATCGCATCAAATCGTGACAGGGCGCGCCGTTCGAGGTTCTGCGCGGTGACATATTCCACCGCCTGCCAGCGGGCTGCGAGGGTGACGCGGTTTCCCACCTTGGCGTTGCCCGCGACCGCGCCAACTCTTTCGTCGACACACCAGCGGGCCAGCCGGGCGATAGTCTCGTCCTCGAACTGTGTGTCCGCGTCGAGCGCAATGATGATCTCGCCGCTCGCCAGCGCCAACCCGTTGTTGAGTGCGCGCGCTTTGCCGCCGTTCTCCAGCGTCAGCAGCCGCACCCGCGAGTCCCCGTCGAAAGCCGCGCGAACGACGGTGCTGGTCCCGTCGGTTGAGCCGTCGTCGATCACGATGACCTCGACCGCAACGTCGCGGCTCGCGAGCACACGCCGCACCGAGCCTTCGATCACCAAAGCTTCATTGAAGGCGGGAATGAGCACCGACACGAATTGCGACGGATCGATCGGCGGGGCCACGGGGCGATTGCACGTGCGGTTGCTGTCGATCGCGAGCGACGCCAGAATCACCGCGCGGCCGATGCCCAGCGCGATCGCCGCGAAGAAAATCCATTTGAGTGCGTAGCTGAGCGTCGCCAGCAGCAGAAACAGGGCGACGTCGCCGCGCACCGACAGCAGGTCCAGCCCTGTGACGCGGGGCATGACCTGATCGCGCGTCAGCTGCGCCAGCGCGGATACGGGCACCAGCCGATAGCCCTTTGCACGCAGGCCATCGATGATCCGTGGGAGCGCCGCCACCGTCTGCGCGCGGTCGCCGCCGCCATCGTGGAGCAATACGATCTGCTCGCTATTATTGGGGGTGGCCGATGCGACCTGATCCAGCGTCCGCCGGACGATCGCGTCGGCGCCCGGCCGGGTCCAGTCGTTCGGATCCACATGGAGGCCGACATTGGTGTAGCCGGCTCTCTGCGCCGTCAGCGCGGGCACGAGTTCGTCCGCCGTGGTTGGCTCGGCATCGCCGAAATAGGGCGCACGGAACAGCCGTGTCTCGCGGCCGGTATAGGCCTCGACGAGGCGTTGGGTGGCGTTGAGTTCGATGTGCGTATCTTCGGCGGACGCCTGCCCAAGGTTGGGATGGGTGAAGGTATGGTTGCCGATCTCGCTGCCCTCATCGATGATCCGTTTGAGCAGCAGCGGATGCGCGATAGCGCTCTCGCCGATGACGAAGAAAGTCGCGGGCGCCGCCTTGGCGCGCAGAATGTCGAGGATCCGCGGCGTCCAGCTGGGATCGGGGCCGTCGTCGAAGGTCAGCGCCACCAGCCCAGGCCGGTTTCCGGCGCGGCGCACTACATAGGGGGTGGGCAAACGCAGATAGCGTTCGTTGACGACCAGCCCGCGCCCGTCCTCGATCAGCGCGCGGCTGCCCTCGGTTGGAACATCCTCGATGCGCAGCAACTCGCCATGGCCCTCGACATCGACATTGCCCACCGATTGCAGCCTGCGCAGGTCGGGAAGCCGCCCGGTTTTATACGCCGCGAGGACCTTCCAATAGCCCGAGTCCTCGGTTCCGAGGCGCCATAGCGCCACTCCGGCCACCCCTTTCAGGTCGGCCGCGCGAAGCTGGTTCCACGCGCTCGCGGCGTCGAGCATCCAGACGGTGTGCGCGACGCCGTTGTCCTCATATGCGAAGGAGGCATTGGCGCTCGCGGAGTCGAAGACGATCGGCGCCTCGCTGTCATGTGCGGCGAGCCACGCCTCTTCGACCGCCAGGGATTCGCCATGGCCGGTGGCGCTCCAGTCATAGGCATAGTTGCCGATACCGACGATAGCCTTGCCGATGGGCAGGTCGGCGGTCGCGCGGTTGAGCTGCTGGACGAACCAGCTCTGGCTCGCGACCGGCCCCGGCTCGCCGGTGGGGGTGTGCTCGTCATAGTCCATCAGGAAGAGCCTGTCGGCCACCCGGCCATAGGCCTTCAGGTTCCAGTCGGAATCGCCCACTGGCACCGCCAGGGTGACCAGCCAGTGATGCGGACCGAAGCGGGCCCGAGCTTCGCGCAGGAACCGGAGATAGTCCAATTGCGCCGACTGCGGCAGCTGCTCGAAATCAAAAACAACCCCCGATGCCTTCTGCTTGACAAGGATCGGCTCGAGCCTCGCCAGAAAGGCGGCGCGTGCGACGCGATCATGGAGAAGCGCGGTGATTCCCGCAGCGTCCCATTTTTCGTCGACCGCGTTCTGGATCATCGGGAATATCTTCGGCACCCGCGGGGCGGAGCCGAGCAAGGCGTCGAGACGCGGGTCGGGGGTGACGCTGATCTGGTGCGAAGGCCCGATAACCGACATGAGACCGGGGACGAGCCAGTCGAGCTGGCCGATGTGCGCGGCGAGCGAGTGTCGGCTGGCGTCATCCCACGGCACGTAGAATCCGACCGATATCTGCTCGATCCTGCCAGCTTTTCCAACTTGCCGCCTCGGCAGCCACGATGCCAAGCGATACTGGATCGTGGCGATGCCCTGGCCGAGCGGCTTTATCTGTCGCCCCAGTGCTCGCGACAGCGTGTGCTCGCCTTGCAGCGCGAGCGGCCCTGGGACGGGTACGTCGATGACGGTCATCGCGAATGCGACCGCAGCGACGACCGTCATCACCAGGACCGCGAAGAAGGCGCGAATCGTCCAGCGGTTTCGCCGGCCGGTCGCGTCATAGAATACAGGCTGGACCACCATGTCTCCCTGAGCAGGCACCCCCCCGAAAAATTTGGCGCGGCGCCCGACCCAAAAGGGAGGTCAGGCGCCGCTTTGTCGTTTCGGACAGGAAGGGAGCAGTCCGGTCCGACCCTTACCGTTCTATCGCGTCGGACCCGCTGCCGGCGTGGCGGGATGATGAAAGGTCGGTAACCTCGGCTTGCGCGCCCGTCGGTGCGTTGCTGCCGGGTTTGATACGGTTGTGTGGCAGGTTGCGGGAACAGCGTCGGGGCGCCGGAATGGCCCAGTTGGGGCGCTCAGATCAGCACGCTGGCGCAGACCTGCGCCACTTCCCGGCCGCCTCCATGGAGCAGCTGCGTTTGCCTACTCTTGCAGGACTGCCTGGTGCGGTCGAGAAGACTCGAACTTCCACGGGCTTTCGCCCACAACGACCTCAACGTTGCGCGTCTACCAATTCCGCCACGACCGCTAAATCGCCGGATCCGCGCGTGGCGCTCCGGGGCAGGTGC
>JBDSIY010000007.1:0-12508 GCA_039917735.1 Novosphingobium sp. | reverse complement strand
GTCGAGCGAGGGGAAGATGCGCTTGTCGGACACCTTGCGGTCGAGCACGATTTCGGAATTGCCGGTGCCCTTGAACTCTTCGAAAATCACCTCGTCCATGCGGCTGCCGGTATCGATCAGCGCGGTGGCGATTATCGACAGCGAGCCGCCTTCCTCGATGTTGCGGGCGGCGCCGAAGAAGCGCTTCGGCCGCTGCAGCGCGTTGGCATCGACGCCGCCGGTCAACACCTTGCCCGAGCTTGGCACCACGGTGTTGTAGGCGCGGCCGAGCCGGGTGATCGAATCGAGCAGGATCACCACGTCGCGCTTGTGCTCGACCAGCCGCTTGGCCTTCTCGATCACCATCTCGGCGACCTGGACGTGGCGCTGGGCAGGTTCGTCGAAGGTCGAGGAGATTACCTCGCCCTTGACCGAACGCTGCATGTCGGTGACCTCCTCGGGCCGCTCATCGACGAGCAGCACCAGCAGGAACACCTCGGGGTTGTTGTCGGTGATCGCCTTGGCGATGTTTTGGAGAAGCACGGTCTTGCCGGTGCGCGGCGGCGCGACGATCAGGGCGCGCTGGCCCTTGCCCTGCGGCGAGATGAGATCGATCACCCGCGCTGACTTGTCCTTGACCGTCGGATCGTCCGAATCGAGCTTCAGCCGCTCGTCCGGATAGAGCGGGGTGAGATTGTCGAAGTTGACGCGGTGGCGGACGGCATCTGGATCGTCGAAATTGACGGTGGTTAGCCGGGTTATCGCGAAATAGCGCTCGCCGTCACGCGGCGCGCGAACTTCGCCCTCGACGGTGTCGCCGGTCCGAAGTCCCCATTTGCGGACCTGGTTTGGCGACACGTAGATGTCGTCGGGACCGGCGAGATAGTTCGATTCGGGCGAGCGCAGGAAGCCGAAACCGTCGGTCAGCACCTCGATGGTGCCCACCCCCATGATCTCCTCACCGTCCTCCGCCACTTCCTTGAGGATGGCGAACATCAGATCCTGGCGGCGCAGGGTGGAAGCGCCTTCGACGCCGAGTTCCTCGGCCATCTCGACGAGTTCCGCCGAGGTCTTTCGCTTGAGTTCTTTGAGATGCATCGGTGCTTGGTCCGGATCAAAATCAGGGGAGGCGGACCGGCGGATCGTGCGCTTGGGGAAAGCTGATCGAAACGGCTGAAAGACATGCCGCATCGCTGCCGGTCGGTCCGTGGCAGATAGTCCCGCTCGCCGGCTGCGTCAATCGCCATCGCGTGCAGGGGGACGCCTTGCTTTTTCCCCGTCTGTCCTGAGCTTGTCGAGGGCCGCGCACCGGCGGATTCACCAGTTCTTGACGACGATCACCAGCACCACGATCAGCGCAATGGCGATGCCCGGAACCTCGTTGACCAACCGCAGCTGCCGGCCCGAAAGCTTGCGCGTCCCCTGGGCGAGCGCGGCGGCATAGGACGCCAGCCAGAACGTGTAGCCGGTCAATCCGAGCACCAGCGCCAGCTTTGCGTGGAACCAGCCCTGCGCGAAGGCGCCAGTGGTGGAGGCCAGCGCCAGCCCGAGCACCCAGGCGACGATCAGCGACGGCCACAGGATGATCCGCAACAGCTTTCCCTCCCGAACGATCCACAGCGCGTTCTCGGGCGAGTCCGGCGCGGTTTCCTGATGGTAAACGAACAAGCGCGGCAGCATGAACAGCCCCGCCATCCAGAAAATCACGAAAATGATATGGCCGGCCTTGAGCCAGAGATAGGTCATCGCGAGTACCTGTTGCATTGCCGCCCTATAGCAGCCTGTCCTAGCCGCGCACCACGGCAAGCAGCCGCTCGACGTGCTCGACGGGCGTCTCCCGGTCGATGCCATGGCCGAGGTTGAAGATATGCGGCCGATCGGCAAAACAATCGAGGAGTCGGCGCGCCTGCCGTTCGAGATCGGCGCTGCCCGCCAATAACAGCAGCGGATCGAGGTTGCCCTGCACCGGCATGCCCGGGGGAAGCACGCTCGCCGCCCAAGCCGGATCCACCGTTTCGTCCAGCGCGACGGCATCGACGCCGGTCTCGCGTGCATAGGCTGGCAGCTTCCCTCCCGCGCCCTTGGCAAAGCCGATCACCGGCAACCCGGGCACGCGCTGCTTCAACGACGCCACGATCGCCGCGTTCGGCGCGATCACCCAACGTTCGAACTCGGCGGGTGCGAGAGTGCCGGCCCAGCTGTCGAAAAGCTGGACCGCCTCGGCGCCAGCGGCAGCCTGCCCGACGAGGTAATCCACCGTAACCGCGACGATCGCGTCGATGATCGCCTGGAAAGCTTGCGGATCGCGATAGGCGAGGCTGCGCGTCACCTGCTGGTCGCGGCTGCCTTCGCCCGCGACCATATAGGTCGCGACGGTCCAGGGACTGCCGGCGAAACCGAGCAGCGTGCGGGTCTCGTCCAGCATGGCCCGCACCTTGGCAACGGTCACATAGATCGGCTCGAGCCGCGCCGGAACGCCTTCTAGGGCCGCCAGCTGCGCGTCTACCAGCCGTGGGGAAAGCCGAGGGCCCTCGCCAACGAGGAACTCCAGCTCCTGACCCATTGCATAGGGTGCGATCAGGATGTCGGAGAAAACGATCGCGCCGTCGAAGCCGAAGCGCCGGATCGGCTGCAGGGTGATGTCCGCCGCCGCGTCGCTGTCATAGACCAGCGCCAGAAAGCCGCCCTTCTCCGCACGCAGCGCACGATATTCGGGCAGGTAGCGGCCGGCCTGGCGCATCAGCCAGACCGGCCGCTGGCGCAGATTCTCCCCGCGCAGGGTGCGGAGCAAAGGACCGGGCATCGCGGGGAATCCCATCTTAATAAGAGAATTATATAAGGATTCTGTAAGCAGTAGGGCTGTGGATAGCGGGGACGGCGGTGCCTTGCCCGATTTGTCCCGGCCTGAACAGAGCGCCGCGCGCGCCGACTCGCATCGCCGCATGGTCAAGCGATGGTTGTCCCCGTCATCCACAACCTGTGGGTTGGGCAATCCCCATGTTCACGGGCACTGTTCGAACCTCCCGGCAGCGAGGAGCGAATCCGGTCGCCGAGTTGTCAGCGAACGAGCGCCGTGCTTATGCTCCACCCTATCCACAGGGAGCGACGATGGCGCGGCTGCATCTTCACCTCCTGTCGGATTCGACCGGCGAGACATTGGAGATGGTCGTCAAGGCGGCGCTTGCGCAGTTTGACGACGACGGTGTCGTTCGCCATTTCTGGCCGATGGTCCGCTCGCTTCAGCACCTCGACCGGATCATGGGCGACATTGCTGGCAATCCCGGACTCGTGCTGTTCACGCTGGTCAACGACGACACCAGAGCGCGGCTCGAGGAGCGCTGCCGGGCGCTCGGCCTGCCGGCGGTGGCGGCGCTCGATACCGTCACCGGGGCGCTCGAGGATGCGCTCGGCCAGGAGGCGAGCGGCCGCCCCGGGCGTCAGCATGTGATGGACGACGCCTATTTCGCCCGGGTCGACGCCATCCATTACACTATCGCCCACGACGACGGCGTCGCCTGGGAGGACTGGGAGCAGGCCGACATGGTGCTTGCCGGGGTGTCGCGATCATCGAAGACGCCGACCAGCATCTATCTCGCCAATCGCGGCTACAAGGTCGCCAACATCCCCATCGTCGTCGAAAGCCCGCCGCCGGCCGCGCTGTTCGGCCTGCGCCGTCCGCTGATCGTCGGGTTGACCACCGCGACCGATCGGCTGATCCAGGTGCGCCGCAACCGCCTGCTCTCGCTCAACCAGTCGCCCCAAACACCCTATGTCGACATGGAGAAAGTCGCCCACGAGCTGCAATTCGCGCGCCGGCTGTTCGCCGACAATGGCTGGCCGGTCATCGACGTCACGCGCCGCTCGATCGAGGAGACGGCGGCGGCGGTGATCAACCTTCACAACGAGCGGCTTGCCTCGGGGGACTCCAGTGCGGGCGGCACCAAGCCGATATGATCGTGCTGGCATCGCAGAGCGCCTCGCGCAGCGCGATGCTGGAGGCGGCGGGCGTGGCTTGCACCACGCACCCGGCGCGGCTCGACGAGCGGGCGCTGGAGGCTGGGCTTGGCGACGCCGGGCCAGAGGCGGTGGCGCTGGCGTTGGCTGAGGCGAAGGCGCTCGCGGTTGCCCGCGAGTTGCCCGAGGCGCTGGTGCTCGGCGGTGATTCGCTGGTCGAGGTCGAGGGACGACGCTTCGCCAAGCCGGCCTCACGGGAGGAGGCGGCGGAACATCTGCGCTTCTTCTCTGGACGGTTGATGCGGCTTTACAGTGCCGCCGCGCTGGCGAGGGGCGGCGCGGTCGTCTGGCGCCATGCCGCGGTGGCCTCGCTGCGCGTGCGGGCGCTCTCGGAGGGCTTCATCGCCGGCTATCTCGACGCCGAGTGGCCGGCAGTCTCGGGCTGCGTCGGCGTGTTCCGGATCGAGGCACGCGGCGTACAGCTCTTCGAAGCGATCGACGGCGATCACTTCACCGTGCTCGGCATGCCGTTGCTGCCGGTGCTGGGCGCGCTGCGCGACCTTGACGAGTTGCCGTCGTGAGCCGCACCTACGCCGAGGTGATCGGCGATCCGATCGCGCATTCCAAGTCTCCGCTGATCCACAATTTTTGGCTGAGCAAGCTTGGCATCGATGCCGAATACCGCGCCTGCCACGTTAGGCCCGGGGAGCTGGCCGGTTACTTCGCGCGGCGACGCGGCGACGCGCGTTGGCGGGGGTGCAACGTCACCATACCGCACAAGCAGACGGTCATTCGCGTGCTCGATCGGCTCGATTCCCGCGCCCAACGGATCGGTGCGGTCAACACCGTGGTCAGGAACGCGGATGCGACACTGGCCGGGTTCAACAGCGATGCGGCGGGGTTTCTCGAACCCTTGCGCCCTCTCTCGGTGCGCGACAACGATGGAAGGCGGGAACTCGCCCTGGTGCTGGGCGCTGGCGGCGCGGCCCGGGCGGTCGTGTGCGCGTTGTGGGACGAAGGCTATCACATCGACATCCTGAATCGAGACGTTGCCAAGGCGCGCTCGCTGTCCGATGCGTTCGGCACGCCCGATACGTCGTTCGGGCCGCTGGAACAGCCGAGCGCGCCATTGCTGTATTCGTCCGGCGGCAGCCCGAACCTGTTGGTCAACACCACGTCGCTGGGCATGGACGGGATGCCGCCGCTGGATATCTCGCTCTCGCGCGTTTCCGCGAATACCATCGTCTACGATCTGGTTTACTCGCCGCTACGCACACCGCTCCTTGTCGAGGCGCAGGCGCGGGGCATGAAGACAATCGATGGTCTGGCCATGCTGATCGGCCAGGCCGCAACCGCCTTTGCGCGCTTTTTCGGCGTCCCGCCGCCGCGTGAGTACGACGCGGAGCTGCGCGCACTGCTTACCGCATGACCGAGGCGCGCCCTTTTATCCTCGGTCTCACCGGCTCAATCGGAATGGGCAAGTCGGCGGTGGCGGCGATGTTCGAGGAGCTGGGCGTGCCGGTGTTCGACGCCGACGCCGCGGTTCATGCGCTGCAGGGTTCGGGCGGTGCGCTGATCCCTGCCATAGAGGCGGCATTCCCCAGCACCACCGGCCGGGACGGCGTCGATCGCCCGAAGCTCGGCGCGGCGGTGTTTGGCGATGCCGCCGCCCTCAAGCGGCTTGAAGCCATTGTCCACCCCGCGGTGGGGGCAATGCGGGCGAGCTTCCTCGCCAGCCACGCGGCGGCGCCGCTGATCGTCTTCGATATCCCGCTGCTGTTCGAAAAGGGCGCCGCGTCAATCGTCGATGCGGTCCTCGTCGTCTCGGCTCCCCCCGATCTCCAGCGCGCCCGCGTCCTCGCCCGCCCGGCGATGACCGAGGAGAAGTTCGCCCAGATCCTCACGCTGCAGGTCCCCGACGCCGAAAAGCGTGCGAAGGCCGATTTTGTCATCGACACCGGCTGCTCGCTCGACGAAACGCGCGCCGCCGTGAAGGCGCTGATCGCCCGGCTCGCACCCATCGCCTGATCCGAACTTGCCGACGAGCAGCCTCTTGCCACCCGGGCGCCTGACGCCGATAGAAACGACAATGCGCGAGATCATCTTCGATACCGAAACCACCGGGCTCGATCCGCAGTCCGGCGATCGGATCGTGGAGATCGGATGCATCGAGGTGATCCACCGGGTGCCGACCGGGCGGACGTTCCACGCCTATTTCAACCCGGGGCGCGCAATGCCGGCCGAGGCGCAGGCAGTGCACGGACTTTCCGACGCCTTCCTCGCCGACAAGCCGGGCTTCGCCGAGCGGGCGGCGGAGCTGCTCGATTTCCTCGGCGATTGCCCGCTGGTTGCACATAACGCCGGCTTCGACTTCGCCTTCCTCAACGCCGAGTTGGCGCTGTGCGGCTGCGGCCCGGTTCCGCGCGACAGGGCCGTCGATACAGTGGCGTTAGCCAAGGCGCGTCATCCCGGCGCCAAGCTCTCGCTCGATGCTCTGTGCGCGCGCTATGGCATCGATCGCAGCCATCGCACCCGGCACGGCGCGCTACTGGACGCCGAATTGCTGGCGCAGGTCTATGTCGAACTGCGCGGCGGCCATCAGATCGGCCTCGAGCTCGTGCCCGATAGCGTCGCCGCGAAGGTTTCCGACATTGTTTCGTCAGTCAGCCGGATATTCCGCCCGGCTCGCCCGCATGCGGCCAGCCCGGCGGAGCGCCAGGCGCACACGGCCTTCCTCAGCACCATAGAGTCACCCTTGTGGAGCGCTCAGCTCCAATAACCAGGAGAATACGTTCCATGGATATCCGCGTCTCCGGACATCAGATGGACACCGGCGAAGCGCTGCAGACGCATGTCGAATCGCGCCTGACGGCGATGGTCGGCAAGCACTTCAGCCGCGCCCTGTCCTCCGCAGTCACCTTCGGGCGCGCGCCGGCCGGGGCGTTCCGTTGCGACATCATCATGCATGTGATGCAGGGGCTGGTGCTCAAGGCCACCGGCTATGCACAGGACGCGCATCTCGCGCTCGACGGTGCGGCCGACAAGATCGACAAGCAGTTGCGTCGCTACAAGCGGCGGCTGACAGACCGGCACGGGCAGACGGCGCATGCGATGCGCGAGGAAGAGGCCGCATACGTCATCTTCGAAGAGCCGACCGGCGAAGCCGATGAGATCGAGAGCGACGCGCCGGTGGTGATCGCGGAAACCCGTGTGGATGTGCCGGAAGCGACGGTTTCCGACGCGGTGATGATGCTCGACTTGCGCAATACCACGGCGCTGCTTTTCAAAAATGCTGGCACCGGCAAGCATAATATGGTCTATCGGCGGGGTGACGGCTCGATCGGCTGGGTTGAACCGTCCTGACGCGTATTTGGCGTCGATTCTCAGCCATGCTGCCATCGCGACATCCGGAACGAGCCGGTCCCGGGTATCCCGGGCTGGAACTCACGAGGTTGGCGCGCTTTATCGACCTGCTACTGCGATCGGGTATCGAGCTTATTTGCGATGACTGCTCTGTTCACTCTCCAGCCCGAAGCCGTGGCGACGATCGCGGCGAACACCAAGCCCGCTATTCTTGATCAGCTGTCCGTTCGTTTCGCGGAGGTCTATGGGCTCGATCGCCAGCCGGTCCTCGCCGCCATCCTTGACCGCGAGAACCTGGGGAGCACCGGGTTCGGTCGTGGGGTCGCCATTCCCCATGCGCGCGTCGGTGGCCTCAACCGGCCGGTGGCCGCCTTTCTCCGGCTTGCCGCCCCGGTGGATTTCAGCGCGGCGGACGGCATCCCGGTCGATCTCGTGTTCGGGTTGCTCTCGCCGGAAACCGCTGGCGCCGCGCATCTGCATGCGCTCGCGGCAATCTCCCGGCTGATGCGCAACGAGCGGATGCATGAGTCATTGATCCGGGCGCCAGGGGCGGAGGCGCTGTACGGTCTGCTGTGCAATGTCATCGACCGGGACGCTGCCTGAAGCCGGGCCTCGATCGGCCCGTACGGCGGAGCTTGGCGTAGAGCTCGGGGCAGAAGCCGCGGGGGCGGCTGCGCTCCACTGGCGTGCGCTGGAAGGGCTTTATCGCTCAGCGCCGGTGAACGCGCTGTTCCGATCCTCGCTGGAAATTCTCGGCGAGGGCCAGACCCGGATCACCTTCGAGATCGATGAAAGCTGTTTCCACGCTGCCGGCGCCGCGCATGGCACAGTCTATTTCAAGATGCTCGATGACGCTGCTTTCTATGCGGCCAATACGCTGATCACCGACCGCTTCCTGCTGACGACGGCGTTCAACCTCCATTTCTCCAAACCGGTGCGGGAGGGACGGATCGTTGCCGAGGGATTATGGATCAGCGGCAGGCGCCGGGTTCTCGTCGCCGAATCGCGGCTGCTCGATGCCGAGGGGGAGGAGGTCGGCCGCGGCACCGGCACCTTCATGCGCTCGCGCATCGCCCTGTCGAGCATCCCCGGTTACGCGACCATCGCCGCCGCCGGCTGACGGTGGAGGACCCGAGACTTCCGGCGCGGCTCGAGGCAACGGCGCTGCTCCGCCGGGTGCAGGCCGAAGGAGGGTTCGGCACCGTCATCCAAAAAGGCGAGCCGGATTCCGGGACGTTGCTCGTCGTGCTGATCGAAAAGGGCAGCAACGCGCGCGTCTACGAACGGATGCCGCAAATCGACGGCAGCCGTGCCTGGCATTGTTCCAAGCAGGCCTATGGAAATACCGAAGCTATAGATTCGTATTTGGCACGCCGAGCCGATCAGGACCGCGATCTATGGATTTTGGAACTGGATATCGCGGATGGTGAACGGTTCATCCGATAAAAGCTGAACCTGCGTTGACTCAATACCGCAGTGCAACAAAAGAACCATCAGCTTCGAGCAAAGGCAGCCAGCCCGGCATTTCGGCCAGGCGGGTGAGCATGCGGTCGGGGAATCGCTCGGCAGGCTTAAGGACTCACAGGCGCCTTCATCAGCGTCAACGCGCCCCAGGCGCGATTGGTTCCTTCCTGTGTCAGACTGGTTCACCGCATCTGAAATTCGAATGATGCAGTTCAAGTTCAAGAAGATCGGTTTTACGACAGTTGCCGCGATGACGATCGCCGCCGCCCTCGATTGGCAGGGTGCGAGCGCTGCGGCGGAAGCTCTTCAGCCCGAGCTGGTGCCGAGCGTGCCGCAGGTGATTTTCACCGCCGCCCCGGTCGTTCAGCCGCTCCCGTCGGTCGAGCAGGCGCCCGAAGCAGCTCCTGAAGCGACCGACGAGCCGGCCGGTTCGCTGGCTCAGCTGGTGGCCGCGCATGGGGAGCCGGAAGCGCTTTCACCCGAGATGCAGTGCCTTGCCGGCGCGATCTATTTCGAATCCAAAGGCCAGACGCTGGCCGGGCAGCTCGCGGTGGGGCGGGTCATCATCGACCGCACCAAGTCGGGCCGTTTCCCCGAGAGCTATTGCGGCGTGGTCTTCCAGCGCTCGCAGTTCTCCTTCGTCCGCGGCCGGAGCATGCCGCCTATCGCCAGGAATTCTTTCGCCTGGCAGCAGGCCGTCGCAATCGCCCAGATCGCCGATGCCGGTAGCTGGAAAAGCCCCTGCGAGGGCGCCCTCTACTTCCACGCCGCCCGCGTTTCGCCGAACTGGCACATGACCCGCATCGCTCGCGTCGACGATCACATCTTCTACCGCTAAGGTAGGCCACCGCGCGCGCTTGCTCGCGCAGACATTCGCTTCAATCCGCCAGTTCGATCCACACCGGGGCGTGATCGCTGGCTTTTTCGCGGCCGCGATGCGCCTTGTCGACACCGCAGGACACCAGCCGGTCGGCGAGCTCGGGCGAGAGCAGCGCGTGATCGATGCGGAAGCCGTGATCGCGCTGCCAGGCGCCCGCCTGATAGTCCCAGAAGGTCCAGACGCCGCCGCGCGGATTGTGCAGCCGTAGCGCGTCGGTCCAGCCACCGGCGAGCAGCCGCCCGTATGCGTCGCGCGATTCGGGCTGCATCAGCGCGTCCTGCGCCATCGCCGCCGGCGACCAGACGTCGTCGTCCTCCGGGATGACGTTGAAATCGCCCAGCACCACCGCCGGCAGTTCGGTGGCGGCGATCTCGCCCATCCGCTGGCGGAGACGTTCCATCCAGCGCAGCTTGTAATCGAACTTGGGCCCAGGCTGCGGGTTGCCGTTGGGCAAATAGATGCAGGCGACACGGATGCCGAACACATCGGCTTCGATATAGCGCGAATGGGTGTCCTCGGGATCGCCCTCCAACCCGCGACGAACCTCGACCGGCGCCTCCCCATCGGCAAGGATGGCTACACCGTTGAAGCCCTTCTGGCCGTGGAAGATCGCCTGGTAGCCGAGCGCGGCGAAGTCCTTGACCGGAAAGCCCTCGTCCTGGGTCTTGATCTCCTGCAGGCAAGCGACCGCCGGCCGGGTTTCCTCGAGCCATTCCAGCAGGCGCGGCAGCCGCGCCTTGATGCCGTTGATGTTGAAAGACGCGACTCGAATCAAACGGCGAAGCTCGAACCGCAGCCGCAGCCGGCGGTGGCCTGGGGATTGTTGACCCGAAACGCCGCGCCGCCGAGCGATTCGACGAAATCCACGACGCAGCCGGCGACGAGTTCCGCGCTGACCGGATCGACCAGCAGCCGCACCGCATCGGTCTCGCTGACGAGATCGTCCGCTTCGGTTTCGCCCGCCAGCGCGAAGCGGTACTGGAAGCCCGAACAGCCGCCGCCTTCCACCGAGAGCCGCAGCATGGCGGGCGCCCCCTGCTTCGCCGCGATCGTGGCGACCCGGGCGGCGGCGGAACTGCTGAGGGTGGGCGTGTTCATAATCGCGATGTAAGGCGCGGCGCCGCTCAGGACAAGCGGCGGACGTCGATGGGTCAGGCCGACTGGATGTAGCTGCGCATCGCTTCGGCTTCGGATTGCACGCTATCGATCCGGAACTTCACCAGATCGCCGATTGAGATAAAGCCGATCATTGCTCCGCCTTCCATCACCGGCAGGTGGCGCACCCGGCGGCGGGTGATCAGCGACAGCGCGGCGAGTACGGTGGTGTCGCGCCCTACGGTCACTGGTGGGCTGGTCATGACGTCGCGCACCTGCCGCTCCAGCACACTCGCGCCCTGCTCGCTCAGGCTGTAGACGATATCCCGCTCGGAGAAGATGCCGATCACCTCGCCATTCTCGACCACCGGCAGCGCCCCGATCCGGCGCTCGGCCAGGATCGCCACGGCCTCGGCGACGCTGGCGTCCGCCGCGCAGGTCACGACTTCGAGGGGCCGTCCATCCAGCAGGCGTCCGATGGTCATTGCTGCACTCCTGTTCTTGTCCGGCGGGCATCGTGCCACAATCCGCCGATGGATGCCACGCCGCGCAAGCTGGTGCGGAAAAACCGGCTTGCGACGGCGCGGTTCGTCAACCATCTTGATCGCATGATCCGGCGCTCGCCCCTCGACGATCCGCAGCTGGCGGCGTTTGCCTGGGCGCGATACCGGCGGCTGATGCGCTTCATGCTGGCGGTGACCGTCGCCATCGTCGTGGTGGCGATGGTGCTGCTCTATCGCAGCAACGGACTCGTCTCGATCCATCTCTACATCGCCGCGGCGCTCGGCATCGGTGCGGCGATGCTGCTGATGTCGGCGCTGATGGGGCTGGTGTTCCTGTCGAGCGGCACCGGCCATGACGATGCGATCGTCGATCCGCTGGAGGACGAGCGGGAGTGCTGAGCGGACACCAATCGGCGCTGGCCGGCCCGGGCTTGCGGCGGTCATGGCTTGAGCAGGAACGGCTGGGCGGAAACGACGAACGCTGGCGGAATTTCCACAGGTCGGTCGTCGCGCACGGCGACGAAGGTGGTTTGGGCGAAGGCGATGGTCCGGCCCTCCTGCGTCGCCAGCTGGCACAGCGAAGAGCTGGTCCGTCCGAACGCCAGGGGGGCGACATGCACGTCGAGCGGGGCCGGATAATAGGCCTGGCCGATAAATTCGATGGCCAGGCTGACCACCATCGTCGCCATTCCCTGGGACGCGTCGTTAAAGCCGCTTGCCGCGTAAAATCGCACGCGGGCGTCCTCAAGGATCGCGGCGAGCGCGACATTGTTGAGGTGGAGATTGGTGTCGAGATCGCCGAAGCGGGTCTGGATTTCGCAGTGAAATGAATAGCGCGCGGGATCGAGCAAGGCGGGGTCGGGCTTGGGCACCGTTGCCCCCCTCAGCCGCGCTTGCCGACGATCCGGGCGATTTCCACCGCCACCAGCCGCTCCACCATTGGCGGCAGGTTCCGGTCGAGCCATTCGGCGAGGGCTGGACGCAGCATCTCGCGCACCAGCGCTTCGAACGGCGCGTCTCCGTGGGGCGTTTGTGCAGCGGCATCCGCCGGCGGGCCGGCCTCCGCCGCGAGTACCAGGTTTTCAAGCGATCCGCGCACGGCGCCATGGGTGCTCTCGGCCGCCAGGGGAGCCGCTTCTTCCCCGGCCGGCTCGGCGAGATCGCTATCGGCGAGATCGAGCACCGTGCTCGGGTCGTCGCTTGCGCCGCTGGCCTCGTCAGTGACATCGGCGTCACTCTGCGGCCCCAGCCCAGCGGTGATCGCGCGGTT
>JBDSIY010000006.1:0-15093 GCA_039917735.1 Novosphingobium sp. | reverse complement strand
GAGGGCGAGCCGCTGCGGCTGGCAACTCGGATCGTCGAGGAGCTTGCGGCGCGCGGCGTGGAGGCGGGGCAGGCGAAGCTGCTGCTGCTCGGCATCGCCTACAAGAAAGATGTCGAGGACACCCGCGAAAGCCCGGCGCTCGAACTGCTCGGGGCGCTGGAGGGGCACGGCGTGGCGGTCGATTACCACGACCCGTTCTTCCCCGAACTGCCGATGACCCGCGACCACGGCGTCTTCGCCGGACGTCGGTCAGTCGCGCTCGGACCGGCGGTGGCCGATTACGACGCGGTGATCATCGCCACCGACCATACCGGGGTCGATTATGCCGGCGTCGCCAGCCACGCGCGACTGATCATCGATACGCGCAACGCGCTGGCCAAGGCGGGCGCACACATCGCAGCGGATAAATTGCTCAAGCTGTAAACGCCGAGCTAAGCGGTCAGCGCAATTTCCTTGCGCTTTGGCGCAACATCCTCTACATCATCGCGGACCGATCGCTTGGGGCAGTTTCCCGGAGCGAACCGAGCAGCGTGAGGCCCCCGTTTCAACAGGGTCCTGCCCGGACATACGGTCTCCATCGCCTGACGCTACCTTATTCACGCAGGGTTGCATCTGAAAACCCTGCGGACGCGCCATCGTGGCGCGCCGCGTCTCGTGAGTATGACAATGTCCTATTTTTCCGACCTCGGCCTTGCCGAGCCTATTTTGCGTGCGCTTGAAGCCAAGGGCTATAGCGATCCGAGCCCGATCCAGCGCCAGGCAATTCCTGTCCTGCTCGAGGGCCGCGATCTTCTGGGTATCGCCCAGACCGGCACCGGCAAGACCGCCGCTTTCGCGCTGCCTTCGCTGCATCGCCTCGCCGCCTCGCCCAGCCCGCGCAAGCCGTCCTCGTGCCGGATGCTGGTGCTTTCGCCGACGCGTGAGCTCGCTGCGCAGATCGCTGACAACATGCGCTTCTACGCGCGCCACCTGGCAATCGATGTGCAGTGCATCTTTGGCGGCGTTCCCGTCGGCAAGCAGGCGCGCGCGCTCAGCCGTGGCTGTGACGTGCTCGTTGCCACCCCCGGTCGTCTGCTCGATCTGCTCGAGCAGCGCGCGCTGACGCTGCGCGATGTCGAGATCTTCGTGCTCGACGAGGCCGACCAGATGATGGACCTCGGCTTCATCCAGCCGCTGAAGCGGATCGCGGCGCTGTTGCCCGAGAAGCGGCAGAGCCTGTTCTTCTCGGCGACGATGCCCAAGGCGATCGCCGAGCTCGGCCAGCGCTTCATCCGCAACCCGGTCCGCGTCGAGGTGACGCCGCAGGCGACCACAGTCGAGCGCGTCGAGCAGCGCGTGACCTTCGTTAACGGCGGCGAGAAGCAGGCACTGCTGACGATGCGTCTGCGCGATGACATCGTCTCAAACGTGATCGATCGCGCGCTCGTGTTCTCGCGCACCAAGCATGGTGCCGATCGGGTGGTGCGCCATCTTGTCACCGCCGGCGTCCCCGCCGCGGCGATCCATGGCAACAAGAGCCAGGGCCAGCGCACCGCGGTGCTTAACGATTTCCGCAATGGCAAGCTGCGCGTGCTTATCGCCACCGACATCGCCGCACGCGGTATCGATATCCCCGGCGTCAGCCACGTCTTCAACTTCGACATGCCCAACGTGCCCGAGCAATATGTCCACCGCATCGGCCGCACCGCGCGCGCCGGCGCCGAGGGTATCGCAGATGCCTTCGTCGCTCCCGACGAGAAAGCGTTCCTCCGCGACATCGAGCGGCTGACCGGCGTCAAGCTGATGCCGATTCCGCTGCCCGAGGATTTCGCGCGCCAGGCGGCGAGCCTGCCGGCGCCTTCGCGCAAGGTCGAGCAGCCGGAACAACGCCGGCCGCAGCAGCCGCGCCGCGACGGCGATCGCCGGCACAATGGCGCCGCTCGGCCCGAGCGTGGCCGCCCCGAGCGTGGCCCCAAGCGGCCCTCCGCACCGACTCATGGCCAGGGTGCGAAGCCTGCCGATACACGGCAGGAACCGCGCCGTGCCGAGGGCGCCGAGCGCGGCTCACCCAACCCTCGCCGCCGCAGCCGCGGCTGAACTCCCGAAGAACACGCGTCCCCGCACCTCGCTCAGGCGAGCGCGGGGATGTTTTTTCGGGCGAACATCGCCGCGCTGCCTTCGCGGTATGGCGTCAGCCCGTCAGGTCGCCGGCTGTTTCGACCCGCGACAGATCGCTTTCGCATTCCGTGTAGGTCACGATCTTGAACGACGAGCGGTCGAGGAAGTTCTTCTCATCCTCGACGATTTCCGCGGGCATCTTCGCCGTGGTGATGTAAGCGAGCGTGCGCTTGAAGGTCGCCTCGTCATCGAACCACAGTTCGGTGATCACATCATAGGGAAGCTCCCCACCCGGCCCGGTTTCGGGATGCGGCTGCGGATCGAGATAGCGCCGAACATACCGGGTGACCCCTTGCGAATATTTGCTGGCAAGTGGCGCGTGGCGGTTCTCGTAATAATCGCGGAACGCCTCCACCGAGATGTCCGGCCGGCGTTTCATCAGCAGGGCGATCTTGTAGGCGGTCTCGGCCATTGTCCTCGCTCCCTGAAAGACCCCCGCCGTTCTGCGCGCTCAGTTCACCCGCGTCCAGAAGCGCGAGCGGCAGAGCACGAGGACGCAGCCGGTGAGTTTGAGCCGGCGATCGGGCTGCACCGCCAGCATCGAACGATAGCTGCGGCCGCTCTTCGGATCATAGGCGCGGCCACCGGTCCAGAATGCGCCCGCAAGGTGAAAGCCGCTGAGCACGGTCGTCCCGACCAGCGGGCGGGAACGGTGCGAGCGGTCGGGGCTGTTGATGTCTCGACCCGGCGCGCGTGGATCGAGCACCTGCTCGATCACCCCGCAGAGGCTGCGGCCGCAGGGGTCGATGCGGATGATCGCCGATCGGTCGTCGGTCAGCCAACGGCCGAAGATTGGCGCGGCGGCCAAGGCGGGAGAGCCCGTGACCGCGAGGAGAAGCGCAGTGACGGCACTCGATAAATGCCGCGAGCGTGGACGCGAGGCTTCGCTTCGCTCCCGCTCCCCCAACTCGACCGGGAGGGCGTTTGGAATGCATCGCGGATCTTGATCACGCATGCGCTTGCTCCCGCCAGGCCGGCAGCCTGGTCGCACCCGCCACCGTCCCCAGCAGCCCAGGCCAGGCGCGCAGCACGCCCATCGCCAGCCGCATCGCCAGCGGCAGAGCGGTCGCGCGCTGCAGCAGCATCGCCCGCCGGAGCTGCGGCCCGACCGCCTTGCGCAGCCGGGCCTGATAGATGCCGGCGGGCTCTCCGGCGAGGATGCATCCGGCGGCGAGCCTCGCGCTGGCTAGCGCGGCGGCCATGCCGTCTCCGGTGAGCGAGGCGGTCATCGCCGCCTGGTCACCCAGCCGGAACAGCTCCGGCGACGCGGTCTCATCGCCGTCCACCAGATAGCCATAGGGGAGGTTGGCGATGGTGAGCGGTCGCCCGAACAGCGGCTCGGCGTCGTCCAGACGCGTGGCCCATGCGGGGTCACGCAGCAGCTCGGCAAGTAGCCCGTCCCAGCTCCCTCCGACCTGGGCCAGCCGCTCGCGCCGCACAATCAGGCAGAGGTTGGCGACGCCTGGCGCCACCAGCTGCAAGCCCGCGTAGCCGCCGGCGAACGGCAGCAGCTCGATCAACCCGTGGAGCCGCGCCGCCGCCCGCGCGCCAAGCCGCCAGTGCATCTTGAAGCCGACATAGCCGCTGTCGCGCTGCTTCGCATGCGGGCGAGGAGCACCACGCAACGCATGCTTGCCCGTCGCCAGCAGAATGCGGCCGGCAGGGCGCACGCCGGTGGAGGTGTGGACCGCGCTCGGGTCCAAGGCACTGACGCGCACTCCGCGCTCGATAATGACGCCGGCCTGTTCGGCTGTATCCAGCAGCGCCTCGTCGAGTATCCGCCGGCTGAGCCCGAGCGCGCGGAACGGCAGCGGCGCCTCGGCCTCGCGCCCATGCGCCACCAGCCGCACCCGCGTAATCGGCACGGCGCCGAGCCGAGCCAAATCGAGCCCCAGCGCGGCAAGGTCATGCTGCGCCTCGATCGACAGGAACTCGCCGCAGACCTTGTCGTGCGGCCCGGCCTCGCGCTCCAGCAGCCGCACCGGGTGCTTGCCGCGCGCGAGCAACGCCGCCGCCGCGCCGCCCGCCAGCCCTCCGCCGATCACGATCGTTTCGTTGACTGGCAGCTCGCTCACCATTTCCGGCGCTCGACGCAGAAGCGGAACGGGAACCACCATTCGACCTTGGCCCTGCCGGTCAGGCCCGTGGCGGCGAGCCGCTCGTCCCACTCTTTGCGGCGAAACGAGCGGGCGATCGAGATCAGCCCGTCGTGCGGGACGAAGCGGTGCCAGCGCATTGCCGAGGTCAGCAAGCGGAACCCCTGGTAGGAGACCCAGTGGCGGTGAAGGTCATTGACCAGCCAGCCGAGCCGCGCGCGCTCCTCCATCCAGCCGAGGAAGCGCAGGATTTCCGCATCCTCCATGTGATGGGTGACCAGCGAACTGATCACCAGATCGAGCGGCTCATCGAGGGCGAAGGCGTCGCCGGTGCGGTATTCGATATGCATTGCCGCCGGCGTGGTGGCGCGCGCCACCGGCTCGCTGCGCGGGTTGAGGTCGATCCCGATCAGCCGCGCTGTCCGGCCACGCCGGTCGCACAGCCGCCTTACCGCGCGCAGCATGTCGCCCGCGCCATAGCCGACGTCGAGCACCGTCAGCGTGGCATTTGCCGGCGTGGCGCGCAGAGCCGCGTCGATGAAGGCGAGCGTCGGGCGGCGGGCGAGGGTCAGCGTGTTGACGGTGGCCAGATCCTTCATCGCGCCGGCAAAGTCCTCCGGCGAGACATCGTCGCCGTCCATCCATTCGGGTTCGCGGCTGCGGCGGGCGAAGTCGGGCATAGCGCTTAACTCTCACCCACGCGCATCTTGTCACCCTGAACTTGTTTCAGGGTCCATTTTTCCGGCCCGACGCTGAGCGCGAGCGGAAGAATGGATGCTGAAACAAGTTCAGCATGACGAATGGAATGTAGGGCGGGCGTGGTTCGCATGTCGGACTGCTTCGACAGAGTCATTGGCTACACCAGACTGAAGCGGAAGCTCTCGGCGGCTAAGCCGGGACCGAAAGCCATGCCCAGCCCACGCTCGGGCGGCTGCCCGCGCTCGCGCCCGGCCAGCATCGCCGCGAGCACGAACATCAGCGTCGCCGAGGACATGTTGCCATTCTCGCGCAGCACCTCGCGCGACGTCTGGAGCGCCGCATCGGGCAGGTCGAAGGCGCGCTCCACGGCGTCCAGAATCGTTCGTCCGCCCGCGTGCACGGCCCACACGTCGTAGTCCCCAGGCTGGGCGCCGCGCAGGATGCCGCCAGCGTCGTTGCGCGCGCGCTCGGCGGTAAGCGCGCCGGCGATCAGCGCGGGCACCTGCCCGTCAAGATGCATGTCGAAACCCTGGTCGCCGATCCGCCAGGTAATCGCCTCGGCCGAGCCGGGGATCGCCGCCGCGCGGAAGTCGGTGAGAGCAACGCCCGAGGTCTCGGCAGTGACCAGCGCCGCCGAGGCGCCGTCGCCGAACAGCAGCATCGACAGCAGCCGCTCGATGTCGCCGGTGCGCTGGAAGTGCAGCGTGCACAGTTCCAGATTGACCACCAACACCCGCGCCGCCGGCTCCGAACGCACGAAATGATGCGCGAGCCGCAGCGAATTGACCGCCGCGTAGCAGCCCATGAAGCCGACGACGCTGCGCTCGACCGAGGGGTCGATGCCGGTCGCGGCGATGATCTGCTGGTCGAGGCCCGGCGCGGTGAAGCCAGTGCAACTGGCGACGACGAGATGGGAGATGCCCGCGCCGGCGATGTCCGGGCTCAAAGCTTCGATTGCCTGAACCGCGAGTTGCGGCGCCCAGCGCTCATAACGCGCCATCCGCTCGCCGGTCGTCGGCCAATCGCCGAGGCCATAAAAGCGCTCGGTATCGGTGATTTGGCCGTCGGGCAGCACCTCCGGCTTTATGAAGGAAAAGCGGCGCTCGATCCCAGCGCGCGCCACCATGCGGTCGAACAACCGCCGCAACTTGGCATCGGCCAGTGTCGATCGCACGAAGCCGACGAAGGCATCGTGGACCTGATGCGGCGGCACCGCAGTGCCGATCGCGTTGACATGGGCGACTGTCATGCCGCCAGCCTCCCGACCAGCACCGCGTTAAGCCCGCCGAACGCGAAGCTGTTCGAGACCAGCGTGCGGTGGGTAACGGGGGTGGGCTCCAGCGCAAGCGGCAGCTCGCAGGCAGGGTCTGGCGCTGAATAGTTCAGCACCGGCGGGGCGATCCCGGCGGCGAGCGCCTTCATGCCGATCACGAACTCGATCGCTCCGGCGCCGCCGATCAGATGGCCGTGGGCCGATTTCGTGGCGATCACCGTATGGGCGTCAAGCCCATCGCCATAGACCGAGCGCAGCGCCGCTGCCTCGGCGGCATCATTGAGCGCGGTCCCGGTTCCGTGTGAGGAGATCAGCGCCGGTTCGTCGAAAGCCAGCCCCGCATCCCCATGGGCCGCGCGGATCGCGGCTTCGATCCCGGCGCGATCGGGGGCGGTGATGTGGCCGGCGTCGGCGCTTGCGCCATAGCCGGCGAGTTCGCCGAGCACCGTGGCGCCGCGCGCCTCGGCATGGTCGGCGCTCTCCAGCACCAGCACCGCCGCACCCTCGCCGAGCACCAGCCCCTTGCGGCCCGCTGAGAACGGCCGGCAGGTGTCAGGCGCGAGCACGCCGAGCGAGCTCCACGCGACGCGCGAACCGGGGTTGAGGCAGGCTTCGGCACCGCCAGCGATCGCCACTTCGACTCTTCCGGCGCGGATCATGTGCATCGCCTCACCCAGCGCATGGGCGGAGGAGGCGCAGGCACTGGAAAGCACGAAGGTGGGGCCATGCGCGCCAAGCAGCATGCCGACGTGGCTGGCCGGCGCGGAGATCATCGAGCTGGGAATGGTCTGCGGGTGGACCCGCGCCGCGCGGCGCGCGTAAAGCCGCTCGTAGGCGGTGTCGATCGTCGTGTTGCCGCCGCTGCCGCAGCCCAGCAGGATCGCGGTACGCTCGCTCAGTACCGGATGGCCGAACAGCCCGGCCTGTTCGACCGCCTCGATCGCGGACGCCAGCGCAAAGGCGGACAGCGGATCGAGCTTGCCGAGCGCGCGCAGGTCTCGCCCCGCCAGTGCCGCGTCCAGCCATTCCGGAGCCACCGCTGCCGCCGGCTCCGCGCCATCCTCGCTCTGGATCGCGCCTTCGCCCTGGGCGAGCCGGCTCCAGCTATCGGCAAGGTTGCGGCCCAGGCCCGATATGCATCCCATGCCGGTAATGACCACCCGGCAGCTCATGCCGCCCGCTTTAGGCTCTGCACATAGGCGACGAATTCGGCGATGGTGAATTCGGGGTCGATGTTCTCGGGATCAAGCTCGAAGCCGAAACGGTCCTCCAGTTCGAAAGCGACGCTTGCCATATCGAGCGAGCCGATGTCGAGATCCTTGAGTGTCGCGTCAGGTGTCAGCCTGGCTTCGTCCAGCCCGGACTCCGCGGCGATGACCGCCGTTATCGCTTCGGCCGAAACCGCCATTCCCGTCTCCTAGTGTCGCAGGCCGCGTTGGCGGAAGGCGCGACGATACCCGAGCGTCGACCTGAGCGATAGCCCGCCGACGCGGGCGCTCCCGATGAAAGCCTGCTCGTGCTCGTGGTTGCAATGCGCCGCCGAGGGTGAACCGGCGCGGAACGATGGCGGTGGGACGAAGTTGCCGGTGCTCCAGCGCCGGTGCTTCAGCGAACGCCGGCCGAGCGCGGCGCGGCGGGTACGCTTGAGCGCGATGCATCCGGCCAGCGGCGGTTGACCCAACGGCGGAAGTCGCCGCTCGATCCGACATCTTTGAGGGCCTCGAGGGGAATATCCCGAGCGGTGTCGGGGACGCCCGTCGCGCTTGATCGCCTCGGCATGTCGTCTCTCCCTAGCGGACATCGGGTGCCGCCCCGATTCTGTTTAGACGGCCAGGGGCTGACGGGCAAGCCGAGGCCAGGCCCCGCCGGACCCGCGTCAGAACCCTGCGCCCGCGGGCCATGCCGGCGCGGCAAGGCCCATCACCTTGAACAGAGCGCCCATCTTCTCCGCGTCCACCAGACGGTCGCGCGCGGCGCCGATCGCGGCGGCTTTGTCGGGCGCGGCGGCGGCGAGGCTCGTTGCGCGAGCGTCGATGCCGAGCGCGCGCAGCCAGCTTCCCTGCGGCACGGTGCCCAGCCAACGGCAGCAACCCGCCTGGGCGACGGCGGCCGCGCTGGCGAAATCGACGTGGGCAGTGAGGTCAGCCTCGCCGGGGTCAGCGAAGGGATCGCAGCGGCGATGGCCACGCACGGCCTGCAGCGTCGAGCCGATGCGCGTCCGGGCATGGCCATAATCGATGATCAGCGCCGCGCCGCCCTGCCCCACGAGCCGCGCGGCGATCTCGCCAACGATCGCCGCCGCGCCCGGCGATGTCTCCAAGATGGTTCCGTCAGGGGCCTCGTGGAGCTGCGCCGGCACCGCCGCGTCCATCGGCTGAGCGCCAGCGACCGGCACCAAGCGCCCTTCCGCCAGCCCGACCATCCGCTCGCGCCAGCCATTTGCGGTCTTCACCAGCTGGCGCACGGGCAGCGCGTCGAGGAACTCGTTGGCGACGAGCAGCAGCGGTCCGCTCTCCGGCACGGTCGTCAGATCGGCGTGCCAGTGCGCTTCCGGCAGCGCGGCGAGTTGCAACCGCCGCAACGCCCGCGAACTTTCGACCAGATGGACCTGCGGCGTGAGTCCATGGCGCCCGGCGGCGCGCAGCGCGTCGCACGCGAGCGTGCCGCGACCGGGGCCGAGCTCGACGTAGTGGACCGGTTCCGGCCGACCGGCGCGGGTCCAGATGTCGGCGAGCCACAGCCCGATCAGCTCGCCGAACATCTGGCTGATCTCCGGCGCGGTGATGAAATCTCCAGCGGCGCCGAGCGGATCGCGACTGTCGTAGTAGCAGGCGTTCGCCTCGCCCATGTAGCGCTGGATGCTGATCGGGCCGCTATCGGCGATCAGCCGCGCGAACACCGCATCGAGCGGCGGGGCGTGGACGGTCACGCCGGCGCCGGCACGCTTCGCGCCAACGGTTGCCTCACCAGCGCCCGCAGCAGCAGCGCCAGCCCGAGGACCAGCAGCGGGATCGTCAGCCACTGCCCCATCGACAGCCCGGTGCGCATCGCAAATCCCGCGAGTTGCGCATCGGGCTCGCGAAAGAACTCGATCGTGAAGCGGGCCAGGGCAATGCCGGTGGCGAACACCCCGACCAGCAGTCCCGGCCGATATCGCGCGCGCGTCTTCCAGAACAGCAGCAGCATGACGACGATCAGCACCGCCCCCTCCAGCGTCGCCTCGTAGAGCTGGCTGGGATGGCGGGCCAGCGGGCCAGCGCCGGGAAACACCATCGCCCAGGGCACATCGGGTCCGGCGGTGCGTCCCCACAGCTCGCCGTTGACGAAGTTGGCGAGCCGGCCGAACATCATCCCGAACGGTACGCAGACCGCGACGTAGTCGGCGACGCGAAGAAGCGCGAGCCGGCCGCGCCAGGACACCCACGCGAGCGCGAGCACCACCCCGGTCAGCCCGCCGTGAAAGCTCATGCCGCCGTTCCACAGCTGCAGCAGTTGGAGCGGATGCGTCCACAGTTCCGGCGCATAGAAGGTGGCATAGCCGAGCCTGCCGCCGAAGATGATCCCGAGGGTGCACCAGAAGAACAACTCGTCAGCATCGTGCTGCGCCAGCGGCGCACCCGGCGATCGGATCATCCGCGACAGGTGCCAATAGCCGAGCACGAGCCCGGCGAGATAGGCGAGCGAGTACCAGCGGAGCATGAAGAAGCCGAGGTCGATGCCCCTGGTCAGCCCCAGATCCACCCAGTAGATAGGCACGTGTCCGGAGGCCGCGACGGCAAGCAAGAGCAATGTTCTTTCCTTCAAGATCGTCGAGGGAGCGCGGTTATCCCGTCCGCCAGGACATGTCATGCTGAACTCGTTTCAGCATCCATGTTTCCTCGCATTCTCAACGAAGGAATGTTGCTGAATAGCGGCCGCCCGACAGCCGAGTTCGGCATGAACGGGTTGGCGCTGGCGGGCACGAGCGGCTAAGGCTCGACGAAGATGAGCGTGATCCGCATCCCCAACCAGCGCGCCGTGATCAATCGCCGGGAGATCGCCGGCACGCTCACCGGTTTGGTCGCCGGGCTGGGCGTGACCGCGGCCCGGCCCGAAATCGTCGAGCTGCTGCGCAAGGCGCTTGCCGACGGCCGCGCCGAGATCGAGCGGCGGCTTGCCGAGGCGCCTTCGGCCGGACACGATGCCGCCAAGGCCCAAGCGTTTCTGATCGATCAGTTGGTGCGGGTGATCCACGATCACGTCGTCACCGCCGTCTTCCCACCGACCAACCGCTCGACCGGGGAACGACTCGCGGTGCTCGCCGTCGGCGGATACGGCCGGGGCGAGATGGCGCCGCATTCGGACGTGGATATCGCCTTCGTCACCCCGATCAAGCAGACCCCGTGGTGCGAGCAGGTGATCGAGACCATGCTCTATTTCCTCTGGGATCTGGGGCTGAAGGTCGGCCATTCCAGCCGCTCGCTGGCCGATACGGTGCGGATGTGCCGGGCCGATCTGACGGTTCGCACGGCGATGCTGGAGGGGCGGTATGTCTGGGGCGACCAGCCGCTTTACCAGGAGGCACGCGCCCGCTTCTGGGACGAGGTGGTGCAAGGCACTGAGCGCCAGTTCGTCACGCAAAAACTCGCCGAGCGCGACGAGCGGCACAAGCGGCTCGGCGACAGCCGCTATGTTGTCGAGCCCAACGTCAAGGAGGGCAAGGGGGGCCTTCGCGACCTCCACACGCTCTACTGGATCGGAAAATATATCTACAAGGTCCGCGATGCCAGGGAGCTGGTCGATGTCGGCCTGCTCAGCCAACAGGAGTTTCGCGCCTTCCGTCGTGCCGAGAATTTTTTCTGGGCGGTGCGCTGCCATCTGCATACGATCACCCACCGCGCCGAGGACCGGCTGACCTTCGATCAGCAGCGCGAGGTGGCGGCGCGGATGAACTTCTCCGATCGTCCCGGAAAAAGCGCGGTCGAGCGTTTCATGCAGTATTTCTTCCTGCAGGCGAAGGTTGTCGGCAGTCTCACCGGCGTGTTCCTCGGCCAGCTCGACGAGCAGTTCGCCCGCCGCAAGCCGACCGGGCTGCTCGCCGGCTTCCGCGCAAGGACGCGCACCATCAGAGGCTACAAGGCGTTCGGCGGCAAGCTGCGTGCGCCTACCGACGATTGGTTCCAGCGCGACCCGATGCGGCTGCTTGAAATCTTCGCCGTGGCCGACGCGGAACGGCTCGAGATCCATCCCGAAACCCGGCGGGCTATCAGCCGCGACGCGCGGCTGATCGACGGCGATCTGCGCAAGGACAAGCGCGCCAATGCGCTGTTCCTCGGTATCCTGACCAGCCACAACGATCCCGAGACGGTGCTGCGCTGGCTCAACGAGGACGGCGTGTTCGGCCGCTTCGTGCCCGATTTCGGCCGGGTCAATGCGCAGATGCAGTTCGACATGTACCATCATTTCACGGTGGACGAGCACACCATCCGCGCGATCGGCCTGCTCGCCCGCATCGAGAAGGGCGAGATGAAGGAAGACCATCCGCTCGCCAGCGAAATGATCCACAAGCTGCAGTCGCGCCGGGCGCTGCATGTCGCGGTGCTGCTCCACGACATCGCCAAGGGACGCGGCGGCGACCATTCGGCGATCGGCGGCGAGATCGCGCTGCGGCTATGTCCGCGATTCGGCCTTAACGCAGACGAGACCGAGCTGGTCGCCTGGCTGGTGCGCAACCATCTGGTCATGAGCGCCACCGCCTTCAAGCGCGACCTCGCCGACTGGAAGACAATCGGCGACTTCGTGGAAATCGTGCAATCGGTCGATCGGCTCCGGCAGCTGACCCTGCTCACCATCGTCGATATTCGCGCGGTCGGACCCGGGGTTTGGAACAGCTGGAAGCGCCAGCTGATCGGCGAACTCTACGAGGCGGCGGAGGAACGACTCCGGCTCGGCCATGTCGAGCACCTGCGGCCGCACCGGGTCGCCGCCAAACAGGCGAAGGTGGCGGCGCGGCTCGGCGAGAGGCGCGAATTGATCGACACCGCCGGAGCGGAGCTCGATTCGGCCTATTGGATCTCCGAGCCCGACGACATCATCGCGATGAACCTTGAGCTGCTCGCCGGCGAGCGCGAGCACCCGTTGACCATCGCCACCCAATATTATGCGGCGCGCGGGGCGACCCTAGTGACGGTGATCGCGTCGGACCATCCGGGACTGTTCTACCGCATCGCCGGCGGCATCCACCTCGCCGGCGGCAACATCATCGACGCCCGCATCCACACCACCCGCAACGGCGTGGCGGTCGACAATTTCCTCGTCCAGGATCCGCTCGGCCGTCCGTTCATGGAGGTGGGACAACTCGCGCGGCTGCGCACCGGGATCGAGAACGCGCTGGCGAACCGGGTCAAGCTGCTGCCGCAGCTCGACAAGCGGCCGGCGCCCCGCCCGCGCGCCGACGCCTTCGACGTCCGCTCGCGCGTGCTGTTCGACAATGCCGGATCGAGCCGCTTCACCGTCATCGAGGTCAACGCGCGTGACCGGCCGGCATTGCTCAACCGGCTGGCGCGGGTGTTGTTCGAGGCGCGGCTGATGGTGCACTCCGCCCACATCGCCACCTACGGCGAACGCGCGGCCGATACCTTCTACGTCACCGACGTGCTCGGCGGCAAAGTCGATTCGCCCAGCCGGCTGCGGCCGCTGGAGCGCAAGCTGATCGAGGCGGCGGACGGCAAGACGGTGGCGGCCGAGGCGGCATGACCGGCGGCAAGCCCGAGACTCAGGATCACAGGGAAACGCGATGAAGCTGAAGGACAAGGTCTGCATCGTCACCGGCGCCGCTAGCGGCATCGGCAAGGGCATCGCCGCCCGTTATGCCTCCGAAGGCGCGCGCGTCGCGATCGCCGACCTCAACGGCGAGGCGGCGCAGGCCGCCGCCCAGGAGCTGTCGGCCTCGGGCGGGCAGGCGCTGGCGGTGGCGATGGACGTTACCGATGAGGCGGCCGTCGAGGCCGGCATCGCTCAGGTCGTCGCGGCCTGGGGTGGGGTCGATGTGCTGGTCTCCAACGCCGGCATCCAGATCGTCAACCCGATCGAGAGCTTCGCCTTCGCCGACTGGAAGAAAATGCTGGCGATCCACCTCGACGGCGCCTTCCTGACCACGAAAGCGGTGTTGCCGCATATGTACGCGAAGGGGCGCGGCGCGGTGATCTACATGGGTTCGGTCCACTCGAAGGAGGCAAGCCCCCTGAAGGCCCCCTACGTCACCGCCAAGCACGGCCTGCTCGGCCTCGCCAAGGTACTCGCCAAGGAAGGCGCGGCGCACGGCGTGCGCAGCAACGTCATCTGCCCCGGCTTCGTCCGGACGCCGCTGGTCGACCGGCAGATCCCCGAACAGGCGCGTGAACTTGGCATTTCCGAGGAGGAAGTGGTGCGTAAGGTCATGCTCGGGCAGACGGTGGACGGCGAGTTCACCACGATTGCCGATGTCGCCGAAGTCGCGCTGTTCCTGGCTGGTTTCGAAAACAACGCGCTCACCGGACAGTCGGTGATCGTGAGCCACGGCTGGAGCATGGAGTGATAGAAGGCGCGCCCGCGGACCGGATCCTGTCGTGGATCGACGGCTCCTACGCCACCCCGTGGGACATGACCCCGAAATAGCAGATCACGAGGTCCCGTGCGCGCGTGCTCGCATCAGTCCATCAAGGAGAAATGCATATGAAATGTTCCGCAATGTTCACTTGATGCAGGAAGCTGTTGCGGTGATCGGCGGAGTCCGGTTTCTCGGCACCTCGCTGTGGACGGACTCTGCGCTGTACGGACATCCTGCCGCCGCGATGCACTATGCCCGGAACGGGATGAACGACCATCGCCTGATCTACCGCGACGGCGAAGGCGAATCATTGAGTCCCGAGTTGGCGCTGACTTGGCATGAGTCTTCGCTGGCCTGGCTGAAGGCAAGCCTGCAGGTGCCGTTCGCGGGGAAGACCGTGGTTACCCATCACTTGCCGCATCCGGGTTCGATCCATCCCCGGTTTGTCGACGATGCCCTGACGCCGGCGTTCTGCAGCGATCTTTCGGAGCTGGTCGAGAGTTCGGGTGCCGTTCTTTGGGTACATGGCCACTCGCACGAGAGTTGCGACTATGTGGCGGGTGGGAACCCGGGTGGTGTGCAATCCGAAGGGCTATGGGCCGATCCGGCGTGGAGGCCAGTTCGAGAACACGAGCTTTGATCCCGGCCTGGTGGTAGAAAGCTGACTTGTTTTGGGCTGCCCTTGCGGGCGACCCGCTCTAGCCGCTGGCGCGGACCGGGCCTGTGGTCTCGGCCCATCTGGGTGACGATCGGGAGCAGGGGCAGTGACCGGGAAGAGTAGCGGACGCACTCTGTCCCGCGCTGCGTGCTCCTGAGGGTGCGGCGTTTTCGGGCTGACCCGCAGGCGCTCTCGCCTCTCTCCTTGCCGGGTGAGCGCCGGACGCGCGCTTGCTTCGACTGCGGCGCTGCCCCTTCGGGGCAACAGCCTTGTCGCGCGCTCGGCTTGCAGTCACGTCACCCAGCGGCGTCGCGCCGTTGCGAGGGCGCCGTTGTTGGTGATCCGCTAGCGCGGCTCTGAGAGCGCCTGATCGGCGCTGTTTGTATGTCTGGCGGGAACGCCAAGGGCTTTGCCCTCTCGTTTCCCGAAGCGGAATAGACGCCCCCGTGTGGCGGTCGCTGTGCGCCCGCTGGCCCGCGCCAAGGACAGAATGTCAGATTTCTGCCGTTTTGTCGATGGTTTGCGTGTGCTCTCAGGAAAACAAATGGTGCCCAGAAGAGGACTCGAAGTGGGCATCAGAGCGGTTGAAATTCAAGCTCAAATCTCTTCGAGCGATCGCCAGCAGCAACAATAGCAGCAACAG
>JBDSIY010000005.1:0-41461 GCA_039917735.1 Novosphingobium sp. | reverse complement strand
GAGCGAAGTCGAGACACGCGCGCAAACGTGTCTCGACTTCGCTCGACATGAGCGGGGTTGGTGGAGGTCAAGTTTGCAACGTTGGTCGAGCTGACGTCATCGGGCGTTAGGCGAAGCGGGGGGTTAGCGCACCACGCTGAAGATGTGAGCAGGCCCGGCGCTAATCGCCGGTGAAGTTGAGTTCCAACTGGACGTTGTTGGGATCGGTGATGAACACCTGCCGCAGCCCCTCGAACTGGCGGTCGTTGACCCGGTAGGGTACGCCAAGTTCCTCGCAGCGCTCCAGCATGGCGGCAAAGCCCTCGCAGGTCAGCGAGACGTGGTCGATCGACCCGGTCGGCGGCAGCGGATCGGCGCGTGGACCGTGCCGCTCAGGGTTATGGGCCTGCAGATGGATGACCGGCTGGGCGTTTGCGTCGCGGATCCACCGCCCGGCGTAGCCCGCCGGCATGTTGGGGGTGGGCTCTGCCGGCATGCCGAGCAGCGTTTCGTAGAACCGTACCGTCGCATCGATGTCGGCGGCGACGATATTGACGTGATTGAGGCCGTTCACCTGCACTGCATGTCTCCCGCCGCTCAACTTCTGAACACCACGGTGCGCGTCCCGTTGAGCAGAACCCGATCGGCTAGGTGCAGCTGGACGGCCTCGGCCAGCACCCGCCGCTCGATGTCGCGGCCCTTGCGGACCAGATCCTCGGGGGAATCGGCGTGGGTAATCGGTTGGACATCCTGATGGATGATCGGCCCCTCGTCGAGGTTCGCCGTGACGTAATGCGCGGTGGCGCCGATCATCTTGACGCCGCGCGCATGGGCCTGATGATAGGGCCTCGCGCCCTTGAAGCCGGGCAGGAAGGAATGGTGGATGTTGATGCAGCGGCCCGCCAGGAACCCCGCCATCTCGTCCGAGAGCACCTGCATATAGCGCGCCAGCACGACCAGTTCGGCGTCGGTGGCGGCGATCAGCGCGCGGACGGCGGCCTCCTGTGCCGGCTTGGTGTCGCCGGTGACGGGGAGGTGGTGGAAGGGGATGTCGCCGAGCGCGACGTCAGCCAGCACCTCGCGCGGATGGTTCGAGACGACCCCGACGACGTCCATCGGCAGCTCGCCGGTGCGGCGGCGATAGAGCAGGTCCGCCAGGCAGTGGTCGAACTTGGAAACCATCAGCAGTACCCGACGCGGGCGATCGCGCCGGTGCAGCGTCCAGGCCATCCCGAACTCGCCGGCGATCGCAGCGAAGCCGGCACGCCACTGCTCACGCGCTGGTGCTCCGGCGTCGGCGCCCGGATCGAAGGCCACGCGCATAAAGAACATGCTGCCTGCCGGGTCGTTGAACTGCTGCGCCTCGGTGATGTTGCCGCCAAGATCGGCGAGGTAGCCGGTGACCCGCGCGACGATGCCGGGCCGGTCGCGGCACGACAGTGCCAGGATCAGAGCCTCCGCCAAGCGCGTCAGCCTAGGCGCGACGCGCCAGCGCCGCCTCGCATTGGGCGAGCAGCATGGCGATGATCTCGGCGACCGGCTCTTCCTTGGTGACCATGCCGACCGACTGGCCCGCCATCAGCGATCCGTTCTCGACATCGCCATCGATCGCGGCGCGGCGCAGCGCGCCGGCCCAGTAATGCTCGATCTGGAGTTGCGCCTCGGCCATGGCGATGTTCTCCTCGTCGAGCGCGCGCGCGACCTCCAGCTGCTTGGCGCTGAACGCCTCGGTCCCCTTGTTCTTGAGGGCGCGCACCGGGATCACGGGAAGGCGCGGATCGACCTGCACGCTCGTCACCGCATCGCGCGCCGAAGCGCGAAAGAAAGCCTTCTTGAAGGCGGGATGCGCGATCGATTCAGTGGCGCAGGCGAAGCGCGTGCCGAGCTGGACGCCGACCGCGCCCATCTCGAGATAGCCGGCAATCGCCTCGCCCCGGCCAATGCCGCCGGCGACGAACACCAGCGCCTCATCCGCGAGCACCGGCAGGATCTCCTGCGCCAGCACCGATGTCGAGACTGGGCCGATATGGCCGCCAGCCTCAGACCCCTCGATCACCAGCGCGTCGGCGCCCGAGCGGAGGAGCTTCTTACCAAGCGCGAGGGTGGGGGCGAAGCAGATCACCTTGGCGCCGCCCGACGCAATCGCCTCGACGCTGCCTTTGGGCGGGATGCCGCCGGCGAGCACGACATGGCTGACCGCGTGGCGGGTGCAGACCTCTATCAGCGCAAAGAGATCGGGATGCATGGTGATCAGATTGACGCCGAACGGCTTGCCGGTGAGCGCCTTCGTCCCCGCTATCTCGCCATCAAGCAAAGCTGGCGTCATCGCCCCGCAGGCGATCACGCCAAATCCCCCGGCGTTGCTGATTGCCGCGACCAGGTTGCGCTCGGAAACCCACGACATCGCCCCGCACAGGATCGCGTGGCGGCTGCCAAAGAACGCGGCGCCGCGCGCCATCAGCGCGTCGGTTCTTGAAAAATCGCTCAATTCATGCACCCCTGACCTCGCCAGCGCCATAGGCGGCACGGGCGCGAGCGGCAAGGGCGAGCGCCCGCGCGATCCGTCAGCGGCGGTCGGCCGCTACGCCAGCGCGAGTTCGATCGGGATGCCGGTATAAAGCACCATGCCGGTCAGCCGATCTACCTCCTCGACGCTGGTGAGGAGATTGACGTTGGCGACCTCGTGTCCGTGCGGGATCGAGGCGACGCCTGGTCGAATCGTGTCGCTCACATTCGCGGTCAGCACGATCTCGCCGCGCGTCGTGCTGACGCGGACCCGGTCGCCATGCGCAACGCGGTTCACCTCGGCGTCGGCCGGGTGGAGGATGATGTCGGCCGGACTGCCGAGGAAGCTCAGCGAGGCGTTCAGCTTGCGGCGCTGGCGGCGCGAGATGAAGCACAGCGGCCGACGCTGGCCGAGCGCCGCCTCATCCTCGGCGCGCAGCTCACGCCAGAACTCTACGATCGCCGGCGGAGCGAGTTGCCAGCCGCCCATCCGTGCGACATGATCGTCAACCCATTGCCCGGGGAACTCCATCGGCAGCACCACCGCGCCCTTCGCCGCCACCTCGTCGAAACCGACGCGCGCGCCGCGCATCAGCGATGCCAGCATGGCGTCGTCGGCGCCGGATTCAAGGTCGCTGTCGGGCACATGATCGGGCACCGGCAGGCCGGCCCGGCGCATGATCTGGGCGATCACCCACCAGGCCGAGCGCCGTTCGCCCAGCGGCTCGACCAGGGCGGAGGTATGCAGCATCGACAGGCTGCCGCTGAGCGTGTCCAAGAAGGCGATGTCGGCGCGCTCGGCCTGGTCCTTGGTCGGCAGCACATGAGTGGAGAGCGCCGTGGTCTCATTGGCGATGATCTCCAGGGTAACGAGAAGATCGAGCTTGGCCAGGGCCGGCGCCAGCACGTTCGAGTCCGGAAAGGAGCGCATCAGCGCGCCGCCGAAGTTCATCAGCGCGCGGATGTTGCCCGCCTCTATCTCGCCGGGCAGCGCGGCGCAGGGCCAATCGCCGATAATGCCCGACACGCCCGGCATCGTCGGCGCGCCCGGGGTGAAAGGATTGTCGAGCAGCGGCAGCTCGAAGCTGTCATATTGGGTAATGAAGCCAGGGTGGAACCAGACGCCGCCGGGGCGATTCATCTGGCCGGTGAGGATCATCAGCACCCAGGCCAGCCACTGGGTGACGTTGGCGCTCTTCGACATGGTGACGCCGGTGCCGGTCTCGACGACGACGTGGCCCTTGCGCCGGACCGCGGCGAGCAGGCCGACCAAGTCCTGTTCGGGAACGCCGGCGATCGCAGCGGCGGTTGCAAGGTCGAAGCCGTCGAGCGCGGCGCGCAACTCCTCCAGACCCCGCACCGGCTGGGCAGGGCTGAGCGGTCCGCCGTCGATGACTTCTCGCGCCAGCCAGGCGAGGATCGCATAGTCCTTGCCCGGATAGGGCTGGATGTGGCGGGTGGAAAACTTTGCCGTCTCTGTCGCCAGCGGGTCGATCGTCCACACCTCGCCGCGCCGCGCCATCGCCCGGATCGGCCCGGCGGGGTTGAACATCCCGGTGTTGTGCCCGTGGCTGACCATCGGGTTGACGCCGACATAGACGAGCATGTCGCAGGCATCGTTGTCGGTCTTGGGGCTGAGCCCGGGAAAACCGCCGACCTGCATCGCCACCAGCACCTTGGCGGTGCCGTCGATCGTCAGCGGCGAGAACTTCGGCGGCGTGCCGAGCGCTTTGTAGAATGTGTCCGCGAGCCGGTATCCGGAAGCGTCCATGCCCAATCCGCTGCCGAAAAAGATGCCCACCGCGTTTGGCCCATGCACATCGATCACGCCGCGCAGCTTCAGCGCAATGTCATCGAGCGCCTCGTCCCAGCTCACCGTCACCAGCGCACCGTCGCGGCGCATCATCGGTCGGGTGATGGCATCCGGATGATGGTGGATGCCGCCGATGGCGCGGCCCTTGGGACAGGAATAGCCCTTGCTCAGCAGGTGCTCGCGATCGGCGCGGATCTTGCCGATCCGATCGCCCTCGATCTCGACCACCATCCCGCACTGGTTGGTGCAGATTCGGCAGTAGGTCTTCTTGCTGATCGTGGCTTGCATGGGGTCGCCGTCTCCCGTCCGTTGTCGAGAGCAATCGTCTACTTGGCCAGCGAAGTCAAAACCCCCCGCACGGAGTGCCGATGCAACAGGACGATCGGTCCCTCGCCGAGCAGTCCTATCAGGCTAATCACTGGCTAGTTGCGCGCAAAATATCGCCAAGGGTGGCGAGGATTGCCCCCGCTGATCGGCCTCATCGAACAGGTTCCGCCGTGTCAGCCCCGATCAACCGCATCCAGCCCATAGGCCGTGTGCAGCACCCGCACCGCCAGTTCGGTCTCGTCCTCGTCGATCAGGACGCTGACCTTTATCTCGCTGGTCGAGATCGCCTGGATGTTGATGCGGCGCTCGCCGAGGGCCTGGAACATCGTCGCGGCGACGCCGGCGTGGCTGCGCATGCCGACGCCGACGACGCTGATCTTGGCGACCTTGGCATCGGCGATCATCCGCGTGTAGCCGATCTCCTGCTGGTGCTCTTCCAGCAGCGTCTGGGCGCGGAGCAGGTCGGCGGCGGGGACGGTGAAGGTGACGTCGGTGTCGCCCCGCGTCTTGGCGACGTTCTGGATGATCATGTCGACGTTGATATTGGCCTCGGCCAGCGGGCCGAAGATGGCCGCCACCGCGCCGGGGCGGTCGGGAATGCGGGTCACCGTGACCTTGGCTTCGTTCCTGTCGGCGGCGATGCCGGTGATGAGCTGGCGTTCCATAGTGTTTCCTTCCAGTTCGTCCTCGCCGACGATCATCGTGCCGGGCAGCGTATCAGCGGACGGCGCGTCTTCGTCGATGAACGATGAGAGAACCTGCACGCGCACCCTTTCCTTCATGGCGAGGCCGACCGAGCGCGTCTGCAGCACCTTGGAGCCGACCGAGGCGAGTTCCAGCATCTCCTCGTAGGTGACGCGATGGAGCTTGCGCGCCTTGGCGACGATACGCGGATCGGTGGTGTAGACGCCGTCGACGTCTGTGTAGATGTCGCAGCGGTCGGCCTTCAGCGCCGCCGCCACCGCCACCGCCGATGTGTCCGAGCCACCGCGCCCGAGCGTGGTGATGCGATTGTCGGGCGCCAGGCCCTGGAAGCCGGGGATGACCGCGATCTCTCCCGCAGCCATCGAGGCGAGCAGCGCACCGGCGTCGATGGTGCCGATCCTGGCCTTGGCGTAGGCGTGGTCGGTGCGCACCGGCAGTTGCCAGCCGAGCCACGAGCGCGCCTTGCAGCCCATCGACTGCAGCGTCAGCGCCAGCAATCCGGCGGTCACCTGCTCGCCGCTGGCGACGACGACGTCATATTCGGCCGGATCGTAAAGCGCGTTGGCCTCGCGGCAGAAATTGACCAGGCGATCGGTTTCGCCGGCCATCGCCGAAACCACCACCGCCACCTCATGCCCGGCTGATTGCTGACGCCGCACGATGCTGGCGACGCGCCGGATGCGCTCGGTGCCGGCCATCGAGGTGCCGCCGAACTTCATCACGATCCGGGCCACTACGGCGGTGCCTTCCCCATCGCGCAAACAGCTTGCGCATGATCGCGCGCGGCCCCTCGCCGCGCGGCGGGCGCCCTGTTAGGGTCGCGCCATGAGCAATGCAACCGTGGCGGCTACTATCCGCGAGTCCGAGGCCGAGCATTTCGGGAAGCTCGCTGCCGAATGGTGGGACCCCAAGGGATCCTCGGAAATGCTGCACCGGCTGAACCCGGTGCGGCTCGGCTTCATCCGGGAGGCGATCGACACTCACTGGCCCGGTGATGCCCGTGCGGCGAGGCCGCTCGCCGGCAAGCGAGCGCTCGATGTCGGCTGCGGGGCGGGCCTGCTGTGCGAGCCGCTCGCCCGGCTCGGCGCGGCGGTGACCGGGGTGGACGCAGCTCCCGAGAATATCGCCGTGGCGCGTACGCATGCGGCTGGGTCAGCGCTCGCGATCGATTATCGGGCGGGTGAAATGGGAACGCTCGGCCTTGCCGGGTTCAACCTGGTGACTGCGCTGGAGGTGATCGAACATGTCGCCGACAAGCCGGCCTTTATTGCCGCGCTCGCCGCCACGCTCGCGCCCGGCGGGCTGATGGTGCTGTCCACGCCGAACCGCACCCCGCTCTCTCGGCTGCTGTTGGTCGAGGGGGCGGAACGCATCGGCTTCATCCCCCTCGGCACGCACCACTGGCACGATTTCGTGACGCCCGACGAGCTTGGTGCGCTGCTCGCCGATGCCGGGCTGACGATGGGAGAGCCGCGCGGCATTGCGTGGTCGCTCACGCGGGGGCTGCATATGAGCGACGATCTGGCGCTGAACTATATTGTCGTGGCGAAGGCGGCGTAAGGCACGAAACCGCGACCCTCCCCTGCTGGGGAGTGAAGCTGGATTAGCCCGCCAGCTTCGCGCGTTCCACCAGCGGCCGCCACCAATCCTCGCGATCGAGATACCAGCGCAGCGTCTCCGCGAACCCTTGGGCGAAATCCCGCGCCGGGACGTAGCCGAGTTCGCCCCGGATCTTGGTCTCGTCTATCGCATAGCGGCGATCGTGGCCCTTGCGGTCGGTGACGAAGCTCTTGAGTTCGACGGTTGGCCGACCTTGCGCCGCCGGTGCATCGGGGAAGCGGCCGGCAAGCGACGGATCGGCAGCGAACGCCTCGTCCACGCCCCGGCAGATCTCCTCGATTACCGTCAAATTGGGCAATTCCTGTCCGCCACCGACATTGTAGGTCTCGCCGATGCGGCCGTGGCGCAGGATCAACTCGATGCCCTGGCAATGGTCCTCCACATGCAGCCAGTCGCGCACGTTCATGCCGTCGCCGTAAATCGGCAGCGGACGGCCTGACAGCGCGTTGAGTGTGAACAGCGGGATCAACTTCTCGGGAAACTGGAACGGACCGTAATTGTTCGAGCAGTTGCTGGTCGTCGTCTCCAGCCCGAAGGTATGGTGATAGGCGCGCACCAGGTGGTCCGAGCCGGCCTTGCTTGCCGAATAGGGCGAGTTGGGCGCGTAGGCGGTGGTCTCGGCGAAGGCCGGGTCCTCGGGACCGAGCGAGCCATAGACCTCGTCCGTCGAGACGTGGTGGAAGCGGTGCGGCCTCCCGCTGCCCTTGTCGAGCCAGTGCGCCTTGGCTGCCTTGAGGAGGCTGTGCGTGCCGATGACGTTGGTGGTGACGAAAGTGTCCGGCCCGGTGATCGAGCGGTCTACGTGGCTCTCGGCGGCGAAGTGGACGATGGTGTCGATGTCACGCTCGGCGATTAGGCGCATGACCAGATCGGTGTCACAGATATCGCCGACCACCAATTCCACGCCTACAAGCCCGTCGAGGTTGCGCGGATTGCCGGCATAGGTCAGCGCGTCGAGCACGGTGATCGTGTCGGCGGGCGACGCTTTGCGCCAGTGGTGGACGAAGTTGGCGCCGATGAAGCCAGCGCCGCCGGTGACGATGAGATTAGCCATTGCGTGCGACTTCCGCGATCATGATCCTGAGGTGCTCCCGCCAATGCGGCGCCGGGCCGCCAAGTGCGGCGAAGGTGCTCGTCTTGTCCAACACCGAATAGCTCGGCCGCGCCGCCGGCGTTGGGTAGTCGGCTGTAGCGATCGGGATCACCGGCACCGCGTGGTCGAGCAGCGCGGCGGCCAGCGCCTCTTCCTGAATGGCGACGGCGAAATCATACCAGCTGGCCGCGCCGGCATCGCTGTAATGGTAGGTGCCGGAAACCCCCTGCGCCGCGAGCGCCCACAACGCCGCCGCTAGCCCCGGCGCATAGGTCGGCGTGCCGATCTGGTCGGCGACAACCCGCACCTCGGGCCGCTCGCGCATCAGCCGCAGCATCGTGCGGACGAAATTGCCGCCGGTTGGGGCATAGACCCAGCCAGTGCGGACGATCAGCGCATCCCCGCTGGCGAAATTTTCGCCGGCGAGCTTGGTCCGCCCGTAGGCGCCGAGCGGGTTGGTTACGGCATCCGGCGCGTAAGGAGCGCCGGAGCGCCCGTCGAATACGAAATCGGTCGAGACGTGGACGAGGCGCGCGCCCGCCGCCTGCGCCGCCTCAGCCAGGATGCGGACACCGGTAGCGTTGACGGCGAAGGCCGCTTCCTCCTCGCTTTCGGCCTTATCGACGGCAGTGTAGGCGGCGGCGTTGAAGATGTGACTCGGGTTAAAGTCGGCGATGGCCGCGGCGACGCTGGCCGGGTCGGTAATGTCCAGCGTATCGCTGCCATGGCTGGCCAATTCGACCGACGTCGGTGCTGTCAGGGACAAACCGCGCCCAAGCTGGCCGCCGCCTCCCGCGACCAGCGCCCTCACGCGAAAGGCTCGATCGCGTTCAAGGGGACGCCGGCCACGTCCTTAGCCGAAAGCTGCGGCTCAAGCCCTTCCAGCGGCCAATCGATGCCCAGCGCGGGATCGTTCCACAGCAGGCTCTGCTCGCTTGCCGGCTCGTAGAACTCGGTGCATTTATAGAGGAAATCGGTGTCGTCCTCCAGGCTGAGGAATCCGTGCCCGAACCCCGGTGGAACCCAGAACAGCAGCCGATTCGCCGCCGAAAGCTCGACGCCGTGCCACCGTCCAAAACTCGGCGACGAGCGCCGCAGGTCGACCGCCACGTCCCAGGCGCGGCCGGCAACGACGCGGACCAGCTTGCCCTGCGGGTTGGGGTTCTGGAAATGGAGGCCGCGCAGCACGCCCCGCGCGGAGCGGCTGTGATTGTCCTGGACGAAGCTCAAGTCGAGGCCAATGTCGGCGAAGCTGCGCTGGTTCCAGGTTTCCAGAAAGAAGCCGCGGTCGTCGCCGAACACGCGCGGTTCGAGCACGACGAGGTCGGCGATGCCGGTCTCGATCCGCTTCACGCCAGCGCGCCTTCGCCGCGCAGCAGCCCCATCAGATAGTTGCCATAGCCGCTCTTGAGCAGAGGCTGGGCGATCGCTTCAAGGCGCGCGTCGTCGATGAAGCCCTGGCGCCAGGCGATCTCCTCGGGGCAGCAGATCTTCAGCCCCTGGCGCTCCTCGGTGACGCGCACATAGGTCGCCGCATCGAGTAGCGAGCCGTGGGTGCCGGTATCGAGCCAGGCATAGCCGCGCCCCATGATCTCGACCGAAAGCGTGCCCTGGTCGAGATAGAGCCGGTTGAGGTCGGTGATCTCGATCTCGCCGCGCGGACCTGGCCCAAGATCGCGGGCCAGTTCGACCGCCCGCCCGTCGTAGAAGTAGAGGCCGGTCACCGCGTAGTGCGAGCGCGGCTTCGGCGGCTTTTCCTCGATCGATTCAGCGCGGCCGGTCGCATCGAACGAGATGACGCCATACGCGGTCGGATCGGCGACATGATAGCCAAAGACGGTCGCCCCCTCCTGCCGAGCGCTCGCCCGCTGCAGCAGGTCCACGAGCCCGTGTCCGTAAAAGATGTTGTCGCCCAGTACGAGCGCCGAGGGTTCGTCGCCGACGAAATCCGCGCCGATGTGAAAGGCCTGGGCAAGTCCCTCCGGCTTCGGCTGTGTGGCGTACCGTAGTTCGATGCCGAGGTTCGATCCGTCGCCAAGCAGCGCTTCGAAGGCAGGCCGATCATGCGGCGTGGTGATGATCATGATCTCGCGAATCCCTGCCAGCAGCAGGGTTGACAGCGGATAGTAGATCATCGGCTTGTCGTAGACCGGCATCAACTGCTTCGAGGTCGCCTGGGTCAGCGGATAAAGGCGCGTTCCCGATCCCCCCGCCAGAATGATTCCCTTGCGCACGCGTAACCCTTCTTTGATTCGGCGGCGCCTCTCATACCGCATCGCAGCATAAGGTCCAGCGACCGCGCGCGCCTGTTCACTTCGGCACAGCGACATTAACCCATGGCATTGCGCCCGCACTCACGGCTGCCATTGATCAGTTCGGGCCGCGCGGGGGACACGAATTCTTCACGCCATTGCCCGATGGCGCGTTCCGGGAGCGGGCATGGCCGTTGTACCAGTCAAAACCCCTGACGATGGCGCGGCGACCATCCGCGCGTCCCGGCAGTTCCAATATGAAGCGCGCTTACAATTGCGTTTGCGAGGCAGGGCATGATCGTTCTAAGATGCTGCCCGCGCGGCGATAGGGGGCAGGGGACATAAGTTTCCTGCACGCTGCGCGCAAGGGGTCTGCTCGAGATGGTCAGCGTAAGCCCGAAGGCAAGGGCATGTTAGAACGGACCGACAGCTGGAATGCGGCACTGGCCGAGCGCCGCGAGCCAAAGCGCGTGCCCAAAGCGGTGCTCCGTCTGCGGATGTGCGCCGTGCTGATGTTCCTGGACCTGTTCGCCATTGCCGTGGCCTTCCTGCTCGCCAGCCGCATGCCCTTCCTTCATGCCGGCGCCCGCGAAGCCTCGATGCGGCTGATCATGCTCTCACCGATCTTCGTCGTCGTCGCGCTGCTTAACCGCGCCTATTCGCCGCGTCTGGTCAATGATTGTTGGATGAGCGTCGGGCGGGCGTTGCGCTCGCTGATGATGTCAATCAGCGTCATCGTGGTGATCGTCTTCTTCCTCAATATCGGCGAAAGCTGGTCGCGAGCCAGCTTCGCCTCTGGAATCGGCTTGTCGATGCTGTTCCTGTTCGCGATGCGTTATGCGTTTGGCCGCCACGCGCGGTTCCTGATCGGCGGCGAACCCTATGAGGTGCTGGTGATTCACGACGGGCCGCGTGAAACGCTGCCCGAGTATGGCGCCGTGACGCTGGCGACGCTGCCCGACGAAGCCTTCGATCCATCCAGCCTCTCGCCCGCCGGCTATGACCGCTTCGCTAGAGAGATCGAATTTGCCGACCGCGTCGTCGTCCATTGCCCGGTCGAGCGCCGGCATTACTGGGCCCAGGCGCTGAAGGGCGCGGATGTCCAGGGCGAACTGGTGACGCCAGAGTTCGTCGCGCTGGCGCCGATGGGCTGCGGTTCCCATGTCGGCCAGCCGACGCTCGTTGTCACGCGGGGGCCCCTGGGGCTCAAGGACCGCCTGATCAAGCGAGCCTTCGACATCGTCGTCGCTGGACTCGCGCTGCTGGTGCTGGCGCCGTTGATGCTGGCGGTGGCGCTGGTGATCCGGCTGCAGGATGGCGGCCCAGTGTTCTTCCGCCAGAAGCGGGTCGGCCGCTCGAACCGCCAGTTCATGATCCTCAAGTTCCGCAGCATGAACGTCGCGACCGAGGACGCGGAGGGGAACCGCTCGGCATCGCGCGCCGACGATCGCATCACCCGCTTCGGACGCTTCATTCGCACCACCAGCATCGATGAGCTGCCGCAGCTGATCAACGTGCTGCGCGGTGACATGAGCGTCGTCGGGCCGCGCCCGCATGCGCTCGGCTCAACCGCCGAGAACGAGTTATTCTGGCATATCGACGAACGCTATTGGCAGCGGCACGCAATCCGGCCGGGTCTGACCGGGCTTGCCCAGGTCCGCGGCTTTCGCGGCGCGACCAACAGCAAGGCCGACCTGGTCAACCGGCTGCAATCGGACCTCGAATATCTGCGAACGTGGACGATCTGGCGCGATCTGATGATCCTTATCCGGACGCTGAACGTCATCCTGCACAAGAACGCCTATTAGGCGGGTCCGGCGGGTTGGAGGCGAAGTTCAGAGCGAATTGGTCGGGGAGAGAGGATTCGAACCTCCGGCCCCTGCCTCCCGAAGACAGTGCTCTACCAGGCTGAGCTACTCCCCGACCGGTCGCGGATGTCAGAAACGACGTCCGTGAGGCAGGAGCGGGCCTATAGGTGCGAGTGCGAAGGGTGGCAAGCGCCATTGGGCGATGGTGTTTGTCCACAGGCTGACCTAGCTTATCAACAGGCTACCAAGAGCGTAGGATCCGCGCTGTGAACACCCCCATCCGCCAAACCCGCAGCGGCAAATCTCGGCTGTGCCATCGTCGCGGGCTAACGGGGTAGCCATGGCTACCTGTCCCGCCGATTCGGCGCCCAGCATTGTGACCGCGCCCAAAACCTGTTGGGAACGGCAGTATCTCGACCTGATGCGACGCATCTGGAATAGCGGCGATGAGCGCATCGACCGCACCGGGATCGGTACGCGGTCGGTATTCGGCGCCGAGGTCGGCTGCAGTCTGGCCAACGGAGCGATGCCGCTGCTCACCACCAAGCGCGTGTTCTGGAAAACCGCGACGCGGGAGCTGCTATGGTTCTTGTCCGGCTCTACCAATATTCGCGTTCTGTGCCGTGATGGATGCGAGATCTGGACAGACTGGCCGCTCGATCGGTACCGCCGGATAACTGGAGACGCGATCGCTCGCACCCAATTCTCGCGTCGCATTGTCGAGGACGAAGATTTCGCATCCCAGTGGGGCGACCTAGGGCCGATTTACGGGAAGCAATGGACCGATTGGGCGACCTATGAACCGGCGGGCGAGGGACTTTACCGCAAGGGACCCGGCATCAACCAGGTCGCGCAAGTGGTCGAGAGCCTCAAGGCCGATCCGGGCAGCCGCCGCCATATTATCGAGGGCTGGAACGTCGCCGAGCTCGGCGCGATGGCACTGCCGCCATGCCACAAGACGTACCAGTTCCATGTCGCGGAGGGGCGGCTTTCCGGCCTGCTCTACCAGCGCAGTTGCGACCTCGGGTTGGGTTTTGCCTTCAACATCTGGTCGCTTGCGCTGCTGACGCGGATGCTCGCGCAGCAGTGCGATCTGGAGCCCGGCGAGGCCGTGTGGATGGGCGGCGACGTGCACCTTTACCTCAATCACGCCGCGCTGGTGGACGAGCAGCTGCGCCGCGTTCCCGAAGGTGCTCCGACGCTGAGGATCCTTCGCCGCCCGCCGACAATTTTCAATTATACAATCGAGGATTTTGAGGTCGCCGGCTACACGCCGCAGCCGCACATTCCGGCCCCGGTGGCCGTATAAGGCGCGCTGGCTGAAACAATTTTGCAGCTGAGCGTTACATAATTATACCGGCCGTTGCAGCTGTGGAGAGGCTTGGTGGCAGACCATCCGGATCACGCCGGAACGCCGCGCGGCAACCGGCCGCCGCTCTCGCTCCATGTGCCCGAGCCCGTGCGTCGGCCGGGGGACGATGTCGCTGCCGAGGAGCTTTCCATCCCACCCGCCGGCGCCCAACCGCGCCCCGACGAAACCTGCCCGGCGCGTGAAACCGAACCGCTGTGCCGCGACCTGATCCGCGTGCTCGGCGAGGACGACCGGGCGGTTGGCCCGTGGGACCCCAGGCTCGACCCGGAAACGCTGCGCCGGATGCTGCGCGCGATGGCGCTCACCCGGGCCTTCGACGATCGCATGCATCGCGCCCAGCGGCAGGGCAAGACCAGTTTCTACATGAAGTGCTCAGGCGAGGAGGCGACCTCGGTCGCCGCCGCCTTCGCGTTGGCCGCGGACGACATGGTGTTCCCCAGCTACCGCCAGCAAGGAATCCTGATCGCGCGCGGCTGCCCGCTCGTCGAGATGATCAACCAGATCTACTCGAACCGCGCCGACCGGCTGAAGGGGCGGCAGTTGCCGATCATGTATTCGGCGCGCGACTATGGCTTCTTCACCATCAGCGGCAATCTCGCGACGCAATGTCCGCAGGCGGTTGGCTGGGCGATGGCGAGCGCGATCAAGCACGACAGCCGCATTGCCGCAAGCTGGCTGGGGGAGGGGTCTAGCGCTGAGGGCGATTTTCACTCCGCGCTGACCTTCGCGGCCGTTTACAACGCGCCCGTCGTGTTCAACCTCGTTAACAATCAATGGGCTATATCGAGCTTTTCAGGGTTTGCCGGAGCTGAGCGCACGACCTTCGCAGCCCGCGCAATCGGCTATGGGATCGCCGGGCTGCGGGTCGACGGCAATGATGCGCTGGCGGTTTACGCGGCCGAAGCCTGGGCGGCGAACCGGGCGCGAGCAAACCTGGGGCCGACCCTGATCGAGCAATTTACCTATCGCGCCGAGGCGCATTCGACGTCCGACGACCCCTCGGCCTATCGCTCGGCGCAAGAGCGCACGGACTGGCCGCTCGGCGATCCGATCACGCGGTTGAAACGCCATTTGATCGCGCTTGGCGAATGGTCCGAGGCACAGCACGCCGATATGGACCATGCGCTCGCCGAGGCGGTGAAGGCGGCGAGTCGCGAGGCCGAGAAGAACGGCATCCTCGGCCACGGCCTCCACCATCCGTTCCACACCATGTTCGAGGACGTGTTCGAGGAACTGCCCTGGCACCTCGAGGAACAGGCCGAGCAGGCGATCCGGGAGCGGCGGATCAAATGGCCGGAGTGGAAGGAGTGAGGGGGTTGCATCGGCAAGCTCGTGTCTCGACTTCGCTCGATTTGAGCCGGGTGGGCACTCATATCGGCCCGTGGCCGCTGCACAGAGTGGTGCTCATAGGCACCGGACCACCAATTCCGCTCGTGTCGAGCGAAGTCGAGACATTTTCCGCGCCATGTTAGAAGAATCCCCTGTCTCGCTCCACGATGCGCCCGCCCGATCGCTGACCATGATCCAGGCCATTAACGACGCGCTCGACACGATGCTCGGCCGCGATCCCGACGTGGTGATCCTGGGCGAGGACGTCGGCTATTTCGGTGGCGTGTTCCGCGCGACCGCCGGTCTTCAGAACAAGCACGGCCGGACAAGGGTGTTCGACACGCCGATCAGCGAAGGAGGGATCATCGGCGTCGCCGTCGGCATGGGGGCGTATGGATTGCGCCCAGTCGCCGAGATCCAGTTCGCCGATTACATTTATCCAGGTCTGGACCAGCTCGTCTCGGAGGCCGCGCGGCTGCGCTATCGCTCGGCGGGCGAGTTCATTGCGCCGATCACCGTGCGCGCGCCGTTCGGCGGTGGCATCTTCGGCGGCCAGACGCACAGCCAGAGCCCGGAGGCGCTGTTCACCCATGTCGCCGGGCTCAAGACGGTGGTCCCCTCTACCCCGTACGACGCCAAGGGGCTGCTGATAGCTGCGATCGAGGACAACGATCCGGTGATCTTTTTCGAGCCCAAGCGCATCTACAACGGCCCGTTCAACGGCTATTACGACCGACCGGTGGAGCCCTGGGATGGGCAGCAGGGCAGCCTGGTCCCCGAAGGCTATTACGCGATCCCCTTGGGCAAGGCGCGGGTCGTGCGCGAAGGAAGCGCCATGACGGTGCTTGCCTATGGCACGATGATCCATGTCGCCGAGGCCGTGCTGGCCGAGAAGGGCGTGGATGCGGAAATTATCGATCTGCGGACGCTGGTTCCGCTGGATATCGAGGCTGTGCAGAAGTCGGTGGAAAAGACCGGCAGATGCATGGTGATCCACGAGGCCACCCGCACCTCCGGCTTCGGCGCCGAGCTGGTCGCGCTGGTCCAGGAGCGCTGCTTCTACCACCTCGAAGCGCCGATCGAGCGGGTTACGGGCTTCGACACGCCCTATCCGCACAGCCTCGAATGGGCCTATTTCCCCGGTCCGATCCGCATCGGCGAAGCGGTCGATCGGTTGCTCGCGAGCTGACGCGGCGAATGTACAACTTTCGCTGACGGCCCAGTGCTTCGATCCGACCACAGGGAGCCGCGACGCGATTGACAGCCCCGGGCGGCTGGCATAGGGGCGCGGCTCCCCGAGGGACGCATTGGCGAACGCGGGTGTAGCTCAGTTGGTTAGAGCGCCGGCCTGTCACGCCGGAGGTCGCGGGTTCAAGTCCCGTCACTCGCGCCATTGGGGGTTTTCACGCCCCACCGGCCGGTTTCCATCCAGATCAGGAAGCGGCGCAGCGGCAGCAGCCAGACCACGCCGAGCAACAGATATGCGGGCATCTGGCCGAGCGCCGGCCAATCGGCGATCAGCGGCGCGATGAAGCTGGCGACCGCACTCGCATAGGCGGCGAGCCCGACGAGCAGCGCCAGGATGCCTACGGGTATCCGCCAGGTCGGTTCGCTGCGCATTGGCTTACGCCCCCTCATATAGACGAGTCGGGGTAATCACTGCGGATAGCGCATGGTCATGCGGCTCCAGCGGCAGCGTGTCGACGCGCTGGCAATCCCAGGCGAGACCGATCGCCGGCACCAGCGGGTGCGCCGCGTGCCAGCGGTCGTAATGCCCGCCGCCCTGGCCCAGGCGGTGCCCGTCGGCGGTGAAAGCCAGCAACGGCACGATCGTGAGGTCGGGTACGATCTCCTCGGCATCGGCATGCGGCTGAAGTCCGCCATAGGGTCCGGGCTCCAGAAGCGCGTCGTCCCATGGATCGCGCCAGAAGCGAAATTGCATCGCGGTGTCGCGGTGTTCGAACCAAGGCAGCGCTAGGCGCCGACCGTTTTCGTAGAACCATTGCGCATAGGCCAGCGTCGGCGCTTCCGGTGCGACCGCGTGATAGATGCCGACCACAGACCCTACGGGCGCAAGATCCGCAATCCGGGTGGGGGGTCGCAGGAACATCAATCCCCGTGTCGCCTCAGGCAGCGCTACTTCGTGTGCGCGCCGAGCCTTCCGCATCTTGGCACGCAGCTTCCGCTTCTGGATCATGTACCTTGATTCCGGTTCAGCAACGCTGAGCCAACAGAGGGTGACGGCCCACCATGGGTCGTTGCCGGAAATCCACTGACGCCTTTACGTCAGGTGGGAGCCGTGTGTGCTGCGCCAAGACGCCGCCAGGGACAGCCCCCATGGATTGCTTATAGCCTCAGGGATGTTCGAAGGCTCGTGCCGGGCAGGTCCGTCACAGTGGTATCTAGGCGTCGATCGGCTCCGCCTCAAGCCGGTCGGCGATATTTTCAAGCGCGTCGGCGATCGAGGAGAGCCGTTCGCCAACCTCGGGGTCGATTCCAGGCGGCACCGGCGCCAACGTCGAAACATCCTCCGAACCCTGCGTCTCGTGCAGCTCGTCCGCAAGCAGCAGCGCCGCGAACAGCAGCACCCGCGCCTCGCCCTGGCCCACCATGTCGCCCATCGTGGCAATCTTGCCGTCGATCGTGCGCGCGAGGTTGCGGATGTGCGCCTCTTCTCCCGGTGCGCAGGCGACCGTGTAACCGCGTCCGCCGATCGTCAGGGTAACGTTGGCCACCCGCTCAATCCTGGCTTGGCTGCGCGGCGAGCAACGCATCGAGCCGGCGAAGCGCCTGGCCGGTGGCTTCGCGCAGCCGCCGGTGCCGCTCGGCAAGCCCGTCGTCCGACGCAGCCGGCAACGCCGCCTGGTCGATCCGGGCAAGTGCGGCTTCGATCCGTTCGAGCGCTCGTTCAGCTGACCCCGTTCCCATTGCACCGTGCTACCGCAAATGCGCCGGAGTGCAAGACTTCGTGGGGCGCCGCTCACCGGATGCGCGCCCGCGCGGGTCGGGCGGCTTTTCGGGCGCCGCGCTTGACGGGGCGTTGCCTCTCCCTAAAGCAAACCCGCAATGGATTCGACCCGCCCTGATCCGTCCGGAGCTTGCCCGACGGCCCTCGATCCCATGCGCCTCGCGCCGATGGCCAATGCCATCCGCGCGCTCGCGATGGACGCAGTGCAGGCCGCGAACAGCGGTCATCCCGGCATGCCGATGGGCATGGCCGACGTGGCGACGGTGCTGTATTCGCGCTTCCTCAAGTTCGATGCCGCTGCGCCGGACTGGCCGGATCGGGACCGCTTCGTGCTCTCGGCCGGCCACGGCTCGATGCTGATCTACGCGCTGCTCCATCTGACCGGCTATGCCCGGCCGACGATGGATGACATCCGCAAGTTTCGGCAGCTTGGTAGCCCCTGCGCCGGCCATCCGGAGAACTTCCTTCTGGAAGGGATCGAATGCACGACCGGTCCGCTGGGGCAGGGCCTGGCGATGGCTGTCGGCATGGCGATTGCCGAGCGGCACCTGAACGCGGTGTTCGGCGATGATCTCGTCAATCACCGCACCTGGGTGATCGCCGGCGACGGCTGCCTGATGGAGGGCATCAACCACGAGGCGATCGGGCTTGCCGGGCATCTGAAGCTCGGCCGGCTCAAGGTGCTGTGGGACAACAACCACATCACTATCGATGGCAGCACCGCGCTTTCGACCAGCGAGGACATTCCGGCGCGCTATCGCGCCGCAGGCTGGCATGTCGAGAGCTGTGACGGGCACGATTATGCCGACATCGAGCGGGCGCTTGCTGCCGCCGCCGAGGTCACCGATCGGCCGTCGCTGGTCGCCTGCCACACGATTATTGGCAAGGGCGCGCCGAACAAGCAGGGTACGCATGCGGTTCACGGCGCCCCACTCGGCGCGGAGGAGATCGCCGCCGCGCGCCAGGCGCTGGGTTGGACCGCTCCGCCCTTCGAGGTTCCCGCCCAAATCCTCTCGGACTGGCGTGCAGTCGGAGCGAGAGGTGCGGGCGCGCGAAGCGAATGGCAGGCGCGGCTCAGTGCCAGCCCCCAAGCCGGAGAGTTCAGCCGCCGCAACGCTGGCACGCTGCCACCGGGCGACGATGCCGCGAATGTGTTCAGCGGCTGGCTGGCCCAGTCGCAGAAGGTCGCCAGCCGCAAGGCGTCGGAAATGGTGCTGGAGGTGCTCACCCCGCTCATCCCCGAAATGATTGGCGGCTCGGCCGACCTGACGGGCTCGAACAACACCAAGGCCGCGGCAACCGGTCCGCTGACTGCCGCCGATTACTCCGGCCGCTATGTCTATTATGGAATTCGCGAGTTCGGCATGGCCGCGGCGATGAACGGCATGGCAATGCACGGCGGCGTCATCCCCTATGGCGGCACCTTCCTGGTGTTCTCCGATTATTGCCGCAATGCGATCCGGCTCTCGGCGCTCCAGCAGGCCGGGGTCATCTATGTGATGACCCATGACAGCATCGGATTGGGCGAGGATGGGCCGACCCACCAGCCGATCGAGCATGTCATGTCGCTGCGGCTGATCCCCGCGCTCGACGTCTACCGCCCCTGCGACATTATCGAGACCGCCGAATGCTGGAACCTGGCGCTGTGCAACCGCCCACGGCCGTCGGTACTGGTGCTGACCCGTCAGAACCTGCCGCAGCTGCGCTCGGATGGCGAGATGCTGAGCGCGAACGGCGGCTACCGGTTACGCGCCGCCAAGGCCCCGCGCCGGGTGGTGCTGATCGCGACCGGTTCGGAAGTGGCGCTGGCGTGCGACGTGGCGGCCGCGCTGGAGGGCAGCGGGATCGGCGCCGATGTCGTCTCGATGCCATGCGTTGAGCTGTTCGACGCGCAGGACGCTGCCTATCGCGCGGAACTGCTGCCTCAGGGCGCGCTCAAGGTATCGATCGAGGCAGGGGTGACACGCGGCTGGGAACGCTACACGGGTAGCGACGGGCTGACGATCGGCATCGACCATTTTGGCGCCTCTGCCCCGGCCGAGGATTTGTTCCCGCACTTTGGCTTCACGGTCGCGGCGATCGTGCCGAAAATTGTTAATAGATTAGGTATCTAGCAGGAGTTGTTTTCATGGCGACAAAGGTTGCGATCAACGGTTTCGGACGTATCGGGCGCAATGTCGCGCGCGCCATCCTCGAACGGCCGGACTGCGGGTTGGAACTGGTCTCGATCAACGACCTCGCCGACGCCAAGTCGAACGCACTGCTGTTCAAGCGCGATTCGGTTCACGGTGCCTTCCATGGCTCGGTCGAGGTCGACGGCAACGACTTGGTCATCAACGGCACCAAGATCCACGTTACCGCTGAGCGCGATCCCGCCAAGCTGCCGCACGCGGCCAACGGCATCGCCATTGCGCTGGAATGCACAGGGTTTTTCGCCGATCGTAACGGCGGCCAGAAGCATCTCGACGCCGGCGCCAAGCGCGTGCTGATCTCGGCGCCGGCCAAGGACGTTGACCTGACCGTGGTCTATGGCGTCAACCACGACAAGCTGACTGCCCAGCACACGATCGTCTCCAACGCGTCCTGCACGACCAACTGCCTGGCGCCGCTCGCCAAGGTGCTGAACGATGCGATCGGGATCGAGCGCGGGCTGATGACGACAATTCACAGTTACACCAACGACCAGAAGATCCTCGATCAGATCCATTCCGACATGCGCCGCGCCCGCGCCGCCGCGATGTCGATGATCCCGACCACGACGGGCGCCGCCCGCGCCGTCGGCGAGGTGCTGCCCGAACTCAAGGGCAAGCTCGACGGTTCGGCGATCCGGGTTCCGACCCCCAATGTGTCGGTGGTCGACCTGACCTTTACGCCGAAGCGCGACACTTCGGTCGAGGAGGTCAATGGGCTGCTGAAGGCGGCTTCCGAAGGCGCGCTCAAGGGCGTGCTCGCCTACACCGACGAGCCGCTGGTCTCGATTGACTTCAACCACGACCCGGCTTCCTCGACCATCGACAGCCTCGAGACGGCGGTGATCGACGGCAAGCTGGTGCGGGTGCTGTCCTGGTACGACAACGAATGGGGCTTTTCCAACCGCATGGTCGACACCGCCGGGGTGATGGCCGGGCTGCTTTGAGACCGGCACGCACTACTCACCGTCCCGCTCGTCTCAGTAATCGTCACCCTGAACTTGTTTCAGGGTCCATCTTTCCTTTGGCTCCGTAAGGCGCGTGTAGGCACAATGGATGCTGAAACGAGATCAGCATGACGAGATTCAGGTGCCGACCGGGTCGTCGTCCTTGACAGCGAGGAACTCACCATGACCGCATTCCGCACGCTCGACGACCTCGGCGACCTTACCGGCAAAGTCGCGCTGGTCCGCGTCGATCTCAACCTGCCGATGCAGGATGGCCGGGTGACCGACGACACCCGCGTCCGAGCGTCGGCGCCGACCATTCTCGAGCTGGCCGACAAGGGTGCCAAGGTGCTGCTGCTCGCGCATTTCGGCCGGCCCAAAGGCGAGCGGGTGTCGACCCAGTCGCTGAGCATGGTGATCGGCGCGGTCGAGAAGGTGCTCGGCCGCGAGGTGATGTTCGTGCCCGAGATTGCCGGCCCTGTAGTTGCGCAATCGGTGGGCATCCTGCGCCCTGGCGATATCGCGGTCCTGGAGAACACCCGCTTCTGGAAGGGTGAGGAGGAGAACGACCCCGAACTCGCCAAGGCGATCGCGGCCAATGGGGACATCTACGTCAACGACGCTTTTTCCGCCGCGCACCGCGCCCATGCCACGACCGAAGGCCTCGCGCATGTTTTGCCTGCCTATGCGGGCAGGTCGATGGAGGCGGAGCTGCGGGCGCTGGAACGGGCGCTCGGCGACCCCCAGCGCCCGGTCGCGGCGGTGGTCGGCGGTGCCAAGGTCTCATCGAAGCTCGACGCGCTCAAGCACCTCATCAGCCAGGTTGATCACCTGATCATCGGCGGAGGCATGGCCAACACCTTCCTCGCTGCCCGTGGAGTAAACGTCGGCAAGTCATTGTGCGAACACGATCTTGCTGAAACCGCCGAGGCGATCCTGGCCAGCGCCGATGCCGGCGGCTGCACCGTCCATTTGCCTTATGACGTCGTCGTCGCGACGGAGTTCGCCGCCAACCCGGCATCGCTGCGCACCTGCAACGTTCATGAAGTCGGCAGCGACGAGATGATCCTCGACGTCGGTCCCGCCGCAGTCGAGGCGCTTGCGGACGTGCTCAAGACCTGCCGGACGCTGGTCTGGAACGGCCCGCTCGGCGCTTTCGAAACGCCGCCGTTTGATGCCGCCACGGTAGCGCTCGCCCGGACCGCCGCGGCTCTGACCTGCGAGGGGTCGCTGATCTCCGTCGCCGGTGGTGGCGACACCGTCGCGGCGCTCAACCACGCCGGCGTCGCGGAAGATTTCAGTTATATATCAACCGCTGGCGGCGCCTTCCTCGATTGGATGGAGGGCAAGGAGCTGCCTGGGGTTGCGGCTCTGGCCCGGTAGGCAAGCTGCGGCCCTTAAGATCGCGCAGCTTGGCCCAGCATAATCGACCGGATGCCGTGCCTGCGGGGACTATTTTGCCAGTTCGGCCTCGACTGCGTTGACCAGCGTTGGGTCATCGGGGGTCATGGACGGTGCGAAGCGGCCCGCGACTTCGCCGTCGCGAGTGATCAGGAACTTTTCGAAGTTCCACAGCACTTCCGGATCCTCGGTCGGGGTCATGCCGTAGCCGCGGAGATTCTCTCTCATCGCGGCGACATCGCCCAGCTTCTCGGGCACCGCAGCGGTCAGTGCGGCGTAGAGCGGCTGTTTGGCCGCGCCGGTGACGTCGGCCTTGTCGAACAGCGGGAAGGACACGCCGTAGTTGACCGAGCAGAAGGAGGAGATGTCCTCGTTGCTTCCCGGCTCCTGCGCGCCGAAATCGTTCGCCGGGAAGCCCAACACCTCGAAGCCCTGATCCTTGTAGGCCTCGTAAAGCTTCTCCAGCCCCTCATACTGCGGCGTCAGCCCGCACTTGGAGGCGACATTCACCACCAGCAGCACGTTGCCGGAATGGTTGGCGAGTGTGTCGCTGCTGCCGTCGATGCGGGTCAGCGGGATTTCGGTGAGTTCGGTCATGGCAAAGTTCCTCTCGTTGACTGAGCAAGCTGCGCGGCAGGCAGGGGACGGAAGTGCGCGGTCGCACGCTCGATGTTGTCGGGGCGCATGACCCAGCGCGGCGCCATCACTCCTCGTACCGCGCCGTCGTCTTGGCACGCACGTCCTCTGCGCTGACTCCCGGTGCAACCTCGATCAGGCGGAAAGGGGAAGCGTGGTCCGGCCGGCTGAACACGGCGAGGTCGGTGACGATCATGTCGACGACGTTGAGGCCGGTCAGCGGCAGCGTGCATTCGGGGATGAACTTGGGATCGCCATTTTTGGCGTTGTGCTCCATCACCACGATGATCTTCTTGACGCCGGCGACCAGGTCCATCGCCCCGCCCATGCCCTTGATCATTTTGCCGGGGATCATCCAGTTGGCGATGTCGCCGTTCTCGGCGATCTCCATCGCGCCGAGCACGGCGACATCGATATGGCCGCCGCGGATCATGCCGAAGCTGGTGGCCGAATCGAAATAGGCGGAGTGCGGCACCTCGCTGATCGTCTGCTTACCAGCGTTGATCAAGTCAGGGTCGACCTCGTCATCGTAAGGGAACGGGCCGATGCCGAGCATGCCGTTCTCCGACTGCAGGGTCACCGTCATTCCCTCGGGCACATGGTTGGCGACCAGCGTCGGGATGCCGATGCCGAGATTGACGTAAAAGCCGTCCTGAAGCTCACGCGCGGCGCGGGCAGCCATTTCGTCGCGGGTCCAAGGCATCAGGCGGCCTCCCTCTCGCGCACCGTGCGGAACTCGATCTTCTTGTCGTAAGGCGCGCCGAGCACCAATCGCTGGACGAAGACGCCGGGCAGGTGGACACAATCCGGGTCCAAAGCGCCCACGGGGACGATCTCTTCCACTTCGACCACGCAGACCTTGCCGCAGGTGGCGGCGGGCACGTTGAAGTTGCGGGCGGTCTTGCGAAACACGGTGTTACCGGTGGGGTCGGCCTTCCACGCCTTGACCAGGCTGAGGTCCGCGAAGATGCCGCGTTCGAGGATGTAGTTGTCCGGCCCGCTCGGGCCGTCGAAGCTCTTCACTTCCTTGCCCTCAGCGATCAGGGTGCCAACGCCGGTCTTGGTGTAGAAGCCGGGAATGCCGGCACCGCCGGCGCGCATCCGCTCGGCGAGCGTCCCTTGCGGGCAGAACTCCACCTCGAGTTCGCCCGACAGATACTGCCGCTCGAATTCCTTGTTTTCGCCGACATAGGAAGAGATCATCTTCGCCACCTGTCGCGTGCGCAGCAGCTTGCCGATGCCTTCGTTGTCGATGCCGGCGTTGTTCGAGGCGAAGGTCAGATTCTTGACCCCGCTGTCACGCACTGCGTTGAGCAGCCGCTCGGGAATCCCGCATAGGCCGAACCCGCCGCAGGCGATCAGCAGACCGTCACGGAGCAGCCCGTCGAGCGCGGTGGCGGCATCGCGATAGAGCTTGTTCATCCTGCGCTTTGCCCCTGCGAGCAGCGGCCGGGCAGCACCGCCGCTTTGTAATCAGCCTTGGCCCCGCGGATAGCCGAAGTGCCCTGCAAAGGTCCAGTTCGGACTGCTCGCGGAGCGGCGCTGCTCCATCGCGGGAGGTTAAGCGGATTACCCCGCCGATTGCTAGACGGGGTTGCGCGGCGTACTTTCCTACCGCAGGCTGTCCGGCACGACCCCGCCGTTGGCGGCGAGCTTCTCCATGACCGCCTTGTGGAGCGCGATATTCTGTTCGGCGCTGCCGTCGGCTCCGGCGTGGACGCCCAGCTCGCTGCCGAGCTCCTTGCGCGCGGCAAGGCTTGAATCGAGGTCGAGCAGCTTAAGCAAATCGACGATCGAACTTTGATAGTTGCCGCCGCCGTCCTTCATCGCTGCCATCTCCGACAGCACCGCGCCGACGTCGACCGGGGTGCTCGGGGCGGGCGCTGCCTCTGCCGTCGGTGCGGGAGCGGCAGCCGGGGCCGCTGGCGCGGCGTTGGCGGTGCCATGGTGAAAGATCTTGTTCATGATGCTGCCGAAAACGCTCATGTGCTGGTTCTCCTGAAGGATGGGCCTACGAACTGGCCTTAACAAACGGCCCGGCGAGCGGGTTCGAAGGATAGATCGAGTCGCGCGCCGGTCGAATTGGTCAAAACGCCCGGTTGCCGGAAAAGGTGCATAGCCCAACCCGGAACGTTGCGCGCGCGTGAATGTTCAACTCCCACGGCTCCAGAGGGCGCCGAGTTGAGGAGATGATCATGAAGCATATAGCCCTGATCGCGGTTTCGGCCGTCGCTTTGAGCCTTTCTGGATGCGGCAAGAAGGCCGACGAGGGTGCAGGCGGCATGTCAAACGCCGACGGCACTTCGAGCATGGCCGGCGCATCCCCGACAATGGCGGCAAGCCCCGGCCAGACCTTCGCGGACACCGCCGCCGCGAGTGACACATTCGAGATCGAGAGCTCGCGGCTTGCCGAGCGCAAAGCATCTTCAGCGGCGATCAAGAAGTTCGCGGCGCAGATGATCAAGGCGCACACGGCCTCGACGGCGAAGCTCAAGACGGCAGCCTCTTCCGCCAGCCCGGCGATCGTGCCGTCACCGCAGCTGACCGGCGCGCAGCAGCAGGCACTTGACGCGATGTCCTCCCAGAACGGCGCTGCATTCGACAGCGCCTACGCGCGGGCGCAGGTGGACCAGCATCAGGCAACGCTGGATACGCTCAAGGCCTATGCGGCCACCGGCGACGTACCGCCGCTCAAGGCCTTCGCCGGCGAGATGGTGGCGCCGGTGACCGGCCATCTCAATATGGCGAAAGGCCTCAAGTAGTCGGGTCCGACGAGCCGGGCGCGCGTGGCGCGCGCCCGGCGCCAAGCTTATTTTTCGGCCGTGCCCATCAGTTCGGTCTTGCGCGCCGCCATCTGCGCGCCGAGCGCCTTGAGGTCCAGTTCGCTGTCGCGGGTCTCCGGGAACATCTCGGTCTCTTCCTCCTCGACGTGATGGTTCACATATTCGCCGAGGACGGTGACCTTGGCATCGAACAGTGGATCCCCGGCCTTCATCGATTGGATTTCCGCGATCAGCTGCTTCGCGGTGGCGTGTTCGACCGTCGCCTCGTCGAGCATATCGTCGTCGTCAATCGCCTCGCGAACTGCAGGGTAGAAGATTTCCTCCTCGATCTGGGTGTGCACGATCAGCGCCTGGGTGATACGGTTGGCGAGGTGCTGCTTCTCCGCGTCGTCCTTCAGCGCTTCATACTGCTTGAAGAAGGTCTTCACCTCCTTGTGATCGTCCTTGAGCAGTTTGATCGCGTCGGCCGGCTTGGCGGCGGCGCGCTGCGCCTTGCGCTCGGTCTTGGAAGCCGGTTTGGCTGAGGATTTAGGCTTGCTAACGGATTTTTTTTCGGCGGTCTTGGTGGCCATGGATACCTCCTGAAAGTGACGCGGCCGCGATGCGGCGCGTCGCTTCATCAACCTTCGAGAATGCGGAAAGTCGCGACGGGGCGGAGATTTTTGCTGCGATCGTCGGATGATCCGCGCGGCGTCGGGTCAGGGTTGGGTGCGCTCAGGCTCCTGCCACGCCGGATACGCCGGGAGTGAGATCATCAAAATCCCGCCGAACAGGCAGCCGATCGTGCCCGCGATCAAAAACGGACCGTAGCCGCCAAACTGGTCATAGATGACGCCAGCCACCATCGGCCCCACGCCCGCCGCAAGCGCCATCAGTGCCGCCATGACCCCGTAGATCTTGCCGAAATTCTTCATCCCGCCGTAGCTGGCGGTGAGGAAGCCGGTGATCTGCGTCTTGGTCCCGCCGGCGTAGCCGTTCACCAGCATCGCGCAGACGATCAGTGCGGGCGAACGTATTCCCACCAACATCAGGAGGAAGGCAAGCGCTGCGGCGCCCAGCGTGACACCGCCGACCCAATTCGGGCGGAAGCGGTCGAGCAGATAGCCGGTGACCAGCTTGCCGGCGATTCCGGCGACCCCCGACAGGCTGGTCAGCCACGCCGCGTTAACGCGTGACACGCCGGCTTCGGTCAGGATCGGGAACAGGTGGATGGTCAGGCCAATGGTCAGCACCATCACCACGAAGTTGGAGATGCCAACCCGCCACAGCGCGGAATCGCGCACGGCCTGGGCGGTGGTCAGCCCGGCCAGATCGACCGCGACCGCGACGGGCGCTTCACCACGCGCCACAGCTGCGGCCCGGTCCTTGCCGGCGAGGTCGCGGGCGTCGAACAGGAAAAATACGCACAGAAGCAGGGTGAGTCCTCCCCACCCTACTGCCAGCCAGACGAAGGCAGCGCGCCAGCCCAGATCGGTGATCAGCCAGTTGGCCACGGGCGGAACTATGATCTGCGCAACCGCTGTGCCGGACAGGGTCAGGCCCAGCGCGAGCCCGCGCGAATGCTGGAACACGCCGAGCACCGCCGCCGTCCAGGCCGTCGACTTGACGCTCACGGCGACGATTCCGAAGATTACCCAGAAGCCGATCCACTGCGCTTCCGAACCGCTCGCCAGGCTGAAGGAGCCAACCGACAGCATCGTCAGAACCAGCCCCGGCAGCACGATCCGGCGTGACCCATACTTGTCGATCAGGGCTCCCAGGAACGGCCCGAGAGCCGCCGTCAACACGGCGGCGATGGAGGGGCCCGAGGAGAGGAGCGTCCGGCTCCAGCCGAATTCGCGGGAGAGGGGCTCGAAGAACAGCCCGGTTGAGGCGATCAGGAGCGAAAAGAATGAAAAACCGGCCGAGGCCGCCAGCACCAGGGTCCAATATCGCCGCCATTCCTGGGCCGCGGTAAGACTGCGCTCCATAAACCCCTCCCAACGCCCCGGCCGCTCCTCATGCCAGCTGCAGCGCTTGCACGTTCGAGCGGATCGACGGGAACTTCATGCCCGGCCCGCACCGATCAAGCCTGGATCAGCTAAATGCATGAAAACTGGTCGGGACGAGAGGATTCGAACCTCCGACCCCCACACCCCCAGTGTGATGCGCTACCAGGCTGCGCTACGTCCCGACCGAGGGGAGCGCCTATAGCAGCCGCTCCGGCAATGGCAAGATGACCAGCCCGGACCAACGCCGCCATCCGGAACCAGTTCGAATGATCTCTCGGGTTAACCGCGCTAACCATGCCGTGAAACGATTTAGCACGAGGCTGGAGCTACACCGCGCCCCGGGCGAACTTGCGATTCGCCGGCATTGGCCTACATTGGCGGGCAGCAAGGACGGTTCCGAGACATGAACGACGATCAGCCCAACGGTAACGGCAATCCCTGGATCAAAAGTCTGCTGGTGTGGGGCGGCATCTTTCTCGCGCTGCTGATGGTCGTTTCGATGTTCGGCAGCCGCGGCGACACGGCCGGATCGATCCGCTATTCGGATTTCCGCACCAAGGTCGCCGAGGGCAGCGTTGCCGAGGTCCAGGTCGGCACAGACCGCATCGTCGGCAAGTACCGCAACGGCGACAGCTTCAGCACGGTGCCGATCCCGAACGACACGACGCTGCCGCAATTGCTGCAAGCCAATGACGTCAAATATGCGGGCAAGCAGGCGGAAGAGCCTAACCTGCTGCTCTATATCCTCGTCCAGGCACTGCCGTTCATGTTGATCCTCGGCATCGCTTTCTTCGCGCTGCGCCAGGTGCAGAAGGGCGGCGGCTCGGGCGCGATGGGGTTTGGCAAGTCCAAGGCCAAGCTGCTGACCGAGCGACAAGGCCGCGTCACCTTCAACGACGTCGCCGGCATCGACGAGGCGCGCGAGGAGCTTGAGGAAATCGTCGAGTTCCTCAAGGACCCGCAGCGCTTCGCCAAGCTCGGAGGCCAGATCCCCAAGGGCGCGCTGCTGGTGGGCTCCCCCGGCACCGGCAAGACCCTGCTCGCTCGCGCCATCGCCGGTGAAGCCGGCGTGCCGTTCTTCACCATCTCCGGATCGGACTTCGTCGAGATGTTTGTTGGCGTCGGCGCCAGCCGCGTGCGCGACATGTTCGAGCAGGCGAAGAAGAACGCACCCTGCATCGTCTTCATCGACGAGATCGACGCGGTCGGTCGCCATCGCGGCCACGGCCTCGGCAATTCGAACGACGAGCGCGAGCAGACGCTGAACCAGCTGCTGGTCGAGATGGACGGCTTCGAGGCGAACGAAGGCATCATCATTATCGCGGCCACCAACCGCCCCGACGTGCTCGACCCGGCGCTGCTGCGCCCGGGTCGCTTCGATCGGCAGGTGGTGGTGCCGATCCCCGACGTCGACGGGCGCGAGAAGATCCTCGGCGTCCACATGAAGAAGGTGCCGCTTGCCCCCGACGTCAATCCCCGAGTGATCGCCCGCGGTACGCCCGGCTTTTCGGGCGCGGACCTGGCAAACCTCGTCAACGAAGCGGCGCTGCTGGCCGCGCGCCGCAACAAGCGCCTGGTTGCCATGCAGGAGTTCGAGGACGCCAAGGACAAGGTCATGATGGGTGCCGAACGGCGCAGCATGGTGATGACCGACGACGAGAAGAAGATGACCGCCTATCACGAGGCTGGTCACGCGATCGTCTCGGTCAACGAAGCCGCCTCCGATCCGATCCACAAGGCGACGATCATTCCGCGTGGCCGCGCTCTGGGCATGGTGATGCGCCTGCCCGAGCGTGACAGCTACTCGTACCATCGCGACAAGATGCTGGCGAACCTGTCGGTGTCGATGGGCGGCCGCGTTGCCGAGGAACTTATCTTCGGCCACGACAAGGTTTCATCCGGGGCCTCGTCGGACATCCAGTACGCGACCGGGCTTGCCCGCAACATGATCACCAAATGGGGCATGTCGGACAAGCTCGGCCCGCTCCAGTACGAGGAGCAGCAGGAGGGCTACCTCGGCTTCGGCGGCTCGCAACGTCTGATGATGTCCGATGAGACCAACAAACTGATCGACAGCGAAATCCGCGGCCTGATCGACAACGCTCACGCGCGCGCCACGGACATCTTGAAAACCCAGGCCGACCACCTCCACCTGCTGGCGAATGCACTGCTCGAATATGAAACTCTGAGCGGCGACGACATCAAGCAACTGCTGGAGAGGGGGACGCTTGACCGTCCCAACCCCCCGAGCGGCCCCGCCGCGCTGGTGCCGCTGCGCGGTTCGGCGATCCCCAAGTCGGGCAAGCGTCCCGCCGCCGGCACCGCGCCGCAGGGGGTCTGAGCCGCGCGCCCCGCTGGGATGGGAGCGTCCGCGTTGCGATGGAGGCTGAACCAAGTTCCGCATGACGCGTTGTCGCGACGTGTATAGGACTCGCGCCAGGCGGCGATCCTGAACGCCGAAGGGAGTGCGGCCGATGCGTCTTGATGATTTCGACCCCCGCTCGATCAATGTCTCGGACCAGCGCGGCGGCGGATTTCCAGTCGGGATGCGCGGCGGCAGCATCGGCTGCGGGACCCTTGTGATCGCGCTGATCGGGGCGCTGGTGTTCGGCATCGACCCGACCCAGATGCTCGGCGGGATCGATCAGACCCAACAGCAGACTTCAGCGCCGGCGGGCAACACCGGCGGCGCCAGCGTCGCCGAAAGCTGCAGTGTCGATGCGGTGAGCCGCGAGACCTGCAACGCACTATCCTCGCTCAACAAGACCTGGGCACAGATCTTCGCCAAGTCCAGCATTGCGTTCGTGCAGCCCAAGCTGGTGTTCTATTCACAGATGGGCCGATCCGGCTGCGGCACGGCACAGAGCGCGATGGGCCCGTTCTACTGTCCGGCCGACCAGGGCATCTATATCGACACGGAATTCTATAACGAGCTTGACCAGCGGCTTGGCGCGAAGGGCAATTTCGCCCGCGCCTATGTCGTCGCGCATGAGTTCGGCCACCACGTCCAGAAGTTGACCGGGCTCGCCGATCAGGTGCGCAGCGCCCAGGAACAGAATTCGTCGAGCGCCAATCCGCTGCAGGTGCGAATGGAGCTGCAGGCCGATTGCTACGCCGGCGTCTGGGCCGCCCACAACAAGGACAGGATCGAGCCCGGCGACATCGAAGAAGGCCTGAATGCCGCCCATTCCATCGGCGACGACACGCTGATGAAGAGCGCCGGGAGGCGGCCGGTCGAGGCAGCGTTCACGCACGGATCGAGCGCCCAGCGCGTCGAATGGCTGCGCAAGGGGCTCGAATCGGGCAACGAGGACGATTGCGATACTTTCGCCGATCTGCGCAAATAGGCGCGCTGCAGGATGCCGGTGAATATCGGGAGAAGCTGAGATGTTGCGCATCTGCCTGATTGGGATTGCCGCCACGCTGGCCACCGTCCCCGCGTTCGCAACGGAACCCAACGCTCCGATCACCCGGCGCGAGCCTAGCGCGGCCGATGTCGCGACCACGCCGATGAACGATCTCAACCTCCGCAAGGAGCAGATTGCGCCTGTCCTGACCGAGGCGCAGGAACATCCCTACGATCTGGCCGGGCTCGGCCGCTGCGCGGCGCTTGCCGCGGAAGTTGGCAGGCTCGATGCGGCGCTGGGCGACGACATCGACCTGCAACAAAGCGAGACGCACAAAATCAGCGCCGGTCGAGTGGCGCAGACGGTGGTCGGCTCGTTCATCCCGTTTCGCGGGCTCATCCGCGAGGTCTCCGGCGCGAACCAGCAGCAGCGCCTGGTGGAAGCGGCGGTGGAGGCGGGGATCGCGCGTCGCTCATTCCTCAAGGGGGTGGGCCAGGCAAAGGGCTGCCCCTATCCGGCGCGCTCTGCCAACGCTGACGCGATCGCGCGATACGGGCGGGAGCGTGAGGCGAGGGCCGCTGCCAAGGTCCATCCCGAATCCGAAACATCCGCCACCCCGAAGTGAGCGGATCGTTCGAGCCATCCTGGGCATCCCGACGCGCGATTGGACGCTACCCGAAAATCGTCTAGGCGCGCGACATGCGCCTCGCCGATTGCCACAACATCGCCGACTTCCGCAGGCTCGCCAAGGCCCGGCTGCCCTGGCCGGTGTTCGACTACATCGATGGCGCCGCTGACGACGAGCTGACCAAGGCGCGCAACACTGCCGCCTTCGACGATTGCGATCTTGTGCCGAACGTGCTTGCCGGCGTCGAGACGATCGATACCTCGGTGACGATCCTCGGCCGCAAGAGCGCCCTGCCGTTGATCCTCTCGCCCACCGCGCTGCAGCGCGTTTTCCACTGGCAGGGCGAGCGCGCGGTGGCGCGGGCGGCGGAAAAGTTCGGGCTGTGGTGCGGCATATCGAGCCTCGCCACCGTCAGTATCGAGGAGATCGCGGCGCTGACTACCGGGCCGAAGATGTTCCAGCTCTATGTCCACAAGGATCAGGGGCTGAACCGCTCGCTGATCGAGCGCTGCCAGGCGGCGCGCTTCGACGCCCTCACGCTGACCGTCGACACTATTGTCGCCGGCAAGCGCGAGCGCTGCGCGCGCAGCGGCTTCAGCTCACCGCCGCGCTTCACCCCATCCTCGGCGCTCAGCTATGCGATCAAGCCGCGCTGGGCGCTCGACTATCTGCTGCGCGAGAAGTTCCGGCTGCCCAACCTCGATACGCATGTTACCGAGGGCACCGGCGAACCGGTCTCGATCGCCGGATATTTCAACACGATGCTCGACCAATCCATGAATTGGTCGACCGCTGAAAAAATCCGCGAGGACTGGGGCGGCACCTTCTGCCTCAAGGGGGTGATGAGCGTCGGCGACGCCAGGCGCGCGGTGGCAATCGGTGCCGATGCGATCATGATCTCGAACCACGGCGGTCGCCAGCTCGACGGCTCGCGCGCGCCCTTCGACGCGCTCACCGAGATCGCCGATGCGGTGGGCGGCCAGATCGAGATCATCTGTGACGGCGGCATTCGGCGCGGCACCCATGTGCTGAAGGCGCTCGCCGCCGGGGCGAACTGCGCATCGGGCGGCCGGCTCTACCTCTACGCCCTCGCCGCGGCGGGGCAGGCGGGTGTGGAGCGGGCGCTATTCCTGCTCAAGGACGAGATCGAGCGCGGCATGAAGCTGATGGGCGTCACCCGGGTTGACGAGTTGAGGCGCGAGAGACTGAGGTGGCGATGAGCGTCGGGCTGGATATTCGCGTGGGAAGCTGCTGAAGCGCCCCATATTGGGTGGGGAAAAGAGCGGGGCATTGGCCGGTTTCGCTTGGGCGAACTCCGCGCGTTCCCTATATGCTGAGCATGGCAACCACCCCCGAAAGCACGAGCAACCCCAACGAATACGGCGCGGAATCGATCAAGGTCCTCAAGGGCCTCGACGCGGTGCGCAAGCGGCCGGGCATGTATATCGGCGATACCGACGACGGCTCCGGGCTGCACCACATGGTGTTCGAGGTGTCGGACAACGCCATCGACGAGGCGCTTGCCGGTCACTGCGACCTGGTGCTGATCGAACTCAACCCGGACGGCTCGGTTTCGGTCGAAGACAACGGTCGCGGCATCCCGACCGGCATCCACAGCGGCGAGGGGGTTTCGGCGGCGGAGGTCATCATGACCCAGCTGCACGCCGGGGGAAAATTCGAGAACACGTCTGACGACAATGCCTACAAGGTATCCGGCGGCCTGCACGGCGTCGGCGTTTCGGTGGTCAACGCGCTCTCCGAATGGCTGGAGCTGACCATCTGGCGGGACGGAAGCGAGCACTGGATGCGCTTCGAGCACGGCGATACCGTCGCGCCGCTCAAGCGGGTCGGGGACGCGCCCGGCAGGAAGGGCACCCGCGTCACCTTCCTCGCCTCGACCGACACCTTCAAGAACGTCACCGATTTCGATTTCGAGAAGCTCGAGCACCGTTACCGCGAACTGGCCTTCCTCAACACCGGCGTTCGCATCCTGTTACGCGACAAGCGGCACGAAGAGGTGAAAGAGCACGATCTCTATTACGACGGCGGCATCGGCGCCTTCGTCCGCTATCTCGATCGCAACAAGCAGGCGCTGATCCCCGATCCGATCGCGATCAGCGCCGAGCGCGATGGGGTCGGCATCGAAGTCGCGCTGGAATGGAACGACAGCTACTACGAGAACGTCCTCGCTTTCACCAACAACATCCCCCAGCGCGACGGCGGCACCCATCTCGCGGCGTTCCGGGCGGCGCTGACCCGTACCCTCAACGGCTATGCCGACCGGTCCGGGCTGCTGAAGAAGGAAAAGGTCTCGCTATCCGGCGAGGACATGCGCGAGGGTTTGACCGCGATCGTCTCGGTCAAATTGCCCGATCCCAAGTTCTCGTCGCAGACAAAGGACAAGCTGGTGTCCTCCGAGGTGCGCCAGCCGCTCGAAAGCCTGATGGCCAACAAGATGTCCGAATGGCTGGAGGAGAACCCGGCGCACGCCAAGACCGTCGTCCACAAGATCATCGACGCCGCCGCCGCGCGGGAAGCAGCTCGCAAGGCGCGCGAGCTGACCCGGCGCAAGGGGGCGATGGACATCGCCTCGCTGCCCGGCAAGCTCGCCGACTGCCAGGAGCGCGATCCCGCCAAGTCCGAGCTGTTCCTGGTCGAGGGCGACTCGGCGGGTGGCTCGGCCAAGCAGGGGCGTGACCGCAACACCCAGGCGATCCTGCCGTTGCGTGGCAAGATCCTTAACGTCGAGCGCGCCCGGTTCGATCGGATCATCGGCTCGAAGGAGGTTGGCACGCTGATCCAGGCCATGGGCACCGGGCTGCGCGACGAGTTCGACCTTGGCAAGCTGCGCTACCACAAGATTATCATCATGACCGACGCCGATGTCGACGGCGCCCACATCCGCACGCTGCTGTTGACCTTCTTCCACCGGCAGATGCCGGATATCATCAAGGCCGGGCACCTCTTCATCGCGCAGCCGCCGCTCTACAAGGTCAGCAAGGGGCGCTCGGAGGTGTACCTCAAGGACAACGCCGCGCTCGATCGCTACCTCGTAGAGGCAGGGCTGTCTGGGCGCGTACTGGAAACCCGTGGCGGCGCGCGCGGCGCGCAGGAACTCACCGCGCTGGTCGAGCATGCGATCCGGCTTCGCAACCTCATGGGTTTCGTGCCGCGCAAGTACGATCCAGCGGTGATCGAGGCGATGGCGCTCGCGGGCGTGTTCGCGCCCGATCTCGACCAAGCGGGTCTGACTGCGGCGCTGGAGCGGGCGGCGCGGCAACTCGGCATGGGCGACACGGAGGCGACGTGGAGCGCACAAATCGAGGCCGACCACACGATCCGCTTCGATCGCGTCTGGCGCGGCGTCACCGATGTTCGCCGGGTCGAGGAGAGCTTTCTGACCAGCGCCGAGGCGCGCAAGCTCGCCCGCCTGGCCGCCGAGCAGGCCGATGTTTATGGCGCGCCGGCGCGACTGGTGAAGCGGGTCGCTGGTGGGGAGGCGGCGGAGCCTGAACCCGAGATCGATCAGGAAGGCGAGGGCGATGCGCTCGGCGACGATGCGCAGCCACTTGCGCCCACCCCGGCTACCGCCGGCGACGGCGCGATCACACGTCCCACGCAACTGCTCGACGCGGTGCTCGCCGCCGGGCGCAAGGGGCTGGCAATCGCGCGCTACAAGGGCCTGGGCGAGATGAACGCCGAGCAGCTGTGGGAGACCACGCTCGATCCCGAGAACCGCGCGTTGCTGCAGGTAAAGGTCGAGGATGCCGACGTCACCGACGAGATCTTCACCCGGCTGATGGGCGACGTGGTCGAACCCCGGCGCGAGTTTATCCAGGAAAACGCGCTCAACGTCGCCAATCTCGACGTGTGAGCAGGCGAATGCACGGTCCGCCGCCGGGCGCGGCGGATCTGGAGGCACTTGCCCACTCAGCCTTCGCGCGCATTCCCGAGCCGTTCGCCGCGCATCTCGCGGATATCGTCGTGCGGGTCGAGGACTTCGCCGACGACGCCACGCTGCGGACCATGGGCATCGACGATCCCTGGCAACTCAGCGGCTTGTATCATGGAAGGCCGCTTGACGAGCAGTCGGTGTGGTCCTCTGGCGACCTGCCGCCGGTGATCACGCTTTACCGGATGCCACTGCTCAAGGAATGGAACGAGACCGAGGTGACGCTCGAGGACCTCGTCAACCACGTCGTTGTCCACGAAGTCGGCCATCACTTTGGCCTGTCTGACGAGGACATGCATGCGTTGGAGTACGGGAAATAGTTTCCCCGTGCGAGGCGGGGTTTTACTTCTGGCAGGCCACGATCGCAGCGATCACGTTGAGCGTGTCGCCGGGATCGCGGACCTTCACGCAGTCCATGCCGAGCTTCTCCTTCGGCGCGTAATCATTTCCCCCGGGGAAGATCGCGTCGCCGCAGAACAGCATCGCCTCGATCGGAATGCCGCTGTGCTCGCTGAGCCGCCGGACCGCATACGCCTTGTCGACCCCCTCGCGGGTGATGTCGATCGAGGTTGCGCCGCCCATGTTGATGGACAGACCGGGCAGCCGGCCGCGCAAATCGGCCTGGATGACTTTCCGCTTGGCGAAGTCGGGGTCCCAGGTTTCCTTGGCTTCGATCGGCGCCTGCTGGCCGAGCGCAGAGAAGGTGATCTGGCTGCCGCGATCCTCGATGCGCTCGCCCCAGGTTTGCTCGGGGGTGAATCCGGTAGCGGCAAGCGAGGCGTGGAAGGCGTCGATGATTCCCGCCCGCTGTTCGTCGGAGAACAGCTCCGCGTAAACAGCGCGCCAGTTGTCGTGACGGAAGGTGTAGAGCTTGGTACCGGTCGTCGGCATCAGCCAAAGTCGGGCCAAATCCGCGCGGCTCGGCAGGCGGCTTGCGACCTGCTTGTCAAACTGCGGCCAGTCGCCGCCTGAAATCACCGCGACAGCGGTGACGCCAAGCAGATCGGCAAGCGCCTCCGCCATGTCCTGCTCAAGCGGCTGCTTGCTCGTCGCGAGCGTACCGTCGAGATCGAACGCTACCAGTCGTTTCACGCCGATCTCCAACCCTCGCGCAGCGCCGCATTGCAGCAGCGGTTGCTTGCGTGCAAGCAGCGACGATGGGCGACCCCGGTACGACCTCGCTGCTCCACGACGGCTCGCTGATGCTGGGCTTCGCGCTCGCCTTCGTGTTGCTGTTCCGCAAGCTGGGTCTCGGCGCGACATTGGGTTTTCTCCTCGCCGGGGCGGCCGTCGGGCCGCAAGTGCTGGGCCTGGTCGGCGGGGCCGAGGCGAAGATCGGCATAGCCGAACTCGGCATTACCCTGCTGTTGTTCCTGGTTGGGCTGGAGCTGAACCCATCGCGGCTGTGGCGGATGAAGCGCGAAATCCTTGGATTGGGGCTGGTGCAGGTGGCAGCCTGCGGGGCCGTCATCAGCGCGATCATCTATCTGTTCACCGGTTTCTCGTCACAGGCGGCCTTGGCGCTGGGGCTGCCCCTGGCGTTGTCCTCGACCGCGCAGGTGCTGCCGCTGCTGCAGTCCTCCGGACGGTTGCGCACGCCTTTTGGCGAACGCGCCTTCGCGATGCTGCTGTTCCAGGACTTGTCGATCATTCCGCTGATCACGATTATCGCCGCGATGAGCCGCAATCCGGCGCAGGCCGGAGGGCCATCTGGCTGGCTGCTGACGCTCTATACGGCCGGCGCGGTTGCCGGATTGATCGCGGCCGGACGTTTCGTGATCCGCCCGCTGTTCCGGCTGATCGGCAATCTGGGCGAGCGCGAGATGTTCGTCTTCGCGGGTCTGTTCACCGTAACGGCTTCGGCCGCGGTGATGGAAGCGCTCGGGCTATCGACCGCGCTCGGCGCCTTTGTCGCCGGGGTAATGCTCGCCGATTCGCCCTATCGCCATGAGCTCGAGGCCGATGTCGAGCCCTTCCGCTCGATCTTGCTCGGCCTGTTCTTCCTGGCGATCGGGATGATCCTCAATCTTCACGCGATCGCCGACCGGCCACTGTTCGTGCTGTCGATGGCGCTGGCGTTGATCGCCTCCAAGGCGGTGGTGATATTTGCCATCGGCGTAGCGTTCGGAATGAACTGGCGGGGCGCACTGGCGCTCGGCCTGCTGCTCAGCCAGGGCGGCGAGTTCGGCTTCGTACTGTTTGCGCAGGCGCAAACGGCGTTTCTGATCTCGCCCGAGGCGGCGAGCCTGTTCGGCGCCATAGTTACCCTGTCGATGGCGACCACGCCGTTCCTGATGGCGGCGACCCGGCGTTTGCGCGAAGCCCCGGTCCTCAAGCAGCACCGCGAGGGCCCCTCGGCAGAGGGCGCCAATGCGATCATCGTCGGGTACGGCCGCTTTGGCCAGACCGTCGCGCAGATGCTGATCGCCAGCGACATTCCGGTGACGCTGATCGACACCGACATCGAGATGATCGACATTGCCGGCGATTTCGGCGCGAAGGTTTACTTCGGCGACGGAACCAGGCTGGACCTGCTGCGCCAGGCCGGCGCCGCCGAGGCCGAGCTGATCCTATTTTGCATCGACGGCGATCAGCTGACCGCCGAACTGTTGGAGAACGTCCACACCGCTTTTCCGGCCGCAGCGCTCTGTGTGCGCGCCTTCGACCGGCGAACCGTAATCAAGCTCAAGGGCACACCGACCCGGCTGATCGTGCGCGAGGTGTTGGAGTCGGCGGTGCGGATGGCGCGGATGGCGCTCGATCAGCTGGGAGTGGGCCTTGAGGAGATCGATCGCGCCGAGCACATGTACCGCAGCCGCGACCGCGAACGACTCAAGCTCCAGATCGAATCGGGCGACATTCGCACCGCGCGGGACCGGATCATCACCCAACCGGGGGCGTCCGACAGCGGGTAAGGGGTGAGGTGTGAGGAGGCTGGCAACTCTCTTCTCCACAGGGAGGTACGCCGGCTTGGCAGTGAAGCGGCTTAGCCATATTTCAGGGGCCGAGCCCACATGCCGCAGCGGCCCCTGTCCCAACCCTCTCCGGAAGGGCGAGGGGCTAGTTCCAACCACAAGACGAGCCTGGAGCAAGCCCATCCGCTTTCCCCTTCCATCGCTGTTCGCGCTGTTGCTGGCGGTTTTCGCCGGGCCCGCAAACGCTCGCGAAACGTCCGCGCCGGTGACGGTCGGGATCATCGCGTTCAACGACTTTCACGGCAATCTCGAACCGCCGCGGCAAGCCGTGCTGGCGCCGGACGGCAGCGGCGGCACGGTTACGGTGCCGGCGGGTGGCGCGGCGTGGCTCGCCGGCGCGATCGATGCACTGCGGCGCCGCTACACCCACCACCTCACCGTGTCGGCCGGCGACCTGATCGGCGGCAGTCCCGTCACCTCGGCGCTGTTCCTCGATGAACCAACGGTCGAGGTGATGAACCGCATCGGGCTCGATTACAGTGCGCTTGGTAACCACGAGTTCGATCGCGGCCGTGCCGAATTGCTGCGCATCGCGCACGGCGGCTGCGCGCAATTCGCCGCGCGACCGGCCTGCGCCCTCCGCCCCTACAGGGGTGCACGCTTCACATTCCTCGCCGCGAACACGCTGACCGAGAGCGGCAAGCCGCTGTTCGCCGGCAGCGCGCTCAGGAGCTTCGACAAAGGCAGGCGCAAGGTTACCATTGGCCTGATCGGCGTTACGCTGAAGGAGACCGGCAGCCTTGTTCCACGCAGCCGCAATCCCGGTCTGCACTGGGTGGACGAGGCCGAGGCGGCGAATACTCTGGCACCCAGGCTGAAGGCGGCGGGCGCGGATGTCATTGTCCTGCTGATTCACCAGGGCGGCCGCACCGGCGCCGCTTCGCCCACTGCGCCCGATCCCAACCGTTGCGATAATCTCTCCGGCGCTATCCGGCCAATTCTCGACCGCCTGGACCCCAGCATCGAAATCGTCGTCTCCGGACATACGCATTGGGCCTATGTCTGCGACTATCCAGCGCCGGGCCGAGAACGCCCGCTGCTCCTGACCAGCGCCGGTTTGTATGGCGAGCAGGTGACCGAGCTGACGCTGACGCTTGATACAGCCACCCACCGCCTCCTCCATCGGCGCGCGCATAATGTCATCGTGCAGTCGCCCGCTTTTTCCGCCGGGGGGGCGTTGATCGCCAATACCGCCCTTTATCCCGCGTTCCGCCCCCATTCCGGCATTGCGTCGCTGGTGCGGCGCAGCGCGGCGGCGGCTTCGGCGGTCGCAGAACGAAGGGTCGGATGGCTGGCCCGCCCGGTGCCGAAGATGCAGGGTCCGCTGGCGAACACCGGCGGCGCGCTTGGCAGGCTGGTCGCCGATTCCCAGCTGGCGGCGACCCGCGCCGCGGGCGCCGAGATCGCCTTCATGAACCCCTTCGGCCTGCGCGCGGCGCTGCTGACCAATGCCGACGGCAGCGTCAGCTTCGGCCAGATCTTCGCGGTCGAGCCGTTCGGGAACCTGCTGGTGACGCAAACCCTCAGCGGCGCGCAGATTAAGGCGATCCTCGAACAGGGTTTTGACGCCGATGGGCCGGAGCAGGTGCTGACGCCATCGGCAGGCTTCGTCTTTCAATACGACCGCGCGAGACAGGTCGGCAGCCGCATCGGGTCAATGACGCTGAACGGAGCCCCGATCGAGCCGGAACGCAGCTATCGCGTAACCACAAGCGAGTTCCTGGCCGATGGCGGCGACACCTTCATCGGCTTCCAGCAAGGCCGCGACAGCACGCCCGGCGTGGCGGACGTTGCCGCGCTCGAACAATGGCTGACGGCCACTCCACCGAGGCAGCCGCCGGAGGATGTCCGGGAGGTCGAGTTCGCTGCCGCCGCTGCTCCCCTCGGCAACTGAGTGGCCCGCGTGGGATCATGACGTGATGGCCAGCCAGGAAATCCTGTTCCTGTTCAACCACGACGCGCCGCACCAGGTGGCGCATATCGCCACTATCGCCCGCGCGCTGGTCGGGCTGCAGGCCGGCCAGCGCGTTACCTGCGCGACGGGCACACCAGCGATCCGGCTTCACCTGGAGGCGATTCTCGGAGCCGAAGCGACGGGTCAGGTCGAGTGGCTGGACATCGCCCTGCCGCTCGCACTGGAAACGCTACTCGAGCCCGTCAACCGCATCGCCCCGGTCAAGCGGCTGCTGCGGCTCGATCATCACGCGGCGCGCCTGCGCGGGGCATCGCTGCTGGTCAGCACCGAGCGCACCTGCCTGCGCCTGAAGCGGGCCGGGGGCGGTGCCGGCGCGACCCGCTTCGTCCACGTTCCGCACGGCGCTGGGGACCGGGCGGTGACCTACCATCCCGGCAAGGCGGGCTTCGACGCCTTCCTCGTCGCCGGCGTCAAGGCGAAGCGCGCGTTGATCCGCCACGGCGTCGCGCGCGACGACCAGGTGCGGGTGGTCGGCTATGCCAAGTTCGACGCCATCGGCTCCACAAGCCGCACGCGGCAGTTCGCCAACGACAATCCGGTGTTCGTCTACAATCCCCATTTCGATCCGCATCTGTCGAGCTGGTACGGGTCCGGCCCGGCGTTGCTCGATTGGTTCGCGAGCCCGGCCGGGCGAGGGCGCAACCTTATCTTCGCTCCGCACATCATGCTGTTCCGCAAGAAGCTGCATATTTCGCCCGAGTACCGCGTCGCCAAGCTGCGCCCGGGGATCAAGCAAGAATGGCGGCGTGCGGATAACATTCTGATCGACGTGGACAGCGCGAAGCTGACCGACATGACCTACACGCTGGCGGCCGATGCCTATATCGGAGACGTTTCGAGCCAAGTTTACGAGTTCATGATCAATC
>JBDSIY010000004.1:0-12360 GCA_039917735.1 Novosphingobium sp. | reverse complement strand
TGACGCTCAGCGCCTCGGGCTTGAGCCGCTTGCCGAGGCAGGTCTCGCAGGGCTGCGCGGTCTGGTACTTGCCCAGTTCCTCGCGCATCCAGGCGCTCTCGGTCTGCAGCATCCGGCGCTTGAGGTTGCCGATCACCCCCTCGAATGGCTTGTCCACCGTGTAGCTCTTGCGGCCGTCGATGAAGGTTAGCGGCACCGGCTTGCCCTTGGTGCCGTGGAGGATGATGCCCTGCTGCTCGGGGGTGAGATCGTGCCATTTGGTCTCCAGCTTGAAGCCGAACTCCTTGGCCAGGCTCGCCAGCACCTGCATGTAATAGGGCGAGGGCGGGTTCGACTTGGCCCACGGCACCACCGCGCCCTGCTTGATGCTCAGCGCCTCGTTGGGGACGACCAGCTGCGGATCGAACAGCAGCTTTTCGCCCAGTCCGTCGCAGGCCGGGCAGGCGCCCTGGGGGGCGTTGAAGCTGAACAGCCGGGGTTCGATCGCTTCGAGGGTGAAACCGGAGACGGGGCAGGCGAATTTTTCGGAGAAGACGATGCGGTTGGGGGGGAGGGCGGCGCCTTTCATCGCACCGGGCGAAGAGACCCCTCCACCAGCCTGAGGCTGGTCCCCCTCCCCAAGCGAGCTCGGGGAGGATAGTTTGGGCGAGCCGCTGGCTGTCCTCCCCGGCTCGCCGGGGAGGGGGACCGTCCGCAGGACGGTGGAGGGGTCCCCCTTCGCCGCCAGCTCCGCCACCGTCGTGTCCGCCAGATCGACATAGGCCAGCCCCTCGGCCAGCTTCAGCGCCTGCTCGAAACTGTCCGCCAGCCGCGTCTCGATGCCCCCCACGCCATCTTTACTGGCCCGCACGGCGATGCGATCGACCACCACCTCGATGTCGTGCTTGTATTTCTTGTCGAGCGCCGGCGCGTCCTCGATCGCGACCATCTCGCCGTTGATCCGCACTCGGGTGAAGCCGGCTTTCTGCCATTCGGCGAGTTCGCGGCGGTACTCGCCCTTGCGGCCGCGCACCACCGGGGCGAGCAGATAGGCGCGGGTGCCCTCGGGCAGCGTCATCACCCGGTCGACCATCTGGCTGACCGTCTGCGCCGAGATCGGCAGGCCGGTGGCGGGCGAATAGGGTATGCCGACCCGCGCCCACAGCAGCCGCATGTAGTCATAGATCTCGGTGACGGTGGCGACGGTGCTGCGCGGATTGCGGCTGGTGGACTTCTGCTCGATCGAGATCGCCGGGCTGAGCCCGTCGATATGCTCGACATCGGGCTTCTGCATCATCTCCAGGAACTGGCGGGCATAGGCCGAAAGGCTCTCGACATAGCGCCGTTGCCCCTCGGCATAGATCGTGTCGAAGGCGAGGCTGGACTTGCCCGATCCCGACAGCCCGGTGATGACGATCAGCCGCTCGCGCGGCAGCGCCACGTCGATGCCCTTGAGATTATGCTCGCGCGCGCCGCGCACGGTGATGTGGGTGAGGCTCATCGCCGGGTGATGTTCCAGATTTGTTCGCCGGGCGAAAGCGCCCGCTGCCGACGGGGCATGTGGGATGCGCGGGTCCGAAGGGCAAGCGGCTCGCGAGGTGGCCAGGGCCGGCTAACTGCCCTCCGCGCCTCCAGCGGACTGCTGTACGCTGCGGACGCTGATCGTCGCGGTGCCCTGATTGTTGCGATAGCGGCCACCCAGCGGGAACACCCGCAAGTCGCCAAGCCAGCGATCGCCGACCCAATCGACCGGGAGCACCGCGTCGTTGACGAAGAAGTACAGCCGCCGCTTCAGCCCGTCTCGCGGCGCTTCCGAGGTGAAGTCGCCTGTCCAGACGTTCGGGCTGGTGCGGGTGAACATGATCCGGTGCATGTAGATGTTCTGGCCGAACAGCAGCCGCCTCCACCACGCCCGTTGCGGATCGATCACCCGCGTCTCCAGGATCGGCGCGAACAGCGGCGCGGAAGTGAGGCGCCGAAAGAACTTGGAGCCCCCCTGCGTCGCCCACGAACTCCAGGCGCCATCGTCGTTCCAGCCTTCCGGCGTCGCGTCGTGCCCGCCGTCGTGCCAGTCCCGTGTGACGATCACCACGCGATAGTGGGTGTTTGGCCTGACCGCGATGCCGAGGTCGGCGCAGGGCCGGAGCAAGGCCACCCGACGCGGCTGGTCGGCCGGCAGCGCCGCGCTCGCCACGCTGCCGGCCCCGCACAGGCCGGTGTGAGCCTCCTTCGCGACCAGCGCCACCTGAGTGATCCCGGCGAGCGCGACATAGACGGTGAAGCCCCACAGCAGCAGGCCGAGCCCGAGCGGAATGACCTGCCATTTCCACTTGGCCAGCAGGTCCTGCCAGATCGACGCCGAGCGCCATGCGCGCGCGGTCCACTTGAACCAGCGGAACCACCAGGAGCCGGGAACACCGACACGGGCGGTGCGCTTCGCGTTCGCCTTGCGCGGTTCGTCGAAGCGGGCGCGCCACAGGCGGCGGCTGGCATCGACCATCTTGCGCTCGTGGCTGACGCCAAGCGCCGTAAACGCCACGAGGATAGTGATCAGCAGCAGCGTGGTCCATGGATCGGCGGTAAATTCGTCGATCCAGCGCGAGGCGAAGGTCGGCACTACCGCGTTGAGCAGCGCCGAGAAGATCTGCGTCTGGGTGCGCGCGTCAACGGTGCCGCTCAACAGTCGCAGCCAGCCGATGCTTTCCCACCACGGCTTGATCGCGATCAGCACGGCGACGAATACGCTGAGAAAATACCAGAACCGCCTGAGCTTGATGCGATCGCCGAGTTCGTAGAGATCCTCGAGCCGTCCCGGCGACTGGGCGTTGGGCGGCTCGAGGCCGCCGATGCCGTCGTCGATCTCGTAGGCGGTGGGCAGGTTGATCGGCCCGTAGCCGTCGGTCGCGGCGTAGAGCCGCTCCTCGACGCTGTGGTGCATCAGGATGGGCGAGCGCAGGAAGCCGCGGTTGACATAGCGGCCGTGATCGACGGTGGGGTCGCGGTAAATCTGCGTTCCCGGACGCACGTAGCTGACGCGTTTTTCGCGGTCGTAGTTCGGCTTGTCGATCCACGCGTTGATGTAGCGCGGCTGGTAGCGATAAAACGCGCCGGCGCCGCCGCGGCTGTCGTGGATCGGACCGAACACGTTGCGCACCTCGAAGATGCGCTCGCGGAACTCCTTGAGCAGCCGCACTCCGGCGAGCTCGGCATGCTCGATCATCCAGCCTAGCGAGACGTAGCTCAGCGCCTCGTCCGGGTAGCCGCCGCCGACGTCGGCGTGCATGCCGGCGAACCACACCTGCTGCAGGCGCGGATGCTCCTGAGCACCGCGTTTCTTCAGCCGATCCGCTTCCACCGGATCGCCGATCGGCTGGTAGGGGACGACCTTGCCGCTCTGGCACATCTCCGCTTCGAGCACCTCGTCCCAGAACAGCGGGTGGAACGCGTCACGTTTGTCGTCGATCGCCAGCGCGTGGCGGGCGCATTTGACCTTCGGGCTCAGCCGGTAGTCGGGCATCGACAGCGGCCAGATCCACCCGTCGATGGCACGGGTGATCTCCACGATCGGGCCGCCATAGGCGGCGACCGTATCCCATACCCCGACGAACTCGATCTCGGCGCCGTGGCTGTCGTCGGCCGTGGGCTCGACCCAGCGCCGGTTCGCGAACCAACGGGGCCACCAGCTCGCCAGCGCCCAGCGGTTGAGCCGGTGCGCGCACCAGTACTGGAACCACTCGGCGAGCCAGCCTGGCCGTTGCATATCGTCCGGCAGGCAGCGCGCGTAGCCGGGTTCGCGGAACAGCAGGCGCTTGGCTCGAACGAGGCAGCGGCTGATCGCGCGGCCGATCGCCACGAGGAAGTCGGTGAACCCATAGCTGGTGTGGAAGCCGCGCCGATACTCGCGCCATGTGTCGAGCGTGTCGCGGTGAAGCTGTTCCTCGCTGTGGTACTCGCGGATGCCCATGCTGGTGATCAGCCACGCCAGCAGCCGGATGGTGTAGGCGCCGCGGCTGAAGCCGAACGCGTAGATGCGGTCGCCGGGCCGGACGATCTCGCCCGTCACGGGATCGCGCAGCGGCGGCCGGTAGTTGCGGCACAGGAACTTGTAGAGGTTGCGCAGATTGTTGGCGAGGCCAAAGCCGAACACACCGCCCAGCACCGCAAGCAGCCGGAAGGACGAGGTGCCGACGCCGTCGTCGTAGAATGCGATCTGGAGATCGGCCTTGTCCCGGGCCGGATAGCCAAGATCCAGCGCCTCATAGAGCCGCCAGACATTGGTCTTGAGCAGCTTGCCGCTCGAATTGCCGGTGCCGTCTGAGAACAGCAGGATGTTGCGCGGGACGCGCGTCAGCTGCTCGAACGACGGCGCCTCGGCGCCTGGTTCCGGCTCCGGCGCGCACTCGGCCTCGGCGTCGCTCCGCCTGGCGCCTTCCTCCTCGGGGGCGGTGGTCTCGCCGGGGCCCTCATGATCGCCGTCGCCTGCCATGCGCCTGCCTCCCCCGCAGCCATTTGGTCGCGCGATGATGACCCCCGAGCGCGGGCTTGGCAACACCGCCGACCAGGCGGAACGCCTATCCACAAATATCGTTGTTCGTGGTATTCCGTGGGCCGGGGATGAAGGAGAGCGACGATGAGCAAAGGCAACGAAATCCCGTTCCGCCGCGACCAGCACGCGCGTGACACCGGTTCGCTGGTGCTGGATCAGCACCGCAAGTCGGCGGTTGCGGAAACGGGCGCTGACGCGAGCGTCGCACCCGCTTCCGGGCGAAAGCCTGCTGCTCGCTGAGCGCCGGACCCGCCGCTTACAGCCGCTCGATCCGCCGCGCCGCCTCGTCCAGGATGTCGGCGATCTGGTGGCCGGTGTCCTTGTCGAGATCGCTTGCCCCGCGCTGGCGCAGGGCGGTGAACAGATTGGCGATCGCGCGGCGGATCGGTGCGCTCTCCGGGCGCTCGCGGTGGGCGAGGGCCTGAAGCCGGCCGATCAGCGCCTTGGCTTCCTCGTCGCGTTCAACGAGTTCGACAAGGCCTTCGTCGGTGGCGGTGAACGCCTTGCGCGGGCCGTTGCCCTCTGCTTCGGCGATCCTGGCTTCATCAACCAACAGGCTGAGCGTCGGGTAGACGACGCCGGGACTGGGAGCATATTCGCCGCCGGTCAGTTCCTCGATCGCCTTGATCAACTCATAGCCATGGCGGCTCTGGTCGCCGATCAGCCGCAGTAGCACCAGCCTCAGTTCGCCACCGGCGAACATCCGTCCGCCCCGGCGGCCGCGGGGGCCATCGCCATGCCGGCCGCGTCCGCCCCGGCCGCCTTCCTCGGTGCCCCAGCGTTCCGGGCCGCCGCCACGCCCGAAGCCGGGTGCCGCCATCATCATGGCCATCTTGCGGCCCATCGGGCGCTGTCCTCGGCCATCTTCCCGGCCATCGTGTCGGCCGTGTCCCCGGCCATGTTCGCGGCCGCTGGGGCCGCAGTCTTGCATACGCATGTGTTTGATAACTCCTTTCACTTGCGATCGCTCTAAGATATATCATAGAGCGATCATTGCAACCCCTTTCGTGAAATTTTTCTGGATGTTCCTATCTTGCCGCTGATGGCTGATCTGTTCGGTAACGATTCTGGCGCCGTGCCGCTCGCTCCGGCGATCGAACCACCGCGCCCGGACGCGCCGCTTGCCGACCGGCTGCGACCGTCCAGCCTGGATGAGGTGGTCGGACAGGAGCATCTGACCGGGCCGGACGGGGCGATCGGGCGGATGGTGGCGGCCGGAAAGCTCTCGTCTATGATCCTGTGGGGGCCGCCGGGCACCGGCAAGACCAGCATCGCCCGGCTGCTCGCCGCCGCCGTGGGCATGCGGTTCGTGGCGATCAGCGCGGTGTTCTCGGGGGTCGCCGACCTCAAGAAAGTCTTCGCCGAGGCCGATATCGCCGCCAAGGCCGGGCAGCGCACGCTGCTGTTCGTCGACGAGGTCCATCGCTTCAACCGCGCCCAGCAGGATGGGTTTCTGCCCTACGTCGAGCGCGGCACGGTGACGCTGGTCGGCGCCACCACCGAGAATCCGAGCTTCGAGCTGAACGCGGCGCTGCTCAGCCGCGCGCAGGTGCTGATCCTGCGTCGTCTCGATGCAGGGGCGCTCGCGCGGCTGTTGGAGCGGGCCGAGGCGCTGGAAGGAAAGACGCTGCCGCTGACGCCGGACGCGCGCGAGGCGCTGGTCGCCTCGGCCGATGGCGACGGACGGTTTCTGCTCAACCAGGCCGAAACGCTCTACGCGACCCGGATCGACCAGGCGCTGGGCCCGCGCGAACTCGGCAGCTTTCTCCAGCGCCGCGTCGCGGTGTACGACAAGGACCGCGAGGGGCACTACAATCTGATCTCGGCGCTGCACAAATCGTTGCGCGGGTCGGACCCGCAGGCCGCGCTCTATTATCTCGCGCGGATGCTGACGGCCGGCGAAGAGCCGCTGTACGTCCTGCGCCGGCTGGTCCGCTTCGCCTCCGAGGACATCGGCCTCGCCGATCCGCAGGCATTGGTGCAGTGCCTGGCCGCCAAGGAGGCTTACGACTTCCTCGGCAGCCCCGAGGGCGAGCTGGCGGTGGTCCAGGCCTGCCTCTATTGCGCCACCGCGCCCAAATCGAACGCGGCTTATGCGGCGCAGAAGGCCGCGTGGAAGAGCGCGCGGGAGACCGGCTCGCTGATGCCGCCGGCGCATATCCTCAACGCCCCGACCCGGCTGATGAAAGACATCGGCTATGGCAAGGGCTACGCTTATGATCCCGACACCGAGGGAGGCTTCTCGGGAGCGGACTACTGGCCCGAGGAGATGGCGCCGCAGAGCTATTACCGCCCGGTCGAGCGCGGCTTCGAACGCGAGCTGCGTGCTCGGATGGAGTGGTGGGAGGCGAAGCGACGGGAGCGGAACGGTTAGAGATGCACAATCGCCGTCGGCCGTCGCCCCTGCGGAGGCAGGGGCCCAAACAAGCTATCCGCACAGCACCGTGGCGGCGCCTTCGCGCAAGGTCGGATAGGCTCCTGCCTTCGCAGGGGCGACGGTAGCTATGTGTTCAACGGACGATCCGGGCGTTCGCCGATCAGGCCGCGTTGAGGCTGTCCCGGAGCGAGAGCATGGAGGCTTGACCCCGCCGCGCTTCCATCATTTCGCCGCGATCGACTGGTCGGGGGCAGCCGGTGAGCGGCAGGCGGGGATTGCGCTGGCGATCTGCGACGCCGACGGCGGGGCGCCGTGGCTGGTGCGGCCGGGACATCGCTGGTCTCGGGGCGAGGTGCTTGGCTGGCTGCTCGGCGATATGCCAGCCGATACGCTGGTGGGGCTCGACCTCGGCGCGTCGCTGCCCTTCGTGGATCACGCTGCTTTCTTCCCCGGCTGGGCCGAAAGCCCGTCCGACGCGAAGGCGCTCTGGGCGCTGGTCGAGGCGATCTGCGCCAATGACCCGCACCTTGGCGCCACCAGCCTCGTCGATCACCCGCAGCTCAGTGCCTTTTTCCGGCGGCACGGCGGGCGCGAGGGGGCGCTTTTCGGTAAGGGCGGAGCACCAGGAGGACAGGGGCGCTTTCGCGTTACCGAAGCGGCGCAGGCGGCGATGGGGTGCCGGCCGACTAGCAACTTCAACCTCGTCGGCGCGGCGCAGGTCGGCAAGTCCAGCCTCACCGGCATGCGCGTGCTCCACCGGCTGGCGGGACGGCTGCCGGTATGGCCGTTCGATCCGCTGCCCGATACGGGATCGGTCGTCGTCGAAATTTACACCAGCCTTGCCGCGATCGCCGCAGGGCGGCGGGCGGGCCGCAGCAAGATGCGCGACGCCGGCGATCTCACCGCTGCCCTGGCTGCGCTCGGTTCCCCGCCCGCGCTTGCCGATGCGCCGGTGAGCGACCACGCCGCCGATGCGCTGCTCACCGCCACCTGGCTGCGCGTCGTCGCCGATGATCCGGAACTGTGGAGCCCGCCGGCGCTTACCACGGAGATTGCCCGGGCCGAGGGCTGGACCTTCGGCGCGCGGTAGCTCACCCATCGGGCCGATGGCGACGCTCCGGAACGCGTCTCCACCCCAGGAAGGGACGCATTCGTGAAGCGCCAAACTCTGCCCGCCATCCTCCGGCTCGCTCCGTTTACTGCGGTGGCGCTTGCCGGCTGCGCGATGTCGGCCAATCCGCGGGCCGCGCCGCCGCCGGCCGCACAATCCACCCCGTCGGAGCGCGCCTGGAAGCAATTCGCCCAGGCCACCGTCGACCGCTGGTTCACCCTCGATCCCGCCTACGCCGTGTACCAGGGCGCGCATCGCTTCGACGGCAGGCTGCCCGATTGGAGCGAGGTGGGCATCCAGACGCGGGTGGACTTCCTGCGCTCGGTGGTGCGCGATTCCGCCGCCTTCACCGGGCTCTCGCCCGACGACGCCTTCGAGCGCGACTATCTGGCGGCGGTGGCGCGGCGCGAGTTGTTCTGGATCGTCGATGCCGATCGGCCGCACCGCAATCCCGCCTGGTACATCGACAACGGCCTCGATCCCAACGTCTATCTGACCCGCGAATACGCCGACAAGCCGACCCGGATGCGCGCGCTGATCGCCTTTTTCCGGGCGATCCCCGAGGCGGCGCGCAACATCCGCGCCAATCTGCGCACGCCGATGCCGGCCAGCTTCGTCAAGCACGGCGTCGCCGGCTTCGGCGGTTTCGCCGCCTTCTACCGGACCGACGCGCGCGCCGCCTTCGCCGATGTCGCGGACCCGGCGCTGCAGGCCGAGCTTGCCGCCGCTTCGGAGCAGGCCGCGAGCGCGATGGATGCGCTGACCGCCTGGCTGAAGACGCAGCAGGCCGGCGCCACGCAGGATTTCGCCTTCGGGCCGGAGCGCTTCTCCCGGATGCTGAAGGAGACCGAGGGGGTCGATGTCCCGCTCGACGAACTCGAACGCATCGGTCGCGCCAATCTGGCGCGCAACCAGGCGGCGCTGGCCAGCGCCTGCGCCGCTTACGCGCCGGGCAAGACCATCGAGCAGTGCTTCGAGAAACTGAACGCCGACAAACCGGCGCAAGGCCCGGTGGCGGCGGCGACGGCGCAGATCCCGGAGTTAACCGCCTTCGTCCGCGCCCGCGACCTCGCGACCATTCCCGGCACCGAACAGGCGCTGGTGCGCGAATCGCCGCCCTATAACCGGCAGAACGGGGCCTATATCGATCCGCCCGGACCCTATGACAAAGGCATACCCTCGATCTATTATATCGCACCGCCCGATCCGAGTTGGACGGCGGCCAAGCAGCGGGAATACATCCCCGGCCGCAATGATTTGCTGTTCACCAGCATCCACGAGGTGATGCCCGGACATTTCCTGCAGTTCCTGCACTCGAATCGCTCGCCGTCGCTGATCGGCCGGGTGTTCGTCGGCTATGCTTTCGCCGAGGGCTGGGCGCATTACTCCGAGGAGCTGATGTGGGAAGCCGGCTACGGCGGCGGCGACCCCGGTGTCCATGTCGGCCAGTTGTCGAACGCGCTGCTGCGCAACTGCCGCTTCCTCTCGGCGATCGGACTGCATGCGCGGGGGATGACGCAGGCGCAATCCGAACAGATGTTCCGCGAGCAATGCCACCAGGGCGCTGGCACCGCCGAGCAGCAGGCGGCGCGCGGCACCTATGATCCCGCCTATCTCAACTACACGCTCGGCAAGCTGATGATCCGCAAGCTGCGCGAGGACTGGACGGCCCGGAATGGCGGCCGCGCCGGCTGGAAGGCGTTCCACGATGGGTTCCTCGCCTTTGGCGGCCCGCCGATCCCGCTGATCCGCCAAGTGATGATGGGCGAGGACACGCCGCGCGCGGTGTTTTAGAATGGGATGACTTTACGGGCTGATGGCGCTGATCGGAGCGGAGTTGGTGATGGGGCCGAAAGGGCGGCGGGATGCGCTCAGTTCGCTGAAGGCGCCGGACCCAAATTTGCCGCCGTGTAGCACTCCACGACGAAGGCCAGCGGTGATCCACCACGCAGGCGGATCAGCGCGCGGTTGGTGAGGATCGTGTCCGCCGGGCAGCCGGGGCCAGTCCCTCTCCGGCTGGCGAGCCGCTCGCGGTGGAAGCCGAGGGGGGCGATGACCGTTCCGAAAGGCCTGTCGCCGATTGTCAGCCGTTGGTTCATCTCCGGCGGCAAGCGCGCTGGAACGTACCAGTTGCGCGCGTCCGACAGGACGACATCGCCGCAGGTCAGCTTGACGTGGCGAAAGGCGAGCGGCTCGTCCGGCGTCACCTCCAGCCGCGCACGCGCGTCCTCGGGCGCTTCCGACACGCCGCCGATTACCGGCCGGGCGGTGATCATCGGGTCCGCCGCGAAGCCGCGCAGCCGGCACCAGCGGGCGAGCGCATGGGTGGCGCTTTCCTCGTACGCGAGCAGGCGTTCCAAACGCTCCAGCATGGCCTCAGTCCGCGCCGCGTCGGCACTGCCCGCCGCGAAGCTCCCGGCAGCGCCGAGGGCAAGCCAGGCCGACATCGAGCGCAGCGCTCAAAGCCCGCCGGGAACTGCGGGACGCCCCAGCGCTTCCAGCCCCGCGACGAGCGCGCGGGCGCAGGCGGAGAGATCAGCCGCGTCGATCGAGCGGATCACGAAATTGGCGCCGGCCCGGCCTTCGCGCCAGAACGGATAGCTGCCGATCTGGCAACCGGGATGGGCCTTCTCGGTGCCGTGCAGCAGTTCGGCGACCTCGCTCTCCTGAACCCAGCAGCCGATCGTTTCGGAGAGCATCGGCGCGCCGCCGGCGAGCGTGCCGGACAGCGCGTCGAGCATGCCAGCGGTGATCTGCGGCACCCCGGCCATCAGGAACACATTGGCGACGCGGATGCCTGGCGCGCCGGTGAAGCGGTTGGGGATCAGCGTCGCGCCGTCCGGAACCCGCGCCATCCGCAGCCGCGCGTCGTTGAGCCCGCCACGCGTGCCGTAATACTCCTCGAGAATCGCCCGCGCGTCGGGGTGGACGACCACGCCGACGCCCAGCGCCTCGGCCACCGCATCCACCGTGATGTCGTCATGCGTCGGGCCGATGCCGCCGGTGGTGAACAGATAGTCGTTGCGGGCGCGCAGCGCGTTGATCGCCTCGGCGATCGCCTCGGTCACGTCGGGGACGACGCGCACCTCCGCCAGGCGGATGCCCTGCAACCCCAGCCATTTGGCAACCTGGGCGATATTCAGGTCCTGCGTGCGGCCGGACAGGATTTCGTCGCCGATGACGACCAGCGCCGCGGAATAGACCCGCGGGAGGTCGGCGGCGGAGCTTGCGGACGATTCGGCCATCCCACGCGACTAGGACAATTGCGCGCGGCTATCCACCGGGAGCTGTCTCGCGAAACAGTTCGCGGCGGCGACCCGCATTGCCAGCGCGCGCCGGCTTTGCCATCACCGGCGAATGGCGATCATTTGCGCCCGCCGCTACTCCGGCGGCTCGGTTCAGGACGACGATATCGCGGTCGACGGCATGCCGCCCGCCGCGCTGCCGGAGGACGCCTTCGATTGGGTCGGTCTCGCCGAGCCCACGGCCGAGGAGATGGACCGGGTTTCGCGCCAATACGGCCTCCACCCGCTGGCGGTGGAAGACGCGCTGACCCCTGCCCAGACCCCCAAGGTGGACGTTTACGAGCAGCACAGCTTCATCATCGCCCGCACCGCCGAATTCGAGGGGGACGGCACGACGCGCCTGGCGTTCGGCCAAACCGCGATCTTCGTTGGCCGCAGCTTTATTGTCACCGTCCGCTTTGGCTCTGCGCGCGCCCATTCGGACCTACGGCGCAAGCTGGAGAAAGACCCCGAGCATCTCGCGCAAGGGGCCGATTATGTCGCCCACGCCGTGCTCGACTTCATCGTCGATGGCTATGCCCCGATCGTCGAGCGGGTCGAGGAGACGGTCGAGCATTTTTCCGAGGAGATGATCGCGGCCTTCCCCGATGGCGGTACGATCCGCCAGATCTTCGATCTGCGCCGGCAGTTGCGCCGGCTCAACTACACGGTCGGGCCGATGGAGGAAGTGTGCTGGAAGCTGGCGAACGAGGATTTGCCGGCCATCGACCGGGGCACGCACATCTGGTTCCGCGATGTCTACGATCACGTGCGGCGGACGATGGCGCATCTGCACGGCCTCGCCGAGGCGCTCGCCAACATCGTCGAGACCAGCGGCTTGCTCGAGCAGCAGCGCCAAGGCGAGATCACCCGCCAGCTCGCCGCCTGGGCGGCGATCCTGGCGGTGCCGACCGCGATCGCCGGCATCTATGGAATGAACTTCCGGTTCATGCCCGAGTTGACCTGGCGCTACGGCTATTTCCTGGTGGTGGGCGCGATGGCGACGGTTTGCACGGCGCTGTGGTTCCGGTTCCGGCGGATCGGCTGGTTGTAGTGCGCTCTG
>JBDSIY010000003.1:0-1976 GCA_039917735.1 Novosphingobium sp. | reverse complement strand
CCTGCGCCTCGAGTGCCGCCGCGAGTTCCAGCGCCTTGGCGTCGATCTCAGGCTGCGTCGGAGTACCGGGGAGCATGATCCGCAATTCCTCGAGCACCGCCGGCTCGCCCAGCGCGGCCCAGGTCGCGAGGCTCAGATAGCCGTAGCCCGTTTGCTCCTGCCAGGCCGGCGCCAGCGTCGTGTCGTGGACGATACCGGTTACCGGCACCTTGGCGGTGCGGCCGGCGGGGGTACGGATGGTCACCGTGTCGCCCTCACCTGCATGCAGCACGCCCGCCGCCATGCGCTCGATCAGCATAGTTCCATCGGGCGGCGGCCAGGCGCCGGAAACCGGCCGGAACAAGTTCATGCGCAGGGTGGCGAAGTCGTCGACGACGAACACCAGCATGCGCATCCATTGCCCGTCGACCTCGGCTCGCGCTTCGATCACCGAGCGTCCTTCGGCATCGGCGATGCCGGGGAAGGCCTTGGCGATGGCTAGCGCTTCGGGGGTCACCGCCGCCAGATCGAGCGCCGCGTGCGCGGGATTGGTGCTCATGTAGTTGCGGCTCACTTCGCGCGTCACGATGCCGTAGGCGCCCAGCATGGCGGTTACGGCAAACAGGGCGAAAGCAATCGCCGCCAGCATCAGCAGCCCGCGACCGGCCTCGGCCTGCGTGTCTCGCCACAGTTTGGTCCAGCGCATGGGCATCACTCCGCCGCCCGGACGCGGGCGCCCGCTGTGTCGCTCTCGATGCGTCCGTCGCGCAGCACGATCGCCCGATCGACACGGGTGGCGATGTCGCGCTCGTGGGTGACGATGACCACCGTGGTACCGCCCGCGCTCAAATCCTCGAACAGTGCCAGCACGTCTTCGGCGGTGCGCGAATCGAGGTTGCCGGTGGGCTCGTCGGCGACCAGAAGCGGCGGATCGTTCGCCAGCGCCCGGGCGATGGCGGCGCGCTGCTGCTGTCCACCCGAGAGGGCGGCGGGGAATTTGTCCGCCTGCTCGCGGATACCGACCTTTTGCAACAGATCGAGGGCCCGGCTTCGGCGCTTGCCGCCATAAGTGCCGCAGAGGTCCATCGGCAGCATGATGTTTTCGGCGATCGTCAACGTCGGCAGCAGCTGGAAGAACTGGAACACAATTCCGACATTGCGGCCGCGCCATTCGGCAAGCGCGCTCTCCGTCTTGCCGGTGATCACTTCACCCGCGACCGCAATGGAGCCGGAGCTCGCCCGGTCGATACCGGTCAACAGGTTGATTAGCGTCGACTTGCCGCTGCCGGACTTCCCCACGATGGCGAGGAACTCGCCGCGTCCAATCGTAAGCTCGATGTCCGAGAGCGCCGTGAAGGTGCCGGCCAGGGTGTCATAGTCCTTGCCGACCTGCCGCATGGCGATCAGCGGCGCCCCCCCGGCGTCCACTCGGCTGCTTTCGGTTGCCGTCACGGCCCTCCTATCATCCAAAACACACGTGGGATATTGGACATGTGTCTTGGAACGCAATGAACAGGAGCCGGTCCGATGTCCAGTTCGAGACAGTCGCGTCACTCTGGCTTGGAAAAGTCGGCCGAGGCCGACCTTGAGCTGCATGGCAACATGGACCGGCGGGCGCTGCGCACGCGGCAGGCCCTGCACCAGGCCCTGATCCAGCTCATCACCGAGCGCGACTACGACACCATCAGCGTCAGCGACATCGCCGATGCCGCCAATGTCGGGCGGTCGACGTTCTATGCGCACTTTACCGACAAGGATGATCTACTGCGCAGCGGGACGGTGCACTTCCGCGATATGCTGCTGCGCAACCACACCGCGCGCCGCGCGACCGATGGCGCGGACACGCCGCTCCTCAGCTTCAGCCGCTTCATGACCGAGCATCTGCAGGAGCAAAAGCTGCTCTATCGGGCACTGAAGCGCGGCCGGGCCGGGCCGATTATCTGGGAGGCCTTCCGCCTCTACATCGCGGAACTCGTCCGCGCCGATCTCACGTCTCG
>JBDSIY010000002.1:0-3471 GCA_039917735.1 Novosphingobium sp. | reverse complement strand
GATGTCGGAAAAGTACGCGCCATCTCAACTTAATCTCGTGCTACCTCGTTGATCCATGCGTCGATTTCCGCCTCCACCCACACGGCGCACTTAGGTCCCAGGGAACGTGACTTGGGAAACCTTCCCTCGCTCATCCGCTGATAGATGGCCGATCGCTTCAGGCCGACCCGCGCCATCACCTCGGGCAAGCGCAAGAGGCGGGGGCGCGGTGTCGCAACCAGATCGGGCGTACCCGTGTGGTGATCAGGTCGCTGCGTGATTGAGCGTTGTTCCATATCCAAGCCTACTCGTTTGCCAGAAATATGATGTTGCATGTTCACCAACTCCCCACGGGGTTGGCGGCGCGTTCGGCGATGTCATCGACGTGCTTGACCAGCGTGCGGCCGATCAGGCGCGCGGTGCCGAGCGCCCAGGAAGGCCGCACGTCATAGGTTCTGTCGCCGAGCGCCGCTGTGAGTTCGCAAGGCAGCGCGACGATCAGCCTTTCGAGGAACTCGCCCGAGGGCCGATCTTCAACCCACCGGCCCAGGCTCCTACCTCCGCTTAGCGCAGCAAGCAGGCCGACGATCGGCGGCGTCCCGCACGCCTCGAGCGCGCAGGTGGCAAGGCCTAAGGATGGGGCGGTCCTGCCGCAGGCGATCCGATGCAGGCTGTCGCGATGAATGCCGATCTCGCGGGCGATGTCGCGGCGCGGTTTGCCCGCGCTCGCCAACGCTACCGCCAACTGATGGCTGATGCCCAGATCTATCTGGCGAGCCCGCTCGCGGCGATCCGTCAATGTACTGCTCCATTCCCATCGTCGAGACTCACTCGCTATCATCGATGAACGATGTAGGAAACAGGAAAGAACATTCTAGGAACATACGACCACAACATTCATGTCGCGAATCACCCCCGTGCCGCAAAGCTACGGCACGATTGCCGCATATTCTCGGCTGTGGTGACGAAGAACGTGCGCATGTAGCCGGTGAGCCTGCCCTGCCTGGGTCCACCGTGACGCCGCATAAGTCCGCAGCCGTCTACCGCAGCATTACCCTATTTCCTATCCTCTCGGCTTCCCTCACTCCGACTTTGCAGCAAGAGAAAACGCTGCCTTGCTCAAAGTGGAGACCCGATCGATGACCGCCTTTGCCCTACCCCGCCGGATCGGCCGGACGGCCAGCCTCGCCGCGCCCGCCCTGGTCGCCGCCCTTGTCGCCAGCGCTGCGTTCGCGGGCGCCGACACGACCTTCAACCCTGCCCTCACCCAGTTCACCAACTTCCTGCAGGGGTCGGGTGGCAAGATCATTACCGTCCTCAGCCTGGCGGGCGGGCTCATCGGCCTCGCGTCGGGCCGATTCACGCTGTCGCAGATCGCCATTCCCGTCGCCGTCGGCATCGGCGTCGGCACGGGCGTGCCGATCGTCACCTCGGTCATCACCGCGACCATCTGACGATTGGCACGAGGAGGGCGCGCGTCATCATGAGCGACAGGTATCTGATCCCCAGGCGGCTCGACGATCCGGAGCTGATCGGCTTCTGGACCCTCGACGAGTTCGCCGGGATGGTCATCCCTTTCGTCTGGGGCATCCTCGGGCAGCATATCTTTGCCGGCATCACCCTTTCATTCGGAGCCTGGTTCGCACTGCGAAAGGCAAAGTCGGGGCGTGGCAGCTCCTGGGTCCTGCATGCCGCCTATTGGTATCTGCCTGCCGGGTTCTCCGGGCTCAAGATGACGCCGCCTTCCCATTGCCGGCTGCTGGCCGGCTGAGGGGGTTGAATCATGCTCACCGACTTCCATCACCAGCGTGGCCAGGTCTTGCTGCGCCAGCGCAACACGCTGGCGCTGGCCAGCACCGGACTTGCGCTCGTGCTCGCGGTCACCGGCGTCTTCGCGATTACCCGCGACCGCGAGATCGTGCTGGTGCCGACGGTCTCCAAGCGGCTGACGATCAGCAGCGCCGGCGTAGGCGCCGATTATCTCGAGCTGGTCACCCGGGACACGGCGCTGATGCTGCTCAATCGCAGTCCCGAGAGCCTCGACTACTGGATGAGGCAGATCCTCGAGATCGCCGATCCCGCGAGCCGCGGGCGCTTGAAGGCCGAGCTGATGCGCATCGTCGAGGAGCAGCGCGGCTCGGACCTGAGCCAGGCCTTCGTGATCCGCGCAATGACGGTCGATCCGGGCGGCCTCAGCAGCCAGGTGAGCGGCACGCTGAAGACCTTCGTCGGCGCACAGGTGATCGCCAGCGACGAGCGCAGCTTCCGCTTCGCCTGGAGCTACCGGGGCCTGCGGCTTGCGCTCGCCGGCTTCGAGCAATTGCCTGCGCCGCAATCGGCCGCGGCCGCCATCAAGGACAAACTGTGATGCTTCGCCCCGCTCCCTGTCTCGCCTTAGCGGGTATCCTTTCCCTGACGATGGGCACGATCCCGGCGCATGCCGATCAGTTCCTGCAGGCTGCCGACGGCGGGGCGATTAGTTGCTCGGTCTCGGCGCGCGAGCTGACGCGCTTCAGCCTGGTCGGCGATCAGTTCGCCAGCGTGTCGAAGATCTCGACCGGCTATCCCTACAACGATTTCGCGGTGAGCAACGAGCCGCTGCGCGGCGACATCTATATCTCGGTGCCCGAGACCTATGCCGCGCGCCGGGTCAGCTTCTTCGCCACCACCAAGAAGGGGCTCGTCTACAAGTTCGCCTGCGCGGTCGATGCAATCGAGGCGAGCCAAATCTTCATCACCAACCCGGCGCTTGGCCTACGCGAAGCGCAGGGCTGGGAGGCGGAGACGCCGCTATCCGAGACCGCGGTGCGGCTGATCCAGGCCATGGCCAACGACGCCACGCTGCCCGGCTATCAGCTACGGCAAGCCGCGGCGGCGCCCACAAGGGTTGGCGCCCTCGAGCTACAGCTGGTCGCCGAGTATCGCGGCGCGGCGCTCGCCGGGAAGGTGGTCCGGCTCACCAATCGCCGCGGTGTGCCGCTGACGATCGATGCGAGCGATTTGGCGCCGCGCGACACGCTCGCGGTTGGGCTCGCCGAGCAGACCCTCGCTCCGCACGCGAGCACCACCGCTTTTCTCGTCACCGCCAACCCCGGAGACCAGCCATGACCGAGCCAACTCGCGGCAGCGGCACGGACAATCGAGGCAGGAGCGGATCGGCCGAGCTGACCCAGCTCAACGCGCGCACGGCAAAGCGCCAGCAACTGCTGCTCGCCGGCTTCGGCGCGCTGGTCCTGGCCGGCGGCAGCTGGTTCATCTTCGGTGGCGACAGCAAGGACAAGGGCACCAAGTCCGACGGCGCCGAGACGATCGAGACGGCGGGCCTGGTCAATCGCGACCTCTCTCAACGCGAGTTCGTCGCGGTCTACGGGAACCGTCTCGACGCGGTGGCGCGCGAGCAGAAGGCATTGAAGGACGCCTCGCTCCCCCGCCAGGACATCGAAGCGCAGCTGGGCGCGCTCAAGGCCGAGAACCAGGCGATGCGCACCGACG
>JBDSIY010000001.1:0-28999 GCA_039917735.1 Novosphingobium sp. | reverse complement strand
GGCAAGGACATCGCCGCGGCCTACCAGCTGACCGACAAGTCCGAGCGCAGCAATGCGCTCAATTCCGCCCGCGCCAAGGCCAAGGAGGCCTACGCCGGCGAACCCGGCCAAACCCAGATGACCGCGGGCAAAGTCGTCAAGAAGCTGGAAGCCGAGATCGTGCGCGGCGCCATCCTGAAGGACGGCCAGCGGATCGACGGGCGCACCACCACCCAGGTCCGCCCGATCGAGGCGATCGTCGGCTTCCTGCCGCGTACGCACGGCTCGTCGCTGTTCACCCGCGGCGAGACGCAGGCGATCTGCACGACCACGCTCGGCACCAAGGAATCCGAGCAGATGATCGATGGGCTGGAGGGGCTCAGCTACTCCAACTTCATGCTGCACTATAACTTCCCACCCTATTCGGTGGGCGAGGTCGGCCGTTTCGGCGCGCCCAGCCGGCGCGATACCGGCCACGGCAAGCTTGCCTGGCGGGCGCTGCGCGCGGTCCTGCCGACCAAGGAGGAGTTTCCCTACACGATCCGCGTGGTGTCAGACATCACCGAGTCCAACGGCTCGTCGTCGATGGCGACGGTGTGCGGCGGAAGCCTGTCGATGATGGACGCCGGCGTGCCGATCAAGCGCCCGGTTTCCGGCATTGCCATGGGGCTGATCCTGGAAGGTGAAGATTTTACCGTGCTGTCCGACATCCTCGGAGACGAAGATCACCTTGGCGACATGGACTTCAAGGTTGCCGGCACGTCCGAGGGCATCACCACGATGCAGATGGACATCAAGGTCGCCGGGATCACCAAGGAGATCTTCTCGGCCGCACTGAACCAGGCCAAGGAAGGCCGCGCCCATATCCTCGGCGAGATGACCAAGGCGCTGGGCTCCTCGCGCAACGAGCTTTCCGCGCATGCGCCGCGAATCGAATCGATCCAGATCGACAAGTCGAAGATCCGCGACATCATCGGCACCGGCGGCAAGGTGATCCGCGAGATCGTCTCCGAGACCGGCGCCAAGGTCGATATCGACGACGAGGGCCTGATCAAGATCAGCTCGTCCGATCCGGCGCAGATCGAGGCCGCGCGCGCCTGGATTCTCGGCATCGTCGAGGAGGCCGAGGTCGGCAAGATCTACAACGGCAAGGTCGTCAACATCGTCGACTTTGGCGCCTTCGTGAACTTCATGGGCGGCAAGGACGGCCTGGTCCACGTTTCCGAGATGCGCAACGAGCGCGTCGAGCGGCCGGGGGATGTCGTCTCCGAAGGCCAGGCGGTCAAGGTCAAGGTGCTCGAAATCGATCCGCGCGGCAAGGTTCGGCTGTCGATGCGCGTGGTCGATCAGGAGACCGGCGAAGCGCTGGAGGATACCCGTCCTCCGCGCGAGCCGCGCAGTGATCGGCCGGGCGGTGATCGTGGCGGCGGCGACCGGGGCGATCGAGGCGGCGGTGATCGCCGGCGCCCGCGCGGTGACGATCGTGGCGGCGGGCGTGACCGCAACCGCGGCAGCTCTGGCGGTGAACCCCGCCGCGAGCGCGAGCCCGGCGGCAACCCCGATCACATGCCGGCGTTCCTGAAGGACGATTGATCGCTAAGGCCAAACTGTTCGCTTCTCCCCTCCCGCTTGCGGGAGAGGCAGGGGCGGGCAGGTGAGCCGTCAGGGTCGCCGCTCCTGCGCCGATGTTGCCAGGCCCACTCCCCGCCCCCTCCCGCCACCGGAAGGGGGAGCAGGACGGCTCAGGGATTGATGCCGATGCCTTCTCCTGAACGCCCCGCCCGTCCCCTGCCCACCTTGGGCCAACGCGAATTCGTGGCGTTGCTGGCCATGGTCCAGGCGTTGCAGGCGCTGGCGATCGACGCAATGCTCCCGGCGCTCGGGGTGATGAGCAGCGAATTCGGTGTTACCGATCCCAACCGCCGCCAGCTGGTCATCAGCATCTTCCTGTTGTTTTCGGGGCTGGGCTCGCTCTTTCCCGGAGCGGCTGCCGACCGCTTCGGTCGCAAGCCGGTGCTGCTGAGCTGCCTTGCCGGCTATGTGGTGATGATGCTGTTCTCGGCGCTCGCCTCCGACTTCACCATGATGCTGATCGCGCGCGCTATAGCCGGGCTCTGCGCCTCCGGGTTGGCGGTTATGCCGCTGGCGATCATCCGCGACCGTTTCGAAGGTGACCGCATGGCGCGGCTGCAGTCGCTGATTTCGGTGGTCTTCATGGTCGTGCCAATGCTGGCGCCCTCGCTCGGCCAGATCGTGCTGCTGCTCGTTGGCTGGCGGTGGATTTTCGGGCTGATGGCAGCGATCGGGATGGCGGTCGGGGTCTGGGCGATGCTGCGCCTGCCCGAAACGATCCACCCCGAATTCCGCCAGCCGATCAGCCCCGCGGCGGTTGCGCACAATCTGTGGCTTGCGGTGACCACCCGCGCCTCGATCGGCTATGTTTTCGGCGCCGCGCTGATCCAGGGCGCGCTGTTCGGCTACGTCAACAGCGCGCAGCAGCTGGTCGCCGAGCATTTTGGCGCGGGCAGCCGCTTTCCCCTGATCTTCGGCGCAATGGCACTGTTCATGGCCGGCGCCAATTTCACCAATTCGCGCATTGTCGGGCGCTTCGGCACGCGCCGCGTTTCGCAAACCGCGCTCTTTGCCTATATCGCAATCGGCCTGATGCAGCTCTGGTTCGCCAGCAGCGGGCGTGAGACGCTGTGGCAATTCGTCCCGCTGACCACGCTCAACATGTGCATGATGGGCTTCATCGGCGCGAATTTCGCCGCGATCGGCCTGCAGCCCTTCGCCCGGATCGCCGGATCGGCCGCATCGGTGCAGGTCTTCATCCGTACCGTCTGCGCGGCGCTGCTGGGGATGTGGATCGGCCAGAGCTACGATGGCACGGCGGTGCCGCTAGCGGTGGGTTTGGTGGCGGCCGGTTTCTGCTCGCTGGCGTTGGTGCTGTTCAGCGAACGCGGCCGACTGTTCCGACGGGTTCACTATCCGGGCAAGCCGGCCCCTGTGCCGGAGAACTGAGCTCGGTCAGCGCGCCAGTCGCGCCAGATCGCGGCGCGAGAGCTGCGGCGCATCGGCGGGGGGCGGTGCGTTCTCGATGGCCTGCAGCAAGGCTCGCGCGACATGCCGCAGCTTGGCCGATCTGGGGGTGACGACCCGTTGTTCCCAGGCGCTTTCGCCCCGGCGCGATACCTCGCGGGTGATCGCGCCGTAGATGCCGGAGGCGGCCAGCACCGCCCAGCGCCGGCGAAACGGCAGCCGCGCCGCGCCGATCCGGGCCGAGCCCTCGTAACGCTCCACCAGCCGCCCCAGCCGCGCCACCAGCCTAACCAGCGCCGCGCGGTGCCGATATTCCATAAGCTCGGCTGGCGCGATGCCAGCCTCCGCCAGCCATTGCGCCGGCAGGTAGCAGCGCCCCGCCGCCGCGTCCTCGGCGAGATCGCGGGCGATGTTGGAGAGCTGGAAGGCGATGCCGAGGTCGCTGGCGCGGTCCAGGGTATCGTCATCGTCAGGGTGCACCCCCATCACCACCGCCATCATCACCCCGACCGCTCCGGCGACGTGGAAGCAGTAGCGCAGCATGTCGGCCTCGTCCTGCGGCCGCCAGTTGGCGGCGTCGAGCGCAAAGCCGGCAATGACGTCCTCGGCCATGGGAGGCGTCAGGCCGGTCTCCCGCGCGACGAGGCCGAACGCGTCGAAGGCCGGGTTGGCGGTGGCGGCGCCGTCGAACGCGCATGCGGTCAACGAGCGGATCGTGGCGAGGCTGCGGGCGATATTGGCATGGTCGCCCATGGCCCCGCCATGGTCCTGCGCGTCAACAAGATCGTCGCAGGCCCGACACCAGGCGTAGAGCAGCCAGACCCGTTCGCGCGCAGGGCGATCGAACAACCTGCTCGCCGCACGGAAGCTCTTCGAGCCGCGGGTGATCGAAGCCCGCGCGTGGGCGATGAGCGCCGACCGCCCTGCGATCTCCCCTCCCGCTTGCGGGACAGGCCGGGAGTGGGCGGGTGGCGCGCGTTGGAGCGTGTTTCTCAGGCTCAAAGCTCTGCCGCTTTCATCGCCAGGATCGGCCTGGACGGCTCGTGCCCGGCCATGCGCTCGAGCAGCAGATCGAACTCGTGCTCGGCGATGATGATGCCCTGATGGGCGGGACGGATGAAGCCGGTCTCGGCCATGTGGCGGTTGAAGGCGAGCAGCTGGTCGAAGAAGCCGAACGCATTGAGCACACCGACTGGCTTGGCGTGATAGCCGAGCTGCGCCCAGCTCACCGCCTCCCACAGCTCGTCCATCGTGCCGACGCCGCCCGGCAGCGTCAGGAACCCGTCGGAAAGGTCGGTGAAGGCGCGCTTGCGCGCGTGCATGCCCTCGACGATGTGGAGCTCGGTGCAGTGCGGATTGGCAAACTCCGCGGCGGCCAGCCCTTCAGGAATCACGCCGATCACTTCGCCGCCTGCCGCCAGCGCCGCACCGGCGAGCGCGCCCATCAGCCCCATCCTCCCCCCGCCGTAAACGATGCCGATGCCGCGTTGGGCCAGCCCCGCCCCAACGTCGCGCGCCACCTGGAGGTAGCGCTCGTCGGCAGGCGTAGCGGAACCACAGTAGACGGCGAGGCGCTTCACGCGGTCAATTGCTCCGCGCAACGGCGAGGAACTTCACGCCAGATCCTCCAGCATCAACCCCGCCGTCGCCTTGGCGCTGCCGACCACGCCAGGGATGCCGGCGCCGGGATGGGTGCCGGCGCCGACCAGATAGAGGTTGCGGATGCTATCGTCGCGGTTGTGCGCCCGGAACCAGGCGCTCTGCGTCAGGATCGGCTCCAGGCTGAAGGCGCTGCCGTGATAGGCGTTGAGATCGACCGCGAAATCGCGCGGGGTGTAGTGGAACTTGGTGACGATGCGGTCGTGGATGTCGGGGATCAGCCGCCGGCCGACCTCGTCGAGCACTCGCTTCTCGAGGATCGGTGCCACCTTCTCCCAGTCAATCGGCAGCTTGCCACGGTGCGCCACCGGAATCAGCGCGTAGAAGCTGCTCATCCCGGGCGGGGCCATTGACGGATCGGTGACGGTCGGATGGTGGAGGTAGATCGAGAAATCCTGCGGCAGCACGCCGTGCTCGTAGATGTCGCGCAGCAGTTCCCGATAACGCGGCCCGAACAGGATGGTGTGATGAGGGATGCCGGGCCAACTGCCGATCACGCCGAAATGAACGACGAACAGGCTCGGGCTGAAGCGTTTCGCCGTGAGCCGCTTCGCTTGCGCGCGCCCCCGCAAGGTCTCGCCGAGCAGCTCGCGATAGGTGTGGACGATGTCGGCGTTGCTCGCCACCGCGTCGAAGCGTTCGCGCCAGCCGGACCGCGTCTCGACCTCGGTCGCACGGTCGCCCAGCGTGTGGATGCGCACCACCGGGTCATCCAGCCGCAGCGTGCCGCCCAGCCGCTCGAAATGCGTCACCATCGCCGCGACCAGCCGATTGGTGCCGCCCTTGGCAAACCACACGCCGCCGTCCTTCTCCAGCTTGTGGATCAGCGCGTAGATGGCGCTGGCGGTCATCGGATTGCCGCCGACCAGCAGCGTGTGAAACGAGAACGCTTCGCGCAGCTTCGGATGCTTCATGTAGCTCGAAACCATCGAAAAGACCGAGCGCCAGGCCCGATGCCGGGCCAGCGCCGGTGCGGCGCGCAGCATGCTGGCGAAATCCAGGAACGGGGTCGCGCCGAGCTTGACATAGCCTTCCTGATAGACGGCGGCGGCATAGTCGGCGAAGTCGTCGTAGCCGGTCAGATCGCCGGGGGCAATGCGGGCGATCTCCTTGCGCAGCGCCGTATCGTCGTTCGAGTAGTCGAAAATGGTGCCGTCCGGCCAGTTGAGCCGATAGAACGGCATCACCGGCATCAGCTCGATATCGTCCGCCATATCGCGACCGGAAAGGGCCCATAGCTCGGCGAGGCAGGCGGGATCGGTGATCACCGTCGGCCCGGCGTCGAAGGTGAAGCCCTCGCGCTCCCAGACGTATGCGCGGCCACCCGGCTTGTCGCGGCCCTCGACGATGGTGGTCGCGATCCCGGCTGACTGCAGCCGGATCGCGAGTGCCAGCCCGCCGAAGCCGGCGCCGATGACGCAGGCGCGGGTCACGCCGCCGCTCCCAGCAGGTGCCCATCGAGCCCGGCGAGTGGACGGCCGCGCCCGGACAGGCTGGCAAGCGCAGCCAGCACCGGCACCGGCGGCCGCCCGGCAAGAATGCGCACGCCATCGGCCCGGGTCGAGCGTTCCGCATAGAAGCGCTCGATCAGTGGCTCGGGTAGCCGATAGAACCGCTCGAGCACCCGCAGCCGCTCTTCGGGCGCGGCGGCGCCGAAGAGCATCCGCGCGAGCAGGCGATAGAGCCGGCCCTGTTGCCAATGCGCCTGCGCCCACGCGCGGCTCGCCCGGGCGAGCGTCGGACCCGACAGGTCGCGGAGCCTGGCGATGTGAAGCGCGAAGCGCACCGCGATCGGCAGGCTGTAGCTGGTCAGCGGGTGGACGAGCGCCGCCCGGGCGCCGGCACGGGCCGTCTGCTCGTCGTGTTCGGGCCAGAAGGCGGCGAAATCACCCTCGGCGATCACCGGCAGCACGCCGCATTCCTCCCGCGTCACCGCCTCGATCTCCCAGCCGCGCTCTCGCGCATAGGCGGCGATGCGGGCGCGTAGCAGAGGCAGGTCGAGCGCCGCGCTGTCGGAGTAATAGGTGTCCTCGACGAAGACCTCGGCCGGGCCGAACGGCAGGCAATAGACGAAGCGATAGCCATCGTGCTGCTCGACCCGGGCGTCCATCACCACCGGGCGGTCCAGCGCGTGCGGGCGCGTGAGGCGGAGCATCTGGCCAGCGAACTTCTGCCAGCCGCCGGTCATGTGCGGCATGCCGGCGAGCCCGCGCGCATCGATGACCGCTCCGGCGGTGATTTCGGTCCCGTCAGCCAGCAGGACCTTTCGATGGCCCGCCGCGCCGGCTTCCACGCCGGGCATCAGCGCCTCGGCCGGCAACGCCGCGCGCAACGCCGCGTCGAGCCGCTCGCTGGCCAGGCTGCGATAGCCGGTGGCCAGGCGCCGCGAATGGCCGGGGAAATGCACGTCGTAGCCGGGCCAGCGGCCGGCGATCAGCGGATCGATCAGCCATTCGTCGCTGGGGGCGACATCGCTGGCGAAGCACGACCACAGGTGGTTGACACCGAACGTCTCGCCGCGCTCGATCAGCAGCAGCCGCAACTCGGGCCGCAGCTTGGCCAACGCCAGCGCGATCAGTCCGCCTGCCAGCCCGCCGCCAAGTATTGCCAGATCGATGTTGCGGCCGCTCATTATGAAGGCGACCCTAGGCGGTGCGGCGCTTGACCGCAATCTTGGCGCTTGGCGAGGCACCCCGACTGCGCAATTCTCGCTTCGATCGCGGCGCGGGCCGGGTGCTCAGCGCGCGTGCAACCACGATAGGCTTCGCGCGTTGCGCAGCAAGCACAAGGGGGAACCATATGAGTCTCAACCGTTTCATCGCCGCCGCAACGCTTGCCGCGTCAGCGCTTCCGGCCGTCGCGCAGGCCCAGACCGAGACCGCCCCTGCGCACTCCGCGCTCGACGGCGACTACCTCACGATCGGCGCCGGCGCGATTTATGGGCCAAGCTACGAGGGGTCCGACGATCAGGTGGTCACCGGCTTCCCGATCGTAACCGGCAGACTGGCCGGAATCGACATCACTCCCCGCCCGGGCGGCATCGCGCTCGATCTGATCCCGGACGGAAAGGACCCGAAATTCGGCTTCTCGCTCGGGCCCGTCGTGACCTATTCGCGCGACCGCAGGAGCAACATCAAGGACCCGGTGGTGCGCGCCGCCGGCAGGCTCAAGAGTGCGATCGATGTCGGCTTCAACGCCGGCGTGACCGCCTACAAGCTGCTCAACGCCTATGACAGCGTCACCTTGTCCACCGACGTCCGCTGGAACGTCAACAGCGCGTCGAAGGGCATGGTTGTCACCCCGTCGCTCACCTACGCGACGCCGCTCAGCCGCGCGGCGCTGGTGACGGTTGGGATCACCGCCAAGCACGTCGATGGTGACTACGCCCGCTATTACTACAGCGTGACCCCAGCGCAGAGCGCGGCGAGCGGCTTGCCGGTATTCGGCGCGCGCGGTGGCTGGGCGAGCGTCGGCGTCAATGCGCTGGCCGGCTATGACCTCGATGGCGACGTGCTGAACGGTGGCTTCGCGCTGTTCGCGCTGGGCCGATACAGCAAGCTACTGAACGACGCGAAGACGACGCCCTACACCTCGATCCGCGGCGACGACAGCCAATGGACCATCGGCGGCGGCGTCGCCTACACGTTCTGACGGTGGACACAGGTTTCAGCCGGGCCTATCGTCACGCCACCCCGGGGAGCCAGCATATGGCTGAGAGGTGCGGGTATGCTCCGCACGACCCGTCGAACCTGAACCCGTTAGCACGGGCGGAGGGAGCGGGCCGCCGTAACCGGTGAACGCCGCTCTTCCCCGTGGAGGAGCGCATATGGCCGACATCAACGCGAAACTGGAAATCGGCGTCACCACCGGGCCGATCCGCGGCAGCCGCAAGATTTACGTCCCAGCGCCGAACCGGCCGGAAGTGCAGGTGGCAATGCGCGAGGTCGATCTCGAACCCTCCAGCGGCGAGGCCCCGGTGCGGCTCTATGACACGTCGGGCCCCTACACCGATCCCGATGCGCTGATCGACATTGGCGCCGGACTACCCTCGCTCCGGCGCGACTGGATCGTCGGACGCGGCGATGTCGAGGAATATGACGCGCGCGCGGTCGCGCCGGAGGACAACGGCCTCAAGGGCCCGGATCGTTCCGCCGGGGTTCCCGCCTTCCCGCACGTCGTTACCCGGCCGCTGCGCGCCCGCGCCGGCGCCAACGTCAGCCAGATGCATTACGCCCGCCAAGGCATCATCACCCCGGAGATGGAATACGTCGCCATCCGCGAGAACCTCGGCCGGGCGGCACTCGCCGACCATATCCGCGACGGCCAGGATTGGGGCGCGGCGATCCCCGATCACGTCACCCCCGAGTTCGTCCGTGACGAGGTGGCGCGCGGCCGCGCCATCATCCCGAACAACATCAACCACCCCGAGTCCGAGCCGATGGCGATCGGCCGCAACTTCCTCGTCAAGATCAACGCCAACATCGGCAATTCCGCTGTCGCCAGTGACGTCGCCGCCGAGGTCGACAAGATGGTCTGGTCGATCCGCTGGGGTGCGGACACGGTCATGGATCTCTCCACCGGCCGCAACATCCACGACACCCGCGAATGGATCATCCGCAACAGCCCGGTGCCAATCGGCACCGTACCGATCTACCAGGCGCTGGAGAAGGTCGATGGCGTCGCCGAGGACCTCACCTGGGAGATCTTCCGCGATACGCTGATCGAGCAGGCCGAGCAGGGTGTCGATTACTTCACCATCCACGCCGGCGTGCGGCTGCCCTACATCCCGATGACCGCGAAACGCGTCACCGGCATCGTCAGCCGCGGCGGCTCGATCATGGCGAAATGGTGCCTCGCCCATCACAAGGAATCGTTTCTTTACGAGCATTTCGACGACATCACCGAGATCATGAAGGCCTATGACATCGCCTATTCGCTTGGCGATGGCCTCCGCCCCGGCAGCATCGCCGACGCCAACGACGAGGCGCAGTTCGCCGAACTCTACACGCTGGGCGAACTGACCAAGCGGGCGTGGGCGCACGACGTCCAGGTGATGATCGAAGGCCCCGGCCATGTGCCGATGCACAAGATCAAGGAGAACATGGACAAGCAGCTCGCCGTCTGCGGCGAAGCGCCGTTCTACACGCTCGGGCCCCTGGTGACCGACATCGCGCCGGGCTACGATCACATCACCAGCGGCATTGGTGCGGCGATGATCGGCTGGTTCGGCACGGCGATGCTCTGCTACGTCACCCCCAAGGAGCACCTCGGCCTGCCCGACCGCGACGATGTGAAGGTCGGCGTGGTGACGTACAAGCTCGCCGCCCACGCCGCCGATCTGGCGAAGGGCCACCCGGCCGCGAAAGTCCGCGACGACGCGCTCAGCCGCTCGCGCTTCGATTTCCGCTGGCGCGACCAGTTCAACCTGTCGCTCGACCCGGATACCGCCGAGCAGTTCCACGACCAGACGCTGCCGGCCGAAGGCGCCAAGACCGCGCACTTCTGCAGCATGTGCGGCCCGAAGTTCTGCTCGATGAAAATCACCCAGGAGGTGCGCGACTTCGCGGCGAAGCAGGACGCCGGGATGGAGAGCTTTGTGGCGGCGGAGGAAGCTGAGGCTGGAATGGCGGAGATGAGCGAGGCCTTCCGCGAGAAGGGCGGGGAGATTTATCTGCCGGCGGAATGACGGCGGTAACGCGGCCCGCGCGTCTCAGGCAGATCGTCGGAGAAAGGAGCGCTCATGCCCACCGTCCTCCGCCTCGGCCCTTATCGCTTCCACTTCTTCAGCCACGAGCCGAACGAGCCACCGCACGTCCATGTCGATCGCGGCGGCTGCTCGCTCAAGGTCTGGCTCGATCCGGTGGCGATGGCGCGGAACGTCGGCTTCCGCCCGCACGAGATCAATGCCATACTCGCCCTCGTCGAAGAGCACCGGGGCAGGTGCCTGGAGGCATGGCATGAATATTTCGGTTAGGGTGGCCGACGAGCGCGTTTCCGACGTGCGCTGCAGCGACGATACGCTGACCGTCGACCTGATCGACGGGCGGACGATTTCGGTGCCGATCGCCTGGTATCCCCGGCTGCTCGCCGCCACGCGGGAGCAGCGCGCGCGGTGGGAGCCCTGCGGCGGCGGCTATGGCATCCACTGGCCCGATGTCGACGAGGACCTTAGCACCGAGGGCCTGCTGCGCGGCGCGCCGGCGCCGAACGGCAGGAAATAGGATCGTGTCGGCTGAATAGTGGGGTCGAGTAGATCGCCGCTGGAGGGGGGAGGATGAAGAAATCGACGCGCGCGCTGGTCGGGCTGGTGCTGATCGACCTGCTGCTCGCCGGAGGGGCATGGATGGTCCAGCAGACCAGATCGGGCGCCTGGCACGAGCCCGACCCGGCCGAGGCCATCCGCACGATCACCACCATAGCGGGCGGCGCGATCGGCGTGGTCACCGCGCTGCTGCTGATGGCCTTCGTGTGGCATCGGCGGCAAGGAAATGAGCGGTGGGTGGTGTTGGGCGGTGGAGCGGGCGAACGGCCCCTGATGCGGAACCTGGCATGGCCCAGATAAGCCAGGTATCCAGAGAACGAGGTGGGGAGTTTACCTTCGGCTAACGGCCCCCTAAGCTGGAGTCCTAATTTGGGGGATGCCGGATGGCGGCGAGCGTCGAAGCGTATTTGACTGTTGTCAAGAAAGCCTACGAAGGAAGGTTGAAGCTTCCTGCATTTCAGAGGGATTGGAAGTGGAAACCTAGCCAGGTTACCCTGTTGCTCGACAGCTTACGGCAAGGCTTTCCTATCGGATCGTTCTTGTTTATTCAGTCAAGCCCCACCGTAGACCTCGCGCCGCGGGATTTCAGGGGATCGGTTGTTGGCGCCAACGATAGCGTTGCGGAAGAGCTAGTTTTAGATGGGCAACAGCGAATAACGGCAGGTTTGGAGCTGTTCTATGACCGGGGCTCGAATCACTACTATATTGATATTCCGAAGGTTGCTGATCTCGCCTCAAAAAAGAGGGTGGACCTCGACGATGGCGGACAAATCAAACGTTTCCTTGCGGAACTTGATGCGGATGATGGTTATTGCCGAAGGCTAGTTGCATCCAATAATCCCCGGTCAAAGCTCATCGATCGTAAACTCCTGTGGACAGGGCTATTGCTCGACGACGACGAGTTGGAAAGGTGCATCAGTGAATACGCTAAGAAGTTTCCCGACGAGGAAAAGGTTATAAGATATCTTATCGGTAGAAACTTCAAACCTAACATAGAATCGAATATCCCAATAACCACGATTGCAGGAAATACCTCAGTCGAGGCTATTTCCCGGATATTCTCGACACTTAATTCAACTGGGAAAATGCTCACGCCGTTTGAGCTAGTTGTTTCCATTATGTTCCCCAAAGACGTTAATCTAAACGACGATGTCGCTGCGTATAGAGAGCTATATCCGTTTTACTCAAGAGTTGATGTGACTGGTGACATACTTTTGCAGACTGTTGCGCTTTTCGATTCCAAGGACACGAAAAAGGCTTCGCTACCAAAGACGATAACAAAGGAAAATTACCAACGGTTAGCGGATGATTGCGCGGAACTTCTGCATGAATCGGCAGAATTCATGAGCAGCCGTGTGGGCTTAGGTCTCAACGGTTCAAGCGAGCTTCTGGTTTATCCTGTCATCTTTACGCCCTTGGCGTTCATTTGGCAGAAGCTCAAGCGTGCAGAACTGGACCATGGCCAAAGGTCGGCAGCGGAACATAAACTGACGAGATGGTTCGTGGGGGCGGTTCTCAGCCGCCGATACCAGCAAAGCACGCATGACAAGCAAGCACGCGATAAGGAAGACATTTGGCGCTGGATTGAGGGCGGTGACGGGCATTTACCGGATTGGATGTCGGAAACGTATATAACTAACATAAGGCTGGCCGATCCGGATGGTGCAGTGGGAAAACTATTTCGATCCATCCTGAATAATCGCGAGTTGCGCGACCCTCTGACAAATGCACTTGTTGGTGTAGGAGCAGGCCGAGCCCCATCAGCAAAACATCATATCTTCCCAACACGTTGGGTGAACCACCTCAAAGATTGGAATAAACTTACGGACTCAGCAAATCTTGCGCTAAATTTGATGTATGTAGAAGAGGCGACCAATGGAAGGTGGCTAAACAGCGATCCTAGAGAGCAGGTTCAGGATTGCATCCGTACGGTTGGGTCGGAGCCTCTGGCCAGACAAATTTATCGTGCCCATGGGATTACGGATGCCGCATTCGAGATATTGCGCAAACCTGAAAAGTCTAGACAAGATTTCTTCGATTTTATTTCTGAGAGGGAGGCGTTCTTTTCAGGACAATTGGAAAACTACGGCTTCCGACGTCCTGCAGGGCCGTTGCAAATGCCGGGAATTGATGACGATGACGACAATAGATAGCGATGATAGGTCTATTTCCGTGTCACGGGAGTTCCAATGACACAATCCCAAACTCACCCCGCGTTCCTCGGCCTCCCGCCCTTCGCCCCGTTCGCCCGCGCGGCCGCCGCTTTCGCCTCCGAGCGCGTGCCGCCGGCTTTCGCCGCCATCCACTTCGCCGTGCCGAACACGCCGTTGAGCAGGCCCGGGACCGAATAGTCGACGTCGAGCGATTCCCAGTGCAGCGCTCCGCCGAGGCCCAGCACCTCCACTTCCGCGAGTTGCTCGTCGGTGGCGTCGGTGAGTCCTTCGACCTTCTCCGGCGGGAATGCGTAGGTGGCGCCGCTGGTCAGTTCGACGACGATCCGTTTGGCCTCCGCGTCGTAACGCGCCGAGGATGCGCGCGGCTCGGCTTGTTGCGCGATGCGGCCGCGCTCCTCGGCGGCTTCGATCTGGGCGTCAGTCAGCTCCACTATGAATTTCCTGCCACTTCCTCGTCACCCTGAACTTGGTTCAGGGTCCATCCCTCGGTACGCACCGAAGCGTCGTGTGGGTGCGGATCGGCGCAGGTGTGCGCCTTTCCACGCTCCGGTCGTTCGGCGCAATGGATGCTGAACCAAGTTCAGCATGACGAGGGAATAGGCCATCGCCAAATGCGATAGCCGTGGTGTACTGACAGTCGATACTTTCCTACACACCCCGCCTCGGCATATCCTCGCGCCATGCCCGCCGCTCCCCACCCCCATCGTTGGCCCGCGTACAAGCGCATTCCGGCGTTCCTGCCGGTGCCGGTGCGCGCCCGCGACGGGGGGTGGACGCCTGCGACGCAGGGGGAGTTTGTCGGGATGCTGGCCGAGACCGGGTCGGTGCGCGCGGCGGCGGCGTGGGTGGGCATGTCTCGTGAGGGGGCCTATCGGCTGCGGCGGCGGGCGGGCGCCGAGGGTTTCGCCCTGGCATGGGACGTGGCGCTCGGCCACAATGCGGCGCGGCCGAAGGTCACAGCCGATGCGCTTTCGCGCGCCGCGTTCGGAGGGCTGGTGCGGGTGACGATGCGGCGCGGGCGCTATGTCGGGACGGTGCTAAGCCCTTGCGAATCCTCGCTGATCCGGTTGCTCGCGCGGTTCGATCGGCTGATCGGCGGGGGCGATGGCGATCGCTTTGCGCCAGCCGGCACGCCCGCACAATTCCCGCGATCCGCGTCAACCGCGCGGGTCACACCGCCGGCGCGGCCGCCTGCCCGGAACGGCGTGGCCGGCGGCGCGTTGGGCGTGAGATGATGACAGTTCGTCCGCTCCGCCTCATCGCTTCGCTCACGCTGGTGCTCGCACCTGCCGCGACGCATGCAGCCGGTCCGCCGGCCACCCAGGCCACCGACATCGCGCGGTTCTTCACCGGGCGGACCGAGGGGCTGGGGCGGCTCAAGGTGGTGATGCGCGGGGCGGTCACGGTGCGCGTGCAAAGCTCGGGCCGGACCGAGCGCGACGGCACGCTGGTGCTTACGCAGGTGATCCACGAGGGGGACAAGCCGGCGCGCACCCGCGGCTGGCGCATCCGCGAGACCTCGCCCGGGCGGTATGCGGCAACGCTCAGCGATGCGCGCGGGCCGGTCACGCTGGAGCGTGCGGGCGGGAGGCTGCGCATCGCCTACACCGGCGTCGACGGTAACGCCTATCAGCAATGGCTGACCTTCGCCGCCGACGGACGCAGCGCGCGCAACACGATGGAGGTGCGCAAGTTCGGAATGAAGGTGGCGACGCTCGACGAGACGATCCGCAAGCTGGACTGACGCTGCCGGCTCCTAACGGGCAGCGCTTCAGTTAATCGAAATAACCCCGTCCACCGCGCGCCATTCGCTCGGGCCGATGCCGGGTCAGCTTCGGATTATATTACGCCTCAATCCGCGCCCGCCTTGCCCGAGCGGGCCGGTTTGTCAGGCTCGATCCCCATGCAGAGGTATTTGATCTCCATATAATCATCGAGTCCGTGCCTTGAACCCTCGCGGCCCAGGCCCGATTGCTTGATGCCGCCAAACGGTGCGACCTCGGTCGAGATCAAACCGGTGTTGATGCCGACCATCCCCGCCTCCAACGCCTCCGCGACCCGCCAGACGCGGCTGATGTCGCGCGCGTAGAAATAGCTGGCGAGGCCGAACTCGGTGTCGTTGGCAAGCCGCAGCGCCTCGGCCTCGTCGGTGAACCGGATGACCCCGGCCAGCGGTCCGAACGTTTCCTCGCGCGCCAGCTTCATATCGGGTTTGACGTTCGCCACCACCGTCGGCGCGAAGAAGCTGCCGCCCAGCGGCAGCCGGCTGCCGCCGGCGAGCACGGTCGCGCCACCGGCCACCGCGTCTTCCAGGTGCTCCTCAACCTTCTCGACCCCGGCCTTGTCGATCAGCGGCCCAATCTCGGTGCCGGGGTCCATGCCGTAGCCGACCTTGAGCGCCTTGGCCCGCGCCGCCAGCTTGCCAACAAACTCGTCGTACACACCGTCCTGGACGTAGAAGCGGTTGGTGCACACGCAGGTCTGGCCGCCGTTGCGGAATTTCGAGACCATCGCGCCTTCGATCGCGGCGTCGATATCGGCGTCGTCGAACACCAGGAACGGCGCGTTGCCGCCCAGCTCCATGCTGATTTTCTTCACCGTATCGGCACATTCGCGCAGCAGCTGCACACCGATCTCCGTCGATCCGGTGAAGGTCAGCTTGCGCACCGAAGGGTTGCGGGTGAGCTCGCCGCCGATCGCGCGGGCGCTGCCGGTGATGACGTTCACCACGCCGGCCGGCACGCCCGCCTCCTCGCACAATGCCGCCAGCGCCAGCGCGGAGAATGGCGTCGCCGAGGCGGGTTTGATGACGATCGTGCAGCCAGCCGCGAGCGCCGGGCCGAGCTTGCGAGTGATCATCGCGGTGGGAAAGTTCCAGGGCGTGATCGCGGCGACGACGCCGACCGGCTGCTTCAGCGTGACAATGCGGCGATCGGCGGCGTGGCTCGGGATCACTTCGCCATAGGCGCGCTTGCCCTCTTCGGCGAACCATTCGATGAAGCTGGCGCCATAGGCGATCTCACCCTGGGCCTCGGCAAAGGGCTTGCCCTGTTCACGGCTGAGCAGCTCGCCGAGGGCATCCTGATGCTCGATCATCAGCTCGAACAGCCGGCGCAGGATCTTGGCGCGATCCCCCGCTGTCTTGGCGCGCCAGCCGGGCAGCGCCCGCTCGGCGGCGGCGATGGCGCGCGCGGTCTCCGCCTCGCCCATGCCGGGAACGGTGCCGAGCTGCTTGCCGGTGCCGGGATCGGTCACCGCGACCGTCTTGCCGCTATCGGCATCGAGCCAGGCGCCGTCGATGTAGCACTGCTGCTTCAGGAAATGAGTGTAGTCCATCGGGCGGTGCTCCTCGGCGGTCGGCGGCGGCATCGCGGACGCCCCGGCGACTTAGAAGCGGCCCGCCCCGCTTGCAACCGGGCAAGCTATCGGCGCGGCCGGGATCGGTTGTAAGAACAATACCGAAGACGTAGGCTGCGGCTCATGGCGGGTGCGTGGGAACAATTCGTCGGCGTGATGTCAAATGCCGGCCCGCTGGCGACGGGTCTGGCGATCGCTGCGGTGCCGTTCGTGGCGGGGCTCAGCGCCTACATCACCAAGATGTCGCTGCAGGCGAAGATCGACGGATTGGACGGTGACGTCCGCCGTCTTAAGGATCGCCTCGCCGATCTCCAAGCTGTCAAGGACGCCGAAGTCGAGCGGCTGGACGAGCAGTACAAGGCGCTGGAGTCACGCTACCGGGCGATGATCGCCACCCGCGCCGCCCTGCAATCGCAGCTGGACGTGATCACCGCCAGCGTCGAGGACCTCGCGCTGCATCTCGATGCCAAGGATTACTCGATCATGGTGCCGGCGCCGACACTGATCCCCGGCGACCGGCCGGACGAGTTGGTGTTTCTCTGCGCGAGCGGCCCGCAGGGCGCCAAGCTGCGGTCGGTTCGTGTGCCGGTGGAGACCAGCATGGCAGGGCAGGTGTTTCTCTCTGGATCGGCCACTATCGCCAGTCCGAAGCGGAACGGCGCCAGCTTTTCGAGCCAGACAGACCAAGTGTCGGACTATCGCACCGATGAAGCGCTGTCGGTCTGCCTGCATTACCGAGGCGAGGCCTGCGGCGTCGTCCAGTTTCTTAACCGCCATAATGCGCGCTTCTCGGGCGAGGACGTGGAGAACGCGGTCAGGCTTAGCCGCGGCCTCTCGATGCAGGTCGGCGAATTCGTCGCCGATCCGACCCGCCTGACCGAGCTGGGTTACTCGCCGCGGCGCAACGACTTTTCCGCGACGGTGCTGTTCGCCGACATGTCCGGCTACAGCAAGCTATTCGACGTGCTCGATTCCAGCGTTATCAACGATATGCTGAACCAGTATTTCGAGGCGATCGGCGATGTCGCCTTCGCGCACAACGCGGTGATCGACCAGTTCGTCGGCGATGGCGTGCTGATCGTTTTCGGCGGTGCGGCGCAGACCGCAGACCACCAGAACAACGCCATCGAGGCTGCGCGAAAAATGCGGATCGCCTTTGCCGCGCTACGCCGTCGGTGGCAGACGATCGAATATCATGGCGCGGACCAGGTGTTCCTGCGCATCGGCCTCGCCGCTGGTCCGATCACCCGTACCGAGATCGGGCACCGTCAGTTCCGCCGGGTCACCGTGCTCGGCGCTTGTGTGAACCACGCCGCGCTGGTTTGCGAACGGGCGCCACGCGGGGTCGATACCATCTGCCTTTCGCGCACGCTGAGCCAGGCGGTTTCCGCACGGACCGAGCTCATCAACGAGGCCGATTGCGGCTTATTCGAATTGAAGGACTGACACGCTGTTGACGCCGGAAACAGGCTAAGGCAGGTTGCACTCGCGAACAATGGTTCGAAATGTCGAACTAACGCGGGAGAGAGCATCTGGATTACGCAGCCTATATCGACGGCACCTTCGTCACCGGCGGGGGCGCGAGCTTGCGTGTCGAAAACCCCTCGGACGAGAGTACCGTCGCCGAACTAGCTGGCGCTTCGCCGGCACAATTCCAGGCCGCGATCTCCGCCGCGCGGCGCTCGTTCGATTCCGAGGCTTGGTCCGGGCAGACGATGAGGCATCGCGCAGAGGTGATGCGCCGCTATTCCGATGCGCTGAAGAAGCGCGCCGATCGGCTGAAGGAGCTGGCGGTGCTGGAGGCGGGCTGCCCGGTGTCCTCGACCGTAATGGCCGCGCAGGTCCACGCGCCGCTGCGGATGACCGACGAGATTGTCGACATGTTCCTGACCCTGCCCGAGCAAGAGGACAACCCGCTGCCGGTCCGCGACCGGGTAAACCCGCATTTCACCGTGCAGAGCCTGATGCTTTATCGCCCGCTCGGCGTGGTCGCGGCGATCTCAGCCTACAATGTGCCGTTCTACACCGCCTTCTGGAAGGTCGTTCCGGCGCTGATGGCGGGCAATTCGGTGATCCTGCGGCCCAATCCGCTGACGCCGCTGTCCTCACTGGTTTTCGCCGAGGCGGCCGAGGAAGCGGGCATCCCGGCCGGCGTGCTTAACGTGGTGATGGAAGGTGGCCTGGAGGGCGGCCAGTTGATGACCACCGATCCGGCGGTCGACCTGGTGTCGTTCACCGGCTCCTGCACGGTCGGCGCCAGGGTCGCCGAACAGGCGGCGCCGACGCTGAAGCGGCTGGTGCTGGAGCTCGGCGGCAAGTCGGCGCAGATCTATCTGCCCGATTCGGCCGACCGCGCGGGCTCGGCGGCCTATTCGGTCTGCACCGCGCACGCCGGGCAGGGCTGCGTCCTTGGCACCCGTGTGTTCGTGCCCGAGGAGGCCAAGCCGCGCGTGCTCGAAGCGATGGCGGCGGCGGTGGCGCATGTGAAGATCGGCTCCGCAAGCGACCCGGAGACGCAACTTGGCCCGGTGATCAGCGCCGCCCAGCGCGCCCGCTGCGAGCATTTCACCGAGGCGGCCATCGCGGCAGGGGGACGGGTCGTCACCGGCGGCAAACGCCCGGCGAACATGGACCGCGGCTTCTATTTCGAGCCGACCGTGCTCGACCTGCCCGACAACCAGAATCCGGCCGCGCAGGAAGAAATCTTCGGCCCGGTGATCGGCGTCATCGGCTATCGCGACCTCGACCACGCGGTGGAGATGGCCAATGATTCCCGGTTCGGCCTTTCGGGCTGGGTGCACGGGCTCGACAGGGTCAAGGCGCTCGACGTGGGGCTGCGAATCCGGAGCGGCGCGGTCAACGTCAACGGCGCGGTGATGTCGAGCTATGCCAGCGGCGGCGGCATAAGGATGAGCGGCCTCGGCCGGGAGCGCGGCAGGGAAGGGCTGCGCGAATTCCAGATGCTGACGACATTCAATCTGGGCGTGTGAATGTCACAACCGTGCTTTCAGATAGCTCAGGACGGACGGTGTGTTGGGTAAGGTCGGCCTTAAGGCCGACGCTAAGGGAGATCACATGCAAGGACTTCTGGAAGGCAAGGTCGCCGTGATCACCGGCGCCGGATCGGGTGTCGGCCGCGCCGCCGTCAAGCTGTGGACCGAACATGGCGCCAAGGTGATCGCCGCCGATATCAATCTGCGCAACGCCGAGGAATCGGTGCGGCTCGCCGAAGCGGGTGAAGGCGAGGCGAAGGCCGTCGCGTGCAACGTCGCCGATCCCGCTGCGGTCGACGCGGCGGTGGCGGCGGCGGTCGAGAGCTTCGGCCGGATCGACATCATCTACAACAACGCTGGCATCACCATCAGCCCGCTGCCAGGCAAGGGATTGCGCAGCCTGATCGAATGCGACCCCGAGGAGATGAAGCGGGTCGAGGACGTCAACGTCAACGGCGTCGTGTATGGCTGCCAGGCAGCGATCCGCCAGTTCGAAAAGCAGGGAGGCGGCGGGTGCATCGTCAACACCGCCTCGGTCGCGGGGATGATGGGGTACGGCGGCGTGCTCTATGGCGCCACCAAGGGCGCGGTGGTCAACCTCACCCGCGCGCTGGCGATCGAGGTCGCGGACCAAGGGATCCGGGTCAATTCGGTCTGCCCGGGCGGCATGCTCACCCATTATGCCGGCATGGACCCCGCCGGCGAGCATCGGGACCGCATCCTCGACAGCATGGGCAAGGCGCATCCGCTCGGCAAGCCGATCGACCCGCGCGACACCGCGGCGGCGGCGCTGTTCCTCTGCTCGGAGCTTGCCTCGAACATCACCGGGGTCAACCTGCCGGTGGACGGAGGGCTGACCGCAGGCCGCAAGGTCGGCGGTTGAGCATGAGCGGCACGATGAAGCAGGTGGTGCTGGCCGCCTACGCCAGGGGCAATCCCAAAGCCGAGGACTTCCGCGTCGAGGAGGTGCCGGTGCCCGAAGCGGGTGAGGGCGAGATCCTGCTCAAGACGCTGTTCATCGCCGTCGACCCGCTGATCCGCTTCTCGCTCGACGAGACGCTGCTTTCGGGGGCGAGCCGCATGGAGCTGGGCGCGGTGATGGTCGGACCGGCGGTGTCGCAGGTGGTCGCCTCCAACCACCCCGACTACGGTGTTGGTGACTATGTCGAGGGCCGCACCGGCTGGTCCGAATACTGCGCCGTCGCCCCTGACAAAAGCGATTATCGCGGGCCGCCCCGCAAGCTCGATCCGTCGCTCGCGCCCGTCTCGACCGCGCTGGGCGCGCTCGGCGGGCCGGGGCAGACCGCTTACGAGGGCGTAGTCAACGTCGGCCGGCTGAAGGCGGGCGAGACCATCGTGATCTCGGCAGCAGGCGGCGCGGTCGGTTCGATCGCCGGGCAGATCGCCAAGGCGCTTGGCGCGCGGGTGGTCGGCATCGCCGGTGGCGGGGAGAAATGCAGGGCGTTGCTCGAAATCGGCTTCGACGCCGCCGTCGATTACAAGGCGCCCGACTTCGCCGACGAGCTTCGGGCCGCGCTGCCGGAAGGCGCGCACGTCTATTTCGAGAACGTCGGCGGTGATGTTACGCTGGCGGTGCTACCGCTGCTCAAGCGCGGCGCGCGGATGCCGATGTGCGGCTACATCGCCTATTACGGCGTCGGCGTGGAGGGCCCGGGCCCCGACCATTTGCCTGGCTTCTATCGGCAGATCATGGCCAAGGGGCTGGAGATCAAGGGCTTCGCCGGGATCTTCGCCGGGCAGAAGGGGCTCGACGACATCGCCGCATGGATGAGGGACGGCAAAATCCGCTTCCCGGAAGCGGTCGTCGAAGGCATCGACTCCGCGCCTGCCGCATTCGCCTCCGTGTTCTCCGGCCACGACCATGTCGGCAAATTACTTGTCAGGGTTAGCGATCCGACTTGATAGCCGCGGTGAATCGGAGAACAGTGGCAAGCCATGGCAAGCGCACATTACCCCCCTCCGCCGCGGACCACCGCGAACCCCGCTCCCTTGCGCCCGGCCGCATCGGTGCGCCGGACGTCCAGCATCGATGTCAGCTGGCCCGACGGCGCGGAAGGCAACCGGCGGTTTATCGGCCGGGCGCGCGATTTTTTCACGCCGCCTTCCGGCGGACCTGGCCGCGTGCTCGACGCCGCCTCGATGCAGGCGACGCTCGATTTCGACAAGGAGGTCAAGGCGATCAGCGCCTATCCCGAGCCGGCCAGGCTGGGGCAGCTGGTCGGCCAGCGCGGCGGCAACCATCTGCGCATGGTGCTGCGCGAGGTCATGCCCGAGCTGATCACCACCGGCGCGCCGCTCTATCTGCTGCTCGACGACATTTCGGGCGTGGCACTGGTCTCGAGCTGGGCCTGGGCGAACTGGGACCCCGACTGGGCGGTGCAAATGCGCCAGCGCATCCCTGCCGACCAGCTCGAAAAGATGAACAAAGCGCGCGAGGGCGTCTGCTGGGGGCTGCAGCCGGGCAACAGCGGCACGCGAGAGGACCTTGCGCCGGGTTCGGTCGGCACCGCCGACGCCGGGGAGCTGCGCAACCCGGCCGATCCTGAGGGCTGGCACGAGTTCCCCACGGCCCCCGGTCCCGGGTTCCGCCGAGCCCGGCGTATCGACGTCAGCCGTGACGACGAGGCGGGCGTCATCCACATCGACTCCGCTTTTCAGGACAGCGCGCCCCGGCCGGGCGGCGGCCGGTCCGCGATCCACGAGTACCGGCTGAGCGCCAGCGTCGACGCCGAATCGCTGGAAATCCTGATGCTCGATCCCGAAGCGCGGATCCTGCCCTTTTCCGAGTGCCCGGGTGCCATCCACAACACCGAGCGGCTGATCGGCGCGCGGCTCGACGACATCCGCGCCGAGGTGCTCGCCCAGTTGCGCGGCCCGCAAGGCTGCACCCACCTCAACGACGCGCTCCGCGCCCTGGCCGAGGTGCCGAAGCTGGCCGGCTATCTGGACGCGGTGCCGGCTTGAAAGGCCCTCTCACCCTTTAGGGGGAGAGGGGGCGGGCGGGCGCTCTGGACAAATCGCCGCAGGCTGCCAGTCTGTGCGACAGACGCCTTGGGAGAGGCCGCAAAGACGATGGATACCACCGCATTCGCATCGCGCTTTGGCCCGTGGGCGCTCATCACCGGCGCGTCCGAAGGCACCGGCGCAGCCTTCGCCCGCGAGTTGGCCGGGCGCGGCCTCAAGCTGATTCTGGTGGCCCGGCGCGAGGAGCCGCTGCGCGCACTGGCTGACGAGATTAGCGCGAAGGGCGGCGAATGCGTTACCGCCGCCATCGATCTGGCGCGGCCCGGCGCGGGCGAGCGCGTGGCAGCGGCGGCGGCGGAGCGCGAGGTCGGGTTGTTCATCGCCAACGCCGGGGCGGACACCGTCGGCGCGAACTTTCTCCACGCCGAGGCGGGCGACTGGGAGGAACTGGTCAATCTCAACATCATGACGACGATGCGCTGCTGCCACGCCTTCGCGGGGGCGATGGCAAAGCGCGGGCGCGGCGGGATTGTCCTCGTCGGTTCGGGCGCGTGCTACGGCGGGCTGCCCGGCATCGCGGCCTATTGCGGATCGAAGGCTTTCGTCCTCGCCTTCGCCGAGGGCCTTTGGGCCGAGCTTCGGCCTCATGGAGTCGATGTACTCAACCTGGTGCTCAGCCGCACCGACACGCCGGCGCACCGCCGCTCGCTGGAGCTGAGCGGCCAGCCGATCCCCGAGGGCATGGCGCGGCCGGAGGATGTGGCGGCTCTCGGCCTTGCCCGGCTGCCCCACGGCCCGATCTGCAACTGGGGCGAGGACGACGATCAAGCCGGCATGTCGGCCACTTCGGCGGCCGACCGGCGCGCGCGAATCGTCGGAATCGAGGCGATGATGCGCTCTTATGTAAAGGCCGAGGCATGATCGACGAATTCGCGCTCCAGGCCGTGATCGACAAGCAGGCGATCACCGAACAGATCTATCGCTACTGCCGCGCGGTCGATCGGCTCGACATTCCGCTCGGCCACTCGATCTGGCACGACGACGCCGTCGCCGATTACGGCGCTGAGTATTATCAGGGGCCGGGCAAGGGGGTGATCGACACGATTTGCGCCCATCACGGCCAGTTGCTCGGCCATTCGCACCAGATCACCAACATCCTGATCGCGCTTGACGGAGACTCCGCCGGCAGCGAAGCCTACGTAACCGGAACGATGCGGCAGGAACGCGCCGGCAAGCTTTTCCAAATGGGCATATGGGCGCGCTACCTCGACGCCTGGGAGCGGCGTGACGGGTGCTGGAAAATCACCCGGCGAGAGGTGGTGTTCGACCATGAGGAGATCCGCGAAGTGACGCCGATGGGCCGCGCGCTGCGCTTCACGCGCGACCGCACCGACCCCTCCTATGCGTTCGTGGGTACGGCGTGAGCGCGGGCGGAGACAGCGCCGCTGAAGGCGCTCCGGCCGATCGGCTGGCGATCATCGAGCAGATATACCGCTATTGCCGTTCGGTCGACCGGCTCGACGTGCCGCTTGGCCACCGCGTGTTCCATGTGGACGCGACCGTAGCTTTCCCGGCTTACGACGGCACCGGCCGCGGCTGGATCGACTTCATCTGCGAGGAACACCGCAAATTCCTCCACCACTCGCATCAGGTGACCAACGTTGTCCTCGAACTGGCGGCCGATAAGGCGGGGAGCGAAGCCTATGTCACTGCGACGCTGCGCCAGCGCGTCGAGGACGGGCGCATCATGCAGCACCAGATTTGGGCACGCTACATCGATAGCTGGTCGAAGCGCGAGGGGCGCTGGGCGATCGATAAGCGCGAATGCGTCATCGACTTCGACGAGGTGCGCGAAGTCACGCCGATTCGCGAGCACCCGCGCGCGCGCCGCGACCGGAACGATCCGTCATACGCCGTGCTGGAGAAGCCGCGATGAACGCCGTCAACGTCAATATATCCTTCGACATGCGCGCCCCCGAATGGGCAACGCCCGCGCATGAACTCTATCGCGCCGCGATCGAGATGGCCGCTTTCGCCGACACGATCGGCGCCGATCACATCGGCCTCATGCAGCACCACGGCTCCGATGACGGCTATCTGCCGCAGCCGTTCACGCTCGCCGGCGGGATGGCGGCGGTGACGAGCCGCATCCGCTTCCTCCTCGGCGCGGTTATCCTGCCGCTGCACGATCCGGTCGAGATCGCCGAGCAGATCGCGTTGGTCGATCTAATGAGCAACGGCAGGCTGAGCGTGATCTTCGGCGCCGGCTATGTTCCGTTCGAGTTCGCTATGTTCGGCAAGTCGTTGAAGGACCGCGCCAGGTTGCTCGATGACGGCATCGAGATCATTTTGCGCGCGCTGAAAGGGGAGCGCTTCGAAAAGGACGGGCGTCCGATCTTCGTCCGGCCGCTGCCGGTGCAGGCGCCGGAGGACATCATCCTGGTCGGGGGCGGGGTCGCGGCGACGGCGCGGCGCGCGGCGCGCTTCGATGTCGGCTTCGGCCCGATGAAGCTCGAGCTTGTCGATCTCTATCTTGAGGAATGCGCCAGGCACGGCCGGGCCCCGCGCCGTCACTATCGCCCGGTGCCCGGCATGCCGACCAGCATCCATCTTTGCGAGGATCCCGACGAGGGCTGGGCGGCGATCGAGCGCCACGCCGTCCATGTCATCACCGAATACGCGAAATGGGCGGCGGCGGAGGGAGACGCGACCAGCTCGCCGTTCAAGGGGCTGACCGATCCGGCGGTATTGCGCCGGGCCGGGCTCTTCGTCGCGTGGACGCCCGACCAGCTCGTCGAGCGCGTGCGGACCGTCCCCGACGGCGGTCAGATCGGCTTCCAGCCGCTGCTGGGCGGCCTTTCGCCCGACGAGGGCTGGAAGAGCCTCAGGCTGCTCGAACAGACGATGCCGCGCTTGCGCGATGTGACGTCGGTAGCGGCGTAAGGAGGACAGCATGAAGGCCGCCTATATCGTAAACGGCGCGGTCTCGGTCGGCGAGATGCCCGATCCGGTGCCGGGCAAGGGCCAGGCGCTCGTCCGCACCCACGCCTGCGGGCTCTGCGCTTCCGACCAGCACTTTCTCCACGCCGGGCAGAACATCATCGACCTTTCGCGCCGGCTTGGCGGACCCTATGCGGCGCTCGACTTCGCCCGGCCGTTCGTGCCCGGGCACGAGTATGTCGGCGAGGTGCTCGACTATGGGCCGGGCAGCCGGCGGGCGGTGAAGCCGGGTCGCCGGGTGACGTCCGTGCCGATCATGCGGCAGGGCGGCGCCCGCGCGGTGGTCGGCTACAGCCACGAATGCCCGGGCGGCTTCGGCGAGCTGATGCTGCTCGACGAGGATTTCATCCTTGAAGTGCCCGACGGCATTCCCGATGAGCACGCCGCGTTGATCGAGCCGCTCGCTGTCGGCCTTGAGCACGCGCGGCGGGGCCGGCCGGACAAGGGCGAGGTGGCGCTGGTGATCGGCTGCGGCGCGATCGGCCTCGGCGTTATCGCCGGGCTGAAGCTGATGGGCGTCGCCCCGATCGTCGCCGCCGACTTCCACGCTGACCGGCGCGCGCTCGCCGTGGCGATGGGCGCCGATGTCGCGCTCGATCCGCGCGAGACCTCGCCCTATGCGCCGCTGACGGACTTCGGCGGCATGCGGGCGAGCCTGATCTACGAATGCGTCGGCCGGCCCGGCATGCTCCAGCAGCTGGTCGAATCCGCGCCCTTCGACGGCCGGATCGTCATGGGCGGCTATTGCATGGAGGAGGAGCGGATGTTCGTCTTCGCCGCCCAGAACAAGCGGCTCACCCTCCAGTTCGCAGGCGGTGAGGAGGCACAGGACATGGAGCTGGCGCTGCGGGCGATCGCCGATGGCAGCATCGACGTGACGCCATGGCTCGGCACGGGCATCGGCCTGTCCGGCGTCGCGCCGGCAATCGCCGGCATGGCCGAACCGGGCGCGCCGGTGCGCACGGTGGTCGATCCGCGGCGGCTGTAGCTTCGTCCTGTTTCGGCACCGTCGCCCGCGAAAGGCGCACGGCTGGTTAGCATTCTGTTTACCTTAACGACCTATTCTCCCGATGCGCGGCGGCAGAGCTATCGCGGGCATTGGTCCGGTTGCCGACGCAGCCATCCGGAGTGGGGATGCACATGATCGAACAGAGGCAGATCTCTCGCGACAGCCTGTTCCTGCTTGCCGAGCTGCGCATCGACGGGCGGGATGGCGAAGAGCGGATCAAGGTCCGCAATCTGTCGCCGGGGGGGATGATGGGCGAGGGACCCGTTCACGTGCCGCGCGGCAGCACCGTGCGCGTCAAAATCCGCAACATTGGCTGGGTCGAGGGTTGCGTGGCCTGGGTGCGGGAGAGCCGCTTCGGCGTCGCCTTTCGCGATGCCATCGATCCTCATACCGCGCGCGCGCCGCTGCGCGACGGCGAGCATACGCCGCGCTATGTTCGGCCGCCGCTGTCGGCGGTGGCCCAGGGGCCTGGCGCGCGAAAGCTTTGATCCCGGCCGGCCGGCGCGCGTTCGCCAGCCAAATGGACAAAGCCGCCGATCTCGGGCAGGCCGTGCCGCCATGCCCGCCGCATCTTCTCTGACCGCGAGGCTTGCCGTCCTGGCGGTGGCGCTGCTCGCTGGCGGTTGTAGTTCCGATAACGACGCCACCGTCGAGATCGTCGCCATCGGTGAGCGCGGCTCGCTGTTCCAGCACGGCGGCAGGCTCGCGTCGCCCGACCAGCTGGTGCGCGCGGCGACTGCCGAGGGTTTGGTCGCCTTCGACGCCGACGGCCGCGTCATCCCGGCGCTGGCTGACCGCTGGATCGTGCTCGACGACGGCCAAAGCTACATTTTCCGCCTGCGCGACGGCAGGTGGAGGGACGGACGGGAGATCACCGCGCAATCGGCGAGGCTGGCGCTGCGCGAGGCCATCGCCCGCCTGAAGGGCAGCCCGCTGGCGCTGGATCTTGCCGTGATCGACGACATCCGGACGATGGCGGGGCGGGTGATCGAGATCCGGCTGCGGCAACCGCTGCCCGATCTGCTCCAGCTGCTCGCCCAACCAGAGCTTGGGCTGATCAATCGCGGCAGCGGCGCCGGCCCGATGCAGCTTGCGCGCAGCGGCGACGCCGCCACGCTTGCGCCGATCGATCCTGAGCGGCTCGGTCTGCCGGCGGTCAGGAATTGGTCGAAACGGGTGCGGCAGCTGAAGCTCGTCGCCTTGCCGGCCGAGGCGGCGGTGCGGCGCTTCAGCAGCGGCGGCTGCGACCTGGTGCTCGGCGGCCGCGCCCAGCAGTTTCCGCTCGCCGGCGCTCTCGGCATCAGCCGCGGCACGATCCGGCTCGATCCGGTGCTTGGCCTGTTCGGGCTGGTCGTCGTCGATGGTGCCGGTTTCCTGGAAACGCCGAACAATCGCGAGGCTCTTGCTATGGCGATCGACCGCGATGCGCTGGTCCAGGCCTTTGGCGTCGGCGGTTGGATGCCGTCCACTAGGGTCATTCCGTCCGAGGTCGAGGATGCGGACGCGATGGCTGGCGAGCGCTGGAGCGGGGTCAGCCTCGATGAGCGCAGACGTCAGGCGCGCGGCGTGGTGCAGCGCTGGCGGGCCGGCGGCGCTGCGCGGGCGGGGTGGGACCGGCTGCGTATCGCCCTGCCGGATGGACCCGGCTCCGACCTGATCTTCGACCGCTTGCGACAGGATTTCGCCGCGATCGGCCTGTCGGCGCTTCGGGTCGCTGAGGCAGCGGATGCCGACTTGCGGCTGGTCGACGAGAATGCGCGCTACGCCCGCGCCGCCTGGTTCCTCAATCGTTTCAACTGCGGGGTGCGGCGCAGCCTGTGTGACGCCGGGGCCGACGCGCTGATGGATCAGGTCCGCGTCGTTTCCAGCCCCGACGACCGCTCGCGGCTGCTGCGCGAGGCAGCGGCATCGTTGACCGCCGCCAATGTTTTCATCCCGATCGCCAAGTCGCCGCTGCGCTGGTCGCTGGTGCGCGGCGACGCCACCGGCTTCGCCACCAATCGCATCGGCTGGCACCCGCTTATGCCGATGGCGTTGAAGCCGCGATGAGAGGGGGTTGGGCAATCATTGCGAGCCTGGCGCTCGCCGCTTGCGGATCGGGCGACGATGCGGGCGCGCCCGGCCCCGCGGGTGCCGGCGAGGCCCGCATGCTGAGCGAGGCGGCCGAGATGATCACGCAGGGCCGTCCGTCGGCCTCGCCCAGTCCCCAGACTGTCGCAAATCCGTCCGACGGTGCGTCCGAGCCGGCGCGATAGTCCTCGAACCGACAAGGAAGTCGCCATGTCCGCTCCGCCCGACGATCGCCCCGTCTACCGCCTGCTCACCGGCAGGGACGACCGCGCCTTTTGCGAACGGGTCTCCGAGGTGCTAGCGCAAGGCTGGGTGCTGCATGGGTCGCCTACGCTCGTGTGGGATGTCGAAGCGAACTGCATGAAGGCCGCGCAGGCGGTGGTGTGGAAAGACGCGGTCGGCGTGGGGACGCCGGTCGATCCAGCTTAATGCGGGATGACGTCAGCTGCACCACCCGCTCATGTCGAGCGTA